>NZ_CP108882.1:0-643333 GCF_036347055.1 Streptomyces sp. NBC_00820 | reverse complement strand
CCCGTCGCCTGACACGTGACACGTGCAACGGCGGGCCGGCCCGGGCCCGCCATCAGGTCGGTCACCGTGACGATCGCCACCTTGCGCGGTGGGCGAACGTCAGGGGGGACTGGTCGGCCCGGGTCGGGGTACGAGGATGGGTGCGACAGACAACCGGACGGGCCTAGGTGCCGAGAGAGACAGGCATGACCGAACAGCTGGGCGGGGCAGTGATGCCGACTGGTTTCGACGTACCCGTGGAGCCACTGCGCCGCGCTGCGCACTACTCCGGGGAATCCGGATGCATCGCCGAGGCGCGGGCCTTCGCGGCCCGCTTCCTGGAGCAGTTGCGGACCGAGTGGTGCGCCATGATCGACGGCCGGGCGGACGGTGAGCTGCTGCTCGTCGTCAGCGAGCTGGTCACCAACGCCGACCGGCACAGCAACGGCCCGTACATCCTGGAACTGGAGGGCACGGACAGCTCGGTCAGCGTGTCCGTGTACGACAGCAGCGTCGCGCTGCCGCACCGCTACCCGAGGGATCCCGCACGGATAGGGCGGCACGGACTGGAGATCGTGCACGCGCTCGCCTCCGAACTCACCGTGGAGCGCGTGCCCGTGGGCAAGCGGGTGTGCGCCCGGGTCGTCCTGGAGCAGTGAGCGCGCACCCGAGGGCGGGGCGCGAGCCATCGGGAGGCGGGGACCGCCGTAGAGGGCGGGGGTCGCCGTAGGGGGACCGCCGGGGCGGACCGGTCGTGCCGGCCCGCCCCTTCCCGCCCCTTCGGGTCTTCTCCGTCCCTTCGGGCCTTCAGTTCTTCAGGGCTCAGGCGCAGCCCAGTTCGCCCAGCATTCCCTTGCGCAGACGCGTGATGATCCGCTTGATCAGCCGGGAGACGTGCATCTGGGAGCAGCCGAGCCGTTCCCCGATCTCCGCCTGGGTGGCCTCCTCCACGAACCGCAGATGGATGATCTTCCGGTCCCGGGGGCTGAGTTCGGCCATCAGCGGGGCGAGCGCGTGAATGTCCTCCACGAGCCGCAGCCCCTCCTCCTCGACGCCGATGAAGTCCGCGAGGACCGCCTCGCCGTCCTCGGGGCCGTCCCCGGTGAGCGCGGCGTCCAGGGAGGCGGAGGTGTAGCCGTTGGAGGCGAGCTGGGCCTCGACGACCTGGTTCTCGGTGATGTCCATGAGCGTGGCGAGTTCGGCGACCGTCGGGTTGCGGTCCAGCCTGCTGGACAGCTCCTCGCGGGCCTTGGCCAGTTCCACGCGCAGTTCCTGCAGCCGGCGCGGCACGTGGACGGCCCAGGTGGTGTCCCGGAAGAACCGCTTGATCTCGCCCATGATGTACGGCAGCGCGAAGGAGGTGAACTCGACCTCGCGCGACAGCTCGAACCGGTCGATGGCCTTGATCAGGCCGATCATGCCGGTCTGGACGATGTCCTCCATGTCGTCGCCGCGGCCCCGGAACCGTCCGGCCGCGAATCGCACGAGGGACATGTTCATCTCGATGAGGGTGTTGCGCGCGTACTGGTACTCGGGAGTGCCCTCCTCCACCTCGGTCAGCCGGCGGAAGAACTGGCGGGACAGCGCCCGCGCGTCACGCGGGGCGACGGATGCCGGATCCGCGATGCCCGGCAGATCTCCTCCGCCGCCGGCGTCCCGTGCGGTGCTGTCGACTGTCTTTGCTTCCAGCCGGATCCCGGCGGCGGTAGTCATTCCCTCTCCCCTGTCAGTCACGGCTCGACGTCAGCCGGTGCGGCCCCCGTACGACGCCCGGTCCTTACGGGCCGGGTGTTCCCCGGCTACCCGGAACTCCGCTCCCCATGCCTGTTCGATCCCAACCGATTTCCCTGAGGGCGGAACCCGGCCCTCTTCCGGGGGAGTTCGGGGCCCCTAGGCTGAGACGGTGAGCAACGAGGTGAGCAACGAGGCCGTCAGCGAAGCCCGCGTGATTCCCCTGCGCCCGGCACCCGCCCGCCAGTTCGCGCCGGAGGTGCGCCAGGACGCTCCCCGGGAGCCCCTGTGGCGTGACCTCGTCGGCCAGGCGCTGCGCCGTGAGCGACGGGCACAGGAGCGCACGCTCAAGGAGGTGGCCGACGCGGCCCGTATCTCACTGCCCTACCTGTCCGAGGTGGAGCGCGGCCGCAAGGAGGCCTCCTCGGAGGTCCTGGCCGCCGCCGCCCACGCCCTCGGCCTGGGCCTGAGCGACCTGCTGACACTGGCCCAGGGTGAGTTGACCCGACAGGCCGGCGCGGCCGCACGCACGACGTCGCGCGCCGCCGGCAGGCCGTACGGGACGGGCAGGCCGTACCAGGGGATGTGCCTGGCCGCCTGACGACTCGTCGGCCGCGTGCGACACCGGTGGCGCTGACGTCCATCCCTGCGAGGTAAGCGTCAATTACAAGTTGACGATTGGGGGTCGTCAACTTAAGATTGACGCATGAGCCCACTCGACATCAGCCTCGCCGACCTGATCGCTCGGCTCGACGAGGAACTCCCCAACGCCGACCAACTGTCCCGCATCAGCGAGGCGCGACTTCGCGCCCAGACGCTGTCCGACCTCGGTGACCAGCTCATCGACCACTACGTCAGCAAGGCGAAGCAGACCGGTGCGTCATGGACCGAGATCGGCGATGCCATCGGAGTGTCCAAGCAGGCCGCGCAGCAACGCCACGCGCCCGCCCCGTTCGAGCGGTTCACCAACCTGAACCGGCACAGCATCGTGCTGGCGCAGGAGGCCGCCCGAACGCACAAGCACGACTTCATCGGCACCGAACACATGCTGCTCGGCCTGCTGGGCGAACCGCGGGGCCTGGCGTACGAGGTGCTGGTGGCGAAGGCCGAGTCGGCGCAACGCGTCCGCGAAGCGATCGAGGAAGTGCTGCCGCCGGCCGGGGCGAAGGCACTGCGGGGGCACATCGCGTTCCGGCCGGAGAGCAAGGAGGCCATCGAACAGGCACGCCGCGCTGCGGACGACCTCGGCCACGACTGGGTCGGCACGGAGCACACGCTGCTGGGCCTGATCCGTGCCGAGGAGAGCCCGGCCGCGCAGATCCTGCGCAACCTCGGCTTCACGTCGGACGAGCTGCACGAGACGGTCAAGACCGAGACCGCCGAACGGCTCGCCGCGCGCGAACAGTAGTAACGAAACCGTTCGGGTCGGGGACCGGCCGCTCTCCGACCCGGGCGTGAGTCGCTGACTCGGTCGCATTGGTTCAAAGCTCTGGCCAGGTCCCGGTCGGCCTCCTTCGCGGCTTCGAGACCGGATCGGGCCTCCTCCAACGCGCTCGTCCCGACGGACGCTCTCTCAGTAAGTCCAACGGCTTTGCGGCGATGGTTGGTTCCCGATGGGGGTGTGACGTTCTGCCCAGCCCGTTGATCTGTCGCAGCACACCGTGACGGTCCCATACTCCGGGACCTGACGACCCGACGGGTGGAGGAGCACGGTGAGCGCAGCGGCGGCGGCAGGGACCTGGAAGCTCGGGGACCTGGAGGTGAATCGCATCGGCTACGGCGCGATGCGGCTGACGGGCAACGGCATGATGGGCAACTCCGACGGCGCGCCGATCGACCGCGATGCCGCCGTCGGCCTGCTGCACAGCGCGTTCGAGCAAGGGGTCAACCACATCGACACGGCCGCCTTCTACTTCTCACCGCTGCGGCCCGCGAACGAACTCGTCAACCGCGCCCTCTCGTCCTGGTCCGGCGATGTGGTCGTGGTGACCAAGGTCGGCCCGGGGCGTGATCCCTCCGGCGAGTGGCTCGACACGATCCGCCCCGACCAGTTGCGTGGCCAGGTCGAGGAGAACCTGCGACAGCTCGGCCGGGACTGCCTGGACGTGGTGAACCTGCGCGCCGGAGGCCCCCGCACGGCCTCGGTCGCCGAGCACTTCGGCGCCCTCGCCGAGCTGCGCGAGGCGGGCCTGATCCGGCACCTCGGGCTCTCCGCTGTCCTGCCTGAGCACGTGGCCGAGGCCCAGAAGATCGCGCCCGTGGTCTGCGTGCAGAACTCCTACAGCCTGGGTTGGCGCCGTGCCGACAAGAGCGGGCTGGTGGACCTGTGCGGGGAGCGGGGCATCGCCTTCGTCCCGTTCTTCGCGGTCTCCGGCCTGCGGCGCGAGGCGGCCGCGGGCCAGGAGGACGATGCGCGGGTCCTCGCCGTCGCCGACGCCCACCATGCGACGCCGGCCCAGGTACGGCTCGCCTGGACCCTCCACCGCGGTCCGCACGTGCTGGCCATACCCGGCACCACGAACCCGGCACACCTCGCGGAGAACATCGCCGCCGGAAGCCTGCGCCTGACCGAAGAGGAACTGGCTCTCCTCGACAAGCCGGACGAGGGCACTGTCTGAGACCCCATGCCAGGGACTCTCCTCCCCCTACGGACCGTGCCGGGGGTGACGGGGTTCGGTGTGGGGGGAGGCGCCGGCACGGATCGGCGTTGCGTCATCGTCGTTGCGCCATGGGGATGGATCGGCCGGGCGGCGATGAGTTCCGCGGGGCGGACCGGTCGACACTGTTGACCGCGTTCACGCTCCAGGAGGTGCTCATGCCCACCGAGGGATTCACCACGTGTCTCTGGTTCGACGGCCAGGCCGAGGAGGCCGCCCACCACTACGTCTCCGTCTTCAAGAACTCCGGCATCGGCCGCGTCAGCCGCTACACCGACGCCGGTCCGGGGCCGGCGGGCTCCGTGCTGGTCGTGGAGTTCACGGCGAACGGCCAGAAGTTCATCGCCCTCAACGGCGGCCCCCAGTTCACGTTCAACGAGGCGATCTCCTTGCAGATCCTCTGCGCCGACCAGGAGGAGATCGACTACTACTGGAACAGGCTCACCGAGGACGGCGGCGAGGGCGGCCCCTGCGGCTGGCTCAAGGACAAGTACGGCGTCTCCTGGCAGGTCGTCCCCGACCGGCTGGCCGACTTGATGCAGGACCCGGACCCGGAGAAGGCGTCCCGCACCACCCGCGCCATGCTGGGCATGGGCAAGCTCGACATCGCCGAGCTGGAGAAGGCCCACGCGGGCGCGTAGCCGGAACCGGTCCCCGGTCCCGCTCGTGTCCGCGCCCGCAGCCATACCGGTGGGCCGCCACGACGCCAGGCAACCGGGCCGCTACGCCGCCTCGGCCAGGATCTCGGTGATCACGTGCCGGGAGTTCTCCGCCAGCGCGGGGTTGGTGTGCCAGTAGTACGGGAGCGCGATCAGCGCGATCGACAGTGCCCAGCCCCGCCCGCGCGCCCACTCGGCGTCGTCGGCGCCCACCGCCTCGCGGAAGACGCCACGGACCCCCGCGGGCAGCAGATTCCAGGCCACGATCAGGTCCACGGCGGGATCGCCCACCCCGGCGCACCCGAAGTCGATCACCGCGGTGAGCCGTTCCCCGGCGACGAGCACGTTCCCGGGGGACAGGTCACCGTGCGCCCAGGCGGCCGCACCGGCGTGCGCGGGGGCATGCAGCGCACGTTCCCACAAGCGCGTCACCGAGGCCGTGTCGATCCGGCCGCCCAGTTCGGCGAGGGCCGCGCGGGTCGGGGCGTCCCGGGTCGCGAGCGGCACACCCCGGTGCGCCGGCGGCCCGTCCCCCGCGTCGATCCGGCGCAGGGCGGCGACGAACGCGCCCAGCTCCCGGGCCAGCCGCTCCGGTCGCCCGACGCTGCCCGCCACCGGGTTGCCGCCGTCCAGCCAGCGGTACACCGACCAGGGCCAGGGGAAGCCCTCGCCCGGCTCGCCGAGACCCACCGGTTCGGGCGTGGCGAGGGGCAGCCGGGGGCCGAGCCGGGGCAGCCAGCGCTGTTCGTGCGTCACGTCGGCCACCGCCCCCGGGTACCTCGGCAGCCGCACCACCAGGTCGGGTCCGAGCCGGAACATCGCGTTCTCGGTGCCCGACGACGCCAGACGCCGTACCGGGAGCGACGCCCATGCCGGGAACTGCCCGGCGATCAGCCGCTCGACCAGCGGGACCTCGATCGTGATCTCGTCCTCGCGCATCCTCACCGCACACATGAGCCCCCATCCAAGGCCCCGGCGCCGGTCCTGTCGAGCGGACAACGGACAGCGGGGCGGTGTCCGGCGACACCGCCCCGCTACCGGCGGCCGGGGTCAGACCCGGTCGGCCACGATGAGCAGATACTGGAAGCTGCCGTTGCGGTACGCGTCGAGGAACGCGTCCTCGATGCCCGTGACCAGGTGGTCCGCCTCCTTGCGCAGTTCCCAGTAGGGGATCGTCGCCTCCGTCAGATCCTCCACGTGGACCGGCACCAGGCGGTTGCGGGCCATCGCCTTGAAGTACTCCGAGCGCGGATGGATGTCGCAGATGTAGTGCGCGTTGATCAGCGACACCTCGCGCGAGGCCTGCCCGTAGGTGTTGTTGTAGCAGCCGGTGATCGTCACGTACCGCCCGCCGCGGCGCAGCAGCCGGGCGTGCTCGGCGAAGAGCAGGTCCAGCTCGACGTACATGGTCGACTCGTTGTTCCACGACGCCGCGTACGCGCCCGTCGTGAAGCCGGTGTCGAGCATGTTGCGGTGGTGGTAGCGGACCTTGCCGTCGATGCCGCGGGCGCGCGCCTGCTCGTTGGCGAAGTCGGCCTGTTTGGCGGAGATGGTGACACCGTCGGCGTGGCAGCCGTAGCGCAGGTGCGCGGTGACGCTGCCGCCGCCGCGCCCGCAGCCGGCGTCGAAGACCCGGTCGGCGGGGGAGAGGGGCCCGAGGTGGGCCGCGAGCAACTCGGCCTGGGCGTGCTCCAGTCGGTGCAGTTCGGCCGTGACGCGGTCCCTGCGGCGGTCCGGGTCGGGGTCGTCGAGGACCGTCCGGTCGGCCGCTCCGATGCCGTAGTGGTGGTGGTAGAGGTCGTCGAGCTTCCCGAGTTCGAGGTTGACCGGGTTCTCCTCGGCGTTCCAGTACTCCGCGACGCGGTTCTGGTAGGTGGACTGGGCCGGCACGGCGGCCGGTACGGTCCGGGCGACGGGGGCGGTCGTCAAGGGTGACTCCTCGTTGCGCAGATGACGGTGTTTCCGGAAGAGCGGGTGACGGTTGCCCGTAGGGGCGGTCACCAGTAGTCGGGCAGGTGGTAGCGGTGGGTGTTGGTGGCGTGCCACTCGTGGTTGCCCGACACCCAGGCGGCGAGCCCCTGGGCGTAGCGCTCGACGAGCGGCGAGCCGGCGGACAGAAGGGCCGACTCCTCCTCGAAGGCCTCCATGATCCGGTTGTGGATCTCGACGGACTTCAGATAGGCGGCCTTCAGTCCGCGGCGCTCGTTGGCCGCGACGACCTGGGGCAGGTTGAGGTGGTCGGGGTCGCTGGCCAGCTCCTTGGTGAAGGAGTACAGGTCGTTGACGATGGTGGTGGCGTTGCAGGCCAGGGCGGTGATCCGCTGGATCTCGGGGCGGGCGTAGACCTGTTCGGGCAGCTCGTAGCCGTCCACCGCGTCGACGATCGACAGACAGGGACGGAAGTTGTTGAACTGCCGCATGACCAGGTACTCCCACACCCGCGGCACATGCCGGGTCTCGGCCCAGGCGGCCTCCGCGAGATAGCCCAGGTGCAGCCGGGCGATGTCGTGCACGAACCGGTCGGTCTGGCTCGGTGTCGCGAAGGCCGCGTAGTCGGCGAGGGCGAAGTGGTACGAGCGCAGGGGGCCGTCGGCCCGCATGCCCTCCCGCCACTCCTCCTCCAGTTCCGGCACGCCGTGGTAGGGGTCGATCGCCGACTGGGCCATGATCAGCCGGGCGCCGAGCCCGCGCCGCGCCCCGCCCCGGCCCTCGTCCTCCTCGCAGTAGCAGGAGTCGACGACGTTCTCGGCGAGCAGCAGCTGCCCGGCGACCGTCAGCCGTTCCAGGTCCAGGGCGCCCGGATGCTGGAGTGCGACGGCCCGCCCGAACTGGAAGCCCGAGAAGTCCCCCTTCCAGGCTTCCGGGAACAGGTCCAGGCCGCGCGCCCAGGTCTCCAGCCGGCGGTCGACCTCGGCCGCCTTGACCGGGTCGGCGGGAACGGCCGGCCGGTGGTGCAGTCCGGGGATCGTGCCGGTGCGCCGCTGCGGGCGCAGGCTCCGGGCGATGTCCGGCGGACCGGGCAGCGTGTAGGAGTCGGTGGGTGTGCTCATGGTGTGCTCCAGGCCGTCACTCGGCCGTCCGGCCGATCTGGACGTTCTCCAGGACTCCCGCCGCGTCGGGGACCAGGATGGCCAGCGAGTAGTAGGCCGTGACGAGGTAGTTGATGATCGCGGCGCTGTCGATGCCCATGAAGCGGACGTTCAGGCCGGGTTGGTACTCCTCGGGGATGCCGGTCTGGTACAGGCCGACGACCCCCTGGTCGGCCTCGCCGGTGCGCAGCGCGATGATGCTGCTGGTGTGGTCCTCGCCGACGGGGATCTTGCCGCACGGCAGGAGCGGCACACCGCGCCAGGCCGGCACCTCGCGCCCGTCGACGTTCGCGGTACCCGGCACCAGGCCGCGCCGGTTGCACTGCCGGAACAAGGCCGCGATCGCCTTGGGATGCGCGAGGAACACCTTGGTGCTGCGCCGCATCGTCAGCAGCTCGTCCATGTCGTCCGGCGTCGGCGGTCCGGTGTGGGTGCTGATCCGCTGCCCGTGGTCGATGTTGTGGAGCAGCCCGAACTCCCGGTTGTTGACCAGCTCCCACTCCTGCCGCTCGCGGATCTCCTCGACCGTGAGCCGCAACTGCTGCTGTGTCTGGTCCATCGGATCGTTGTAGAGGTCGGCGACCCGGCTGTGGACCCGCAGCACGGTCTGGGTGAGCGACAACTCGTATTCGCGCGGGGCGAGTTCGTAGTCGACGAAGCCGCCCCGCAGGGTCGGTTCACCCACGTGGCCGGCGTGGACGGGGACCTCCGCCTCGCCCTTGCGGTTCATGGGCCTGGCCTGCCGGTCGACGTACGCCCGCAGGTGCGCGTCGAGGGAGGGCACGCGGTCGGTCAGGTCCCGCACGGCCGCCCAGGGCAGCACCAGCACCACGCCCGCGGTCTCCGCCCGGACCGAGGCAAGCCACAGCGGGTCGGAGTGCCCGACCGCCTCGTCACCCATCTGGTCGCCGCCCGTGACGAGCCCGAGGACCTCCTCCTCCCCGTACTTGCCGGACGTGTAGCGGGTGAAGCGGCCATGCGCCACCAGGTAGGCCTCGGTGACCGGCTGCCCGGCCTCGAACAGGACCTGTCCGGCCCGCACCTCCCGGGGCTGGAAGCGGGAGGCGATCTCCCGCAGCACCTCGAGGTCCGGATAACCGCGCAGTATCGGCAGCTCGGTCAGCGTCTGCGGAACGACCCGGATGTCGTCGGCGCCGTTGTGCTCGAAATGCACCCGCCCGCGACCGGTGCGCAGCTGCAGGCGCCGGTTGACCCGGTAGGTACCGCCGCGCACGTCCACCCAGGGCAGCGACTTCAGCAGCCATCGCGAGCTGATGCCCTGCATCTGCGGTTCGGACTTGGTCGTGGTGGCGAGCCGGCGGGCCGCCCGGGTGCTCAGGCTCGTGAGCTGCCCGCCGGCCGAGGGGACTGGTTCGGGTTCGTCGACGGTGGATGCGGTGGCGATGTCCGGTGTGGACACTTTCCCTCCATCACAGAGGCGGACAGCAGAGGTGAACAACGGTGAACGGATCGGTCGGTGGTGCGCCGGGTGCCGGTGCGCTGCGCCAAGCCAAACAGCACGCGTGAGCTGCGGGTACAGCGCGAAAGGGGCGGTTTTGATCTCCGTGTTGCGCAAACCCGCTGCCGGGGGCACTCGGCGCCCGCGCCGTGATCGCGCGCCGGTCCCCCGCTCCCGCGCCCTGGTGTACGGACGCCGCGGCCTTTCGGCGCGCGGGCGGAACGAGGGATGGCTAGCGTGATGTCCCGGGGCGGAAAAGGCGAACCCACCCGACCGAGAGGGCCCGACCATGGCCGTGCAACCCGAAGGAACGCCCTGCTGGGCCGACGCGATGTTCACCGACCTGGAGGGTGCCAAGAGGTTCTACGGGGAGGTCCTCGGCTGGACCTTCGGCGAGTCGTCGTCGGAGTACGGCAATTACACCCAGGTCTTCGTGGACGACAAGGCGGTGGCCGCCGTCGTCCCGCCGATGCCCGGCCAGGAGGGCCAGTCGCAGTGGTGCCTGTACTTCTCCTCTCCGGACGCGGCCGCGACCGCGGAGCGCATCCGGGAGAACGGCGGCGACGTGCTGATGGAGCCGATGCAGGTCGGCGACTTCGGCACGATGTGCCTGGCCCGCGAGCCCAGCGGCGCCGTGTTCGGTGTCTGGCAGCCGGGCGCCCACGAGGGCTTCGAGGCGACGGCGACCCCCGGCGCGTACTGCTGGGCGGAGGTCTTCACCCGTGACCCGGAGGCGACGGACGCCTTCTTCTCCGCCGTCTTCCCCTACCGGATGAAGGACGTCGAGGACGACGCGGTCGACTTCCGGATGTTCGACATCGGTGAGAAAACCGTGCTCGGCCGGATGCGGATGACCGACGACTTCCCGCCCGAGGTGCCGTCGTACATCAACGTCTACTACACGGTCGACGACTGCGACGCGGCCGTGGCCCAGGCCACCGAGCACGGCGCCGTCCTGCGCTTCGGCCCGATGACCAGCCCCTTCGGACGGTTCGCGGCGCTCACCGACCCGCAGGGCGCGAACTTCTCGGTGATCGACATCACGACCACCGAGGGCGAGATGCCGAAGACCAGGGACGTCTGACCGGCACCCGGCCGGACGGACGGGCCCGCCGCCCGTGGCATGATCGTGTCCATGCTTGAACGTGTAGTGGCCGCGTGCGACGGGGCTTCGAAGGGAAACCCCGGACCCGCCGCCTGGGCGTGGGTGGTGTCCGAGGACGAGCGGACCCCGGTCCGCTGGGAGGCCGGCCCGCTCGGCAGGGCCACCAACAACGTCGCCGAACTGACGGCGCTGGAACAACTGCTGGCGGCGACCGACCCCGGCGTGCCGCTGGAGATCCGGATGGACTCCCAGTACGCGATGAAGGCCGTCACCACCTGGCTGCCCGGCTGGAAGCGCAACGGCTGGAAGACGTCCGCCGGCAAGCCGGTCGCCAACCAGGAGCTGGTGGTCCGCATCGACGAACTTCTCGGCGGCCGGTCCGTCGAGTTCCGTTACGTCCCCGCCCACCAGGTCGACGGCGACCCGCTGAACGACTTCGCCGACCGTGCCGCCAGCCAGGCCGCCTCGGTCCAGGAAGCGGCCGGCAGCGCCCTCGGCTCCCCGGAGCCGCCGGCGTCGCCCGACACCCCGGCGTCCTCCGCCGCGCGCCGCAAGCCGTCCCGCCGTACCGGCGGCGCGGCGTCCGCCGGCACCGGCGGCGGACCGTCCTCCCGCACCCTCAAGGCGAAGTTCCCCGGCCGCTGCGTCTGCGGCCGCTCCTACGCGGCCGGCGAGTCCATCGCCAAGAACGCGCAGGGCTGGGGCCACCCGGAGTGCCGTACCGCCGAGGGCTGACCGCAAGCCCGCGGCGCGGACGAAGGCGGGGCCAGGCCCTGTCGTCAAACTCCTGCCTGCCTCGCGACGCCATGCACGTCCTCTCGCCGCACCGGGCCCCGACCCACGTACATCCAGTACGCGGGCCAGGGCCCGGCACGCCGAGAGAACGCACCTGACGCCGCGAGGCCCGCCCTCCGGGCGAACGACGGGAGTTCGACGACAGGACCTGGGCGGGTGCGCCGGCCCCGCCTTTGTGTCACCCACCCCCTGCTACCCTGCGAGGCCGAACAGCTACGTCAGGTAACCGTCAGGGGTGTGCGAGTGAAGGTCGTCTGTGTCGGAGGCGGGCCCGCCGGTCTGTACCTCGCCATCCTGCTCAAGCGGCAGAACCCCGCCCATGACGTCACCGTCCACGAACGCGACCCCGAGGGCTCGACCTACGGCTGGGGCGTCACCTACTGGCAGGGGCTGCTCGACAGGCTCCGGACCCACGACCCCGCGTCGGCGAGCGCGATCGAGGAGCACTCGGTCCGCTGGAGCGACGGCGTCGCCCACGTACGGGACCTGACCACGCGCCACCACGGCGACCAGGGCCACGGCATCGGCCGCCACCGTCTCCTCGAACTGCTCGCCGACCGCGCACGGACCCTGGGCGTACGGCTGGAGTTCGAGAGCGAGATCACCGAACCCCCGGCCGGCGCCGACCTCGTGGTCGCCGCCGACGGGGTGCGCAGCGCGCTGCGGGAGCGCCGCTCCGCACACTTCGGCACGCGGATCACCACGGGCCGCAACCACTACGTCTGGCTCGGCACCACCAAGGTGTTCGACGCCTTCACCTTCGCGTTCACCGAGACCGAGCACGGCTGGATCTGGGCCTACGGCTACGGCTACAGCGGCGGGCACAGCACCTGCGTCGTCGAGTGCGCCCCGTCGACCTTCGCCGGACTCGGCCTGGACCGTGCGGACGAGGGTGAGGGACTCGCGACGCTGGAGAAACTCTTCGCCGGCGTCCTCGACGGCCACCCCCTCATCGCCCGCCCCTCGGCCACCGGCACCACCCCGTGGCTGAACTTCCGCACCCTCACCAACAGCAGCTGGCACCACGGCAACGTCGTTCTGCTCGGCGACGCCGCCCACACCACCCACTACTCCATCGGCGCGGGCACCACCCTCGCCCTGGAGGACGCCATGTGCCTGGCCACCGCCCTGCGCGCGCACGACACCGTGCCCGAGGCCCTGACCGCCTACGAGAGCCGACGCAGGAGCGAACTGCTCTCCGTGCAGAGCGCGGCCCGCTACAGCGCCCAGTGGTACGAGAACCTGCCCCGCTACATCGACCTGCCGCCGCACCGCATGTTCGCGCTGCTCGGCCAGCGCCACTCCCCGCTGCTCCCGTACATCCCGCCGCAGGTGTACTACGGCCTCGACAAGGCGGCCGGGCAACTGGAGCCCCTGCGCAGGCTCAAGCGCTGGCTCGGCCCCCGGGCCGCCCGCGCCCTGCACGCCCGCTCGTCGGCCCGCCGGGATTAGGGGGCGCCGGCCCGCGAAATGTTGGTGAATCACTATTCACTCGATAGGGTGAATAGTGATTCACCCTCAACGCCGAGCAGTTCCAGGAGCGCCGATGGACCCCTCCGCCCCGATACCCGAGCCGTCCCGCGCCCCCGGCGCGACCCCCCGGCTGCGGGACCGCCTCACGATCCCCGTGCTGGCGTCGGGCGGCATCCTCATGGCCGTCATGCAGACCGTGGTCGTCCCGCTCCTGCCGGACCTGCCCCGGCTGACCGGGGCGTCGGCGGCCGCCGTCTCCTGGATGGTCACCGCGACCCTGCTCTCCGGAGCGGTGCTGACACCCGTGCTCGGCCGGGCCGGTGACATGTACGGCAAGCGCCGGGTGCTCATCGCCGCGCTCGCGCTGATGACCGCCGGCTCCGTGCTGTGCGCCCTGTCCTCCGACATCGGGGTGCTCATCGCGGCCCGCGCGCTGCAGGGTGCCGCCGCCTCCGTCGTCCCGCTGTCGATCAGCATCCTGCGCGACGAACTCCCGCCGGAGCGCCGGGGGTCGGCGGTGGCGCTGATGAGTTCCACCGTCGGCATCGGCGCCGCCCTCGGCCTGCCGCTCGCCGCCGTCGTGGTGCAGTACGCCGACTGGCACACGATGTTCTGGCTGACCGGTGCCCTGGGCGCGCTGGGTGTGACGGCCACCTGGTGGGCGGTCAGGGAGTCGCCCGTACGGGAGCCGGGCCGCTTCGACGTCCTGGGCGCGCTCGGTCTGGCCGTCGCGCTGGTGTGTCTGCTGCTGGGCGTCTCCCAGGGCGGCCAGTGGGGCTGGGGGAGTCCCCGGGTCCTCGGGCTGTTCGTCGCGGCCGCCGTCGTCCTCGCCCTGTGGTGGTGGCAGCAGCTGCGGGCCGAGCGGCCGCTGGTCGACCTGCGTCTGGTGACCCGGCCGCGGGTCGGACTGTCCCATGTGGCGGCCCTGCTCACCGGGTTCGCCTTCTACGCCAACTCGCTCGTCACCGCCCAGCTGGTGCAGGCTCCGAAGGCCACCGGATACGGCCTCGGACTCTCGATCGTCGCCACCGGCCTGTGCCTGCTGCCCGGCGGCGTGACCATGCTGCTGCTGTCCCCCGTGTCGGCCCGCATCTCCGCCGCACGCGGCCCGCGCGTCACCCTCGCCCTGGGCGCCGCGGTCATCGCCTGCGGCTACGCGGTGCGCATCGCCGACAGCCGCGACCTGTGGATGATCATCCTCGGTGCGACGGTCGTGGCGAGCGGCACCACGCTCGCCTACTCCGCGCTGCCGACCCTGATCCTGCGCGCCGTACCGGCCGGCCAGACGGCCTCCGCCAACGGCGTCAACGTCCTGATGAGGACCGTCGGCCAGGCCGTCTCCAGCGCCGCCGTCGCCGCCGTCCTCGTGCACCACAGCAACCTCGTCGGCGGCATCGCGGTGCCCACCCTGCACGGCTATCTGCTGGCCTTCGCGATGGCGGGCGCCGTCGCCCTCGCGGCCTGCGCGGCCTCCCTGTCGATCCCCGGCGACGCCCCGTCCGACGGCACCCGGCGCGCTCGGCGCGCCCGGGGCACCACTCCGGCCGCCCGCGACGGCGCGATGGAGGGAGCGTGAGCGCCGTGAGCACCCCGCACGACCCCCGCCCGGCCGCCCCCGCACCCCGGGCCACGGACTTCCCGCAGCCCGGCACCACCCCGGCCGACGCCGACTCCGCCCGCACAGCGGCCGATCCCGGTGGCACCGCCCCCGCCCGCCGTGACGCCGAGGCCACCAAGGCGGCCATCCTCAAGGCCGCCCGCTACTTCCTGGTCCGGCGGGCGCAGGCCGACGTCACGCTCAAGGCGGTCGCCGAACGTGCCGGTGTCAGCCCGCCGTTGGTCCTGAAGTACTTCGGCAACAAGGACGCCCTCTTCGCCCGCGTCATGTCCTTCGACACCGACGCGGACGACCTGCTGGACGCCCCCCTGGCCGGCCTCGGCCGGCACATGGTCCGGCACGTTCTGGCCGCACAGCGGGAGCGCGGCACCGACCCGCTGCTGCGCATCGCCTTCGCGCCCCTGCACGGCGACCAGGGCGACATCCTGCGCGCCAACTTCCGCGCCCAGGTGACCGAACGCCTGGCCGCCCGGCTCACGGGCCCCGACGCCGGCCCGCGTGCCGAACTCGCCGTCGCGGCCCTGATCGGCCTCGGCGTGATGTACGGCATCGCCCGCGGGCCGCACCTGCGCGCGACGGACATCGACACCATCGCCGACCTCTACGGCCCCGTCGTACAGGCGCAGTTGACGCCCCGGGACTGAGCGCCGCCGCCACGGTCCCGTCGCGGCGCGTCGGCCGGTGTCCGGGCCGCCCGCCGTTCGGGGGAGGGGTGCCGGCCGACGGGGCGGTCAGCGCAGGAGGCCGTCCAGGAAGGCGTTGCCGAACACGCGGTGCGGGTCCAGGCGGTCGAGGATCCCGACCGCCTGCTGCCACACCCCGGCACCGAAGGAGTCGGGCACCGTCGTGCCCATCACCTCCGCGTCGGCCCAGGCCGCCTCCTCGGTGTACGCCCAGCCCTTGGACCACTCCACGCGGGCGAGCGCGTACCCGCCGTCGTAGGTGTCGAGCAGGAACCGTTCCAGCTCCCGCAGGAACACCTCCGCGTACGGCGTTCCCGGCAGCGTGAGCACGTCCAGCCAGACCGCGGTGTCCCACTCGGGACGGGTCCCGCTCGGCCGCAGCGCGGACAGCAGCGGGGCCCGGGCGCCCGCGACACCGGTGTCGGCGGGGTCGTCGAGGCCGGTCACCCTGATCTCCACCGAGCCGTTGACGGGGAAGCGTCCCTGCCGCGCGTACGCCGCGAGCCGGTCGCGGTAGTGTCCGGCGAACTCGTGCACCACCCGCTGCACACCGGCCCGCGAGGTGAGCACGGCGTACCCGTTCGCGGTCACCCGCAGCGTCGTCGGGCGCAGGTACAGCAGCGTGTTCTTCGACGGCCCCCACAGATCGGCGGACCGGGTGGCCACCAGCCCCAGTTCGGCCGCGTCGAGCTGCGCGTTGCCGAGGACCGGCGCCAGATACCAGGCCGCGTCGGCGACCAGCCGCCCGGCCAGGTCGGCCACCAGGGTCGGCACGCTGTCGGAGAAGGGGTAGTTGTACGGCGCGGTGACGCGCCGCGAGCCGGGCGGCCTGACCGGGGTGACGCTCCACTCCTTCAGCCACGGGAAGTCGGTGAACGCGAACCAGATCGCCTCCACCCGGCCCGAGCGCCGCAGGAAGCCGTCGAACTTGCGCCCGCCGGAGCCGGGGGCCGCGAACAGTTCGGTGGCCGGGATGTCGGTGCGGCTGACACAGCGCAGGTCCGTGTCCGGGCCGACCCGCAGCACCACCTCCGTGACGAAGGACCGGCCCAGGTGGACGAGGAGCGCCGCACAGTCCGCCTCCTCGCGGCGGAACGTCCGCAGGACGTAGGCGCCCGCGGCGTCGTCCCACACCACGGCCGTCAGCTCCAGCACCCGGTTGCTCAGCGAACCGTACGTCGTACCGGGCGGCGGGTGTTCCCCGGCGGCCGGAACGGCCGTGCCGTGGGCGTCGATCGCCAGGGCGCCCCCCAGCGTGAGGTCACCGGGGGCGGGTGTCGCGGTGAGGCCCAGCCCGTGCTCCTCCAGGAACCCGAGCAGTGCCTCCAGGGTGACACCGGTGCCGGCCCGCACCTCGGAGGCGGACTCCAGTGCCAGACCCGTCAGATGGGGCGCGGTGTCGACCAGCAGGACCCGCGTGTCCGCCGTCGTCCCCGCGGTGACGGTCAGCGGTGACCAGCCGTGCGAGCTTCCCCGCGCGCGGACCCGCCAGCCGTTGCGCCACGCCCAGTTGACGACACCGGCCACCTGCTGCGGGCCGTCCGGGGCACAGGCCCACATCTCGTCGGCGGTGATCTCGCCCACCCAGTTGCGGTACGCGGACCGGTACAGCGCCACCTCTCCCGGGAATCCGGGGAGTTCGGCCGCGGCCCGTGCCGGATCGGCGGCGAGCGCCACCGGTACGGCGGCCAGCGCGGCGGCGGCACGCAGGAACGCGCGCCGGTCGACGGGCGGCGAACTGCCGTCGTAAGAAGGAAAGTTGCCTATGGAATGATCGCTCACGGAGTCACGCTAGGGCCGCTGCTTGACGATTCCGGGCCGCCCGTCGATCCCTATCACCCGTGCGGGTGAAAGACGCGCAAAGGCCGGACACCGTCCCGTGCCGCGAGGTCCGCCAGTTGGCGGTCGTGCGCCCTGCTGAGCAGCAGCAGCGACAGTACCGCCCCGGTGAGGGCACAGAACATGTCCCACTGGGTGTCCCACACATCGCCCTGGGTGGCGAGGAACGCGTCCGCGCCGTGGCCGCCGATCAGGGCCGCCGCCCACTCCAGCAGCTCGAAGAAGGCGCTGAAGGCGAGGCACGCGCACACGGTGAGCGGCGCCAGCCAGCGGCTGCCGCGCAACGGGGAGGTGCGGCTGAGCAGTTCCCGGACGAGGACGGCCGGTACGAAGCCCTGCATCAGGTGTCCGAACCGGTCGTACGGGTTGCGGGACAGCCCGAACGTGTCACGCACCCAGTCGCCGGCCGGTACCTGCGCGTACGTGTAGTGTCCGCCGGCCGCGAGCACCAGCGTGTGCGCGGCCAGCAGCCCGCACAGCAGCCCGGTCAGCGGGAAGCGCCGCCAGAGCAGCACCACCAGGGGCAGCCCGATCAGTGCCCAGAACGTCTCCAGGAACCAGGTCGTCCGGTCCCGTACGTCCCACGCCGACACGGCGAGGCCCACGGCCGCCACGCCCGCGAACAGGACGGGCGGCACGCGGCGCGGCGCGCGGCGCGGGCCGGGGTCCGAGGCAGGGCGTGGCCCGGTGCGCGAGGCGGGACGGGGCCTGGGGTGCGGGCCGGGGTGCGCTGCTGTCATGGCGGGGCTCCTTGCCGCGGGAGTCGGAGGGGTAGCCGGGCACGTAGGTGTTCCGGCTACCCCATCGTGGTCCCGGCCGACGGGCCCGGGCATGAGTACCACTACTCAGTCCGCGCCGGGTGTCCCCGCCGCCCGGGACCGCGTCCTCACTCCTGTGACTGGCCGCCGCCGGTCCCCCGCAGCGCGGACAGGCAGCTGCCGATGGCCTGCTGGAGCTCCTCCAGGCGCTGGACCATGTCGTCCTCGTAGAAGTCCTGGGCGTCGTCGAAGGTCAGCTCCTCGAACGCCTTCGTCGCCTTCTGCAGGCTGCTGTAGAACTTCGTCCGGCGTTCCTGCACGCGCAGTTCGGGGTCGGCCTCGACCGTCTCGGCGACCAGGTTCTTCAAGGTGTCGTAGGCCTCGGTGGCCCACTCGCCGGCTTCCTCGCCGTCCTCCAGCTCGTCGATCAGCGACAGATGCCGTTCGGCCTCCTCGCGCAGTTCGACGGGCGCCTGCACCGTCTGCCCCGCGGGCGTCCTGAACTGCCCGGACTCGGCGATCTGCCGGACGTACCCGATCCGGTCAGCGGCGCGGCTCTCGGTCGCGACGGCCTTCTTGAGGTCGTCGGTGCGCACGACGTCCCGCGCCAGCTCGGCCTGGAGGCCGGGGTCCTCGCGCAGCCGGTCCAGCAGGGCGGCGCGGGCCGTCCGCGCGGTGGAGGGGTCGGCGAGGATCGCGGCGCGCAGCGCGGTGGGGTTCTCGGCGACCTCGAGGGCCTTGGTGGGGCGGATGCCCTCGGCCTCGGCAGCCTGGGCGATCGCGGTGCCGCGCTCGGAGGTGGCGCTGTTGCGGGAGACGTAGTAGCTCAGCCAGACGTCGGCGTCCGGCAGCTCCACGGCCTGGCCGGGGGCGAGGACCTCGAAGTGCGGCACGAGAGCGTCGTCGGCGGCCCGGTCCCACGCCTTGTAGTAGCGCATGACCCGCTCCGGGGAGCAGCCGGCCAGCTCGGCGAACTCCTTCGCCGACACCTTCGGCGTCTCCCCGGCGGGCTGGCCGCCGGGCCGCACACTGCGCGCCACCATCAGCGCGAAGGCCCAGCCACCGGTGCGGGCGTACACGCCGAACTCGCGCGCGTCGCGTGCGACGAGGTCGGAAAGGGGCGCGGCGGCGGGGACGGACGTCTCGGACGGGTCGATGGCCAGGGTCACGAATGGCTCTCCTGCGGGGATGGCTGGGTGGAACCCGCACCCGGGTGCCCAGGTGCAGACAGGAAAGCCTATATCGCCCCATTGGCGATGCTTTGACGGCGCGGTCGGGCCGGTGTCCCGGTCGGCGTCGCGGCAGACCGGCACTCAGGTCACCCGCGTGTCGCGCGGAAGGTGCCCAGGAAGGTCTTCAGGGCGAGCCGGGCAGCGGCGGCGTCCCAGGCCGCCGCCCGGGTGGTGAAGCGCAGGGAGAAGCCGCGGCCCGCTCCCAGCAGGAAACCCCGCCCGAAGGTGCGCGCCCGTCCGTCGCCGGTGCCCGACAGCCATTCCAGGTCGGCGGCCGCGCGCCCCTGGTAGGTGGTGGCCCGTACGGTGCCGATGCGCTGGAAGCCGTCGAGCCGCCGCAGTCCGGGCTCGACGTCGTCCCGCCACACGGCGACGGGATCGGAGCCGACGCGCTCGCTGTAGGTGACGGCGAGGGTGGGGGAGTCGCCGCCGGTGCCGAAGGTGACGCGGTAGGCGTGGTCGGCGGCGCGTGCGGTGGCCAGCCGCCGCCAGCCCTCGGGCAGCGCCACCGAGAAGCCTTCGGGAGCGCTGTAGACGCGGTATCCGGCCGGCAGGGAGGGGGACGCGCCGGTGCCGGGTAGGGCGTCGGAGGTCGGGGTGGCGCCGTCCTGCGTACGGCCGGCCGACGGGGCGGCCGTGGCGGTCCGGCGGGACGGCGGGGCCGTCGCCGTGGTGCCGGTGCCGAGATGCGTGGCGACCAGGGCGGTGACGGCCACGGTGACGACGGCCAGCACCGCCACGGCGACCGGCACCCGCCTGCTCCGCGCCAGGCCGCCGTACCGTCCTGCCCGTACCCGCCTGCTCCGCGCCAGGCCGCCGAACCGTCCGGCCGGCCACACGCCGCGCGACCGGGGGGCCTGCGCGGGACACCGCCGAGCCGTCGCGTCCGTGTCGAGGGCGCGGGTCAGCGCCTCACGGACCACCGGCCGGGTCAGCCGCTCCCGGGAGTTCTTCCGCAGCAGCCCCCGGACGGCCTGGGTGAGCGGGCCCGCGCGCAGCGGGGTGCGCACCGGCAGCCGGTCCACGGCCCTGAGGGTGGCCTCGGGCCGTCCGCGGTCACGGAACGGGGGCCGGCCCTCGACCATCGTGTAGAGGATCGCGCCGAGCGCCCACAGGTCGGCGGCCGGCCCGACGCGCTCGTCCCGCGCCTGTTCCGGGGACGCGTACGACGGTGCCGCGATCCTCGGGGCCAGGGTTGTGCCCGCGAGTCCGAACCCGGCGACGACGGCGGGGCCGGACTCGTGGACGAGGATCTGGCCGGGGCTCAGCTCGCCGTGGGTGATGCCCTCGTCATGCGCGGCCTGAAGCACGTCGAGGACGTCGAGACCGATCCGTGCCGCCCGCTCCGGACTCAACGGACCCTCCTGGTCGAGGAGTTCCCCCAAGGTGGTGCCCTCGATCCACTCCGTCGCCGTCCACAGGGAACCCGCCTCGACGACCGCGTCCACGACGACGGCGACCCGGCCCGGTCGCAGCACGCACATGGTCTCGGAGGTCCGGACGACCCGTTCCGCGGCGCGGTGCGGGGTCTGCGCGTCGGCGGTCTCCGGCAGGCCGGTCTGCGCCACCAGGCGGGGCCGGCCCGCCGTCACGTCCTCCGCGTACCACCACAGACGGTTCGTCTCACGGGAGAAGACCTCCAGCAGCCGGTACCGCCCGGCCACCAACTCATGTGCGGAGACGTGCGCCTTGACCATCGTCATCCCTCGCTGCAACCGCTGCCTCGTCTTGCCCAGAGGTACGCGGGGCGTGCGGGGGTATGTTCAATGAATGCGCAACTCCGGTCCCCTCTCCGCCTTTTATTCAACCTCCGGGAGCGCTCACGGTCTGCGAAGGCGGCACACGACCCGGCAGCGACCTGCGGGTAACCGACGGTAAGCGGCCGGGTGCGATGCCGCGCCGGGGCCTTTGGCGGCACCCCGGAACGGACGGGGTCAAAGATCGCGGCCCACCAGGAAGTCCAGCAGCAGGAGCAGTTCCCCGGCGGTTCCCGCGGCCAGGGGCAGTCCCGCGAGCAGGGCCCGTGCGGCGGCCGTCTGCGCGCGGGCCTCGGCCAGCGCGGCCGTGCGCCCTCCGGCCCGCTCGACCAGGGCTGCCGCCTCCCTGGCGTGCGCGGGAGAGGCGAGGAGCGTGGGCAGGTGACGGGCCGCGGGTGAGCGGAGGGCGGCCAGCACCGGGAAGGTCTTCTTGCGCTCCCGCAGGTCGCCGCCCACCGGCTTGCCGGTGACGTCGGGACGGCCCCAGATGCCGAGCACGTCGTCGACCATCTGGAAGGCGATGCCGAGATGCCGTCCGGCCCGGTCCAGCGCGCCGGTCACGGGGGAGGGGGCGCCGCCCAGCGCGGCCCCGAGGGCGAGGGCGCACCCCAGCAGAGCGCCCGTCTTGCGCTCGGCCATCGCCCGGTACTCCTCGGGTGTCACGCGCTGCGGCCCCGCCCAGGGCCGTGCGGCGAACAGCAGGTCGTCGGCCTGCCCGCGCACCAGGTCGGATAGCGCGGCGGAGAGCAGCCGCAGGGCGCCGGGTCCGCCCGGCGCGGCGGCGAGGCTCTCGACGGCCAGCGCGAACAGGGCGTCACCGGCGAGGACCGCCGGGCCCGTGCCGTACGCCCGCCACACGGCGGGGCGTCCGCGCCGGACCGTGTCGCCGTCCATGATGTCGTCGTGCAGCAGCGAGAAGGCGTGCACCAGCTCCACCGCGACCGCCGCGGGCACACCGGTGTGCGCGTCCGCGCCCACCGCCTCGGCGCCGAGCAGCGCGAGCGCCTGCCGCACGCCCTTGCCACCGCCCAAGGACGCGGGCGCGCCCCCGACTTCGCACCAGCCGAAGGAGTACGCGGCCATCTCGGCCGTCCACGGATGCAGGCGCTTCACCGCGTCCCGCAGCGCGGGACGCACCAGCTCCTGGCACCGCAGCAGGACATCGGGCGCGGTCGGCGGCGCGGGCGCCGCCGCGGAGGACAGCGTCACCGCGGACCCCCCTCGGTCACGCGGGACTCGGCCTGCGCCGGGGCGGGTGCCGCGTCCGTACGGGACCGCGTCCGCGGTGCGGGGCCGTCGGAGGGCGTGCGGGACTCGGCCCGCGCGTGGGCGGTGCTCGTGACGGTGCGGGACTCGGCCCGCGTACGGGCGGTGCTCGTGGTGGTGCGGGATTCTGCCCGAGTACGGGCGGTGCTCGTGGTGGTGGGGGATTCTGCCCGCGTACGGGCGGTGCTCGTGGTGGTGCGGGACTCGGCCCGTGTGTGGGCGGGTTCTCCCGCTGCCCCGGACTCCGTTCGTGGGCGCGTGGTTTGTGCGGCCGTGCCGGACTCGCCCCGTGCCCGCACCGTCCTCGCTCCCGGAGCGAACTCCGCCTGGGCGAGGGCGACCATCTCCCGCGCGTGCCGCAGGCCGATGCGTTCCGACGTGGCCGCGAGGTCCGCGAGTTCGGCCGCGGTCTCCGAGTGGGCGCGGCCCAGCCGGGCCAGTGACTTGACCAGGCCGAGCCGTGCCAGTGCCGTGCCGCGCGGCTCGTTCATCGCGCGGAACTCCGTCAGGGCCAGCTGGTACAGGTCCCGGGCCTCGGGGTAACGCCCGGCGCGGTAGAGGACGTTGCCCCGCATCTTGTGGTTGTAGGCGAGCGCGCTGGAGAGGTTCATCGTCCGGCAGGTCGCCTCGGCCCGTGCCAGCAGCTCCAGTGCCCCCTCGGTGTCTCCGTCGCGCACCGACCGGATGTCGGCGAGTCCGCGCAGCGCCCAGGCATGGCCGCGCCGGTCGTCGGCGCGCTCGGCTATCTCCGCCGCCTCCTCGAACAGCGCGTGGGCGCGGTCGTACTCCCCGGTGTTGCGGTGCATCTGTGCGATGCCTTCCAGCGCCCACACCGTGTGCCGGGCCTCCCCGCGCCTCCGGGCCTCGGCCAGCAACTGCTCGTGCAGCCGGCCGACGGCCGCGTAGTCGCCCTGGATGCGTCCGGTCTCGGCGAGCCCGGCCAGGGAGTAGCCGCGGACGACGATGTCGCCGCCCCGCTCGCCGAGTTCGGCCGCGAGACCCAGCAGGCGCCGGGCGAGCGGGAAGGAGCCGCGCTGCCGGGCGAGGGTGCCGCCGCTCCACAGCGCCCAGGCCATCGCGGCGGTGTCCCCGGCCTCTCTCGCGGCCCGGTAACTGGCCTTCCAAGCCTGGTCGGCGTCGTGTATCCGGCCGAGCCGCCGGTGCGCCTCCGCCACGGCGAGCCCGCAACGGGCCACTTCGGCGGGGTGTCCGGACCGCTCGGCCTCGCGCAGCCGCGCGGTGCCCTCGGCCAGCACGTCGTCCAGCGACGCGTTCACGGACAGGGTGGTCAGGGAGCCCTGGTACTCCGGGGCGGAAGCCTTGCCGTACATGCGTACCCTTCTATACACGGAGTGTATACATGGTGTGTATAGCGTCTCGGAAAGATGCCCTGCCCCCGAGGGGCAGGGCGTGGTCTGTTGCCGGAAAAGACGCCGGTACGGCGACGGGGGTTGCCTGTGAGGCGCAGATCACCCCGTGGGGTCAGTGCTGCTGCGCCTTCTGCGGCGTGGCCTCGCTCGGCCGCACCACGACGAACCCCTCCCCCTGGAGCATCAGTTGCACCGCTTCCCCGGAGCCGCCGCGCAGCATCGAGCCGAGCGACTGGGAGCGGTGCAGCGAGGTCTGCAGATGCGCGGTCCAGCCGACCACCGCGTCCGTGTCGACGTACACGGGCTGCTGCGCCGAGACCGGTATCACCAGCGGGTTGCCCTCGCAGGCCAGGCCCAGCCGGCCGTGTCCGGAGAACACGCTGTTGAACAGGCCGCCACCGGCGATGCCCGAACCCTTCACGGTCCTGATCTCGTACGACAGCGTGGGGTCGAAGCACAGGACGTTGCGGCCGTTGACCGTGAACTGGTCACCGGGCTCCACCTCGACGATGAAGCAGTTCTGCGCCTCGTGCGCGAACCAGACCTCGCCCTGTCCGCGCACCGCCATCAGCGGCAGGCCCTCGCCGGTGACCGCGCGCTTGAGCATGCCGCCCACGCCCTGGCCCTTGCGTTCGAACTGCAGGTTCCCGCGGTGGGCGATCATCGCGCCCTGCCGGGCGAACATCTCGCCGTTCACCGTGTACTTGACGCACTTGGCGTTCTCGATGCTCATTCCCGGCTCGACGGCCGGCTGCACCACGTGCTCACTGGAAAAGAGGTCACCCTTCATGCGGTGCATAGTGTCCCGGACGAGACCGTTCCGCCAAGATCGCGGGCTCCCGTTCCCGGAGTACGGGGCTCCGCTACTCCTCCAGGTCCGCGTTGCGCCGGTTCGCCGCCGAGGCGCTCGGCGACTTCGCCGGCTTCCCGCAGAACGCGGACTCCAGCGTGCCGGCCAGGGTGTCCAGCACCTTGCCGTTGTTGGAGGTGTTGACGACG
This sequence comes from Streptomyces sp. NBC_00820, assembly GCF_036347055.1. Taxonomy (NCBI): domain Bacteria; kingdom Bacillati; phylum Actinomycetota; class Actinomycetes; order Kitasatosporales; family Streptomycetaceae; genus Streptomyces; species Streptomyces sp. NBC_00820. Next base: position 618,864 of record NZ_CP108882.1, on the reverse strand, counting down.
GCGGTCAGGCTGCGGCCGCCGTCCTTGGTGGTGAACGCGTAGGTGTAGTACCCCTGGACGGCGCCGGTGTGGCCGTACACCGAGATGCCGCAGGACAGATCGCGGCGCCGCAGCCCGAGGCCGTACGCCGTGGTGCTGTTGACCTTCGTGAAGCGTTCCATCTCCGCCAGCCGCGCGGAGGAGAGCAGCTTGCCGCCGAGCAGCGCGGAGTAGAAGGTGTTCAGGTCCTTGGCGCTGGAGATGATGGCGCCGGCGCTCTGCGCCCAGGACACGGTCTGGGAGGTCGTGTCGACCGGCGCGGCGCCGGCCAGGTCGGGGGTCATGTAGCCGCGGGCGTACCTGCCCGGGATCGTGGTGTCCGGATGGACATAGAATGTGTCGCTCAGCTTCAGCGGCTCGATGACGCGGTTCTCGTACGCCGTCTTCACGGACGCCCCGGTGAGCTTCTCGATGAGGAGTCCGGCGACGACGAAGTTGGTGTTGGAGTAGGAGTAGGCGGCGCCGGGCGCGTTGGTTCGGGCCTTCTTGAGGGAGAGGCCGATCAGCTGTCGGTAGGTGAACACCTTGTTGCGCACGGCCTCGAAGCCGGAGACGCTCTGGGCGAACAGGTCGTTGGTGTAGTCGTACAGACCGCTGCGGTGGCTCAGTACGTGCCGGACCGTGATGCGGTCGTCCGGCAGCAGCTTCGGCAGGTAGCGGTTGACCGGGGCGTCGAGGTCCAGGCGGTGCTCGTCGGCGAGCTGGAGCAGGACGACGGCGGAGAACGTCTTGGTGACGCTGCCGATGCGGAAGCGGTCGAGGGTGCTCATGGCGCGGCCCGTGCCCCGGTCGTCGACTCCCCGGCTCAGCCGGTACGTCGTGCCGTGGTCGTCGATCCGGGCCAGGGCGCCCGGCGCGCCCTGGGTCCGCACCGTGCGCAGCACCGCGTCCAGGCCCGCGGTGTCGGGCGCCGGGAGCGCGGCCGCTCTCGCGGTACCGGTCTCCCCGGTCGCGGCCCGCGCCGGGACCGCCAGCAGCGACAGCGCGACCGCGCCGAGGACCGCACCCTTGCCCACCTTTGCTGAAACCATTCGGCACCTGCTTCCATCCATGAGGTTCCCTGCGGTTCGTGATGCGACATCGGTCACATTCCGGCCTGGAACCTAGGGGATTGGGGTGGCGTCTCCACTCCCGACACACGCGTGGTCAGGTCTTGATCACTCTGTGGCGCTCATTTGCAAAGGATTGCCATAGAAAGTCGCGAAATCGATCATTCCGGCTTTACGTGCGCATGACTGATCCGAAAGGGTGACCACGGGGCCCGATCAGCCCCCGTGGTGCCAACGGCGCCATGCCTCAAGACGGTTGGTGACCCCGGCCGTCCTCGAACGAAGGAACACTCCATAGTGCGTAGACCGCACATACGCAGCCTCGCCGTCGCCGTCGCGGTGACGACGGCTGCCACGGGCCTGGCCGGTACGGCCGTCGCGGGGCCCGCCACGGGGGTGGCGCCTTCTGCCGCCTCCACCGCCACGACGGCCACGGCGGTGGTGGAGGCGGCGCGCGCCGCGGCCTTCGCCCACACCTCCGAGACCGGCGTCTCCCAGGGTGACGAACTCGTCGCCCAGGACGTGATGGTCGACCCCGAGGGCGCGCGGCACGTCCGTTTCGTCCGCAGCCACGACGGCATGCCGGTGCTCGGCGGCGACCTCGTCGTCCACCTGAACCGGCAGCTGGCGTACACGGGTGTCACCCGTGCCGCCGACCACGCCGTGAAGCCCGCCGCCACCACGCCCAAGCTGACGGCCGGCCAGGCCGCCGCGAAGGCCGCCGAGGCGGCCCAGGGCGACGCGGACAGCGTGGCGCTGGTGGTGGACGCCCGCGGAGGCGCCGCCACCCTCGCCTACCAGGTGACGGTGACCGGCACCGACTCCGCCGACGGCGGTTCCAGCACGGTCGTCGTCGACGCCCTCACCGGCAAGGTGCGCAGCAACACGCCGGACGCCGACGAGTTCCTGTCGCCGAAGCTGCTCAAGACCCTGCGCAAGCGTGGCGAGACGGCCGAGCCGGCCACCGGCAGCGCGCCCTCGATGGCCGGGCTGCTCGGCGCGCGGCTCTCGGGCGTGACGCACTACCCCGCGACCGCGCACGGCACCGGCAAGACCCTCTTCATGGGCAGTGTCGGCCTCACCACCACGGCGACCTCGCGCGGCCACTACCAGCTGAAGGACCCGAGCCGGTACGGCAGCGAGACGCGTGACGCCAAGGGCAAGTACACGGAGAGCTTCAGCGCGGGAACGAAGTTCACCAACACCACCGACGTGTGGGGCAACGGCGCGACCAGCAACCGCGCCAGCGCCGCCGCCGACGCCCAGTACGGCATCACGAAGACGCTGGACTTCTACAAGAAGACCTTCGGCCGCAAGGGCATAGCCAACAACAGCAAGGCCGCGCGCGGCATGGTCCACTGGGGCCGTGGCGTCGCCAACGCCTTCTGGGACCCGGCCTGCACCTGCATGCTGTACGGCGACGGCGACGGCGACATGTTCAAGAAGCCGCTCGTCGTCCTCGACGTCACCGGTCACGAGCTGACCCACGGCGTCGTGGACTCGACCGCCAAGCTCGAGCCGACCTACGTCGACTCGGACGGCAACCAGTACGGCGAGCCCGGCGCGCTGAACGAGTCGCTCGCGGACATCTTCGGCTCCAACGTGGAGTTCTACGCGAAGAACGCGAAGGACACGCCGGACTACCTGATCGGCGAGAAGCTGGGCCTGGCCCAGAAGTTCCTGCGCCGTCTGGACCACCCGTCGCTCGACAAGCTCGAGGGCACGATCGACTACTGGTCGCCGGACACGTACTACACGGAGGTGCACGCCGGGTCCGGCGTCTCCTCGCACGCCTACTACCTCCTCGCGGAGGGCAGCGGCAAGAAGACGATCGGCACCGTCGCCTACAACTCGCCGACCTACAACGGGTCCACGGTCAAGGGCATCGGCCGTACCAAGGCGACCGCCATCTTCTACCGGGCTCTGACCCGCTACATGGTCTCCTCGACCGACTTCCACGACGCGCGCGCCGCGACGCTGAAGGCGGCCAAGGACCTGTACGGGTCGACCAGCACCGAGTACAAGACGGTGGACAAGGCGTGGGCCGCGGTCAACGTCACCGCCGCCAACGCGCCGGCCGCCGGTCACTGATCGTCGCAGGCGAACACCAGCACCACCGGATGCCCCGCCCCGCGCGGGGCATCCGCACATCCGCACATCCGCACATCCGCACATCCGCACATCCGGAGCCGGAGCCGGGTCGGCGTCCTGGGCGTGAAACCCATCGAGGTGCGAATTCACCCGAATGGCGGGACGATGGCGTGCGTGAGACGCGCAGGCACGTCCCGTACGGCCCGCCCGCGGCCCGGGCCCGGCGGGTCCGTGGCACGGCGGGACGCGGCGGCACGTGGCACGGTGAACGCCCGTTCCGGGGCCGTCCCGCGTGCCGCGGCCCTTCTGCTCCTCGCCCTCGCCGGGCAGGCCCAGCCCGCCGGGGCCGCGGGCACCCTTCCCGTGACCGTCGGCAGGCCCTCCGGAGTCGTCACCTGGGCGGCGAGCGCCGGCCTCGCCGGCGAGGGCGTCGCCGGCCGCGGCTACCGGCTCGTCGTGCGCACCAGCGTCGGCGGGAGCGGCCTGCGGATCCGCCTCTCGAACGCCTTCGGCGACCGCCCGCTCACCGTGGACAAGGTCTACGCGGGCCTGCGGAGCGAGGGTGCCGCCCTGCGCGGGGGCAGCAACCGGCCGCTGACCTTCGGCGGAGCCCGCACGGTCACCGTGCCGGCCGGCGCCGTCGCGTGGAGCGATCCGCTGCCGGGCAGGCTGCCGGCCGCCGCCGCGCTGGCCGTCAGCCTCCGCACCCCCGGCGCGCGGGGGCCGGCCACCGGCCATGTGACGGCCCTGCAGACGTCGTACGTCACCGAGGGCGACCACACCGCCGAGGACAGGGCCGCGCACTGGACGCGGACCACCGGCTCCTGGTGGTACCTGGACGCCGTCTCCGTGCGCCCGGCCCACCCCGCCACCGGAGCCGTCGTCGCGCTCGGCGACTCCCTGACCGACGGTCTGCGGTCCACCGCCGACCGCGACCGGCGCTGGACCGACTACCTCGCCCGGCGTCTGCGCAAGGCCGGCACACACGTCAAGGGCGTGGCCGACGCGGGGATGTCGGGCAACGAGGTCCTCCAGGACGCCGGAGGACAGAGCGCCCTGCGCCGGCTGGACCGGGACGTCCTCTCCCAGCCCGGTGTGCGCACCGTGGTCCTCTTCGAAGGGGTCAACGACATCAAGGCGGTCGGCGGAGCCTCCGCGGCCGAGCTCGTCGCCGGCTACCGCCAGATCGTCAGGCGCGCGCACGCGGCCGGGACATGCGTGGTGGGGGCGACGGTCGGCCCCTTCAAGGGCTGGCCCGAGTGGAGCCCGGCCGCCGAGGCGGTACGCCAGGAAGTGAACCGGTTCATCCGCACCGGCGGCGCCTTCGACGCGGTCGCCGACTTCGACCGGGTCCTCGGCAGCCCCGACGACCCCGCGCGGATGAGGCCCGCCCTCGACAGCGGCGACCACCTCCACCCCGGCGACCGGGGCATGCGGGCCCTGGCCGACGCCGTGGACCCCGGCAGCCTCGACTGCGGGCGCTGAACGCGTCCCGCGGGGGCCGCCCGGGTCAGCGCAGCGTGTCCGCCCAGTTCGCCGGCACCCGTCCGGCCGGGCCCGGCACCGGCTGGTCCTCGGGATGGCAGGCCGGGGGAGCGAGTTCGGGGCCCGAGTTGTACAGCTCGTTCTCGGCGAAGTTCCAGAACCACTCCTCGCCCGGCTCGAAGCTGCGGATCACCGGATGGCCGGTGGCCCGGTAGTGGGCCGTGGCGTGCTTGGAGGGGGAGTCGTCACAGCAGCCGATGTGCCCACACTGCGCGCACCGGCGCAGATGGAACCACCAGCCGCCCGCGTCGTCGCACTCGACGCACCCGGTGCCGCTGGGGGGAACGCCCGGGTCGATCGCCTCGTCGCCGCTCATACTGCCTCCTCGGGAGTCGGACCGGACTCCTCGTCCGGTGTCTCGGCGGTCAGCGGAAGGAAGACCTGGAAGCGGGTGTCGCCCGGCACCGACTCCACCCGCAGGGCGCCGTGGTGCTTGTTGACGACGATCCGCCAGGAGATGTCCAGACCGAGACCGGTGCCCTCGCCGACCGGCTTGGTGGTGAAGAACGGGTCGAAGATCCGGTCCTTGATGTCCGGCGGGACACCGGGTCCCGTGTCCCGGAACTCCACCACCAGCCACTCGTGGTCGGACGTCGTCCGCACGGTCAGCGTGCCGTCCCCGCCCGCGCTGTCGATGGCCGACACCGCGTTGTCGACGAGGTTCGTCCACACCTGGTTCAGCTCCGCCGGATAGGCGGGCACCGGTGGGAGCGTGCGGTCGTACTCCTTCACGACGTCGATGCGCGGGCCGATCTTGGCGGACAGCATCAGCAGGGTGCTGTCGAGGAGTTCGTGCACGTCCACCACCCGGTAGGGCGCCCGGTCCAGCTGCGAGTACTGCTTGGCCGCGTCGACCAGATGCGTGATCCGGGTGGTGGAGTCCTCGATCTCGTTCATCAACAGCTCGGTCTCGACGGTGTAGTTGAGCCAGCCCACCGCCCCGGGCAGGATCTCCTCGCCGACGGCCGCCGCGACCTGCTCCAGCCAGTCGGTGTCGAGTCCCGCCTGCACGAAGACCGGCGCGATCCGCCAGCCGCCCTCGACACCGTGGTCGTCCAGCCAGTCCGCGAGCGCGTCCTCCCGGTCGGACACCTCCAGCGGGCTGAGCGACGGCGCCTTGGAGACCCGCTCGGCGGTGCGCTCCTGGATCTCGATCAGGTTCGCCAAGGCCTCGTGGGAGAAGGGTGATTCGGCGATCATGGCGAGCTTGTGCCGCATCTTCGCGACCCGCTCCCGCAGCGAGGCCGTCGCCCGGACGGCGGCCGCGGCGGGGTTGTTCAGCTCATGCGTCAGCCCCGCGGACAACGAGCCGAGGGCCAGCAGCCGTTCGCGCTGCCCGACCGTCGCCTGGGCGTTCTTCGAGCCGTAGAACAACCCCTCCAGCAGGTGCACGGCCATCGGGAACCACTCGCTCATGATCTCCGCGAAGGTCTCCGCCGGCAGCACGAAGAACCGCGTCGGCTCCGTCACCCGCATCGAGTTGTTGTACACCTGCCGCACCCGGTCCCCCAGATACGCCTGCATGGCGCCCGCGTACACCCCGCGCTGCGAGGTCCGCGTCACCTCCACGTCATCGGCGCCGACCCGGCGGGAGAGCACCACCGTGCCCTCCAGCATCACGTAGAAGCAGGTGGCGGGTTCGCCCTCGGTGTACACCGGGCCGGGCGGGAACAGCTCGATCCGGCCCGCGCCGCACAGCCGCCCCAACTGCTCGGGCGCCAGCTTCTCGAACAGGAACAGGGAGCCGATCTCCTGCGGGCTGCACGGCATGAGCTGCCCGCTCACGACTGCTCCAGATACCGGTGGACGAGCATGACGGCCATGGCTCCCTCTCCGACGGCGGACGCGACGCGCTTGGCGGACTCCGCGCGCGCGTCGCCCGCCACGAACACGCCCGGCACACTGGTCTCCAGGTGGTACGGCGGCCGGTCCAGCTCCCAGCCGGCCGGCGGCCGCCCGTCGGCGGTCAGGTCGGGCCCGGCCAGGATGAACCCCCGCGCGTCCCGCAGCACCGAGTCACCCAGCCAGTCGGTGAGCGGGGCCGCGCCGATGAACACGAACATCCACTGCGCGTCGACCTGTTCGCTCTCCCCGCTGGCCACATGGCGCAGCGTCAGCCGCTCCAGGCGGTCCGAGCCGTGCGCGGCGTCGACCACCGTGTGCGGGCGCACCGAGATGTTCGGGGCGTCGTCGATCTGCTGGACCAGGTAGTGCGACATCGACGCCGACAGGTCGGCCCCGCGCACCAGCAGCGTCACCGACTTGGCGTACCGGGCCAGGTACATCGCCGCCTGCCCGGCCGAGTTGGCGCCGCCGACGATGTACACGTCGTGGTCCTGGCAGGAGGCCGCCTCGGTCAGCGCGGAGCCGTAGAACACCCCGCAGCCGGTCAGGTCGAGGCAGCCCTCGGCCTCAAGCTGCCGGTACTGCACGCCCGTCGCCAGGATCACGCTGTGCGCCGCGATCGCCGTGCCGTCCGCGAAGTGCACGATCCGCGCCGCCCCGTTGATCTCCAGCCGCGTCACCTCGCGCGCGGTGAGGATCTCGGCGCCGAACCTGGTCGCCTGCCGCCGCGCCCGGTCGGTGAGCTGGGCACCGGAGACGCCGTCGGGGAAGCCGAGGTAGTTCTCGATCCGGGAGCTCTGCCCGGCCTGCCCGCCCGTCGCCGACCGCTCCACGAGGACGGTCCGCAGCCCCTCAGAGGCCCCGTACACGGCCGCGCCCAGTCCGGCCGGACCGCCGCCGATCACCACCAGGTCGTAGAAGTCGGCCGTGGGTGTCGTCGCCAGGCCCACCCGCGCGGCCAGCTCGGGCGCCTCGGGCTCGACCAGGACCGTGCCGTCCGGGGTGATCACCAGGGGCAGCCGCCGGCCGTCCTGCCCGGCCGCCGCCAGCAGCCGCCGGCCCTCCGGCTCCTCCACCGAGTACCAGCGGTACGGCACCTGGTTGCGGGCCAGGAACTCGCGCACGTCCGAGGAGCGCGCCGACCAGCGGTGCCCGACCACCTTCGTGGCGGGCACCGGCCGGTAGTCGCTGCACCGCCAGGCCTGGAGCAGGTCGTCCAGCACCGGGTAGAGCTTCTCCTCCGGCGGGTCCCACGGCTTGAGCAGGTAGTGGTCCAGGTCCACGACGTTGATCGCGTCGATCGCCGCGCCCGTGTCCGCGTACGCGGTCAGCAGCACCCGCCGCGCCCCCGGATACACGTCGAGGGCCTGCTCCAGGAACTCGATACCGTTCATCTGCGGCATCCGGTAGTCCGCGAGGATCACCGCCACCAGGTCGCCGCGCAGCTTCAGCTCGCGCAGCGCGTCCAGCGCGGACTCCCCGGACTCCGCGCGCACGATCCGGTACGACGCCCCGTAGCGGCGTCTGAGGTCACGGGCGACGGCGCGGGAGACCCCCGGGTCGTCGTCCACGGTCAGGATGACGGTCCGCGCTGCGTCGGCGGCCTGTGCCATACGTCTCCCACCCGAGCGGCCGGATCCACGAGACGGTGACGCGGAGCCACCGCACCGGTTCCCGCCCATCGTATGTTCGATCGCCCGGGTTCGCCCCGGCACGCGGTGGTCACCTCGGCCACCGGGGCCGCCTCGGTCACCGCGGCCACGTGGCCTTCCGGGAACGCCGGGGGAGAGTGCGCCGCTCGGGGAAGACTGGCTCCCACGGACACCGAACAACCAGGGAGGCCCACGCATGACACGTCCGATCACGGCAGGGGTGGACGGTACGGAGGAGAGCCTGGCCGCGCTGGACTGGGCCGCCCGCGAGGCCGTACGCCGGGGACTGCCCCTGCGCGTGGTGCACGCGTGGCGCTACGCCGACGCGCTCCCCGGGGCCGACCGCGACACCCAGCAGGGGTGGGTGACGGACGGGGTCGCCGAGGCCGTGCGCGCCGTCTGCGGGCGGCACCAGGTGCCGGAGGTCGGTGTCGACGTGCTGGAAGGCGGGGCCGCGGAGGCGCTGGCCGAGGCTGCCGCCGACGCCGAGATGCTGGTGCTGGGCTCGCGCGGGCACGGCCCGGTGGTCGGGTTCCTGCTCGGCTCGGTCGGCCGGCAGGTGATCGCCGAGGCGCACCGGCCCGTGGTCCTGGTACGCGCCGGGGACGAGCCGGTGGCCGAGGCCGGCGGACGGGACGTCGTCGTCGGCCAGCACGGCGGCCCGGAGGACAGCGCGGCCGCGCTGTCCTTCGCGTTCGAGACGGCGGCCGCCCGGGGCGCCACCGTACGGGCCGTCCGCGCCTGGACCCTGCCGCCCGTCTTCGCCTACAGCCCGGCCTCGCTCAAGCTCCTGGACGACGCCGGCGGCCTCGAACCGTACGAGAAGCAGGCCCTGGCCGACGCGCTCGGACCCTGGCGGGAGCGCTACCCCGAGGTCCCGGTGGCCGAGCACGTGGAGCTGGGCAGCGCCGGCCAGGTGCTGCTGTCACTGGCCGGGCGGGCTCAGCTGCTGGTCGTGGGCCGCCGCGCCCACCGCACGGCCGTCGGCGCCCGTATCGGCTCGGTCGCGCACGGGGTGCTGCACCACGCGGAGTGCCCGGTGGCGGTGGTCCCGCACGACTGACCCGGCGGGAGAGCGGGAGAGCGGCAGGGCGGGCGAGCGGCGCGCCTGCCGGCCTGCTCGGGGAGCCCGCAGTCTGGCGGACGTCAGCCGGCGGGATCCCGGGGGTCCGGACCTTCGCCCGAGCCGCGCGCGGCGTGCCGCGACGAGTGGTCGCCGGGCGTGCGAGGGTTCACCACGACCGGGCAGGTCTCCCACAACTCCACTCCCGCTGTGAGCAGTTCGAGTACGGTGGCGCGCTCCTCGGGGGTCCACGCGGAGCACTCACCGCCGAACAGCTTCTCGTAGGCGTCGTTGTGCACGGCTGTCTGCCGGGGTAGCGAGTGCTCCGTGCGGAGTCCACGGGCGAGGTCCTCGAAGAAGTTCCACGCGTCCAGTACCGGGCCGGACGGTACGGCCCGGCGGGCGGGGTCCGCCAGCCAGCGCTGGACCCGTACGAGCTCCAGTGTGCTGTCGCTCTCCGTGATCAAATCCCGCCCCTGGCGGTTCGCGAACGCCCGCGCCTGCCGGGTGGTCGCGAACACCGGAACCCGCCGGTGTCCGTCCACCGTCACGGTCGGTACGCGGTCATCCGTGACCTCTGGTCCTGTGCTCCACAGGACCAGCGCGCTGCGGTTGAGGCCGCGTATCCGGTAGGTGTGGAGGTTCCCGGGCCCGGCAAGCTCACCGGCCGGGCACTCGTCCGTCGTATCGATCTTGGACACGCGCTCAGACTGACAGGAACTCCCGCGATCCGCACCGCAATTCGGCCCAAGGTCCGAGGCCCGAGGTTCCAGGTCCGAGGCGCTCCGGCCGAACGCCCGGGCCGTGTCGTCAGCGGCCCGACGGGCTGAGGCCGCTCCGTGCACGTCCGGCGAGCCAGGCGGCGACCTGCCGCTTGAACGGGTGGTCGTCGTAGGGACTGTCATGGAGCACGATCCGCTCCATGGTCCGCAGAACGTTCTCCGAGCGGTCCGGGTGGACCACCGTGAGCACGTCGACACCGATCTCGCCCGTCGAGGCATGGATGTAGACACTGCTGTCGAGAGCCATCATGCCGAAGCCCGGGTGGCCCGCGTGCACGCCGAGGAACGCCGATCCCGCACCCCGGCCCATGATGTCCCAGCGCTCCAGGAGCCGGACCCGGGTCCAGACCGCCGGCGCGTCGTTGCCGCTCTCCGTGTGCCGCAGAGCGGCCCGGTGTGTTCGGGTGCCCTGCGGAAGCCTGACGAGGAACTCGCGCCGGTGGTCGAGAAGGCCCGAGGAGACGGCGAGTTCGTACCAGTCCGCGTTGAGCCGTCGGACGAGCCGCGGAGTCTCGTACGGGTGGGAGAAGCCGCCGACCACGTCCTCGATCCGGTACCCGCCGACGAACGGTATCGTGCCGGCCGGAACGGCGTTCGGAATCACTTCGAGGCCGGCCCGCCACAGCGGCCGGTACACCTTGCGTTCGCGCTCCTGAGTGCCCATCGGTGACTGTTCTAGCAGGACCCGTCGCGCCGGCAGGCCCCGGTTTCTAGGCGGCCCGTTCCCGTGCCTGGTCGGCGGCGGCTCGCACCGGACCCTTGTGGAGCGGTCCGTGGCCCGGCAGCAGGGTGTCGCCGTCGAGGGCGCCGATCAGGTCCAGGGAGGCCAGGGCCTGCGCGCGCTCGTGGTGGAAGAAGGTGTGGAGCAGCTGGGGGCCCTTGATCCGGGAGGTCGCGTGGCCGCTGACCAGCGCGTCGCCGGAGATCACGATGCCCGCCTCCGGCAGGTGGTAGACGCAGTGGCCGTCCGTGTGGCCGGGCGTGTGCACCGGGACGGGGCGCCCGGGAAGGTCGAGCGGGCCCTCGCCGGGGAACGGTTCGGGGGCGGTGACGGGGTTGTGGGCGGTCCCGCCGACCCGGATGACGTGTGCGGCCCAGGGCAGCACACCGGGGCGCCAGGCGTTGCGGACGACGTCCCCGATGGTGGCCTGCTGGAGGAAGTCCCGGCGCGCGTGCGGGACTTCCGCCGGGTGCAGGTGGACCGGGGTGCCGTACGTCGTGCGCAGGTACTCGGCCGACCCGATGTGGTCGTTGTGCGCGTGGGTGATCAGCACGGCGGCGACGGCCTCCGGTGAACTGCCCACCGCCGCGAGGGACTCGAGGACGCCCTCGCGGTCCCCGGGATATCCGGTGTCGACGAGTGTGACGGCGTCACCGTCCCTGAGGATCACCCAGTTGGTGTGGTGGCCGTGCACCAGGTAGGTGTCGTCGGCTACTTGGCGTACGTCTGCGGACATGCTGTCCCCTGTCCCGGTCGAGTGATCGTCGGGGACAGCCAACCAGACGCGTCACCGGCGTGCGAAAGTGATCCGCCCGCGTTGCGCCCGCGTCACCGTACGCCGTGCGGCCGGAACTGGATGCTGATCCGGGGCCCGGTGGCCCGGGCTGTCTTGGGGACGCAGTGCTCCCAGGTGCGCTGGCAGGAGCCGCCCATCACGATCAGGTCGCCGTGCCCCAGCGGCCGCCGGACCGTCTCGCCTCCGCCCAGCGGCCGCAGCAGCAGGTCGCGGGGCGCGCCGACGGACAGGATCGCGACCATCGTGTCCTCGCGGGCGCCCCGTCCGATCCGGTCGCCGTGCCAGGCGACACTGTCCCGGCCGTCTCGGTAGAAGCACAGTCCGGCGGTGGTGAACGGACCGCCCGTCTCCCGCGCGTAGCGCGCGGTCAGGGCGGCGCGGGCCTCGTCGAGCACCGGGTGGGGCAGCGGGTCGCGGGCGTCGTAGAAGGCGAGCAGACGTGGTACGGCCACGACGGCGTCGTACATCTTGCGGCGCTCGGCCCGCCACGGAACCTCGGCGGCGAGCTGTTCGAACAGCGCGTCGGCGCCGCTCAGCCAGCCCGGCAGCACGTCGATCCAGGCGCCGGCGCTCAGTCCGGTCCGGCGCAGCCCGTGGAGGGAACCGAGCCGCAGCTCGTCGGTCTGGTCGAACAGGGAGCCCTGAAGGTGCGTGGACATGGACTCAGCGTACCTCGGTAATCGAAAATGTGTTCCCTTCACGAGGGACTCCCGAGAGCTGGACACCCCTTTCGATACACCCGTGTATCGGATACATTCCCGTATCGAAACGGAGGGCGGACATGACGGCCGACACGGCGGCGGAAACGGCGGCGGGCATGACGGCGGACACGACTGCGCGGGACACGGCCCTGCGGGACACGGCCCCGCGGGTCACCAGACGGCGGGCCAGGACGCGGGCGAACCTGCTCGACGCCGCCTTCGCGGTCTTCGCCGCCAAGGGCTTCGGCCGCGTCTCCATCGAGGAGGTCTGCGAGGCCGCCGGCTACAGCCGGGGCGCCTTCTACTCCAACTTCGCCACGCTCGACGAGCTGTTCTTCGCCCTCTACCAGGAGCGTGCCGACCTCATCGCCGCCCAGGTGGCCGAGGCGCTCGCCCAGGACGGACCCGGCCTCGACGTGCCCGCCTCCGTGGACCGGGTCACGGAGGTGCTGCTGCTCGACGTGGACTGGCTGCTGGTGAAGACCGACTTCCTGGTGCACGCGGCCCGGGACCCGGCCGTCGCCCGGGTCCTCCTCGACCACCGCGCCCGCCTGCGCGAGGCCGTCGCCGACCGCCTCTTCCGGGCCGGGGGACACGCCACGCTGCCCGCCGTGCTCGGTGGCGCGGACGGCGCGGCCCGCGCGGTGGTCGCCGCGTACGACGGCGTCACCACCCAGCTCCTGCTGGACAAGGACGTCGACGCCGCCCGCAGCTGGCTCAAGCAGCTGCTCACCGCCCTGCTGACCGACGGTGCCGGCACCCCCGGGCACGGCCACGCCACTCCCGGGGACGGCCAAGGCGCTCCCGGGCACGGTCGCGCCGCCCCCGCGTGAGACCGCAGCACCCCGGACGAGTCGTAGTCGCAGACGGAACGAGTCGTAGGCGAAGACGCAACGAGTCGTAGTCGAAGACGGAAGGACACAGACGTCATGGACGCCATGGACGCGGACGTCATCGTCGTCGGAGCGGGCCTCGCCGGCCTGGTCGCGGCGCATGAGATCACCAGCCGGGGCAAGCGGGTCGCCCTGGTCGAGCAGGAGAACGCCGCCAACCTCGGCGGCCAGGCGTTCTGGTCCTTCGGCGGGCTCTTCCTCGTGGGCTCGCCCGAGCAGCGCCGCCTCGGCATCAAGGACTCCTTCGACCTCGCCTGGAACGACTGGCGGGGCAGCGCCCAGTTCGACCGGATCGCGGACGAGGACTCCTGGGCCGTGCGCTGGGCGCGCGCCTACGTCGAGTTCGCGGCCGGCGAGAAGCGGTCCTGGCTCCAGGGACACGGCATCGAGCTGCTGCCGACCGTCGGCTGGGCCGAGCGCGGCGACCTGCGGGCCACCGGCCACGGCAACTCCGTACCCCGCTTCCACATCGCCTGGGGCACCGGCACCGGCGTGGTCGGACCCTTCGTCGAGTACGCCCGCCAGGCCGCCCGGGACGGACTGCTCACCTTCCACCACCGCCACCGGGTCGACGAGCTGGTCATCGAGGACGGCGCGGCACGCGGAGTGCGCGGCACCCTCCTCGCCGACGACGACTCACCGCGCGGCGTCGCCTCCAACCGCGACCGCGCCGGCGACTTCGAACTCAGGGCCCAGGCCGTGATCGTCACCAGCGGCGGTATCGGCGCCGACCACGACATCGTCCGCCGCCACTGGCCCGAGCGGCTCGGCACCGCGCCCGCCGAGATGGTCACCGGCGTCCCCGCCTACGTCGACGGACGCATGCTCGGCATCAGCGCGGAGGCGGGGGCACGCCTGGTCAACCGGGACCGCATGTGGCACTACACCGAGGGCCTGCAGAACTGGGACCCCGTCTGGCCCGGCCACGGCATCCGCATCCTGCCCGGCCCGTCCTCCATCTGGCTCGACGCCCTCGGCCGCCGCCTGCCCGACCCCTGCCTGCCGGGCTACGACACCCTCGGCACCCTCAAGTACCTGCGCACCACCGAGGACATCGCGGGCTACGACCACTCCTGGTTCGTCCTCACCCGGAAGATCGTCGAGAAGGAGTTCGCGCTCTCCGGCTCCGAGCAGAACCCCGACATCACGGCGAAGGACCGGGGGGCCGTGCTCCGGGACCGACTGCTGGGCAAGGGAGCCCCCGTCCCTGTCCAGGCCTTCCTCGACAAGGGCGCCGACTTCGTCACCGCGGGCAACCTGGAGCAACTGGTCGAGAGGATGAACGGACTCACGGACGAGCCGCTGCTGGACGCGGCCGAGGTCCGCCGCCAGATCGAGGCCCGCGACCTGCAGATGGCCAACCCCTACAGCAAGGACGCCCAGGTCCAGGGCATCCGCAACGCCCGCCGCTTCATCGGCGACCGCCTCGGCCGGGTCGCCACCCCGCACCGCATCCTCGACCCCGCCGCCGGCCCCCTGATAGGCGTGCGGCTGCGCGTCCTGACCCGCAAGACCCTCGGCGGCATCCAGACCGACCTCGACTCCCGCGCCCTCGGCCTCGACGGCAATCCCCTCGCCGGCCTCTACGCGGCGGGCGAGGTCGCCGGCTTCGGCGGCGGCGGCGTTCACGGGTACAACGCCCTCGAAGGCACCTTCCTCGGCGGCTGCCTCTTCTCGGGCCGGGCCGCGGGCCGGGCGGCGGCCCGGCAGGCGGACTGACCGGAGCCTTCCGCCGGTGGTGGGACGCGGCACGCCCGCGCCCCACCGCCCCGCCCGGCCCCGGCCGGCGCTTCAGCGCCTCCGCTCCGCCACAGTCAGCCCTTCAACAGCTCCGCCAGGACATCCGCGTGACTCTCCCCGGGCCGCTTGGACGCCGTGAGGAGAGTGACCGGTCCGTCGTGGCTGGACTTCCTGAGACCGTCGAGCAGTTCCGCGCTTCCGGGGGCCTCCAGCTCCGACTCGTAGCGGCGCCGGAACTCCTCGTACGTGCCGCCTCCGTGGTACCACTGGCGCAACTCCGTCGACGGCGTCAGGGCCTTGGGCCACTCGTCGATGTGCGCCTCCTCCTTGGTCAGCCCGCGAGGCCACAGCCGGTCCACCAGCACGCGCAGCCCGTCGTCGGACTCGGGCGGGTCGTAGATGCGACGCACGCGCACACTCACGATCGGGCTCCTCTCGGGACACGGACGGTCCCGCGAGACTACGTCGGCCGGCGGCGCGCCCCGCGCGGCGACGCGGCGTGACTTGACCTGAATGAGGGGGAACCCGCCCCGCGCGCGCCTCTAATCTGTGGGCGGTTCGATCACCGCCACCCCATTCCGAGGAGCGCACGTGACGTCACCCCGCAGACCGGCCGTCCGACGACGTACCGCAGTCCTCCGCCGCGAGGCGGTCCTCGCCACCGTGCCCGTCGCCGTGGCGGCGCTGCTCGGGGCCGCCGGACCCGCGGCGGCCGGCACCACCGGCGCGTCCGGCGCAGGCGACCCCTACTTCCCGCTCAGCGGCAACGGCGGCTACCACGTCCGCCATTACGGCCTCGCACTCGGCTACGACACCTCCTCCCGGCACCTCGACGGCAAGGCGGACCTCACCGCCCGCGCCACCCAGCGGCTCACCCGCTTCGACCTCGACCTCAAGGGACTGAAGGTCACCGGCGTCACCGTCGACCGCGCCACCGCCCGCTTCACCCGCAGCGGCCAGGAACTCGTCGTCACCCCGCGCCACGCGCTGCGCGAGGGCCAGGAGTTCCACGTCACCGTCACCTACCGGGGCACCCCCGCACCCGTCACCGACCCGGACGGCTCCGCGGACGGCTGGATCCCCACGGACGACGGAGCGTTCGTCGCCGGTGAGCCGCAGGGCGCGATGACCTGGTTCCCGGCGAACAACCACCCCACGGACAAGGCGTCGTACGACTTCACCCTCACGGTCCCCGAGGGGCGCACCGCCGTCGCCAACGGCGTCCTGCTCGGCCGGCGCACCACCCACGGCCGCACCACCTTCCGCTGGCGCCAGTCCGAGCCCATGGCCGCCTACCTGGCCACCGCCACGGTCGGCAAGTTCGACATCGAGAGGTACACCACGCGTGACGGCGTCCAGGTGTACAACGCCGTCGACCCGCGGGAGGCGCGCGCGGCCGCGCCGGTGCTCAAGAAGCTGCCCTCCGTACTGGAGTGGGAGAGCGGGCTGTTCGGGCCCTACCCCTTCCGTGCCGCCGGGTCGGTCGTCGACCACGCCCCGGACGTCGGCTACGCCCTGGAGACCCAGAGCCGGCCGCTCTACGACTCCGCGCCCGACCTGAGCACCCTCGTCCACGAGAATGCCCACCAGTGGTTCGGCGACTCCGTCTCGCTCACCGCGTGGAAGGACATCTGGCTCAACGAGGGCTTCGCCACCTACGCCGAATGGCTGTACAGCGAGCAGCACGGTGGCGACAGCGCCCAGAAGACCTTCGACGCGCTCTACGCCCGCCCCGCCTCGAACGGCCTGTGGGCCTTCCCGCCCGGCGACCCGGGCAGCGGTGCGAACATCTTCGACACGCCCGTCTACGCCCGTGGCGCCATGACCCTGCACGAGCTGCGCAGGGCCGTGGGCGACAAGGACTTCTTCCGCGTGCTGCGCGCCTGGGCGGCCGAGCACCGGGCCGGACACGGCACGACGGACCGGTTCGTGCGGCTCGCCGAGCGCGTGTCGGGCAAGGACCTCGACGGGCTGTTCCACACCTGGCTGTACACCAAGGGCAAGCCGGGCCGGGCCTGACCGGCGCGGCTCACTGCTCGCGCAGCCCCCACGGGGAGCCGTACTCGGTCAGCAGGTCCAGGTAGGGGCGGGCGGGGAAGGCCTCCGGGCCGAGGACGCCGGTGCCCGACCAGGCGCCGGTGGCGAGGAGTTCGAGGGCGACGACCGGGTTCACCGCCGTCTGCCACACCACAGCCTGGCAGCCGTACTCCGCCATCGACCACTGGTTGTCGACCACGTGGTACAGGTACACCTCGCGCGGCGCCCCGTCCTTGGCGCCGCGCACCCAGGTGCCCGCGCAGGTCTTGCCGTGCATCAGCTCGCCCAGCCCCGCCGGATCGGGCAGGCACGCGGCGACCACGTCCCGCGGGGAGACCGGCACGGGCCCTTGAGGGCCGGGCGCGGCCACCGGCTCGGTGGTGTCCAGGCCCAGCCGGTGCAGTGTCTTCAGCGTCTCGATGAACTCACCGCCCAGGCCGTACTTGAAGGTGACCCGCTCCGCGCCGACCCAGCGCGGCATCAGCAGCACCTCCTCGTGTTCGACGTTCACGCACTCCACCGGGCCGATGCCCTCGGGGAAGTCGAACACCTCGGGCTCGCTGAACGGCTCGGTGGTGAACCAGCCGCGCCCGGCCTCGTAGACGACCGGCGGGTTCAGGCACTCCTCGATGGTGGTCCAGATGCTGAACGACGGGGCGAAGTCGTAGCCGTCGACGGTCAGGTTCGCGCCGTCGCGGACGCCGATCTCCTCGATGGAGTCGAAGAGTTCGTCCGCCGCGTACCGGGCGAACACGTCCGACAGGCCGGGCTCCACGCCCATGCCGACCAGTGCCAGCGCGCCCGCCTTCTCCCACTCGTCGGCCAGCGCGAACTGCTCGTCGCCCAGCTTCACCCCGCACTCCTCGTACGGCCGCTCCGGGTGCGGCCGGGACAGCGACATCGCCATGTCCACATAGGTCGCGCCGGCCGAGCGCGCCGCGCGGAACAGCGGCATCACGAACCGCGGGTCGGTCGCGTTGAGCAGCACGTCGCAGTCGTGACGGGCGAGCAGCCGCGCCACCGCCGCCTCGTCGCCCGCGTCGACGCGGGCGGCGAGGAACCGGCCGCCGGCGTCGTCGAGGGCCGCGACCGCCGCCCCGGCCCGGTCGGCGTCGTAGTCGGCGACCACCATGAGGTCGAAGAACGGCCGCCGGGCCGCGATCCGGGTGACGGCCGTACCCACACCACCGGCACCCACGAGCAGTACACGCATGTCGGAAACTCCCTGCCTGATCGGGACGAGAACGAAGTCTTGGCAGGCGCGCCTTGGCCGGAATCCAACGCCGGACCATGCCGTAAGGTCAATGGCGTTGGCATAAGGAATGGACATACGGGGCCGAACGGCGCCGAAGGTTCGACGGCCGAACTGCCGACGCGTCACCGAACGGCCAAGGCCTCAGAGCGCCGAAGCGTCAAAGTGCCAAAGAGCTAAAGCGCCAAAGCGTCACATGGTCGAAGTGCCGAAGGACCAAGAGACCGACGGGAGGATCCGCCGTGCCCAAGGCCGTCGTACCCGAGGAGAAACGGCGCAGGCGCCGGCCCACCCGCAGCGGCACCGTGCTGTCCGAGACGCTGATCGTCGCCGCCGCGCTGCGCCTGCTGCGCGAGCACGGCAGCGCCGGGCTCACCGCGCGCCGCCTCGGCCTGGCGCTCGACTGCGACCCCAGCGCCCTGTACCGGTACTTCCGCGGCATGGACGACCTCACGCTCGCCATCGGTGACGCGCTCATCGGGCAGGCCCTCGACGGCTGGGAGCGCACAGGGCGGTGGCGGGCGGACCTGCGCGCGATGGGACTGCGCATCCACGCCGCGTACGTCGCCCATCCGCAGGCCGCGCTGCTGACCGCGAGCCGCGTCACCGGCCGCGTCCACGAACTGGCCGCCGACGAGGCGGTCCTGGACGTCCTGCGCACCGCCGGCTTCGGCCTGGCGGACACCGTTCGCGTCTACCACGCCTTCATCGACCAGACCCTGGCCTTCGCCGCCCTCGACGCCGCCTCCCTCGCCCTGCCGAGCGCCTCCCAGCGGGCCGACGAGGACAAGTGGCACTCCACCTACGCCCGCCTGCCCCGGGCCACCCACCCCCGTATCGCCGAGGCGGCTCCCCAGCTGGCCCGGCGCATGGTCAACAGCGCGTACCCGACGGCGCTGGAGATGCTCCTGGACAGCGCCGAGGGCCGGCTCGCGGCGGGGGCGCGAGCGGGAGAGCCAGCAGGCGAGCGAGCGGGAGATCGAGCAGGGGAGTCAACGGGGCGGTGAGCGGGGCGGTGAGCGGCGTGCGGGCCGAGGGCGCGGCTCAGCCGCGCAGCGCCTCCGCCGCCGTCGCGGTGACCGCCTCGGCGACGGCCGCCAGGGCGGGGGAGTCGAGCTTCCACTGCTGCCAGTACAGGGCGACCTCCATCCACTCCACAGGGGCGAGCGGGTCCACGGAGGTGAGCAGGACGAGGCGTCCGTCGCGCAGCAGCGGTTCGGCCTGCGTCTCCGGCACCATGCCCCAGCCGAGCCCCGCGGCGACCGCGCCGACGAAGCCCTCCGAGGTCGGGACGTGATGCCGCAGCGAGCCGGCGCCGGTGCCGCCCGAACGGCGTACGAAGCCGTCCTGGAAGTCGTCCTTGGTGTCGAAGACCACGACGGGCGCGTCGGGCAGCGTGTCCCGCAGGGGGCCGGTCAGGTGACGGGCGGCGAACTCCGGCGCGGCCACCGGCAGGTAGCGCATCCGGCCGAGCGGGCTGACCGAGCAGCCGGGGACCGGGTCGGGCGAGGAGGTCACGGCCGCCATCACCAGCCCCTCGCGCAGCAGCGCCGCCGTGTGGTCCTCGTCCTCCCGGTGCAGCTCGAAGCAGAGCCCCGGTACCCCGGTGAGTGCCCCGAGGAACCAGGTCGCCAGCGAGTCGGCGTTCACCGCGACCGACACCCGGGTCGGCTCCCCGGCGCCGCTCAGCCCCAGCTCACCGCGCGCGTCCCGCTCCAGCCGGGCCAGCTGACGGGCGAACCGCACCAGGACCGCGCCGGACTCCGTCGGCCGCACCGGCTTGGTGCGCTGGAGCAGCACCCGCCCGGTCCGCTGTTCCAGCGCCTTGATCCGCTGGCTGACCGCCGACGGCGTCAGGTGCAGGGCCGCGGCCGCGGCGTCGAACGTGCCCTCGTCCACCACGGCCAGCAGGGTCCGCACCTGCTCCAGGGGAAGTTCAGTCATCACGAGCGCTAAGGGTACGTAAGAATCTTTAGCTGTACCTGCGGAGATCGCTTGTCTACCGTCGAGGACATGAACCACGCCCTGACCACCGCGGCCGCCGGATTCGGCGCCGGTCTCTCCCTGATCGTCGCCATCGGCGCCCAGAACGCCTTCGTCCTGCGCCAAGGGGTGCGCCGTGACGCCGTCCTCGCGGTGGTCGGCATCTGCGCGCTCTCCGACGCGCTGCTCATCGCGCTGGGTGTCGGCGGCGTCGGCGCGGTGGTGGTGGCGTGGCCGGACGCGGTGCGGGTGGTGGGGCTCGTCGGCGGCGTGTTCCTGCTCTGCTACGGCGCTCTCGCCGCCCGGCGCGTCCTCGGACCCGGCACCGGTCTGCGCACGGAGGGCGAGGCCGCCGGCTCCCGTCGGCGCGCGGTGCTCACCTGCCTGGCGATGACCTGGCTCAACCCGCACGTCTACCTGGACACCGTCTTCCTGCTGGGCTCCCTCGCCGCCGACCGCGGACCGCTGCGCTGGACGTTCGGCCTGGGCGCCGCCGCCGCCAGCCTGTGCTGGTTCGCCGCCCTCGGCTTCGGTGCCCGGCTGCTCGGCCGCTTCCTCGCCCGGCCCACCGCCTGGCGCGTCCTGGACGGCCTGGTCGCCGTCACGATGCTGGGCCTCGGGACGATGATGCTGGTCTCCGGAGTCTGACCCGTCCGGCTCGCGCACAACCGGTTCGGCGGTCACAGGAGTTGCTGCCATAGTGAAGCTCGAATCGAAAGATGTATCGAGCAACCAGGAATTCCGTGGACACGAGCGAGAGCAGCAGTACCGAACCCGCCCCCGTCGCCGAGGCCGCGCCGGGGGCGCCCCAGCACGGCTGGCGCCGCTGGGCGATGGACACCCGGCCCCTGCGCATCCCGGCTTTCCGGCGCCTGTGGTCGTCGACCATCGTCACCGCCGTCGGCAGCCAGCTCACGGCCGTCGCCGTGCCCAAGCAGATCTACGACATCACGCACTCCTCGGCCTGGGTCGGTTACGCCAGCCTCGTCGGTCTGGTGCCCATGGTCGTGTTCGCGCTCTGGGGCGGGGCTGTCGCCGACATGGTCGACCGGCGCAAGCTGCTGCTCATCACCAACGGCGGAATAGCCGTGACCTCGCTGCTCTTCTGGGCGCAGGCCGCCGTCGGACTGGACTCCGTGGTCGTGCTGATGGTGCTGCTCGGCGCGCAGCAGGCGTTCTTCGGGCTCAACTCCCCGACCCGCAGCGCCTCGATCGCCCGTCTGGTCCCGGCCGAGGAACTGCCCGCGGCCAACGCGCTCGGCGCGACGGTGATGCAGACGGGCCTGGTGGTGGGCCCGCTGCTGGCGGGTGCGCTGATCCCGGTGATCGGGCTGCCGGTGCTGTACCTGATCGACACGCTCGCGCTGTGTGTGACCGTCTGGGCGGTCTTCCGCCTCCCCGCGCTGGCACCGCTGGGCGACGCGCGGACGCGGCGGGCCGGGCTGCGCGAGATCGCGGCCGGGTTCCGCTACATCGCCGGGCACAAGGTGCTGCTGCTGTCCTTCCTCGCCGACATCATCGCCATGGTCTTCGGCATGCCCCGCGCCCTGTACCCGCAGCTGGCCGCGCAGACGTATGCCTCCTACGGCGAAGGGCTCGCGCTCGGCGTGCTGTTCGCCGGCATCGCGGTGGGCGCGGTGCTCGGCGGCCTGTTCTCCGGGGTCTTCTCCCGGGCCCGGCGGCACGGCTGGATGGTCATCGGCTCGGTGGCCGGCTGGGGCCTGGCCATCACCGGGTTCGGACTGAGCGACAACCTCTGGGTGGCCCTGGCCTTCCTCGTCGGCGCGGGCGTGGGGGACATGGTCTCCATGGTCTTCCGCCAGGCGATCCTGCTGTCGGCCGCGACCGACGAGATGCGCGGCCGGATGCAGGGCGTGTTCACCGTGGTCGTGGTGGGCGGGCCCCGCCTCGCCGACGTGCTCCACGGCACCGCCGGCTCGGTGTTCGGCGCCCAGGCCGCCGTGGCGGGCGGCGGCGTGCTCGTCGTCGTGGTGATCCTGGCGCTGGCCGCCGCGGTTCCGGCACTGCGCCGCTACCGGATCTGACGGCCGGCGCACCCCGCGCGCCGGTCCGCCGGCTCACCTCTTCGGTGCGTCGGTCCTTCGTCTGTCGGTCCGGCGGCCTACAGCGGGCGCTGCCGGCGGACCGCGTACTGGTCCATGAGCTTGCCGCGGGTCGTCTCCAGGCGGTGGGCGAGGATCTCGGCGACCGTGCGCACCAGTGAGAGGCCGAGCAGCGGGTCCTCCACGCACAGCCCGAGCACCGAGGGTCCGTCGAACTCGTAGGCCCGTACGTTGCTGAAGGCCACGGCCCCGAAGTCCCACTCGTACGGCGGGAAGAGCCAGGACCAGCCGAGCATGTCGCCGGCACCGAGCGTGGCCACGGTGACCCACTGCCGGGAGGTGACCTGCTGGTCCAGGGAGACCGCGCCCGAGCGGATGACCCAGAAGCGGTCGGCGGTGCCGCCCGCCTGGAAGATGCGGGCGTCCTCGGGGAAGGAGACCTCCTTGGCCAGCTCCATCAGGCGCTCACGCTGGGCCTGCGGCAGGGCGGTCAGCAGTTTTATCGCTTTGGTCATGGCGCGGGGCTCCTCGCCGGCAGCGGTTCGGGTGCTTTCCCTAAGCCCATTTCAGCCGCTGCCGCCGGACCGGGCACCTCGAAGGTCCGGGTTCCGGGTGGCCGTCTGTGCCGGAGGCATGAAAAAGCCCTGGCTGGACGGGGGAAACCAGCCAGGGCCGTATGCGGTGATGGGCGAAGGACGCGCGGACGGAACCGGTTCACTCCGCCACCACTTATGGGTGAACGATAAACCACCTGCCCGGCACCCGCGCAAGCAGTAACGGGTCACGTGACCTGTTTCACTTCGGCTCGCTCCTTCGCCTTCTCCGGCCGCGCCACGCTGATGCCGAGCGGGCGGGCCAGGCCCGAGACCGCCTCGTCCAGCCGCTGGAGGTGCCGCAGTACCCGGTCGGTCACCCGGCCGTAGCGCGGCGAGCCCAGGGTGCCCGGCTCCAGCATCGACGCGATGCTCGGACCGGTCTCCAGCTCGGCCGTGGAGTGCGGGTCCCGGACGTGCGCGGCGATCGCCTCGATGTTGTGCAGGATTCGCCGGCACACCCCGCGCAGCCGTGGGTCCGCCGCGATCGACGGGTTGCTCGGCAGCAGCTCGGCGGTGGCCGCGAGCGCACGCGCGTGGTACGCGCAGGTCTCCAGCAGTGCCACCAGGTAGCGCACGGTGTCCCGGCGCGTGCGCATCGGGGTGATCGGGTGCGTCAGCGGCTGTGTGGCCGCCCGCAGATCGGCCAGTGCCTGGTCCAGGTCGCGCGCCTTGTCCACCAGATCGGTGTGCGGCGTACCGCTGAGCTGGTCCACGGCGGCCCGCGTGACGTCCGCGAGCTTGTCGAGGACGTCGGCGAGCAGCTCGTTGGTGTGCCGGTCGGTGTCGACCGGCAGCACCAGCACCGCGGCCAGCACTCCGCAGACCGCGCCCAGCACCGTCTCCTCCACGCGCAGCAGCAGCACCGCCATGCTGTAGGTGTTGAGAAGCGTGTACAGCAGTCCCAGGGCGGCCGTCACGAAGAACGACAGCAGTGTGTAGGACAGGGGTGCGGTGTAGAACATCGCGAAGATGCACACCAGCACCAGCGCGAACGCCGTCCACGTGTGGTGCCCGACCAGCCCGGCCAGCCCGACACCGGCCACCACGCCGAGGACCGTGCCGAGCACCCGGCGGTACCCCTTCACCAGGATCTCGCCGGTGGACACGGTGTTGACGAACACGATCCAGCAGGTCAGCACCGCCCAGTACCAGCGCCTGCTGGACAGCAGCTCACCCGCGCCGATCGCCAGCGCGGAACCCACCGCCACCTGGACGGCGGACCGGGTGGTGAGCCGCTGCAGTCCGGCCGGTTCCGGCTCGGTCTCCTCGCTGCCCTCGATGGCGGCGTTCTCGGCGTCGAGCTCCTCGCGGGAGCGGGCCGTCTCCGGGCTGTCGTCGGACTCGTCCTGCGCCCCCTCCAGCGCGGTCCGCAGCCCGAGCACGGCCCGCGTGGCCTCGCCGAGGCCCCGGAACACGTCCTGCACGGGCGGGGAGGCCTTCGGCAGGTTCCCTTCCTCGCGGTATCCGAGCAGCCGGTTGCGGACCTGCGCCAGCGCCGTCCCCGAGGCCTCGCCGGCCGGCCGCAGCACCAGCAGGCGCAGCGCCTCCAGGTCCCGGCGCAGCTTGGTCCGCGCCTCCTCCCGCACCGGCATCTCGCCGATCTTCAGGTGGGCGCCCGGCAGGTGCAGGGTGAGGGTGTTGGTGCGCTCGGCACTGCGCGCGGTGAGCAGCATCAGCCCGAGCCGCTCCCCGGCGATCTCGGCGTCGGCGATCCGGCGCTCCAGCAGCCGTGCCACCGCGGGGTCGGGGACGCTGTAGTCCAGACGGCCCTGGATCTCCAGTGCCGTCTCGTGCAGGCGGGCGGTGCTGGTGCGCAGGTCCTTGAGGACCTTGTCCACGTCCTCGGGCTCGGCGTCCAGAAGCTCGGCCTGAATGGCGATCAACTGGCCGAGCCGCGCCCGGAAGGCCCGCCGCAGCCGGTCCAGCGTGCCCGCCGGGGTCTGCGGCAGCAGCACGAACCGGGCGAGGGCGCTGCAGCCGAACGCGACGGCGATGACGAGGCTGAGGGCGGGCAGCGAGGGGATGGTCGCCCCGACGAACAGCGCCACGAAGTAGATCTGGAAGACGATCACCCCGAGCGCCGTGCCGCGCTCGCCGAAGCGGCGGCTGTAGACGGCGCCGAAGATGATCAGGACGAAGCACATGTCGCTCGCCACCGGCCACCGGTTCAGCAGCGCCCCCAGCGAGATCGAGGCGAACGCCACGGGCACGCTGAGCGCGAGGGTGACGGCCTGCGCGGCCGGGTGCTTCTCCCGGATGGCGAAGGTCGCGGCCATCGCCGTCATGGCGCCCGCGACCAGCTGGGGCACCGGTACCTGCAGCGCGGCCAGCACGCCGAGGGTGAGCGCGACGGAGAACATGTTGCGCATGCCCGCGGTGAGCCTGAGCAGACCGGGATCGGACGCCGCGATCCGGTCCCACAGGCCCACCCGCACCGCTCGGCTCAGTGCCCTCACGCCGCCGCGCTCTCTCTCCCGTTCCGAAAGTGATCTCCGGTCCAGCATGGCACGGCGGGTGCCGGTTACCTGCTTTGGGCCAGCGTGTGCGCCACGAGCGCGTTGGCGTGCCCGTGCCCGAGACCGTGCTCGGACTTCGGCCAGGCGACCAGCTCCATCTCGGCCATGCCGGCGTCTCCTTCGTGTGACGTGTTCTGGTCACCGATGAAGACCGCCGGCCCTCCCGCGAATGATCGACGTTCGCCGGTGATCCGGGTCACACCACCCAGGTGGTTCCGGGCGTGTCAGGAACGTTCGGTGCCCTGGCTCTCCCGTACCTCGGCGCGGACCTGCTCGGGCGTCAGGTAGGAGTCGGTGTACTCGAAGTCCTTCAGGCGGGCGGGCCTGCCCCGCTGGAAGCCGGTGCGGACGAAGTCGTCGCCGGCGACCGCGTTCAGCAGCCAGTTGACCAGGACCCGGATCTTGGCGACGTTGGTGCGCAGCGCGGACCAGTGGTAGCCGCGGGCCACGATCTGCGCGAGCAGCCCGCGCAGTTCGATGCCGAGCGGCTTGGAGACGGCGTCCTTGCCGCCGAGGTCGACGACGAGTCCCAGGTCCGTGTGGACGTACGGCTGGAGCGGCTCGCCGCGCAGCGCGGCGATGACGTTCTGCGCGGCCCTCCTGCCCTGCCGCATCGCGTGCTGGGCGGTGGGCGGGCAGACCGCCCCCTCCTCGTGCTTGGCCAGGTCGGGCACCGCCGCGGCGTCGCCGAGCGCGAACACCCCGTCGTGGCCGGGCACGGTCATCTCCGGGGTGACCGCGAGCCGCCCGCGGACCTTCTTCGCGTCGAACGTGTCGATCAGGGGGCTGCCGACCACGCCGGCCGTCCAGATCAGTGTGTGCGTCGGGACGACCCGGCCGTCGGTGAAGGTGACCGAGTCCTCGCTCACCTTCTCGACCGACACGCCCAGCGAGACGTCGATGCCGCGCCGGCGCAGGATCTCCATCGCGCTGCGGCCGAGCCGGTCGCCCAGTTCGGGCATGAGCTTCGGCGCGATGTCGATCAGGTGCCACTTGATCAGACCCGGGTCCAGGCGGGGGTAGCGCTTGACGGCGGCGTGGGTCAGGCGCTGCAGGCAGGCCGCGGTCTCGGTGCCCGCGTACCCTCCGCCGACCACCACGAACTGCAGCCGTGCCTCGCGTTCGGCCGGGTCGCCGCTGGCGTCGGCGAGGTCCAGCTGGGAGATGACGTGGTCGCGGACGTAGGCGGCCTCGGCGAGGGTCTTCATGCCGATGGCGTGTTCGGCCAGGCCCGGGATGTCGAAGGTGCGGGTCACGCTGCCCGGTGTCAGCACCAGGTAGTCGTAGGGTTCGTTGACGATCTCGTCGGTGATGGTGCGGATGACGCAGACCTTGGCCTCCGGGTCCACGCCGATCGCGCCGCCCGGGATGATCCGGGTGCGGTACTTCTCGCTGCGGCGCAGCGAGAGGGCGATGGACTGCGGGGTGAGGACGCCGGAGGCGACCTGGGGCAGCAGCGGAAGGTACAGCTGGTAGGAGTACGGCGTCACCAGCGTGACGTCCGCTTCGCCCGGCGCTAGTTCACGCTCCAGACGGCGGACGCACTCGACTCCGGCGAAGCCCGCACCCACCACCAGGATCCTGGGTCGTGTCACGGTGTTCATCCCTCTCTCTGGCTCCAGGCGGTCCGACTCGACGCCGTTCGCATGCCCTGGACCGTCGCCGCCACACCGATCCCACCGTGGCCCGGGCCGTTCCGCCAGCCGGCCGCGGCAGGCAGACGAACGCGCGGGCACCAGCATGCCCCCGCACCGGACACGCCATCCGGGAATCGCCCGGACGAGCTTTCGCGCGTGCGTACGCCCGACCGGCGTCCGGGGCCGCGGGCGGACCGCGCGCCGGTCACCAGGGGAGGAAGACGTGGATGTCCTTGCCGTGGTCCTCCACGACCACGCTCACCTGATCGCTCAGGGTGCGCACCAGGTGCCAGCCGATACCGCCGCCGCCCGCGCTCGGGCGGAACGGCCGCGGCTCCGGCCGGACCCGGCTGGTGTCGTGCATCGTCACGTGCACCCCGTCGAAGGTGCGGCGCATCCGCAGCCCGAACGGTCCGGGCGCGTACTGGATCGCGTTGGCGGCCAGTTCCGTGACGACCAGCAGGATGTCGTCCCAGTACTCGGGCGCGCCGGGCGGCGCCCGCCGCGCGAGGGAGCGCAGGAACGCCTCCGCGGCGAGCCGCGCGCCCGTGACGTTGCGCAGCTCGCCCGGAAAGGCGTACGCACACTCGTACCGCTCCTCCGAGGAAGATGTGTCGTCCCTGCGCGGCTCCGTCGGCATCTCGTGTTTCTCCGGCCCCGGCCGTGAGGGAGCGGCTCGACCTGATACGGACGGGGCGGTCGGCGTCGCGGATCACTCCCCACGCTGCGGGTTCCCACACCAGGGCCGGGTAAGCGCCCACCGCGCCGGTGATCCTCCGGACCGGTGATCCCTTCCGCCGGAAGAGGCCGCCCGGTCTACCGGAAGACGTCGTCCGGCTCGTCCCAGTCGGCCGGTTCCTGCGGGGTCGGCCGCCGTATCGCGCGGGAGCGCGCCTCGTACATCGCGTCGATCTCGGCGGCGTAGTACCGCGCGATGGCGTCACGGCGCAGCTTCAGGGACGGGGTCAGCAGGCCGTTGTCCGGGCCGAAGGGTTCCTGGACAACCCGGTAGACCCGGATGGACTCCGCCCGGGACACCGAACTGTTGGCCGAGGCGATGGCCCGGCCGAGCTCCTCCCGCAGCGCGCTCTCCTCGCGGCTCTCCCGGCCCGCGGAGTCCCCCTGGAGGGCCAGCGCGCCCCGCCAGTGCGTGAGGAACTCCGGATCCAGGGTGATCAGCGCCCCCACGCACGGCCGGTCGTCGCCGACGACCACCGCCTGGTGGACCAGTGGATGCATGCGCAGCCGCTGCTCCAGCGGCGCCGGCGCCACGCTCTTGCCGCTGCTGGTGACGAGGACGTCCTTCTTGCGTCCGGTGATCGTCAGATAGCCCTCGGAGTCCAGCTGGCCGATGTCCCCGGTGGCCAGCCAGCCGCTGTGCAGCACGGCCCGGGTGCGCGCCTCGTCACCGATGTAGCCCTGGAACACCGACGGCCCGCGCACCAGGATCTCCCCGTCGTCGGCCACCTGGATCTCGGTCCCCGGCACCGGCACGCCCACCGTCCCCGACTTCCCCCGCCCGAGCGGCTGCACCGTGATCCCGCCGGCGGTCTCGGTCAGCCCGTACCCGTCGCCGATGGCCATGCCGATGCCCTCGTAGAACAGGGACATCTCCCGGCTGAGCGAGGAGCCGCCCGACGAGCCCCGCAGCGCGCGCCCGCCGAACGCCGAGCGCAGCTTGCGGTACACCGTCCGCTCGTACAGGGCGTGCTGGAGGCGGAGTTCCAGGTTGGGGCCAGGTCCGCTGCCCAGCCGGCGGCGCTCCTCCGCCTCCGCGAAGTCCCGCGCCGTCTGCGCCGCCCGCTCGAACACCGCACCCCGGCCCGCCTGTTGGGCCGTACGCAGGAAGGTCTTGTACAGCTTCTCGAACACCGACGGCACCCCGTACACGTACGTCGGCCGGAAGGAGCGCAGTGCCGAGGCCAGTGAGGCCTCGTTCATCTCCGGCTCGTGTGCCATCAGGATCCCGCCCCGCAGGCACATCTGCTGGACCATGATCCCGTACACGTGTGAGAACGGCAGGAACGCCAGTATCGACGGCCGTTCACCGGCCGGCGCCGCGGTGTGGCCCCAGCCGGCCAGCAGGGTGTCGCAGGGATAGGCCAGGTTCCGGTGGCTCAGCGCACAGCCCAGCGGCCGTCCCGAGGTGCCGGAGGTGTAGGCGACGGCCGCCGTCGAGTCCGGCAGCACGATCCGGCGCAACGACTCCACCGTGGTCAGCGGGATGATCGCGCCCCGCTCGGTGAGCTGGGCGAGTGCGCCCGCGTCCAGTTGCCACACGTGCTGGAGCCGGGGGAGCGCCGCGCACACCGTGCCGACGGTCATGGCGCCCTGCTCGTCCTCGACCGCCACGGCCACACAGCCGGCGTCCCGAAGGATCCACTCCACCTGCTCGCGCGACGACGTCGGATGGACGGGGACGACCTCCGCGCCGAGCGTCCACAGCGCGTGCGCCAGTACCGTCCACTCGTGGCGGGTACGGGCCATCATCGCCACGCGGTGGCCCGGCGAGATCCCCGCGGCGACCAACCCCTTGGCCACGTCGACCACTTCGTCGCGCAGCTCGACCGCCGTCACCTCCTCCCACTCCTCGGAGGACGGGTCCCGGCGCCGCGCGAGCAGCGGCAGGGTGGGGTCGCGGTCCGCGGTCTCGAAGACGGTGTCGGCGAGCCCGCCGGTGAGCGGCGGGACGGCCGGTGGAGCGAGGTCGTCGTCGCGCATTGCACTGCTCCCGGGTGTACGGAGGGTGACTTTGCCGAT
The DNA here is from genome assembly GCF_036347055.1 of Streptomyces sp. NBC_00820. Lineage (NCBI taxonomy): Bacteria > Bacillati > Actinomycetota > Actinomycetes > Kitasatosporales > Streptomycetaceae > Streptomyces > Streptomyces sp. NBC_00820. The sequence continues at coordinate 589,103 of NZ_CP108882.1, read as the reverse complement.
CGGATCCGTCGTCGGCGGTGCTCGAATGTAGCCCAGGGAAGCGCTTTCGTGGCCCGGAACAGGCAAGTCGTGATCGGCTGATGATCTGCGCGTGTCCGGCGGTGGCCGAGAGGTGCCGTCCCGGCCCGATCCCGGCACACCGCCGGGGACGCCACCAGGGGCAGTCACGGGTCCGTACGACCCCGACTGCCCCTGGAACGGGCGCTGCTGTCCGCAGGTCAGCGCACGGGCGTCAGCCAGACCGTGGCCAGCGGCGGCAGCGTCACCCGCAGGAACCCGTCCTCCGGCGCGAGCGCCGCGGCGGCACCGGTGTCCACGCCCCCGCCGCCGTAGCGCGGGTCGTCCGTGTTGAGCGCCTCCCGCCAGGCGGGGACCCCCTCCGGGGCCCCCAGCAGGTAGTCGTGGCGGACGACCGGGGAGAAGTTCGACACCGCCAGCAGGGGCGAGCCCGTGCGGTCGTGGCGGACGAACGCGAAGACGTTGTCCTCGGCCGCGTCGCACAGCACCCAGCGGAAGGCCGCCGGGTCGGTGTCCCGCTCCCACAGCGCCGGCGTGGCCCGGTACCGCGCGTTCAGGTCCCGTACCAGCTCCCGCACACCCCGGTGGTCGCCCGCGGAGTGGTAGTCCTCGTCCAGCAGCCACCACTCGGGGCCGTGTTCCGCCGACCACTCCGCACCCTGCGCGAACTCCTGCCCCATGAAGAGGAGTTGCTTGCCGGGGTGGGCCCACATGAAGCCCAGGTAGGCGCGGTGGTTCGCGCGCCGCTGCCACCAGTCGCCCGGCATCTTCGACACCAGCGCCTGCTTGCCGTGCACGACCTCGTCGTGGGAGATGGGCAGGACGTAGTTCTCGCTGTAGGCGTACACCATCGAGAAGGTCATCTCGTGGTGGTGGTACTTGCGGTGCACCGGCTCGTGCTGGATGTACTGGAGCGAGTCGTGCATCCAGCCCATGTTCCACTTCAGCCCGAACCCGAGGCCCCCGCTGTCCGTCGGCCGGGTCACCCCGTCCCAGGCGGTGGACTCCTCGGCGATGGTCACCACCCCGGGGCAGCGCCGGTAGACGGTCGCGTTCATCTCCTGCAGGAAGGCGACCGCGCCCAGGTCCTCCCGCCCGCCGAAGACGTTCGGCTCCCACTGACCGGAGTCGCGCGAGTAGTCGAGGTAGAGCATCGAGGCGACGGCGTCGACGCGCAGGCCGTCGATGTGGAACTCCTCGCACCAGTACACGGCGTTCGCCACGAGGAAGTTGCGCACCTCGGTACGGGCGAAGTCGAACTCGTACGTCCCCCAGTCCGGGTGCTCGGCCCGCCGCGAGTCCCCGGGCTCGTACAGCGGGTCCCCGTCGAACCGGGCCAGCGCCCAGTCGTCCTTGGGGAAGTGGGCCGGTACCCAGTCCATGATCACGCCGATCCCGGCCCGGTGCAGCGCGTCGACGAGGTACTTGAAGTCGTCGGGCGAGCCGAGGCGGGGCGTCGGCGCGTAGTACGAGGTGACCTGGTAGCCCCAGGAGCCGGAGAAGGGGTGTCCGGCGACCGGCATCAGCTCCACATGCGTGAAGCCCATCTCCCGCACGTACGCGGGCAGTTCGTCAGCCAGCTGACGATACGTCAAGCCGGGTCGCCAGGAGGCCAGATGCACCTCGTACACCGAGAACGGCGCCTCGTGCACCGGGGCGTCGCCCCGATGGGCCATCCAGTCGGCGTCGTCCCACTCGTACCGCGACACCGCGACGACGGACGCGGTCGCGGGCGGCATCTCCGTGCGCCGGGCCATGGGGTCCGCCTTCAGGAAGCGACCGCCGTGGCGCGACGTGATCTCGAACTTGTACCGGGCGCCCTCGCCGACGCCCGGCACGAACAGCTCCCACACCCCGGACGCGCCCAGTGAACGCATCGGGTACTGCGTGCCGTCCCAGTACGTGAAGTCCCCGGCGACCCTGACCCCTTGTGCGTTCGGCGCCCACACGGTGAACCGGGTACCGGCCACCCCCTGGTGGGTCATCGGCTCGGCGCCCAGCGCCTTCCACAGCTGCTCGTGCCGGCCCTCACGGACGAGATGCAGGTCCAGCTCGCCGAGGGCGGGCACGAAGCGGTAGGGGTCCTCCACCTCCTGTTCGCCGTCGTCGTACGCCACGAGCAGCCGGTACGAGGGGATCTGCGCGTAGGGCAGCACGGCGGCGAAGAGCCCGTCGCCCTGCGGGACCAGGCTGTTGCGCATCCCGTCCACCAGCACGCTCACGGTGCGGGCGTTCGGACGCAGGGCCCGGAACAGGGTGCCGCCCGGCACCGGGTGCGCGCCCAGCAGCGCGTGCGGGTCGTGGTGCGCGCCGCCGAGCAGGCGGTCGCGGTCGGCCCGGTCGAGGGGGAGCGCCGCGTGGCGGACGGGACCCGCGGCCTCGGGGAGGGAGGTGTCGCGCAGTGCCATGACGTCAGCCCCCCCACACGGCGAGCCGCTTGATCGCGGCCATCGGGACCGGCAGCCAGTCCGGCCGGTGTCTCGCTTCGTACAGCACCTCGTACACCGCCCTGTCTGTTTCGTGCGCGCGCAGCAGCGCGTGCTTCTTGCGTGGATCCCAGCCTGCCCGCGCGGCATAGCCCGCGCAGAACGCCTCCCGGCAGCGGCGCGCCCATTCGGGTCGCCAGGGGCGGCGCTGCCGGGCCGCGTAGTCGAAGGAGCGCAGCATCCCGGCGACGTCCCGCACCGGGGAGTGCGCGGCCCGCCGCTCGGAGAGCGGACGGGAGGGCTCGCCCTCGAAGTCGATGACGAACCAGTCGTGTCCGGCCCGCAGCACCTGTCCGAGGTGCAGATCGCCGTGGATGCGCTGGGCGGGTGGCCCGGCGTCGCAGGTCGCCAGCGCGCCGAACGCCGCCCGCAGACCGGGCACGAACGGCCGCAGTCCGGGCACGGCGCGCGCGGCCGCCTCCAGCCGCGCGCACATCGCCTCCGCGGTACGGCCGTTCTCGCCCTGCCCGGCCGGGGGGAACGCATCGGCCAGCGCCACGTGCACCTCGGCCATCGCCCGGCCCAGCTCGCTCGCCTCGGTGGTGAAGTCCTCGCCCGCGGCGAGGGCGCGCAACGCCAGCGTCCAGCCGTCGGTGGCGTCCGGCAGGAACGGCTGCAGCACACCCAGCGTGGCCGGGCGCGGAGCGGTCGTGCTGAACCACGCCACCGGAGCGGGCACCCGCCGGCAGCCCTGCGCGGCCAGTGCGCCCGGCACCTCCAGGTCGGGGTTGACGCCCGGCTGGATGCGGCGGAACACCTTCAGGATGTACGCGTCGCCGTACACGATCGAGGAGTTGGACTGCTCGGCGTCCAGCAGCCGGGGCGGAAGGCCGCCGGGCAGTCCGGCGCCCGGGGCCGCCTCGAAGCTCAGCGGGCCCGCGGTGCCGGGCTGCCGCAGCCGTTCCAGCAGCAGGTTCGCGGCGTGCGGGTCGTGCAGGGCGTCGTAGACGGCGAGGCCCGCCAGCGGGCCCCGCTCGGCGCGGCCGATGAACGCCCGCTCCAGGCGCGGGGAGCGCTGCTCGCGCAGGCCGAGCAGCAGCTGGTAGCAGTCGCCGGGCGGGGTGGTGCCGCCCGGGGTGGGCACCGGCGCGTGCGAGGCGTGCACCAGCAGATGCAGACAGCCCGGGAACAGCTCGGTCATGGACAGCACCGACAGATCGGTGACCGGCCGGTCCTTGCCCGCGAACCAGCGCTGTTCGGGCAGCCAGTCGTGCAGCAGCCCGCCCAGCGAGGCGAGCGGCCGTTCGGCTCCGTCGGCGGTTCTGGGCCGGAGAGTGATGGTCTTCGGCATGGTGACGCGTCCTTTCCTCGGCGCCGGAGCCTCAGCGGCGGCGGCCGATGCGGGATGCGACTCGGGTGAGCCGGAACCAGTAGAAGCCGTGGCCCGCGAGGGTGAGCAGGTACGGCAGTTCGCCGATCGCGGGGAATCGCACCCCGCCGATCAGTTCGACGGGGTGCCGCCCGTCGTAGGTCCGCAGGTCGAGTTCGGTGGGCTGCGCGAACCGGGAGAAGTTGTGCACGCACAGCACGAGGTCGTCCTCGTACTCCCGCAGGAAGGCGATCACCGCCGGGTTGGACGAGGGGAGTTCGGTGAACGAGCCCAGTCCGAAGGCGGGATTCTGCTTGCGGATCTCGATCATGCGGCGGGTCCAGTGCAGCAGGCTGGACGGCGAGGACATGGCGGCCTCGACGTTGGTGACCTGGTAGCCGTGGACGGGGTCCATGATCGTGGGCAGGAACAGGCGCCCGGGGTCGCAGGACGAGAAGCCGGCGTTGCGGTCGGGGGTCCACTGCATCGGGGTGCGGACCGCGTCGCGGTCGCCGAGCCAGATGTTGTCGCCCATGCCGATCTCGTCGCCGTAGTAGAGGATCGGTGATCCGGGCAGGGAGAGCAGCAGGGCGGTGAACAGCTCGATCTGGTTGCGGTCGTTGTCGAGCAGGGGTGCGAGGCGGCGGCGGATGCCGATGTTGGCGCGCATCCGCGGGTCCTTGGCGTACTCGGCCCACATGTAGTCGCGTTCCTCGTCGGTGACCATTTCGAGGGTCAGCTCGTCGTGGTTGCGCAGGAAGATGCCCCACTGGCAGTTCGAGGGAATGGCCGGGGTCTTGGCGAGGATCTCGGACACGGGGTGACGGGACTCGCGTCGTACGGCCATGAAGATGCGGGGCATGACGGGGAAGTGGAACGCCATGTGGCACTCGTCGCCGCCGGAGGAGTAGTCGCCGAAGTAGTCGACCACGTCCTCGGGCCACTGGTTGGCCTCGGCCAGCAGCACGGTGTCCGGATACATCGCGTCGATCTCGCGGCGTACCCGCTTGAGGAAGGCGTGGGAGGCGGGCAGGTTCTCGCAGTTGGTGCCCTCGGCCGCGTAGAGATAGGGGACCGCGTCGAGCCGGAAGCCGTCGATGCCGAGATCCAGCCAGAACCGCAGGGCGGCCAGGATCTCCTCCTGCACGGCCGGGTTCTCGTAGTTGAGGTCCGGCTGGTGGGAGAAGAAGCGGTGGAAGAAGTACTGGCCGCGCACGGGGTCGAAGGTCCAGTTGGAGGCCTCGGTGTCGACGAAGATGATCCGGGCGTCCTCGTACTGCTTGTCGTCGTCGGCCCACATGTAGTAGTCGCCGTACGGGCCCTCGGGGTTCTTGCGGGACTCCTGGAACCACGGGTGCTGGTCGCTGGTGTGGTTCATGACGAAGTCGATGATGACGCGCATGCCGCGCTGGTGGGCGGCGTCGACGAACTCCACGAAGTCGGCGAGGTCACCGAACTCTGGGAGTACGGCCGTGTAGTCCGAGACGTCGTAACCGCCGTCACGCAGCGGGGACTTGAAGAACGGCGGCAGCCACAGGCAGTCGACCCCGAGCCATTGCAGGTAGTCGAGCCGGGCGGTCAGGCCCTTGAGGTCGCCGACGCCGTCGCCGTCGCTGTCCTGGAAGGAGCGGACCAGCACCTCGTAGAAGACGGCGCGTTTGAACCACTCCGGGTCCCGGTCCTTGGCGGGAGTGTCCTCAAAAGTGTCCAGCACGGGTTCGTTGACAGTCATGAGGCTGCGGGCCCTCCGATCTGGGGCGTCGATCGCCCGACGTGGAGCACGTGCGCCGGCACCCGGCCGGGGGAGAGTCGCACGTAGTTGGTCCTGCCCCAGTGGTAGGTCTCCCCTGTCAGTTCGTCGTGTACGGACAGGGCAGCGTTCCGGTCCAGGCCGAGTTGCGGCATGTCCAACGAGACCGTGGCCTCCTGGGTGTGATGCGGGTCGAGGTTGACGACCACGATGACCGTGTCCGTCCCCGTGCTCTTGCTGTAGGCGAGCACCGAGTCGTTGTCGGTCGGATGGAAGCGGAGATTGCGCAGGCGCTGTAGCGCGGGGTGCTGCCGGCGGATGGTGTTGAGCCGGGTGATCAGGGGTGCGATGGTGCGGCCCTCGCGTGCGGCGGCCTCCCAGTCGCGGTGGACGAGCTGGTACTTCTCCGAGTCGAGGTAGTCCTCGCCGCCCTCGCGCTGGGGGGTGTTCTCGCAGAGTTCGTAGCCGCTGTAGATGCCCCAGGAGGGGGACAGGGTCGCGGCGAGGACGGCGCGGATCTCGAAGGCGGGCCGGCCGCCGTGCTGGAGGTAGGCGTGCAGGATGTCGGGGGTGTTGGCGAAGAAGTTCGGCCGCATCCAGGCCGCCGCCTCACCCGACAGCTCGGTCAGGTAGTCCGTCAGCGCCTGCTTGCTGTTGCGCCAGGTGAAGTACGTGTACGACTGCTGGAAACCGACCTGCGCCAGGGTGTGCATCATCGCCGGACGGGTGAACGCCTCCGCCAGGAAGATCACGTCCGGGTCGGCCGAGTTGACCTCACCGATCACCCGCTCCCAGAAGACCACCGGCTTGGTGTGCGGGTTGTCGACGCGGAAGATCCGCACCCCGTGCTCCATCCAGTGCCGCAGCACCCGCACGGTCTCCGCGACCAGGCCGTCCATGTCGGCGTCGAAGGCGACGGGGTAGATGTCCTGGTACTTCTTCGGCGGATTCTCCGCGTAGGCGATCGTGCCGTCCGGCCGGTGGTGGAACCACTCCGGGTACTTGTGCACCCAGGGGTGGTCGGGGGAGCACTGGAGGGCGAAGTCCAACGCCACCTCCAGACCCAACTCCCGCGCCCGGCCCACGAAGTGGTCGAAGTCGTCGAGCGTGCCCAGATCGGGATGGACGGCGTCGTGACCGCCCTCGGGCGAACCGATCGCCCACGGCACACCGACGTCGTCGGGACCCGCGGTCAGCGTGTTGTTGCGGCCCTTGCGAAACGTCGTCCCGATCGGATGCACCGGCGGCAGATAGACCACGTCGAAGCCCATCTCCGCGATCGCCTCAAGCCGCCGGGCGGCGGTGCGGAAGGTACCGTGCGCACCCTCCGCCGCACCCTCCGAACGCGGGAAGAACTCGTACCAGGAGCCGTACAGCGCCCGCTCCCGCTCCACCAGCAGCGGCATCGGATCCGACGCCGAGACCAGCTCCCGCAGCGGATACCGGGTGAGCAGCTCGGCCACCTCCGCCGACAGGGCGCCCGTGAGGCGGTCCCGCACCGACAGGGTGTCGTCGCCGAGGGCCGTGGCGGCCGCCAGCACCAGGTTCCGCTCCGGCCCCTTGGGCACCCCGGCGGCCGCGCGCTCGTGGAGTTCGGCGCCCTCCTCCAGGACCAGGCCGACGTCGATACCGGCCGGCACCTTCACCCCCGCGATGTGCCGCCAGGTCGTCAGCGGATCGCTCCAGGCCTCCACCCGGTACGTCCAGCGGCCGGTGGCGTCAGGGGTGATCTCCGCGCCCCAGAGGTCGCTGCCGGGGCTCAGCTCACGCATCGGGGTCCACGGGCCGCGACGGCCCTTCGGATCGCGCAGGACCACATTGGCACCCACCGCGTCATGTCCCTCACGGAACACGGTGGCGGTGACCTGGAACGTTTCTCCGGTCACCGCCTTCGCCGGGCGCCTGCCGCACTCCACGGCCGGCCGGACGTCACGTACCGGTACGCGGCCGATCGCCGGGGTCCTGCGCATGTTTCTCACCTCCGCCGTGCGCGAAGCCGGGCACCGGGCCCGGCTTCGCGATCCGAGAAACGGGGCGGCCGTCGCCGTCCCGAGGGGAACGCCATGAACGGTGCCAGGTCAGGAGCTTGGCGCCGTGGAACGCCGCTCCGACGGCGGCGCGCGACGGGCCGCCCGGCCCGGCTGGGGCCGGCTGTCCTGCTCGCGCAGATAGCCGGCCAGGGTGGAACGCAGATACCGCTCGGCCGCGTCCGCCGCCTCGCGGGCGCAGCGTTTTCCCATCAGCACACACAGGGTGTAGCCGGAATCCTCGAAGGTGGCCCGGACCGCGCGGTCGTGGGGCGAGGCGAGCATCTCGCGCTCCCATGCCCGGTAACGCCGCAACTGCCGGGCCACTTCGGCCTTGGCGGGTAGCAGCATGGCCCTCATTCACCTTCCACGCTCTCGACTGGGCGCGCTCCCGGCGGTCGGGTGGCGTCCGCGCAGGGAGAGGCACGGAACCGTTACGGCGATCGAGGCTTTCACTCATGGTGCACGTATGGACACACAACGTCCTGTTGGACGTTCAACGACCCGGCCGTTCGTGATGCTCGTGTTGCACGAATGGCGTAGCGACCCCACTGTGGAGGTGACTCAGAAGCGATCGAAGCTCACGTTACGTGTCCGGGATCCCTCCCGGGCGGGCGGGGGATCGGGAGCTTCGCCGGTGAGGAGCAAGCGACGATGAAGACCGCAGTGCCCTGCTACTACCACCTCGACGTGGAAGTCAGCCCGGAACGGGTGGGACAGGTCAGCCGCATCCTGGCCGCCCACCTCCGCTATTGGGACCTGGAGAACCTCGTGGTCCCCGTCCGCCGCGGCACCGAACTGCTGCTGCGGGCGATCGACCAGCATGCCACCGACAAGGCCACGTCGATCGAGATGTGGTGGAACGGCCAGCACCTCATCACCGCCGTCGGCGGGGACGACCGGGACCTGCGCCCCGACCAGGACCTGCGGGCCTGCCTGGCCGACATCGCCGCCATGAGCGACGGCTGGGGATGCTGCGCCACGGAGACCGGCAGCAAGATCATCTGGTTCTCCCAGCGGGCCCGTGCCGGGCAGCGCGTCCCGCTGGTCCCGCTCGCCCCTGCGCCGAGCCTGCGCCAGGTGCTGCAAGTGCCGCGCGCGCTGCGGGTGGCCTCGGTGGCCGCACCGGCCGCGGCCATGGACGACGCCCTCCACGACGCCTTCGAGGGCGCCTTGGAGGGTGCCCGGTGACGTCGCGGAAGTCCCGGAAAGGGGTGCCCGTGTGGAGCGGGCACCCCTACCCGTTGGGTGCCTCCTACGACGGGCAGGGCACCAATTTCGCGCTGTTCAGCGAGGTCGCCGAGGGCGTGGAGCTGATCCTGGTCGACGACAAGGGTGCCCGGACCCGCGTGCCGCTGCACGAGGTCGACGGATTCGTGTGGCACGCCTACCTGCCCGGAGTCGGGCCCGGCCAGCGCTACGGCTACCGCGTGTACGGGCCCTGGCAGCCGTCACTCGGCAACCGCTGCAACCCCGCGAAGCTCCTGCTCGACCCGTACGCGCGGGCGGTGGACGGCCAGATCGACAACCACGCCTCACTCTACGAGCGCGCCGCCGACGGCCCCACGCCGGGCGACAGCTCCGGGCACTCGATGCTCGGCGTGGTCACCGACCCGTACTTCGACTGGGGCGACGACCGTCCGCCGGCCCGGCCCTACGCCGAGTCCGTCATCTACGAGGCCCACGTGCGCGGGATGACCCGCACCCATCCGGAGGTGCCCGAGCGGCTCAGGGGCACCTACGCGGGTCTCGCCCACCCCGCGGTCACCGAACACCTCACCTCGCTCGGCGTCACCGCGGTCGAGCTGATGCCGGTCCACCAGTTCGTCCAGGACGGCGTCCTGCAGGACCGGGGTCTGTCCAACTACTGGGGCTACAACACCATCGGCTTCTTCGCCCCGCACAACGCCTACGCCGCCCTCGGCTCGCTCGGACAGCAGGTCGACGAGTTCAAGGCGATGGTGAAGGCGCTGCACGCGGCGGGCCTGGAAGTGATCCTCGACGTGGTCTACAACCACACCGCCGAGGGCAACGAGATGGGCCCCACGCTGTCGTTCCGGGGCATCGACAACGCCTCCTACTACCGTCTGGTCGACGGTGACTGGGCGCACTACTACGACACCACCGGCACCGGCAACAGCCTGCTCATGCGGCATCCTCACGTGCTCCAGCTGATCATGGACTCGCTGCGGTACTGGGTCACCGAGATGCACGTCGACGGCTTCCGCTTCGACCTCGCGGCCACGCTCGCCCGGCAGTTCCACGAGGTGGACCGGCTGTCGGCGTTCTTCGACCTGATCCAGCAGGACCCGGTGATCAGCCGCGTCAAGCTCATCGCCGAGCCCTGGGACCTCGGCGAGGGCGGCTACCAGGTGGGCAACTTCCCGCCGCTGTGGTCGGAGTGGAACGGCCGCTACCGGGACGCAGTACGGGACTTCTGGCGGGCCGAGCCCGGCTCGCTCGGCGAGTTCGCCTCCCGGCTGACCGGCTCCTCCGACCTCTACCAGCACAGCCGGCGCCGGCCGCGCGCGAGCGTCAACTTCGTCACCGCGCACGACGGTTTCACCCTGCGCGACCTGGTGTCGTACAACGACAAGCACAACGAGGCCAACGGGGAGGGCAACCGGGACGGCGAGAGCGTCAACCGGTCCTGGAACTGCGGGGCGGAGGGCGACACCGACGACCGGACCGTCCTCGAACTGCGCGCCCGCCAGCAGCGCAACTTCCTGGCCACGCTGCTGCTGAGCCAGGGCATCCCGATGCTCGGCCACGGCGACGAACTCGGGCGCACCCAGCGGGGCAACAACAACGCCTACTGCCAGGACAACGAAGTCTCCTGGGTGGACTGGGAGCTGACCGACGAGCAGCGCACCCTCACCGACTTCGCCCGGTACGTCATCAACCTGCGCGCCGAGCACCCCGTGCTGCGCCGCCGCCGCTTCTTCCGCGGGGAGACCGCCACCCACCCCGACCAGCCCCTGCCCGACCTGACCTGGCTGCGGCCCGACGCCCGCGAGATGACCGACCGGGACTGGCAGCGCAGCGACGCGCACTCCGTCGGCGTGTTCCTCAACGGCGACGCCATCGCCGAACGCGACTCCTACGGCCGGCGCGTCGTCGACGACTCCTTCCTGCTGCTCCTCAACGGCTACTGGGAACCGGTCGACTTCCGGCTCCCCGACGCCTCCTACGGCGAACGCTGGGCCACCCTGATCGACACCGCGGACCCCGACGGCACGCCCGACGAGCGCGAGCACAAGGCGGGCACCCGCCTGCGCGTGGAGCCCCGCAGCATGGTCGTGCTGTCCCGCCCCTCGACCAGGAGATGACCCCGAGCGGCCCCGCCGCCGTCTCGCGACGGCCCCACCTCACCGGTCACCACCGCCACCGCGGATGTCTCGCGGTGGCGGTGACGTGTGTGTGGGCGGTCAGTGGGCGTGGCGGGACGTCACCGTGAACTGGGCGCCGTCCGGGTCCCGCAGAATCGCCTCCTGGTCGTCCTCGCGCAGGACGCTGCCGCCGTGCTTCTCGGCCGCGCGGGCACAGGCCGCGACGTCCGTGACCGTGAAATGAATCTGCCAGTGCGGCCGAACGGAGGGGTCGGGAGTCGCTTCCACCGCGCCCGAGTCGATACGCGCGACCGCGTCGCCCCGGCTGCGCAGGACCACCTCGCCGCCCTCGTACTCGACCTCGCAGCACCCCGGTTTCCCGGAGGCCCAGTCGAGGATCTCGCCGTAGAAGATCGCGGAGTCGAAGGCGTTGCGGGTGTGCAGCCGGATGAAGGTCGGGGCCGCGCGGCGCCACGTCTCCCAGTTGGAGACCAGTTCGCCCTGCCAGATGCCGAAGGTGGCTCCGTCGCGGTCGGCGAGGAGCGCGGCACGGCCCGGCGGGAAGGACAGCGGTCCGACCGCGGCCGTACCGCCGCGCTCGCGGGCGCGGGCCACGGCCACGTCGGCGTCCGGCACCGCGAAGTACGGCGTCCAGGCCACCGTCATCTGCCACATGTCGGCGACCGCCGCGATCCCGGCCACCGGCACGCCGCCCGCCAGCGCGATCCGGAAGTGGTCGCCGAGCTTGGCGCCACGCCATCGCCAGCCCAGGACGGCCGTGTAGAAGTCCTGGGTGGTCTGCCGGTCGCGGCTGGTCAGGCTCACCCAGCACGGCGCACCGAAGACGGAGTGGGTGGAGACGATCTCCCTGTTCTTCCTCGGTTCACCGCTGAGAGGGGTCTCTTGGGTCATTGCGGTCGCGTCCTGCTCTCGGGGCCCGGCGGCCACCGCTCTGCGAACAGTGTCCAACCGGATGGGGGTGGGATGCCTGTCGAGTACCCCGGTGGCAGGGGGCCAGGCGAGTGAGCAGCATGGAGGGTATGGCGGAGAGCGAGCCGGACCGGATCACCGAGCTGCGGACGGAAGTCGATCAGCTGAAGGAGGCCGTGACCTCCCACGCGGTCGTCGACCAGGCGATCGGGATGATGGTGGCCCTCGGCCGGATCTCGCCGGACCAGGGGTGGGAGGTGCTCAAGGAGGTCTCCCAGCACACCAACATCAAGCTGCGCACCATCGCGGAGCTGATCCTCGTCTGGGGCCGCCGGGGTGACATCGAGCCCGAGATCCGCGCGGAACTGGAGAGCGCGCTCGACCGGTACGGACCTACACAGGTCCCCGGCGCCGAGCAGGGCACCGTACCCGTGGTGACGGGGCCGGAGGGGCGGGAGAGACCGGAGGGGACGGAGAGGCCGGAGGGGACGGAGAGGGTGCAGGCGCCGGAGACGCCGCAGGCGCCGGCGGAGGTCGTGCCAGCCGTGACGGAGGAGATCTCCGGGTGTCCGGAGGAGTGAGGCTCGGCCGTCCGTCGGCTCCGTGAGGCTCAGCCGCGTTCCTCCGAGAGCAGCTCCGTGCGGAGCCGGTCGCAGCAGCCGCTGAGCAGCCGGGAGACGTGCATCTGCGAGATGCCGAGCTGCTCGGCGATCCGGCTCTGTGTCATGCCCCGGAAGAAGCGCAGGTAGAGGATGACGCGCTCACGTTCGGGCAGCGCCGCCAGACACGGCTTGACCGCCGCGCGGTCGACCACGAGGTCGAAGCCGGGGTCCGCCTCCCCCAGGGAGTCGCCGAGCGCGTACCCGTCCGTACCGGCCACCTCCGCGTCGAGGGACAGCGCCGAGAAGCACTCCAGGGCCTCCAGCCCGGTGCGCACCTCGGCCTCGGTGAGCCGGGTGTGCGCGGCGATCTCGGCGACGGTGGGAGCGTGGCCCGAGGTGGTCTGGGCCAGTTCCTTCATGGCGCCGCGCACCCTGTTCCGCAGGTCCTGGACCCGGCGTGGCACGTGCAGGGTCCACATGTGGTCGCGGAAGTGGCGCTTGATCTCGCCGGTGATGGTGGGGACCGCGTAGGCCTCGAAGGCGCGGCCGCGCTCCGGATCGAAATGGTCCACGGCCTTGACCAGGCCCAGCGCGGCCACCTGGTACAGGTCCTCCAGTGACTCCCCGCGGCCGCGGAAGCGCACCGCTATCCGCTCGGCCATGGGCAGCCAGAGCCGGACCAGCTCGTCCCGCAGCGCGCGGCGCTCGGGGCCGTCCGGCAGCGCGGCGAGCCGTTCGAAGGACTCGGCCGTGTCGGGGGCGTCGTCGTGGGGATGGGGCTTCGTGCAGCCAGTGACAGGCATTGCTCGTACTTCCTCGGCAGGTGGGTGACAGTCACCGTGGGAGGGCACGCTCGGACCGGGCACATCGACATCGGGGGCCGGTCTGAGCCGGGTCCCACGGACGTGCCTCCTGGCCGAAGCACGGGGGGTTGATTCCCCCGGACGGGTGAATCGAAACAAATGCCCCCATAAGGTGCATTTGGGTCCGCCTCTCGCGTCCACGCTCGCGCCCGCCTCTTGACCTGGCCTTGAGGCGGTTGCCTCTGCAGTCCGCGCGATTACCTCTGCGACAGAGGTAATCTTGTGATGTGAACGCGGAATCCCTCGCGGAGGAGCTCGCCGACTCTCTGGTCCGGATCCAGCGACTGATCCGGCGCCGGCTGCGCGCCGGCCTCACCGGGCCGAGGCTGCGTGGCGCCGAGGTCGAACTGCTGCGCCTGGTCGAGGGCCGTCCGGGCGTCGGTGTCTCGGAGGCCGCCCGGGAGCTGCGTCTGGCGGGCAACTCCGTGTCGACCCTCGTCAACCACCTCGTCCGCGACGGCTACCTGGTCCGCGAGACCGACCCGGCCGACCGGCGGGCCGCCCGTCTGCTCCTCACCGACGCCGCCCGGACCCGCCTGGAGGACTGGCGCCACCGACGCGCCGAACTGGTCGCCCGGCAGGTGTCCCGGCTCGACGAGGCCGACCGCGAGGCCCTGTACGCGGCGCTCCCGGCGTTGCGGAAGCTGGCCGCCGCCCTGCACGAGGAGGCCGAGGAAGCATGACGACCGCCCCCGACGACACCCCCGCCCCCTCCGACGCCCCCGTTGACGCGGACCCCGCTGTCGCCCCCGGCGCGGACCCCGCCGTCGTCCCCGTCGATGCAGCCGGTTCGGCCGCCCGTTCCGACGCCTCCGCCCCCGCCGAGGCCGTCGCCTGTACGCGGCTCGCCTACGCCTTCGGCGACACCAACGCCGTCGACGGGCTCGATCTCACCGTCCGCGAGGGCGAGGTGTTCGGGCTGCTCGGACCCAACGGCGCCGGCAAGACCACCGCCATCCGCTGCATCACCACGCTGCTGCCGGTACCGGCGGGCACGGTCCGCGTCTTCGGCCACGACGCCGCCAAGGAGCGCATGGCGGTGCGCCGCCTCCTCGGCTACGTCCCGCAGCAGCTGTCCGCCGACAGCGGACTCACCGGACGCGAGAACGTGGCCCTCTTCGCCCGCGTCTTCGACGTGCCGCGCCGCGAGCGCGCCGAACGCGTCGCCCAGGCACTCGCGGCCGTCGACCTCGCCGACGCGGCCGACCGCCTGGCCGGCACCTACTCCGGCGGCATGGTCCGCCGCCTCGAACTCGCCCAGGCCCTGGTCAGCGCGCCCCGGCTGCTGATCCTCGACGAGCCCACCATCGGCCTGGACCCCATCGCCCGCACCAGCGTCTGGGCGCACATCGACGCCGTCCGTGCCGCCACCGGCATGACCGTCCTGGTCACCACCCACTACATGGACGAGGCCGACCAGTACTGCGACCGGGTCGGCCTGATGCACCGGGGCCGCGTCCGCGCCCTGGGTACCCCGGACGAACTGCGCCGGGGCCTGGCCGAGCGCCGGGAGACGGACACCCTGCCCACGCTCGAGGACGTGTTCCGGGAGGTCGCCGGCAGTGGCCTCGGCGACCGGGACCGTTCAGGAGGAGACTTCCGCGATGTCCGAAGCACCCGCCGCACCGCCCGCCGCGTCGGCTGACGGCACCACAGCCCGTGCCGGTACCACCGGTCCTCCCACTCCGGCCGGTCCTGTCGTCTCGGCCGCCGCCACTTCCCTGCTGCTCACCCCGCCCCGCCCCCGTGCGGGCTGGCGGCTGCTGCCCGCCCGGGTCGTCGCCATGTGCGCCGTCGAACTGCAGAAGCTGCGCCACGACCGCACCGAGCTGTACACACGGGCCGTCCAGCCGGCCCTGTGGCTGCTGATCTTCGGCCAGACCTTCACCCGGATCCACGCGATTCCCACCGGCGGCATCCCGTACATCGACTACCTGGCGCCCGGCATCATCGCCCAGTCCGCGATGTTCATCGCGATCTTCTACGGCATCCAGATCATCTGGGAGCGCGACGCCGGCATCCTGAACAAGCTGCTGGTCACTCCGACCCCCCGCTCGGCGCTGATCACCGGCAAGGCGTTCGCGGCCGGAGTGAAGGCGCTGATCCAGGCCGTCGTCGTGATCGTCATCGCCGCCGCGCTCGGCGTCGCCCTCACCTGGAACCCGCTGCGGCTGCTCGGCGTCGCCGCGGCCGTGATCCTCGCCTCCGCCTTCTTCTCGTGCCTGTCGATGACCATCGCCGGCATCGTCCTCAGCCGCGACCGGCTGATGGGCTTCGGGCAGGCGATCACGATGCCGCTCTTCTTCGGCTCCAACGCCCTGTATCCCGTCTCGGTGATGCCGGGCTGGCTCCAGGCCGTCAGCAAGGTGAACCCGCTCAGCTACCAGGTGGACGCCCTGCGCGGGCTCCTGCTCGGCACGCCCGCCCATCTCGGCGCCGATTTCGGTGTCCTGGCGGTGGCCGCGGCCCTCGGCATCGCCGCGGCCTCCTCGCTGCTCGGCCGCCTGGCCCGCTGATCTTGCCGCCGACGTGATGTACGGCACGCCCCCGAACCCGGCCCCGAGGCCCGCCGGGGGGATTTTTCCTGGGCAGCGCTTGATCACTGATCAAAGCGGGTGAATCACCTGGCCACGGCGTATTCCGCTCATTTGACAGTGCGCTGAGCACACGGATAGACAGCAGCTCTTGAGAGTTCGAGAGGGGCGCCGTGTACGAGCCGAACGTGGTCGGTGACTGGCAGGAGTACGACGAGCACGCCGGCCTGCGGGTCCGCGTCCACCGTCTGGAGCCGGCCGAGCCGCCGCGCGGACGTGACGAGGCCGCGGCCGGGCTGTCGTACTTCAGTCTCCGGGTGACCGTCGAGAACCGGGGCGCACGGCACTACGGCATCCATCTGGAGGACGGCCAGCTCGACGTCCGCGTCGGCCCCGACGGAGAGGGCGCGTTCATCGACTGGCGCAACTCGCAGTTCATCGAGGGCTTCGACGTCCACCCCCTGCGCCGGGCCACCGCCGTGCTCTACGCGGCCGCCCCGCAGGACGCGCTCACCCACATCGACATCCAGGTCCAGCTGCGGGTGGACGAGGAGTGGGCCGACCGCCGGCTGTGGACCGGCGGCATCGGCGTCCCGGAGGCCATGGCGACGGCCACGGCCGTGAGCGCAGGCCCGGGCAGTCTCGCCCACCAGCTGACCGCCTATCTGAAGGACCAGAGCGAGCCGGGTACCGCCTGACCTCGACCGGACTGGGCGACCGCGGCCAGGAGCCGCGCGTCCCGCGTGCCCCGTCACGGGGAGGATCAGTGCGGGATGCCGTCGATGATCTCCCGTGCGCCCTGCCTCAGCAGCGCTACCGCGACCGAGGTGCCGAGCGTGGCGGCGTCCAGTCGGCCCGCCCACTCGTGGGCGTTCAGCCTGGTCTTGCCGTCCGGAGTGAACACGCAGGCCCGCAGGGAGAGTTCACCGCTGCGGTCCACGCGTGCGAAGCCGGCGATGGGGCTGTTGCAGTGCCCCTGGAGCACATGCAGGAACATCCGCTCGGCCGTCGCCTCCCGGTGTGTGGCCGGGTCGCCGAGCCCGCTGACCGCGTCGATCAGCTCGGTGTCGCCCTCCCGGCACTGCAGGGCGAGGATGCCCGCGCCGATCGGCGGCATCATCGTCTCCGTGGACAGCACCTCGCTGATCACGTCCTGGCGGCCGATCCGCTCCAGACCGGCCAGCGCGAGCAGCAGTGCGTCCGCCTCGCCGGCGGCCAGCTTCGCCAGCCGCCGGTTGGCGTTGCCGCGGAACGGCACGCACTCCAGGTGCGGGTGGGTGGCGGCCAGTTGGGCCACCCGGCGTACCGAGGAGGTGCCGACGCGGGTGCCGGCCGGCAGTTCGTCGAGGGTGAGTCCGCCCGGGTGTACCAGCGCGTCGCGGATGTCGTCGCGCTTCAGGAACGCGGCGAACACCGTGCCGGCCGGCAGCGGCCGGTCGGCGGGCACGTCCTTGACGCAGTGCACCGCGAGGTCCGCCTCCCCGGCGAGCAGGGCCGCGTCGACCTCCTTGGTGAACGCCCCCTTGCCCTCGACCTTCGACAGGTCGCCGAGCCACTTGTCGCCGGTGGTCTTCACAGGCACGACCTCGGTGCGCACCCCTGGGTGCAGCGTCCCCAACTCGGCGCGTACGCGCTCGACTTGGGCGAGTGCCATCGGTGAGTCACGGGACACGATGCGGATCAGCTCGGGCGCGGACATGGGGGACACCATAGACCCTGAGGGCCGTGGAACCGCACAGCGCCATCCTCGCTCCCGGCGTCCGCCACCCCGCCGGGGGAGGCCGGAGGAAGGCCGGAGCCGGACCGCCGTCGGACAGCCGCGGGCCGCCGTCGGGCCACCGCCGGGCCGTGCGTGGCCGCGGCGGTGGTCCGGCGGGGACCACGCGAGGGTCCCGCGTGGTCCCCGCGCCGAGGCCGGGGGGTCAGGCGTTGGGGTCGAAGGGGATGCCGGACGGCTTCGCCGAGGACAGATGGGAGACGAAGCTCGCGTCCTTGAGGCCGAAGTTGGCGCTGCCGAAGTCGTAGGTGCTCAACTTGTCGCGCAGGCCGGACGGGTAGCCGTTCCAGCCGACCAGGGGCGGGTACTGCCAGGTGTGCTTGTGGTTCTCCGGCGGCTCGTCGTTGGTGTTGGCCAGCCGGAAGCAGTGGGTGCCGATACCGTCCTTGTGGTAGACGACCTTCGCGTGCGCCCCCTCGAAGCGCACCTCGGAGGCGGGGTGCACGGTGAACGAGCCGTGGTTGGACGTCGACACGTACTGGACCTGCCCGTCCCGCACCCAGACGACCACGTGCTCCCAGTCGTTGCGGTGACCGCCGAGGCTGACGCCGGGCAGTGCCTGGTCCTTCTCGAAGTAGAGGCCGTAGAGGTAGGCGCACCAGTCGTTGTTGCACTTGGAGCGCGAGTAGCTGTTGGTGTTGTCCAGGTCCGAGGCGTCCCGGCAGTTGCCGTTCAGGGCGCCGGTCGGGTTCAGGCCGGGGTTGATCGTGCCGTCGGGGCCGATGGCGGGCGTCGGGTAACAGCCGTCCGTGTCGTAGTCGAAGGCGGGCTGGTACGCCAGGTCGCCGGCATCGGCGTTGACGGGCAGCGCGAGCGGCGGGGCCGCGAAGGCGACCGCGGGGAAGGCGACGACGAGCACGGCGGCACCGGTCAGCGCGGCGAGCCATCTGCCGCGCCGGACCCGGGCGGTGGGAGAAGTCACGGAGACCTCCAACAGTGGTGGGGGGTACGGGAGTTCAGCATCCCGGTGATGTGTCCCGGTGCCAAGACATCCCGGGAGTCCCAGGAGTGAAACCCTGACCAACAGGTGCCGTTCCGCCTCAGCGGAAACCCTCGGGAAGGTCGGCCGCGGACTCCCGCGGCGTGAGGTCCGGGCGCAGCCGCAGCCAGGACGGCTGGCGCAGCAGCCCGGCCCGGGTCCGCGTGCTGTAGCCGACCTCGCCGACCAGCCGGGGCAGCACCCAGTGCGCGTCCGGGATCCGCGGCACCGGGTCGAAGGGGCATCGGTCGCTCGCGGCGGCCCGCAACAGCGCCGCCAGTTCGGCGCGTTCCGCCTCGCTCCAGCCGGTGCCCACCCGGCCGGCGTACCGCAGCAGGCCGCCGCCCCGCTGGCCGACCAGTACCGCGCCGGGCAGCCCGGCCAGCCGCCCCTTGCCGGGCAGCCAGCCGCCCACGATCACGTCCTCGCTGCGCATGTTCCGGATCTTGATCCAGGACCGGGACCGCACCCCCGGCTCGTACACCGAGTCCAGCCGCTTGCACACGAGCCCCTCCAGGCCGTGCTCCCGGGTGGCACGCAGGGCCTCGGCGCCGTGCCCCACCACCGCGGCGGGCGTGGACCAGTACGCCCCGGCCAGGCCCAGCTCCTCCAGCCGTGTCCGGCGTCGCGCGTACGGGACCCGCAGCAGTGGCTCCGTCAGGTAGGGCACGTCGAACAGCACCAGATGCACCGGCACCTGGGCGGCCCGGCGTGCCGCCAGCGCGGGGGAGTGGGCGAGCCCCATCCGGCTCTGCAGCAACTGGAAGTCGGCCCGCCCCTGTCCGTCCAGCGCCAGCACCTCGCCGTCCAGCACGGCGGGCGTGCCGCCCAGGGCGCCGCCGAGTGCCGCGAGTTCGGGGTAGGCGCCGGTGATGTCCTCGCCGGAGCGGGCGCGCAGCAGCACTCTGCCGTCACCGGGCAGGTAGACCATCACCCGCTGACCGTCCTGTTTCGTCTCGTACGCCCACCGCGCGTCCTGGGCGGCCGGCGGCAGACTGCCCGCGGTGGCGAGCATCGGCGGGACGAGCGGCAGAGTCATGACGGTCACGGCAGAAGGCATCGACCGCCGGTCCCCCCGGTACGCCCCTTTCGGCGCCGTTTCCCCTGAACGGGGCCGCACGGAGCAGGGCGTCCGGGGCCGTCGTCGACCTTGGCGGTCGGCAGTGGCGGTCGGCGCACCCGGCACCCCGTCGGACGTGGCATCGGCGTGACCGCCGGGTCCACGGCGGACGCGCCAGTACCCACGCCCCGCATCGGCTGCCGACCGGTGCGCGAGGCCGAACTCGTCGCCGTAAGCCTCGCCGTACGCCTCGCCCGGCGGAGCGGCGGCCCGCACCTCGCCCACAGGGCCGCGCGCGAGGCGTTCACCGAGCTGTACCGGACACGATGACGGCCGGATGGACGACCGGATGGACGGCCGGATGGGTGGACGGACGGACGGACGGTCGGACGGTCGGGACCGGATCCGTGGGCCGGCCGCGGCCGTCTCACTCCGGGCCGTTCGGCTCCACGTCCAGTCCCGTGCAGGCCAGTTCCCCCGCGACCTCGGCACACGCCTCCACTCCCCGGGGCGACCCGACGGCGAGCATCGGACTCGCGCCACCGCCGGAGCCGTCCGCCGGATAGCTGGCCGACAGCGCGTCCTGGCCCGCTCGAACCGACACCTCCAGCGGCCGCGGAGCGCGCGTGCGCGCCTCCGACCAGGCGGTGCCGCAGGAGGGGGAGTAGCGCAGCCGGACGTCGTAGGCGGCCCCGGTCACCGAGCTCTCGGTGCGGGCGCCGCGGGCGCAGACGGACGCGTCGGGCAACTCCCCGCGGCAGGAACGTCCGTGGCAGTGCCGGACCGTGGTCAGGACGCGCGTGACGGGCGCCCCGCCCCGGTCGGGCAGGGCGACGGCGGCGGCCACGCCGAGCAGTGCCAGCGCGGGCAGCGGAACCCACCTCGCCCAGGCGCGGCGCCTGCCGGGCGCCTCACCGGGCGGGCTCGCGGGCGGCGGTCCGTCGGCCGCCTCCCACCGTGCCAGTACGGCCGCGGGATCGGCGCCCGCGAGCCGGCTCAGCGCCTCCACGGCCGGGCGGGGCGGACGCTGACAGCCCGTCAGATAGCGGTGCCAGGCGGACTTGCTGTACGGGGTACGCGCGGCCAGCGCCGCCAGGCTCAGGCCCGTACGGTCCTTCAGTTCGCGCAGGCTCGCCGCCAGTGCCTCGTCCGGCGTGGCCGTCTCCCGGGGATGCCGCATCGCGCGTCCCTCGACTCCCGTTCCGCTATGGGCGCTTTGGCCCCTGATGTCGCATGGATTCCCGGAGATGGGGCGTCGCAACACCCCATGGGGTATGAGGACGGTGAGCCGCGTGACACGCCGAAGGCCTGTTCGGGACACGGGACTCCCGAACAGGCCTCGGCGATCAGGTCGTACGACGAACGGCTGCCGTCAGCACCAGGGGACGGCGCGCCCGGTGCGCACGTAGTGGGCGGCGACGTACCCCCGGCGGTGCGGGAGCCGGTACCAGGTGTGGTTGCCGTACACCCCGGAGCCGTGGGTCCGGCAGGAGAGCGTGAGCAGCCGGCGCGCGTGCCGGTGGCCGATCACGCGGTAGCCGGTGCCCGGGCCGGAACGGACGTTCAGCCGGGTGCGACGCGTGGCCACCCGGCCGACGACGGGCACGGTGCGGTGGGCGGCGGGCAGGGTGCGGTGGTACGAGAGGCTCCGCGTGACGATGTGGCGGGCGCGACTCGGGTGGAGCCGGCGGTACGTGCGGTACGTACGGCAGGCGGAGTGGCGGATGCCGTACGTACGGCATGCCGTGCGGCGGGTGCGGTACGCGGCGTGGCCCGTCCGGTGCTGGACGAGGAGGGCCGGGTACGGGGCGGGGTACGCGGAGTGCTGGGCCGTCATGGCGGGCACCGGGTGCGGGACCGCGGCGGTTGCCGGGGCCGCGCCGGCCGCCGTGGGCAGGAAGGCGAGCACCGCGACCGTGGTCAGCAGGCCGCTCTTGAGGGTCCGTCGGATCATGGAAACCTCCGGCTGTCGATCTCGTGACCACGAGCCGTGATCACGACGCCAGCCTTGCCGCGCGGGTTCCCCGCAATGCCGTCCCCGCGTCCCGTGGGACGCCCGGGACGTCCCCGGGGACGGCCGACTCGCCCGCGCGCCGGTCCGCGCGGTCTCCGGGGACGGGGCGTTCCGCCGTCCCCGTACCGGAGGACCGGTCACCGGGCACGCCTGGCGACCGGGGCCGCTCGTACGGCAGTTGCCGGGGTGGCCCGATCACCCGACCGTCGGACTGACCGACTGTCGCACTGACCGACCCTCGGACTGCTGGACTGCTGGACTGCTGGACTGCTGGACTGCTGGACTGCTGGACTGCTGGACTGCTGGACTGCTGGACCGCTGGACCGCTGGACAGGTGGGCCCCCGGCCACCGGGTCGCCGTGCCGCCGCACTGCCCGACCGCCGGACCCCGCGATCACTCGCGGCTTCTACCCTGGAGTAATATCCGGCGGCAGGTCACCAGAGGAGACGACGTGCCCCGGTCCACCGAACGCTCAGCCCTGCTGCTGGCCGGCCTGCTGGCCGCGGCCGGGGTCGCCCACTTCGCCGCCCCGAGGCAGTTCGACGCCACGATCCCCGCGCGGCTTCCGGGCTCGCCCCGGGCGTGGACGTACGGCAGCGGGGCCGTGGAACTGGCGCTGGCGGCCGGTATCGCCGCGCGCCGGACGCGCCCGGTGGCCGCGAAGGCGGCCGCCGCCTTCTTCGTCGGGGTCTTCCCGGCCAATGTGAAGATGGCCCTGGACTGGCGTCACCGGCCCGCGTCGCAGCGCAACGCGGCGCTGGCCCGGCTGCCTCTCCAGGTGCCCATGGTGCTGTGGGCCCGCAGTGTGGCCCGAAGCGGAGAGGGACAGTCATGAGCGAACGCATCGAGGTCGGACAGAAGGCCGAGGACTTCGCGCTGCCGGACGAGACCGGCACCACGCGCAGCCTCACGGAACTGCTCGCCGACGGACCGGTGGTGCTGTTCTTCTATCCCGCGGCCCTTTCGCCCGGCTGCACCGCCGAGGCCTGCCACTTCCGTGACCTCGCCACGGAGTTCGCCGAGGCCGGCGCGCAGCCCGTCGGGATCAGCGGTGACAGCGTCGAACGCCAGCAGCAGTTCGCCGGCCGGCACACCCTCGGCATGCCGCTGCTCTCCGACACCGACGGCGCGGTCCGCGAACTGTTCGGCGTCAAGCGGGGCTTCGCGCTCGCGCCCACCAAGCGGGCCACCTTCGTCATCGGGCAGGACCGCACGATCCTGGAGGTCGTCCGCAGCGAGGTGCGGATGAACACCCACGCCGACCGGGCGCTGGCCGCCCTGCGCGCCGCCAAGGGCTGAGCCCGGCCGAGCCGGCTGCCCGGTCACGGCAACCGGCGGCCCGGGTCCGGCGCCTCCTGCCGCGCGGGCACCCGCCGCTCACCCACCGGCGTCGGCGGCCACCTGAGCGAGGGTGCGGCCGGTGCGTACCGAGCGGGCCCGCCGGGGGTCGGGCGTGCCGTGCCCCTCCGCCCGCGCCGGACCCTTGCGCACCAGCAGCCAGGCATCCTCCTCGTCCTCCCCGCCCCGGAAGCGGGTCAGGGCGTACTCGCCGCGCAGCTTGGTGCCGTGCAGCCGGAAGGTGGCGTGCCCGCGCTCCAGTGACTCGGCGAAGTCCACGGGGCGTCCCCGGCGGTCGTGGCTGAGCGGCTCGTAGGTCCCGGTGTCCCAGACGATCACGGTGCCGCCCCCGTACTCGCTCTTGGGGATGACGCCCTCGAACTCCTCGTACTCCAGCGGGTGGTCCTCGGTCGGCACGGCCAGCCGCTTGTCCCCGGGATCCGCCGACGGCCCCTTGGGCACGGACCAGGACTTCAGGACGTCGTCCACCTGGAGCCGGAAGTCGAAGTGCATCCGGCGCGCGTCGTGGATCTGCACCACGAAGCGGGGCCGCTCACCCTCCGGTGCCGGGGGCGTTCCGGACGGCTCACGGGTGCGCCCGAAGTCGCGCTTGCCGCGGTAGGTCCGCAGCCGGTCCTCCGTCGCCATGTGCGGGCTCCTTCCGTCTCCGTTCCACCGCCGCGGCGCCCTGCGGTCTCCGAGTACCCGGTAGGTGATCCTTCAGCCGGTGCTTTCGCCCATGGCCCTGTCGCCGACGCGACGCTTCGCTGCCACGATCTCCCTGGAGCCGGTACGACGACCATCGGAGCGCGCATGACGACGGACAGGGCCATCGCGGAACAGGCCGCGCGGGCAGGGAAGACGGAGAGGGCAGGGAAGGCGGCGGGGGCAGGTAAGACGGACAGGGCCGGGACGCCGGAGAAGGCCGGGTGGGACGAGGGGGTGGAGCGGGTCGAAGGCGTCGAGGTGATGCCGGTCGCCGGGTACATCGGTGCCGAGATCACCGGAGTCGACCTCGCCGACCCCCTCGACGAGGCCGTGGTCGCGCTCATCAGGCGGGCGCTGCTGCGCTGGAAGGTCGTGTTCTTCCGGGGCCAGCACCTGGACCACGCCGGGCACGTCGCGTTCGCCCGCCGCTTCGGCAAGCCCGTCGTCATGGGCCGGCGCGGCAGCGCCTCGCCGGCCGGCTTCCCCGAGGTGGAGACCACCGCCGACCGGCTGGAACTGGGCGGACGGTTCGGCATGGAGCACGAGGAGTGGCTGCGACGGCGCCGGCACACCCTGCTGCGCGGCTGGCACTGCGACCACGGCGCCCGGATCGACCCGCCGGCCGCGACCATCCTGCGCGCCGAGACCGTTCCGCCGTACGGCGGCGACACCACCTGGGCCAACCTCGCCGCCGCCTATGCCGGCCTGTCCGCGCCGGTCCGCGCCTTCGTGGACGGTCTGCGCGCCGAACACCGGCTCGGCGTCGGCTACCAGCCCCGGCCGGGCGAGGACGCGTACCTCCGGCACCTCCAGGACCACCAGGTCGCCTCGGTGCACCCGCTGGTGCGCGTGCACCCGGAGACGGGGGAGCGGGTGCTGTTCGTCAACGGCTACTACCTGGAGCAGATCCGCGACGTGTCCCGCCCCGAGAGCGCCGCGCTGCTGGAGATGCTCCTGGAACAGGCGGTCCGCCCCGAGTACACGGTCCGCTTCCGATGGGAACCCGGCAGCGTCGCCTTCTGGGACAACCGGGCCACCATCCATCTGGCCCCCGGTGACAACGCCCACCTCGGCTTCCCCCGGACCATGCACCGGGTGATGCTCGCCGGTGACGTACCGGTGGGCGTGGACGGCGGGCGGTCGCAGGCCGTGGTGGGGACGGAGCAGGGGCGCTGGTGACGGCGGCCGGGCGCGGCCCCTCGGCGGAGTCGGCCGGTGTCAGACCGCCGGCCGCCACCCCAGCGCGGGGCCCAGCCGGGTCGCCATGTCCGTCAGTATCTGCACGTAGTCCTCGTGCCGGAAGGTGAACGGCAGCGCGAACGCCACCTCGTCGACCTCGCGGAACGCGGCGTGCGCGTGCAGACGCTCGGCGATCTCGTCGGAGGTGCCGACCAGGTCGGGCGCGAACAGCAGCCGCGCGGGTCCCTGCGGGGAGGCCGTGCGGGGCAGGCGCTCGGCGGCGTACTCCCGGTACCTGGCGCGCTGGTCGGCGTTCGCGGAGTCGGTGGGGATGACCACGAGGCCCTGGGACACGCGCGCGGCCTCGCCGTCGGGGTGGCGGGCGCGGAACGCGCGGATGTGGGACAGCTGGATCTCCGCGAAATCCAGCGGCCCGTCCCGGTCCTCGGCCTTGACGACGCTGCTGGTCAGGAAGTTCATGTCGTGCTCGCCCGCCCAGCGGGCCGAGCCGAGGCTCGCGCCGCCGTACCAGAGCCGCCGGCCCAGCCCGGCGGAGTGCGGCTGGACCACGTCCGAGAAGACCTCGAAGCCCTCCGTTCCACTGAAGCCGCCGGCCGGTTTGCCCCGCACCAGGTCCAGCAGCCGTCGTACCCGCTCGTGGCCGAAGTCCTCCGCGTCGGCCGTGTCCGGGTACAGCGCGTCCTTGATCTGTTCGTAGCGCATCGGCGGGCCCACGCTGACGCCCGGGTTCAGCCGGCCGCCGGACAGCAGGTCGACGGTCGCCAGGTCCTCGGCCAGGCGCAGCGGGTTCTCCCAGCCCAGTGGGATCACCGCCGTGCCCAGGTCGATGCGCCGGGTGCGCTGGGAGGCCGCCGCCAGCACGGCGACGGGGGACGAGATGCCGTACTGCAGGTGCCGGTTGCGGACCCAGGCACTGTCGAAGCCCAGCCGCTCGCCCAGCTCGATGATCTCCAGCGTGGACTCGTGGCCCCGGCCCGGGTCGGCCGCGTCGAACAGGCCGATGGTGAGGAAGCCCAGCTTGCGCAACGGGCGGGGAGTGGACGGCACGGGCTCCTCCAGTGGTCGTACGTGAGTTCCCCTTCGGTTCTGCCTCGATTCTGGCAGGCGAGTGTGACAACCGTGTGATCCCCGCGGCCCGGTCACTTCAGGGCGATGACGACCTCGTCCTCGACCGGCGGGTCGAGTTCCTGCGCCCGGTGGCCGGTCGCGGCGAAGCAGCGCAGCCGCACCGACTCCGGGGTGACGTCCAGCCGCAGGAAGGACTTGAAGAACGGCGGGCTGTAGGTGGCCGATCCCGGGGAGAACAGCTGGGTGTACATCTTCCGCACCGGCAGCCGGAACCGGCGCCGGTGGTCCGGCCGCCGGCCGGTGCCCAGCAGCCCCGCGACGATCCGTGTGCGCCGGGTGACCCGGGTGTCCGGGCCGGGCGCGCGCCCCGGTTCGATGCCGAGACGCTCGGCCGTCACGGCCGTGGCCTCGGACTCGGTCAGGGTGAAGAAGCGGCGCAGCCCCAGCCGGCGGCCGTACAGGCGGCTGTAGAAGGCCAGCGAGTCGCCGCGCAGCGGGTAGCAGCGGAACTCCCGCTCGGTGACGTTCGCGACCGAGACACGGGGGATGGTGTGCGTGGCGTGCATGAACGCGCCGCCGCCGCCCGCGACCACGTACTGGACCGTCCGGCCGTCCACCTCGACGGGGTAGCGCTGGTAGTTGTGGATGTCACCGCCGATCGCCGCCACGTAGTGGTGGGCCGGGTCGCGTACGACGTCGTCGACGGTGCCCCCTGACTCGATGGCGCACGGGTGGTGCTCACCGTCCACGTACAGCGGTGAACCGGTGATCAGGATCTTCGGCTTCGGTCCCCGGGACACCTCCCGCAGCCACGCGCCCTGTTCGGCGTCGACCGTGCCCAGCAGTCCGGTGTCGATGCCGACGATCCGCACGGGCCC
Source organism: Streptomyces sp. NBC_00820 (assembly GCF_036347055.1). Taxonomy (NCBI): domain Bacteria; kingdom Bacillati; phylum Actinomycetota; class Actinomycetes; order Kitasatosporales; family Streptomycetaceae; genus Streptomyces; species Streptomyces sp. NBC_00820. The sequence goes on along the minus strand of NZ_CP108882.1, from coordinate 562,232 downwards.
GGCGTCGATCGCCCAGTACGGGCCGGGCTGCACGGCCTGTTGCCCCGGCGCCGCACGCAACGCCCGTGTCTCGGCCAGGCGTTGCTCGTCCGCCGGCCGCGGCCGACGCCACAGCAGAGCCCGCCACGAGCCGGCGGTCAGCGGCCGTGGGGCGGGCTCCGGGTCGAGCGGCGGGGTGTCGGCACAGAAGACGCGCATGAACGCGCCGAGGTCCTCGTACCAGTCGTGGTTGCCCGGTATCGCGTATATCGGAGCCGGGTAACCCTGGTACGGCCGGAAGAACTTGGTGCCGTAGTCGTCCGCGCCGCCCACCGGATAGATGACGTCGCTCGCGATCACCGCGAACTCCGTGTCCTGACCTGCCGTCAGGAAGCCGGGCACGGCACAGTACTGGGAGTCGTCGCCCTCCCCGGTGTCCCCGATCACCATGAACGAGAACCGCTCCGGCACCTCCCGCCGGATCACCTTGTCCGCGGGCGCCCCCGCCGCGGCCCGCCGCGCCACCCAGCGGCCGCGCGTACGCCCGGTCGGATCACCGAACCACGACGCCACCACCCCGTTCCGGGCCGCCCACAGCGTCCTCGGGCTCAGCCACGACAACTTCTCGACGTGGTCCGGCATCAACTGCTTGTAGGCGCCCGGTTCGGCCGCGCCCCAGCCGGCGCCCTGCGCGGTGTCGCGTGAGGAGTCAGTCACGCGGTGCACGGTAACAATGCGCGGATCATGGACGGTTGGGCGGGGCGGGCCCCTACGCTCGCGCGCTGCGCGGCACCTCCCGCCCGGACGCGGTACGGCACAGGTGGCGCTCGATCAGCTCGTCCAGCCGCTCCCGGCCGAAAGGGCGCCCGTGGCCCGGGTGGACGACGGACACGTCCAGGGCGGCGAGGCGCACCAGGCTGCGCCGCTAGGCCCTGACCAACCTCCTCGGCCGCACCCGCGCACGCCTCCTGGCGCAGCTCACGGAGCCCGCGAGCACCACCGACCTGGCCGGCCGGCCCTGAGCCCCGGTGCGGTGAGCCGGCACCTCGGCGTCCTGCACGGCGCCGGACTGGTCACCCGGGCCCGCCACGGACACCTCGTCCTGTACCTGCGCAGCCCGCTCGATGGCCGGCTGGCGACCTGAAACCCCCGGCCGCCGGGGGCGGTTCCGGGCCGGCCGCCGTCAGCCGCTGTCGCCGAGGGCCAAACCCGTACGGGGCGACAGCGCCACGCCATAGGGAAAACCCTCGATTGCCTCCGCAGTGTCTGGCATGGACGAGTCAATCCTGACATTCTCCCCCCGCACGCAGATCCGCAGTTCCGCAGATCCTTTTCCGTTCTGCTCACGGATGCACGGTCCCGCACAGCTCAGCTCGCCCGGGCAGCACAACCGTGCGCCCGGTCTGTCACCGGCCGCTCCCCAAACGGCCGCAGCAGGAGGAGTACGAGTGAGACCACTTCCCCACAGACGTGTCGCCGGAAAGCGGACCGCGGTCGGAGCCGCCCTGGTCTCCACGGCCGCCCTTTTGGCCGTAGGCATCCAGGCGGGGCCCGCCACCGCCAAGCCGGCCGCCCCCCACCCCAGCCCGCTGCGCTCCGGCGGCCTGGAAGCCAAGCTCAGCCCCTCCCAGCAGCACGCGCTGCTCAAGGACGCCCAGCAGAAGACCACCGCGACCGCCCGCACCCTCGGGCTCGGCGCGAAGGAGAAGCTGGTCGCCCGGGACGTCGTCAAGGACAACGACGGTACGCTGCACACCCGTTACGAGCGCACCTACGCGGGCCTCCCCGTCCTCGGCGGCGACCTCGTCGTGCACACCCCGCCCGCCTCTCTGGCCGCCGGCACGGTGAGCTCGACCTTCAACAACAAGCACACCATCAAGGTCGCCTCCACCACCGCGACCTTCACCAAGGCCGCCGCCGAGTCGAAGGCGCTGAAGGCCGCCCGCACGCTCGACGCCGCGAAGCCCGCGACGGACAGCGCCCGCAAGGTGATCTGGGCCGGCACCGGCACCCCGAAACTCGCCTGGGAGACCGTGATCGGCGGCTTCCAGGACGACGGCACGCCCAGCCAGCTGCACGTCGTCACCGACGCCACGACCGGCAAGGAGCTGTACCGTTACCAGGCGGTCAAGACCGGTGTCGGCAACACCCAGTACAGCGGCCAGGTGACGCTGACGACGACCCAGTCGGGGTCGAACTTCACGCTCACCGACGGCGCGCGCGGCGGCCACAAGACGTACAACCTGAACCACGGCACCTCGGGCACCGGCACGCTGTTCTCCCAGACCAACGACACCTGGGGCAACGGCACCACGTCCAACGCCGCCACCGCCGGAGCCGATGCGCACTACGGCGCCGCGATGACGTGGGACTTCTACAAGAACACGTTCGGCCGCAGCGGCATCCGGAACGACGGCGTCGCCGCCTACTCCCGCGTGCACTACAGCAATGCCTACGTGAACGCGTTCTGGGACGACAGCTGCTTCTGCATGACGTACGGCGACGGCTCCGGCAACGCCGACCCGCTGACCTCGCTCGACGTGGCCGGCCACGAGATGAGCCACGGTGTCACCTCCAACACCGCCGGCCTCAACTACACAGGTGAGTCGGGCGGGTTGAACGAGGCCACCTCCGACATCTTCGGCACCGGCGTGGAGTTCTACGCCAACAACTCCTCCGACGTCGGTGACTACCTCATCGGCGAGAAGATCGACATCAACGGCGACGGCACGCCGCTGCGTTACATGGACAAGCCCAGCAAGGACGGTGCCTCGGCCGACAGCTGGTACTCGGGTGTCGGCAACCTGGACGTGCACTACTCCTCCGGCCCCGCGAACCACATGTTCTACCTGCTCTCCGAGGGCAGCGGAACCAAGGTCATCAACGGGGTCACGTACAACAGCCCGACGTCCGACGGCGTCGCCGTCACCGGTATCGGCCGGGCCGCCGCCCTGCAGATCTGGTACAAGGCGCTGACGTCGTACATGACGTCGAGCACCAACTACGCCGCCGCCCGCACGGCCGCCCTCAACGCGGCAGCCGCGCTGTACGGCACCAACTCCACCCAGTACGCGGGTGTGGGCAACGCCTTCGCCGGCATCAACGTCGGCAGCCACATCAACCCGCCCGCCAACGGCGTCACGGTCACCAACCCGGGCAGCCAGTCCTCGGTCGTCGGCACCGCGGTGAACCTCCAGGTCTCGGCGAGCAGCACCAACCCGGGAGCGCTGAGCTACGCCGCGACCGGACTGCCCCCGGGCCTGTCCGTCAACAGCTCGACCGGCCTGATCTCCGGTACGCCCACGACCGCGGGCACCTACAGCACCACCGTCACGGTGACCGACTCCACCGGCGCGACCGGCACGGCCGCGTTCACCTGGACGGTCAGGGCCGCCGGCAGTTGCGGCACGACCCAGCTGCTGAGCAACCCCGGCTTCGAGTCGGGCGGCACCGGCTGGACCGCCACCAGCGGAGTCATCACCAACGACACCGGTGAGGCCGCGCACGGCGGCTCGTACAAGGCCTGGCTCGACGGGTACGGCACGTCGCACACCGACACGCTCTCCCAGAGCGTGACGATCCCGGCCGGCTGCCGGGCGAGCCTCACCTTCTACCTGCACATCGACACGAGCGAGACCACCACCGGCACCCAGTACGACAAGCTGACGGTGACCGCCGGCTCGACCTCCCTGGCGACCTACTCGAACCTCAACGCCGCCTCCGGGTACAGCCAGAAGACCTTCGACCTGTCCTCCTTCGCGGGCCAGACGGTCACCCTCAAGTTCAACGGAGTGGAGGACATCTCCCTCCAGACCAGCTTCGTCGTGGACGACACCGCCCTGACGACCAGCTGATCCCGGCACGACCGGCACGACCGGCATGACAGCACGGTCCCGCACGCGGAAGCCGTCCGCGTGCGGGACCGCCGCATGTCAGCTCAGCGGATCGAGCGTCAGAAGAGCCTGCTGCGGATTGCCGTCGTTGACCAGCGACTCCTGGTTGCCGACGTCGTCGAAGGCGAAGGCGTACGCCTTGCCGTCGGCCATCTGCGCGTGGATGGCGCGCGCGTACTGGTTGGTCACCGCGTCCTGGTAGAAGTTCGCCGGTGAGGAGTCCGGTTGGTTGGGGTTGGTGAGGAGCGTCGAGCGGTTGTAACCGGCGCAGAGCGTACGGGAGATGGGCCCGCGCACGGCGTCGTTGGGCGCGTCCAGCAGACCGTGGCAGCCGAAGATGCTGGAGGCGTCCGGCTTCTGAAAGCTGGTGACGACCGCGCCGGAGGAGTCGGTGAAGTTCATGACGTTCCCCGAGACGCGGCCGAAGTACTTGGTGTTCGGCTGCCCCGCGAACGGCGTGACCGTCAGGGTCGACGTCGCGTACTTCTGCCAGACCCGGTTGACGTAGTCGGCCATCGCGCTCGCCGGAAGAGCCCCCGTCTCCACGCCGTACAGCGGGGACAGGGCGCGCAGGACGGTGCCGTCGGAGCGGGTCTGGATCAGGTTGCCCCAGCCGCCCGACTGGCCGCGCAGCGTGTTGAGCACTCCGGTGTAGCCGCCCGCCTTCAGGTGACCGGTGGTGCTCACGCTGCCGTCGCCGCGCTGCACCCCGACCGCGTAGGGCGCCGAGAACATGTCCACCTGCGTGCTGTTGAGCCACAGCCCGGCGTCGTTGAGCGTGTACTCCGACCAGCTGAACAGGATGTTCCGGTTGGGGTCGGAGGGGTTCTGCACGGCAGGCTGGACCAGGCCGCCCGTGGTCAGGCGGAAGTCGAGCTTCTGGTCGTAGGAGAAGTAGATCCGGCCCGAGAACTTCGGGATCCGGATCGTCGTGGACTGCCCGGAGGCCGGTCCCGTGATCGCCGCGTCGGGCGCGGGAGTCGGTGGGTTGCCGCCGGCAGGCCAGGCGTGGAAGGTGCCGCCGGCGTCGGCCCAGCCCTGCCGTCCGGTGGACAGCTGGGTGCCGAGGTCGTAGATGTACACCGGGCCGGAGCGGCCCGAGTTGTTGGTGATCTTCAGGGGGATGGTGTCCGGCACGGCGGCCTCGGCGCGGTCCGGTGTGCCGAGTGCGATGACCGTTCCGATGAGGGCTGTCGCGGCCGTCATCGCGAGCGCGGGACGTGCGAGGGTGTGGGGCACTCTCCACCTCCGTGTGGGGTCGGGGTCGTACGGACATTGGTCCGTACCTGCCTGAGAGCGCTCTCAGCGTGGCGGGCAGGTTCCGTACATGTCAATGAGATGGACGGATCCGGCCGGCGCCCGCCGCGTGACGGGCGCCGGCGTCACCCCGCGAGGCGGGCCGGAACGGTCAGAGGGCGCGCTTGAACAGATCGAGCATCGCCGCCCAGTGGCGCTCGTCGGCCGCACGGTCGTAGGCAGGGGTGTCCGCCTGCGTGTATCCGTGCCGCGCGCCGGGGTAGACCTCGCAGGTGTGCCGTACCCCGGCGGCGGTGAGGGCCGCCTCCAGGTGCCGGATCTGCTCCTCGGGCATGGAGTGGTCCTGGTCGGCGTGGCCGAAGTACAGCTCGGCGGCGATGTTCCCGGCGCCCAGGTGGGGGCTGTCCGGGGCGTCGGTGGCCAGCCCGCCGCCGTGGAAACCGGCGGCCGCCGCGATCCGGCCGGGGTGTGTGGCCGCCACGCGCAGGGCGAGCCGGGCGCCCATGCAGTAGCCGACCACGGCGACCGGACCGTCGTTGACCAGCGGGCTGTCGGCGAGCCAGCCGAGACAGGCGTCGGCGTCGCGTACGGCCTCCTCCGGTCCCACCGAACCGACCAGCGGGCCGAGCCGCTCCCAGATCGTCGGATCGGCCGACGGGTCGATGAAGTCCGCGAGCTCCACCACCGGAGCCCGGCCGGCACGGTAGAAGACGTTGGGCACCAGCACGGTGTACCCGGCGGCGGCCAGCCGGTCGGCCATCGCCCGCAGTTGCGGACGCAGCCCGTAGGCGTCCTGGTAGAACAGGACGCCGGGATGCGGCTTCCCGTCGGCGGGGTGGGCGAGATAGGCGTCGGCGACGCCGTCCACGGTCGGGACGTCGACGGCTGTTCCCTGTACGGCGGTCATGGCGAGAAGCCTCCTGAGGAATCAGCGCCGGGAGGCGGGTGCCCCTCGGTGCCTGGGTGGGCTCTCATGCTGCCATGCAAGATCCACACGGCCGGGAACGGAGGGCCGCCCGGCGGGCTCGTCCGGCCGCTGCCGCTCTCTTTCCCTCTACGGCTTGCCCTTACGGCTTCCCTCCACGGCCGACCGCGCGCACTGCCCGACCGCGCACGCCGGCTGCCGGCGCACGGTACTTGGCCGCGCGCCGTGCCTGCACGCACGGCGCGCGTGGTCGTGCTGACGTCTCACTCGAACCGCGAGGGATCCCCGGCGCCCCGCCGCACGATCTCCGCCTCGCCGCTGGAGAAGTCCACGACCGTGGTCGGCTCGGTGCCGCAGTCGCCGGAGTCGACCACCAGATCCACCACGTGGTCCAGCCGGTCCTTGATCTCCCAGCCCTGGGTCATCGGCTCCTTCTCGTCCGGCAGCAGCAGCGTGCTGGACAGCAGGGGCTCGTCCAGCGCGGCCAGCAGGGCCTGGGTGACCACGTGGTCGGGGATGCGCACACCCACCGTCTTCTTCTTGGGGTGCAGCAGTCTGCGCGGCACCTCGCGGGTGGCGGGCAGGATGAAGGTGTAACTGCCGGGAGTCGACGCCTTCACCGCGCGGAACACGTCGTTGTCGACGCGGACGAACTGACCGAGCTGCGCGAAGTCCCGGCACATCAGGGTGAAATGGTGCCGGTCGTCGAGATGCCGGATGGAGCGGATCCGCTCTATCCCGCCCTGGCTGCCCAGCCGGCAGCCCAGCGCGTAACAGGAATCGGTGGGATATGCGATGAGCGCTTCCGCGCGCACCGCGTCGGCGATCTGGCTGATGCCGCGCGGCTGCGGATTCTCGGGATGCACGTCGAAGTACTTCGCCATTCACCGAGCTTATGCCGTGACGGGGTGGCTTCGTTGTCGTAACAGGGGATCCGGCCGGCCCGTGTCTCGGGTAACGTCCGGCGTCGGAACGCCGAGGTCAACACGACGATGAGGAGAAGGGCGACGTGGCCGGCCGAGCCGACGAGGACCCCCGCGCCCAGCGGTCGTACGACCCCGACGGCACCTGGGCGGAACAGCTGCTCGACCATCTGCGCCCCGCCGGACGTGATCCGCGGCGGGTCGTCGGCTGGCTCGGGCGGACCGTCGGAGCGTCCGTCTGCCTTCAGGACGCGCACGGCGGCCTCCTCGCCGGCGAGCGACTGCCGCTCGACGACACCGTGCTCGCCGACCTGCTCACCGGACGGATCTCCTCGGCCGCGCTGGACGACGGCGGGCGTCAGGTCCGCCTGGTCGGCATACGGCACACCGGACAGGTTCCGGCGGCCGCCGCGGCGGTGCTGGCCGTGGCCCGCCCGGAACCCTTCGACCGGCGCACCGCCGAGATCGTGCACCGCACCGCGGGCATCCTCGAACTCCTGCTGAGAGAGGGTGAGTTGACGGAGGCGGGACGCCGTCTGCGGCGCGCCTCGGCCGACCTGCGGCTGGCGATCCTGCAACTGCTGATGGTGGAGGACATCGTCTCCGCCCGCCGGGTCGCCGCGGGCCTGTGGCCCGGCCTGCTCGAACAGGACACCGCCCGCGTGTACGTCGTCGAGGGCTCCCCGGCCGAGCGGGACGCCCTCGCCGAGGCCTGCGTGGACGTCACCGAGGGGCGGGCGCTCGTCGTGCGCTGCCCGGCCATGGACGGCCACGTCATCGTCGTCAGCCCCGCACCGACGGCCGGGGACCGGCTGCGCTCCCTCCTCGACGGCCGGCCCGACACCTTCCTCGGCGGCAGCCTGCGCCAGCGCCTCGCCCGGACCGCGACCGCCTACGGACAGGCCGTCAGCGCCCTCGCCGTCGCCCGGTTCCGTCCGGACCAGGCCGCCGTCTACGCCGCACGCACCCACCCCGAACGCCTCCTGGAGCCCACCGGTCTGCGCGCCTGGTCCGCACAAGTACTGCGCCCGCTCGACACGTTGCCCCACCACGTCCGCGCCGAGCTGCTCGCCACCACCCGGCTCGGCCTGGACTTCACCGCCGTCAACGCGGCCAAGGTGCTCGGCGTCAGCCGCAACACCGTCCGCGCCCGCATGGACCGCGTCGAGGCGCTCCTCGGCACCGACTTCTCCGATCTCGCCTCCCGCGCCGCAGTCCGCCTCGCACTCAACAACGAGGCGGTACAGGACCCTTGTGGTCCGTACGGCCCTGACGGCACGGACAAGCCCCCGCCCACGCCCCGCGGGCCCGGCGGCCTCGGCGGGCTGCTCGGCTCGGCCGCGCCGCGCGTCTGGGCCCGGGACCTCCTCGCCAGGCTGGACGGCGACGGCCGCGACCTGCGCGGTACCCTGCGCGCCTGGATCGCGGCCGACGCGAACGCCGAACGCGCCGCCCGGGATCTCGGCGTCCACGCCCAGACCGTGCGCGAGCACGTCCGCGCCGCGGAACCCGTACTGGAACGGCAACTGCTGGCCGGCGGCACCGACTTGTACGAGGTCGTCCTCGCCCACCTGGCCACCGGGGCGCTCACCGCCCCCGCGCTCGGCGGGACGAACGCGGACCAAGCGGACTCACCTGTGCACAGGTGAGTGCTCACCGCCCCCGAGAGGGCACCGGCGCGATAGCCGTGCCCGCGCGTCGCACGTAAGTTCCGTGTCAGCGGGGCACGACCGGCACGGGGGACCGGTCGGGGCCCCGCGCGCGGTTCCGGCGCCCAGTGGGTCCGGACCTCACCTGGCCGCGGGGGCGGCGGGCAGGTTGAAGACGTGGTCGGGGGAGACGATCGTGGTGATCGCCCTGCCCAGCAGAGTGGCCGGCTCCTGGCCCTTGTGGGTGATGTCGGTGTTCAGGAGCACCACCAGGGTCGCCCGCGCCGACGGCAGGTAGACGGTCAAGGACTCGTAGCCCGGCAGCGAGCCGTTGTGGCCGATCCAGCCCTGCACGTCGAAGATGCCCAGCCCGTACGCGGCGCCCGGGACCATGGTCGGCGGCATCTTGAGCCGCTCCCGCTGGGTGGCCGCGCTCACCAGCCGGCCGCCGTCCGGCAGCTCGCCCGTCGCCAGCGTGCGCGCCCACACCCGCAGATCGTCCAGCCGGGAGATCATCGCGCCGGCCGCCCAGCCCCAGGACGGGTTCCAGTCGGTCGCGTTCGCGACCTTCCCGTCGGCCGTCTGGTTCGTGTACCCCTGCGCGTGGGGGTTCGGGAACTCGGCGCCGGACGGGAACACGGTGTGCTTCAGACCGGCGGGTTCGAGGATGTGCTGCCCGATGAAGTCACCGAGGCGCTGTCCGCTCTCCTTCTCGACGACCAGACCGAGCAGGATGAGGTTGGTGTTGGAGTAGGAGAACTTCCGCCCCGGCTGGAACAGCACCGGGTGCCCGAAGGAGTAGTCGAGCAACTCCTGGGGAGTGAAACTGCGTTCGGGGTCGGAGGTGAGGGCCTTGACGAAGTCGTCGTTGTCGGAGTAGCTGAACAGCCCACTGCGCATGTCGGCCAGCTGCCGCAGGGTGATCCGGTTTCCGTTCGGCACGCCGTCGACGTACTTGCCGATCGGGTCGTCCAGGCCGACCTTGCCCTGGTCCACCAGTTGCAGCAGCGCGGTCACGGTGAACGTCTTGGTCTCGCTGCCGATCCGCATGGACAGGTCCGGCGTCATGCGCCGGCCGGTGCTCTTGTCGGCGACGCCGAACGTGCGGACGTAATTTCCCTTGTCGGGCGTCCAGATGCCGACGGTCGCACCGGGGATGTCCGCCTCGCGCATCACGTCCCGTACGGCGGCGTCGAGCCGGCGTGCCACGGCCGGGGTGAGCTCCCGGACACCGGTGCCCGGGAGCGAGGGGGTGGGGCTGGCCGAGGGGGTGGGGCCGGGCGGATCGGCGGTGAACACCGAGAGCGGGGAGCCGGCGAGCGTGGTGGGCGTGGAGGCCGGCGCGGCCCCGGCGGAGGCGCCGGCCAGAGGTACCGTCAGGCTCCCCACCACGGCGGCGACTGTGACCCCCCTGCGTAGACCGCGCAGACGTGCTGACATACGTGACATGGGCTGACTCCAAGCACGCGAGAACTCCAGGAACGCGAGAGATGGACGTGCGCGAGAGGTGGACGTGCGGTGGGCGAGACGTCGGAGCCCTGGCCCCCCAGCATAGGAGCGCTCACCACGCCACGCCCGTCGGCCGGACGGGTGGCCCTCGGCGCCCCGGCCCGGGCGGCGCGCGGGGCCCCGGCCGCGGGATGCTTGTCGCACGGGCGGAACCCTCCGTTCGAGGGGTCCGCTCACCCGAGCCGGTGAGCGGACGCCCTGGAGCGCACCGACGGCACGTCCGCGGCGTTGCCCGGGCATGAACGTCATCGACGACGTGGATGGCACGGACCGCACGGACCGCACGGATCGCAAGGACCGGACGGGCGGCCCGGACGGCGCGGGCGATGCGGGCGACACGGAACGTGAGACCCGGGCGGGCGGCACGGTCCCGGTGGGCCGAACCGTACGCAAGGACGGGACGGCCTGGGCGGCCCGCGGAACCCCGACGGCCCGCGGCCATCGGACCGCCCGGGGAGCCCGGACCCTCCGCAGCGCCCCGGTGGACCGGACCCGTGAGCCGATCTACGCCCAGCTCGTCTCGGAGTGGCGGATCCGGGGGCGTACCGTACCCGGCGACCCGGACGTCCCCCGGACGGCGCGGGCACGGTTCGCGCCCCGCGCGCGACCCGAGGGTGAACGCGCACGCGAGTGAGCCACTACGGTCCCCACGACGGAGCCAGCACGGCCAGCCTGCCGTTGGCCTGGCGCAGGGCCGCCTCCAGGGGGCCGGGCCGGTGCAGCGTGCCGGTTCCGTCCGGTGGGACCAGCCACTCCAGGGAGCGGGCCGGCCGGTACGGCGGGGGTACGGCGACCCACGAGCCCCTGGTCGCGTACCGCAGGCCGGCGCCCACCCAGCCGTCGGCCGGGTCCGGCGGGAGGAAGAACCCGACCCGTTCCGCCGCGCTGTCCACCAGAGTCGGCCCCGGAACGTACGGCGAGGGCAGCCAGAGCAGGTCGAGGGCGAGCAGGCCGAGTCGCTCGGGCACGCTCAGGACGTCCCAGAACCGGCCCGCCTCCAGCAGCGCGACGCCCTCCCCGTGGTCCCAGTCCCGTTTGCACGCGCGGGGATCGGGCGCGGCCGCGGCGAGCCATTCCACGCCGCGCGTCCACATCGTGTTCGTCATGTACTGCTCCGGGTGATCGTCACTCGCCGCGCGGGAGCGCGGGGACCGGCTGTGCCGGGGCACTCCGTGCGATCGCACGCCAACCCGGCATATGCATGCTCGTAGATATTTCTACGTGGCGGAAGGGGTGGCGAAGAGTGGCGTTTGAGTGGTTGCGTTCGAGTTCCGTGTGCCGGTTCGTCAGTCGGGGTAAAAGGGTGCGCCACTCCGTCGAGTGACGCGAGTCCGCAGCGCGATCGATTCGTGCGTGCCGACAGCCGATTCACGCGCGAAGTCTTGTCGCCACCACGCACACGGTCGTACGCTCGCGCCGTTCCGTCGCCGCCGCACTCATCGAGGTACTCCATGGACCGCACACGTCTGCCCGCCCTCCTGGCCCGCGAGAGCGCCGAGGCCGCACATCGCAACCCGCGCTCGCGGGCGGCGTACGCGCGGGCGGAGCACCTCTTCGGGCGGGTGCCGATGACCTGGATGAACAAGACCGCCGGCGCGTTTCCGCGCTACCTGGCGGGGGCGCGTGGCGCCCGGGTCACCGATGTGGACGGGCACGAGTACATCGACTTCTGCCTCGGTGACACGGGGGCGATGGCCGGGCACTCGCCCGCCGCGGTGACGGCGGCGGTGCACCATCGCTTCGGCGAGCTGGGCGGGGCCACCGCCATGCTGCCGACCGAGGACGCCGAGTGGGTCGGCGCCGAGCTGACCCGTCGCTTCGGCCTGTCCCGCTGGAGCTTCTCGCTCACCGCGACCGACGCCAACCGGTGGGCGATCCGGCTCGCCCGCGCGGTCACCGGGCGCCCGAAGATCCTGGTGAACAGCTACTCCTACCACGGCAGCGTCGACGAGTCCCTGATCGTCGTGGGCCCCGACGGCACCGGCACCGCCCGCCCCGGCAACGTCGGCGCCCCCTGCGACGTCACACTGACCAGCAGGGTCGCCGAGTTCAACGACCTCGCCGGGCTGGAGCGCGAACTGGCCCACGGGGACGTCGCCGCCGTCCTGATGGAGCCCGCGCTCACCAACATCGGCATCGTCCTGCCCGAGCCCGGCTACCTCGCCGGCGTCCGGGAGCTGACGCTGCGGTACGGCACCCTCCTCATCAACGACGAGACCCACACCTTCTCGGCCGGTCCCGGCGGCTGCACGGCCGCCTGGGACCTGGAGCCCGACCTGCTCACCATCGGCAAGGCGATCGGCGGCGGCATCCCGGCCGGTGCCTACGGCCTCTCCGCGGACCTCGCCGAGCGGCTGCTGGCCCGCTCCGACCTGGACCTGGTCGACATGGGCGGCGTCGGCGGGACCCTGGCCGGCAACGCCCTGTCCGTCGCCGCGACGCGGGCCACCCTGGAACACGTGCTCACCGACGAGGCGTTCGCCCGCATGTCGAAGCTCTCCGAACGCTTCGAGGCGGGTGTCCGCGCCGGTATCGAGGCCCACGGACTGCCCTGGTCCGTCAGCCGCCTCGGCGCCCGTACCGAGTACCGCTTCACCTCACCGGCGCCCCGCACCGGCACCGAGTCCGAGGCCGCCGCCGACCCGGAGCTGGAGGACTTCCTGCACCTCTACCTGGCCAACCGCGGCATCCTGCTGACCCCGTTCCACAACATGGCGCTGATGTGCCCCGACACCACCGAACAGGACGTCGACACCCACACCGAGGTGTTCGCCGCCGCCCTCACCGAACTGGCGGGCTGAAGCCGTGGACGACATCGACCGGGCCATCCTGCGCGAACTCCAGACCGACGGCCGTGTCGCCTACGCCGACCTCGGCCCCAAGGTCGGCCTGTCCGCCTCGGCGGCGCGCCAGCGCCTGCAACGCCTGCTGGACACCAGGGCCGTTCAGGTCGTCGGCGTCACCGACCCCATGGCCATGGGCGGCCAGGCCATGGCGCTGCTCGGCATCACCGCCGACGGCGACCCGCGCACGGTGGCCGACGTCCTCGCCGAACGCCCCGAGGTCGTCTACGCGGTGCTCACCTCCGGCGGGTTCGACCTGTTCGCCGAGGTGGTGGCGCCGGGCCCGCAGGCCCTGCTGGACTTCGTCAACGACGTCGTACGCCCCCTCGAAGGCGTCCGCGAGATCCAGTCCTTCCCGTACTACGGGATCCACACCCACCGGTTCCTGTGGGACGTGGGCTGACGTCCGTGCCGGTGGCGGGTCCTGGCGCCCGAACTGCCCGATCGGTCAGGGGAGCGGTGAGTGGAGCGGCGGCGCGGGCGTCAGCACGAGCATGCTGGCGTCGTCGCGGACGTCGTACGCCAGCCGCGTCAGGTCCGCCCACACCGCGTCCGGCAGCTCGGCGGGGTCGGTGCCGGCGAGTTCGGTGAGGCGCTCGGGGAGCGGGTAGAACGCGTCGGAGGCGTTGCGCGCCTCCCAGAAGCCGTCGGAGGCCACGAGCAGCCGGTCCCGCGGGGCCAGGGTCACGGTCACCTCCTTCGGTGGGTCCACGCCGACCAGCCCGATGCCCAGCGGCGGACACGGCGGGACGGTCACCTCCCGGGCCTGCCCCTCGTGCAGCAGCACGGGCGGCGGATGACCGCAGGCCACCACCCGCACCGTGCGCGCGTCGCCGGAGAACTCCAGCAGCAGCGCGGTGGCGAACAGCTCCGCGTGCCGTACACCGGCCGAGTCCACCGAGAGCCTGCGATCCATCCGGGCGGCGACGCGCTCCAGCTCCGGCTGGTCCAGCGCCGCCTCCCGGAACGCGCCGAGCAGCGACACCACCGTCGTGACCGCCGCCAGTCCGTGCCCCTGCACATCGCCCATCACCGCCCGCACGCCGTACGGCCCGTCGCGCACGTCGAAGAAGTCGCCGCCCACCAGCGTCCCGTCCTGCGCCGCCCGGTAGAAGGCCGCGCACCCGACCGGACCGACATGCTCCGGAAGCGGCGGCAGCACGGCCCGCTGCACCGCCTCTCCGATCGCGTGCTCCGTGTTCAGTTGGGCGTCCCGCCGGCTGCGCACGAACGAGACGAACACGCTCAGCAGGGAGACGAACACGATGGTGAGCAGATCGGTGTTGCCGGGACGGTTGAGCTCCGTCGCCGGCAGATTCAGTGCCAGGACCACCAGGCCGCCGAGGACGGCGGTTCCCCACGGTCCGTACGACAGGACGGCGAGCGGCGGGATCGCACCGAGCAGAAAGCCGAGATCGCGCGCGTGGGACGTGACCCTCGCGGCCAGGGACACCGCCACCAGCAGCAGCACCGGCAGCGCGCGCACCCACCACGGCGGTGGCGCGCCCCGCAGCCAGCCGCGGTCCTCCCGGCCTCGACGCGACGACCAGCCGCGCACCGATCTCACATGCCCACGCTACGCCGCCGCCGGGCAGGGGGCGCGGTCCACCACGGCGGACGCCCGCGGCGGGGGACGGCCGGGACACGGACGCGAAGGCGGGGGAGAAGCGACGCAGGACGGCGGAGGACGGCCCAGGAAAAGTGGAGGACGGTTCAGGAAAAGTGGAGGACGGTTCAGGAAAAGGAGTGGACGCTCGCCCGCCCGCCCGCCTACCGTGACCACCACGCCCGAGACGGACGGAAGGAGGCGAGCGTCATGCAGGTCCCTGTCATCCAGCGCTCCTCCCTCCCCGTTTCCCGGGCGTGCCACGTCTGACCGGACCGGGAGCGCTGCACCACGTACGCGTCCCGGAGGAAAACCATGACCGCACCGGTCATCCGCACGCTCGACGAGAGCAGTGCGCACCTGTTCGACATGCTGCCCGACCCGCTGGGCTTCCGTGAGAAGCACCGCAGCACCCATCACCGCCCTGACTGGAAACGCGTCGCCCTCCGCGCCGGCCGGCCGGTGGCCCGTGCCGCCTGGTGGGGCCGCCCCGACGACGACCGGCCGCTCCTGATCAACTGGTTCGACGTCGCCGAGGGCGAGGAGGACGCGGGGGCCGAACTCCTGAGGAGCGCGCCCTGGCGGTCCGACGAACTGGAACTCGACCTGCCCCCGGGCTGGCGGGACGTCCCCGGGCAGCGGGCCGCCGTCGCCACCCGCACCACGGCCGCCCGCCTGGCCGGGTACGAACCGCTGGCGGAACGCCTCGTGTACCGCTGGACCCCCGACCGGGGTCTGCCCGAACGCCCCGGCCGCCTCCTCTTCTCGCCGGAGCCGGACGACGCCGTTTTTTACGACGCCCTGTGCCGCATCCAATCCGTCACGCTGGACGCCCACGCCCGCCGGGCCGTCGCACAGGGCGGAGTGGACCAGGCGGCCCGGGAGGAACTCGACGTCTTCCGGTGGATGCCGTCACCGCGCGAGTGGTGGCGGGTCGCCCGCACACCCGAGGGCGCGTTGGTCGGCATCCACGTTCCCGCCCGCAATCCCTCCGGTCCCTGCGTCGGCTTCATCGGTGTCCTGCCGGAGCAGCGCGGTCACGGCTACGCCTACGACCTCCTCGCCGAGTGCACCCACCACCTCGTCGAACGCGGCGCCGACTTCATCGCCGCCGCCACCGACCAGGGCAACTTCCCGATGGCCGCCCACTTCACCCAGGCCGGCTATCCCGTCGTCCGCGAGCGTCTCAACTTCTGGGCCGAAGGCGATGTCAGTGCCGGGTGACATGCTGACGGAGCGGTGAGCGGAAGCGGAACGAGGGGGAGGCCGATGGGCCACGACGGGGCGGTCTGGCGTGTGCACGCAGGAGAGGTGGCGGTCGGCGAGATACGGATCGAGGAGGCCGGCTTCCCCTGGTTGTCCGGACGGTTCACCGCCGGCCCCGGCTTCGCCGCCGTGCGGGACCTCTTCGCCCGTGAACTCGCCTTGGCCGACCCGGAGGACGACGCGGGCTGGGCCCAGTGGGAGTCCGCCTACGACGAGATACAGGCCCGGGTGTCTCTGTCCTCACCGGACGGCCCGGTCCCCGAGTTCCTGCTGCACATCGAGGGGGACCGGGCCTGGTTCCGGTGGAGCGACGAGCCGTTCGAGGACGGGTAGGCGGCGGACCGCGGGAAGGCTCTAGGCGGAGACGGAGGCTGCGCCGGCCAGGTGGGACTCCGCTGTCTCCAGGATCTCGGTGACGCGGACACCGAACGCCGCGTCGCACGGATGCGGGCGGCCGGTGCGGGCGGAGGTCAGCAGGGCGTCGGCGGCGCGGGTGAGAGCGGGGACCGCCCCCTCCGTGCTCCTCGGCAGGAGGGACACCCCGCTCTCACCGCGCAGCTCGACGTCGGCGCCGGCCGCCGCGGGCGGCGCCGTCAGACTCAGCGTCAGGGTGCTGGACGCACCGGTGGCGTGGTCGAGGACCAGGTGCACGGTGTCCGAGGGCCCGTGCGCCGCCGCCAGGACCTGCCGTACGTCACCGAGGACCGGAAGCAGGACGGAGAGCGCGTGCGGGCCCACGTCCCACAGCGCGCCCTTCTCGCGCCGCCACGGCGAGTCGGCGAAGGGGCTGTCACTGGTGAACACCGAGCCCAGCCACTGTGCGCGCGCCGTGAACCAGCCCGCCGTGGCGGCCTGTTCCCCGATCCACGCGTCCGGTTCCTTCTGGAAACGCGTGGTGAAGAACACCACCGAGGCGACCCCGGCCCGCTCGGCCGCCTCGGCGACGGCCCTCGCCTCGGCGGCCTCCACCGCCAGGGGCTTGTCCAGCAGCAGATGGCGGCCCGCCTGTGCCGCACGCACCGCCAGAGCGGCCTGCACGGCCGGAGGCAGTGCCACCGCCACCGCGTCCACCTCGGCCAGCAGGGCGTCCACGTCGTCGTACGCCCGCACGCCGTACTCCCGCGCGAGGGCGCCGGCCGCCTCCGGGCGCCGGCCCCACACTCCGGCGAAGTCCAGGCCGGGGTGCCCGGCGAGGGCGGGGGCGTAGGCCGCGCGGGCCCAGGGGCCCGTTCCCAGCAGTCCGATGCGCATGTCGCGTTCCCTTCTCCGATCCGGGCTCCACGGCGTCAAGGCGCCGTGTCCCGCTCACCGTTGACATACGGCTGCGACGGTTCTCCGTCTCCGGCCAGCCACCACGCGATCGTCGCGGCGATCGGCTGACCGGTGTCCAGCTCGACGAACCCGAACTGGCCCGACTGATTGCACTCCAGGAACCACCAGATCCCGTCCGTGTCCTCCGCGAAGTCGAAGGCACCGTAGGCCAGTTCGGCACCCGCCATGTACCGGTGTACGGCCCCGGCGACCTGCGCGGGCACCTCCACGGGCCGCCAGGGAGAGGCCGAGGGGGCGAAGCGCACGTCCACGTCGTCGGGGTGGGCATCCGGATCGGCCTGCTTGCGGGCCGCCAGCAGCGTGTCCCCCACGACCGTCAGCCGGATGTCGGCCCGCTTGGCGACCCGCCGCTGCAGCAGGGTCGGACCGTAGGCGACCGCGGTGAAGTCGGTGTCCGGCGCGACCCGGCTGGTCGGCACCGCGCGCGGCGGTTCCTGCGGATGCGCTCCGGAGACCGGCTTGACCACCAGGTCCGGGAAACGCTCGGCGAACTCCCGGGCCGCCTGTGGGAACGTGGTGATGAGCGTGGCCGGCACCGCGAGCCCGCTGCGCTGCGCCAGCCACAGCTGCCAGGGCTTGTGACGGGCGCGGTGGGCCGCGTCCGGGTGGTTCATCCAGCGTGCCCCGGTGCAGCGCAGCATGCCGTACAGCGCCTGGGTGGACTCCTCCGTCAGCCAGGCGGACGGCTGGGCGGCGCGTAGGGCCGCCCTCCCGGGCCTGCGCACCCAGATCGAGCGCACGCCGCTCATGCTCACCAGGCGCCCGCCGACGGAGAGATGCCCGCCGCAGGTGCCCTGCATGTACTCGCCCGACAGGGCGACCCCGTGGGTGAGGTCGGCGGGGTCGAGACGGACGACGGGCACGCCCGCCTCGCCCAGCCGGAGCACCACCAGGTCCGCCGTCACGTCCTCTTCACTGGTCAGGATGAGCACGGTCATGTTCAGCGGGCCCGCGTTCAGTCGTCGAAGTGTGTCTTGGACCCCGCCGTGGAGGTCGTCGTCCCCAGGGCTCGCAGGGTCGCGTGGTCGGTGGCGGCGATCCGCCCGTCCGGGAGGACGTTCAACTGCAGTCCGGCGTCATACGCGTACGGAGCGGTGACGTCCAACTGCACAGCGGGCCGCGCGTAGTTGAGCGTGAACGGTTGCATGTTCTCTCCCTGATTCGGCCTTCACGTCCTTATACGATTCGAACGGGCGATTGGGTTCCTCACCCTCCGTAACCGGAGCCGGGGGAAGGGCGGTCGGGGGCGTCAGGTACAAGGACGCCGAAAAAGGTGAGGAGGCTGCGCCAGGAACCGGCGAACTTGTGAACAGGCACCGGCGGGCCCCACGGACGTCACGACCGCCGTCTCACGCCCCCAGCACGTCGCGCGCCGTCGCGAGGGCCTGTTCCGCGTACCCCCGCCCGAACAGCACCGCGTGCACCAGCAGTGGGAAGAGCTGATGCACGCCGACCCGCCGCCGCCAGCCGTCGGCCGGCGCCGCCGCCTCCCGGTACCCGGCCAGCACGCGGTCCAGATGCGGACAGCCGAACAGCATCAGCATCGCCAGGTCCGTCTCCCGGTGCCCGCCGTGCGCGGCCGGGTCGATGAGCCGCACCTCGCCGTCGGCACCCCACAGCACATTGCCGTTCCACAGGTCGCCGTGCAGCCGCGCGGGCGGCTCCGCCGGTCCCGCCAGCTCCGGCAGCCGTTCACACACCCGTTCCACCAGGGCGGCCTCGCCGGGCCGGACGGTTCCGGCGTCGACCGCGTCCCGCAGGTAGGGCAGCACCCGGTGTTCGGCGTACCAGGAAGGCCAGTCCGCGCCCGGCGCGTTGAGCATCGGCGCGAGACCGATGTACGCCGCCGCAGGCCCGCCCGGCGGCGGCGCCCCGAACGAGGGTGCCCCGGCCGCGTGCAGCGTCGCCAGGGCGTGGCCGAAACGCAGCGCCGCCCCGGGAGCGGGCTGTCCCGTCCGTACGCGTTCGGAGACCATCCACCGTTCGTCATGGCCGAGCACCTCCGGCACCCGCACGGCTCCCGCCGCGCCGAGCCAGCGCAGTCCCGCCACCTCGGCGCGGACCGCGCCGGGGCCGTCACCGCGCTTGACCATCACCGTCGTACCGTCCGCGAGGGTCACCTCGGCGGGTGACCCGGACGGCGGCCACGCACCCGTGACCCGGCGCCCGGTGAGCCGTGACGCCACCTGCCCTGGATCCTCGTCTCGCTCGACCACGCGCCCAGCGTACGTCCGGCAAAAGGGCCGCCACGCAGCGAACTTCGGCCGTTGCGACGACGGAATCCGGACGGCCGGAGCCGCCGGCCGTCCGGACGGTCCGCCGGTGACCGGCGGGACGCGTAACCGGCCGGGGCCGACCCTGCCGGTCCCGGCCGGTCAGAGCCCGACCGGCCGGACCCCACCCCTCGGGACCTGACGCACCAGAGCCTGACTCACGGGGAGCCGGGCCGGTGTCACCTGCCCGCGAACCGCTGCCGGGTGAGTCCCACCGGATTGCCGGGCGGGAACAGCCCCGAGGTCTCGGCGGTGTGCGTCAACGGCTCCAGCAGTTCGGCGAGACGGGCGCAGCGGTCCGCGCCGAGCGCGGTCCAGGGGCCCTCGGCGGCCGCGTCGGTCGACGCCTCCACCCGCGCCCGCAGCGCGGTCCCGGCCGAGGTGAGCGATCCGTCCGCCGCGAGCAGGCCACGCTCACGCAGCCGCTCCCCGGCCGCCTCCCACGCCGCCGCCTCCCACTTCCGCGTCTCGCGCAGGAACGGGCCGTCGGACTCCCCGGCGGCCGCCTTCAGCACCATGGCCTCCACCGGCCCGAGCCCCTGGCTCACCAGGACCGCGAAGTGCCCGTCGCCCCGGTGCTCGCGCAGGGTCGTCAACGCCTGCCACAGCCGGACGGTGGGCCGCCGCGGCCGCTCCAGCGCCTGGTTCGCCGCGGCCAGGACCCGGCCCGTCGTGTCCGCGGCGGCCGCCGCCTCCCAGGCGAGGTCCGCGGCCTCGGCCAGTTCCGCCGACGCGGCCACGTCCGCCCCCAGCATGCGGGTCATCGCCGCGTCCATGGCCTCCCACCGGCCCAACAGCGCGTCCCCCGGAGCGGCGTACGCCCAGGCGTCGGGCAGCGCGCGGCGCACGCGGTCCGGGTGGAAGACGAAGAAACTGCTCGTCACCACGGCCGGCCCCACCGCGCCGAGCGGCGCGGCCCGCAGCGCGAAGTACCCCATCCAGTACCCGCGCAGCCCCAGCCCGTCCGCGACCCCCATCGCCTCGGGCGTGAAGTACACGAGACTGTGCACCGGCTCGTACCGCTCCCACATCGCCCGCGCGAATCCGTCCGCCACCGAGTCCTCCTACCGTGCCGCTCCTGCGTACTGTCGGCACCCAGCCTGGGCTTTGACGATTGTCATGACAAGGGGGGTGCCGAACTCGCCCACGGACACCGGCCGCAGGGGGCGACGAGCCCGCCCCGCCCGCCCCGGTCGCGGCACCCGGGCACGCCACGAGAGGACGGCGGCACCGGCATCGGTACGGGAATCGGTACTGGGAGCGGCGCGGCTGGACACCGCCGGGCATACCTTCGGCACCGCCGTTCCCCGGGGCGCGCGACGCTCGTTCGTGCCCGGAGCGGGGGCGTGCTGACGGGTGACTCCGCAGGGGCCGAACGGGGGGTGTTGCGGCGTGTCGCTGGGACAGACGGGTGGAGCGGTGACCCGGCTGGGCGGCCTGGATGGTGCGCGGCAGCGGCCTGATCGACGGTGGGTCATGTCGAGGCCGGTCTCTTCAGCTGATGACGGATCCGCTGCCCGGTCACGGCGGAAGGACACCGACATGCGCTCTGCCCGCATTCTTCTCGCTTCGGCGGCCGCCTCCGCGGCGCTCGCCTTCGCGACGCCCGGTGCCGCCCTCGCGGCGGACGGCGGAAGCCGGGACGACTCCTCGTACAGCAGCGACCACGACAGCGATTCCGGCGGCGACCGCGGCAAGGGCTCCGACAGTGGCAAGGGCTCCGACAGCGGCAACCGCGGCAAGGGTTCCGACAGCGACGACGACTCCGACAGCGGTTACGACAAGGGAAGCGGCGGCCGTGACGAGCCCCGCGGCGGCATGCACACCGGTGGCGGTGCCCTCGCGACGGTCCGCAGCGACAGCGGAGGGTCCGACGACGACAGCAGGTTCGACCCCGAGACCTACAAGGACAAGGGTGACGACGACAGCGACAGCGGTGGCGGGCGCGACAAGGGCGACTCGGGCGGCGGCGACCGCGACAGCGACAGCGGCCGTGACGAGCCGCGCGGCGGCATGCACACCGGTGGCGGCGCCCTGGCCGGTTCGGGTGTCACCACGGGCGGCCTCGCCGTACTCGCCGTAGGCGTCACCGGCCTGTACGCGCTGCGCCGCAGGACCGGCGGCTCGGCCTCCTGACCGTCCCCGTGTCCCGTATCCCGGGTGCTGCGGCCGCCGCCGGCGCTTTCCGTGCCGGCGGCCCGCGCCACCCGCAGTCCGGTCCCTGTGCTGCCGTGCCCGAGTGAGGTGGTGTCCGATGGCAGCAGATCCCTCCTCCCCGCGCTCCGCCGCACCGGCGTCGCACGAGCAGAACCCGGGCCGCGGCGGGCGGCTGACGCTGTGGGGTGTGGCGATCGTCGTCCTCGCATTCAGCGTGCTCGGCGGCCACCGCGGTACGCACGACGCCTCCGGCACCTTCCGGGCCGGCGGCGCGACGACCGACCCGGCCAAGGCGGGCCAGGCGCTGCCCCATTCCGCGCCCACCCGGCTGCGCATCCCGAAGATCACCGTGGACGCCCCCTTCACCGCCCTCGTCATCGGCGCCTCGGGCCAGCTCGAGCCCCCGCCGGCCGGCAACACCAACCTGGTCGGCTGGTACTCCAAGGGCGTCTCACCCGGCGAGAAGGGCACCTCGATCATCGCCGGGCACGTGGACACCACGACCTCCGCGGCCGTCTTCGCCAACCTCGACGACCTGGAGCGAGGCGACCGGTTCTCCGTGGAACGGGCCGACGGCCGTACGGCGAACTTCGTCGTGGACAGCGCCGAGACCTTCGAGAAGGACGACTTCCCCAGCAAGCGCGTGTACGACGACGCGGCCCGCCCCGAGGTACGGCTCATCACCTGCGCGGGCGACTACGACCACTCGGCCAAGGACTACACGGAGAACCTGGTGGTCTTCGCCCATCTCGTGTGACGCGGCGGTGCCGGCCCCGCCGGGTACGGGCCGGCGGCCCGGTGCGGCGCCTGCCGGGGGCGTGGGGCCGCCAGGGCTCGACGGCTCAGCTGGCGGAGGCCGCGAAGGGGGCGCCCGGTCCGAAGGCCAGCTCGGCGAAGCGCTCGCCGATGCGGCGGTGCGCGGCGGCGTCCGGGTGGAGGCCGTCGGGCAGCGGCAGCTCGGCGAAGTCGGCGGCCCCGTACAGGTCGCGTCCGTCGAGCAGGTGCAGGTTCTGGTCCGCGGCGGCCCGCTCCCGCACGATCCGGGCCAGTTCCTCCCGGATGACGTTCAACGTCAGCTTCCCCTGGGCCCGTTCCGCGGGGTCCCCGCAGGCCCGGAACCGCAGCCGCCCGGAGCTCAGGGCGGCGAAGTCCGGTGCGCTGGGGCCCGGTGTGTCCTCGTGGATGGGGCACAGGATCGGTGACACCACGAGCAGGGGGGTGTCGGGGTGTCCCTCGCGGACGGTGTCCAGGAAGCCGTGGACCGCGGGGCCGAAGGCGCGCAGCCGCATGAGGTCCGCGTTGACCAGGTTGATGCCGAGCTTGAGGCTGATCAGGTCGGCGGGCGTGTCGCGCAGTGTGCGAGCGGTGAACGGGTCGAGCAGGGCGCTGCCGCCCAGCCCGAGGTTGATGAGCTCCACCCCGCCGAGCGAGGCGGCGAGCGCCGGCCAGGTGGTGGTCGGGGTCGCGGCGTCGGAGCCGTGACTGATGGAACTGCCGTGATGCAGCCACACCTTGCGGCCCCGGTCCGGCGCGGGCTCCACGGGCGCGTCGGTGCGCAGGGCGACCAGCTCGGTGGTCTCGTTGTGGGGCAGCCAGATCTCGACGTCCTTGGCGTGGCCCGGCAGGCCGGTGAAGCGGACGGTCCCCACCGGGCCGGACCGCAGCTCGGCGGAGCCGGTGGTCAGGTCGATCTCCAGGGTGTCGCCGCCGCTGACGCTCGCGGCGCCGGCCGGGCGTCCGTCGACGAGGAGGTCGTACACGCCGTCCGGGCGCGGCGGGGCCCCGGCGTAGACGCGCTTGGTCGCCAGGGTGTCCAGCTCGACGGCGGTGGCGCGGGTACGGAAGACCAGCCGTACGCCGGAGGGCTGGGATTCCGCCATGAGCAGCTGCGGGTCGGCGCACTGGGCGCGGGCCCAGGCGGGCAGCCGGTGCGGGAGCAGCCCGCGCGGGGTGCGCTCGAGGTCCTGGGCGCCGCGCACGAGGGCGGCGGTGAGCGGCGTGGTGATCCAGGCGTACGGCGTGGTGGGCGTGGGCGTGGTGGGCATGAGTGAGCCTGTCGAGGAGTCGGGAAGGTCGTGAGGCGGGGCACCCGGTGGGGGAGCGGAGGCGGTCAGGGCGCCGGCCAGCCGCGCAGCAGGGTGTCGAGGCCGTCGAGGATCCGCGTCCACGACTCCTCGGAGTCCGGCGCGCTGTGACTGAACCCGCCGGCCGACTCCAGGGTGACGTAACCCTGGAACACGCTGCCCAGCAGGCGTACCGCGTGCGTCTGGTCGGGTTCGGCCAGGTCGTAGCCGCGCAGGATCGCCCGGGTCATCTCCGCGTGCCGCCCGCCGGCGCTCGCGGCGGCCGTCTCCGGGTCCAGCCGGTACCGGGCCGCCTCGTAACGGCCGGGGTGTTCCCGGGCGTATTCGCGGTAGGCGTTCGCGAAGGCGGTCAGGGCGTCCTTGCCTGCCCGGCCCGCGAGGGCGTCGGCGGCCCGGTCGGCCAGCTCCTCCAGGGCGAGCAGGGCGATCCCGCTCTTCAGGTCGTGCGAGTTGCGCACATGCGAGTACAGGCTCGCGACCTTCACGTCGAACCGCCGGGCCAGCGCCGACACCGTCACCTGCTCGAAGCCGGCCTCGTCGGCCAGCTCCGCTCCCGCCCGCACCAGACGCTCCGTCGTCAGACCCGCACGCGCCATGAAGTACCTCCCATTGTCCAGAAGCGATTATGCGTGCGCCTAAAACCTTTAGGCAAATACAGCGAGGCTGTAGTCGGGTGGAGGGTCGCGACCGGCGCGGGTGGAGGCACAATGGACCGGCCGTGGACGGGAACGGGGGAGTGGAGCGAATGGAGCTGGAGCTTCGGCATCTGCGTGTGCTGTGCGCGATCGCCGACACGGGCAGTGTGGGCCGCGCCGCCGCGCTGCTGGGTTACACGCAGCCGGCTGTGAGCACCCAGCTCAGGCGCATCGAGCGCCATCTGGGCGAGCCGCTCTTCGACCGGGACGCGAGCGGCGCGCGGGCGACGCCGTACGGCGCCGAGGTCGTGGCTCAGGCACGTGACGTGCTGGCCCGCGCCGACGCCATCGGTCACCGCCCGGCCGCGGCCCGCGCGCGCCGGACGCTGCGCGTGGCCGCGACCAACTCACCCATGCTCTCGGGCACGATGTCCCGCGCCCGCACCCGGCTGCCGGAACTGTCCCTGACCATGACCAGCGTCTACGCCTCCTCGCGCATCGTGGAACTGCTGGAGGAGGGCGCGGCCGACGTGGCCATCGCCGCCGACTACCCGGGCATGGAACTGCGTCACTCGGCCGCCGTCAGGCACCGCGGGATCGTCACCGAGCCGACCTTCGTCGCCCTGCCGGCCCGGCACCGCCTGCGCCAGTGCGCGCAGGTCCAGCTCGCGGACCTGGCCGCCGACGAGTGGTTCCTGACCCCGGACGACGGCGCGGGCTGGCCCGGCGTGTTCCACGACGCCTGCGCGGCCGCCGGGTTCGCCCCGGTCGCCGTGCACGAGTTCCTCGGCGACCCGACCCAGCTGCAGAGCATGATCGCGGACGGCCTCGGTGTCTCCATGGTGCAGCCGACGCTGCGCCCCATCCCGAACGTCCTGGTCAAGCCGCTGGCCGGCTCGCCCCTGTGGTGCCGGTACGTGCTCGCGTGGCGGCCCGACGCGGTCACGGACGACGTGGTGGACGCGCTGTTCCAGTCGGCCACCGCCGCCTACCGCGATCTCGTCGCCCAGGCACCGCACCTGAGGGCCTGGGCCTCCCGCACCTGGACCGGCGCGGGGGCGTAGCGGGCGCGGAGGCACCGGCCTTATCGGACGAGACGCCTCCCCGCGCACGCACGCGCCCACTCCCGCGCACGCCCCCCCCGCGAACGCACGCGGCCGCCGACCGGAACCCCGGTCGGCGGCCGCGTGCGTACCGTGTCGGTGAGCCCGGGGCGTCAGACCGCCGTGGCCGGGTACGTCGGGTATTCCACGCCCGAGACGTGCTGGACGACCCGGACGACCTGGCACGAGTAGCCGAACTCGTTGTCGTACCAGAGGTAGAGGATCGCGTTGTCGCCGTCGACCTTGAGGGCGCCGGCGTCGACGATCGAGGCGTGGCGCGAGCCGATGAAGTCGCTGGAGACCGCGTCGGGCGCCGTGGTGAAGTCGATCTGGCGCTTGAGCGGCGAGGTCAGCGAGATGTCCCGCAGGTAGTCGTGGACGTCCTCGCGCGTGGTCTCGCGGGCCAGCCGGAGGTTGAGGATCGCGATCGAGACGTCCGGGACCGGGACGCGGATCGAGCTGCCGGTGATCGGAGCCTTGAGGTCGGGCAGCGCCTTCGCCACCGCGGACGCGGCACCGGTCTCGGTGATCACCATGTTGAGCGGCGCGGAACGGCCGCGACGCTCGGACTTGTGGTAATTGTCCAGCAGGTTCTGGTCGTTGGTGAACGAGTGGACGGTCTCCACGTGGCCGCGCAGCACGCCGTACTCGTCGTCCATGGCCTTCAGCGGGGGCACGATCGCGTTGGTGGTGCACGAGGCGCAGGACAGGATCTGCTCGTCGGGCTTGATCGTGTCGTGGTTGACGCCGTGCACGATGTTCGGGACGTCGCCCTTGCCCGGCGCGGTCAGCACGACCTTCTCGATGCCGGGGCGCAGGTGGTTGGACAGGCCCTCGCGGTCGCGCCACTTACCGGTGTTGTCGATGAGGATGGCGTCCCGGATGCCGTACTCGGTGTAGTCCACGGCGGACGGGTCGTCGGCGTAGATCACCTTGATGGCGTTGCCGTTGGCCAGGATCGTGCTGCTGTCCTCGTCCACGGTGATGGTGCCCTGGAACTGGCCGTGGATGGAGTCGCGCCGCAGCAGCGAGGCGCGCTTGACGAGGTCACCGGCGGCCCGGGGGCCTCCGCCGCGCACCACGATGGCGCGCAGCCTGAGGCCGTTGCCGGAGCCGGCCTTCTCGATCAGCAGGCGGGCGACGAGCCGGCCGATGCGGCCGAAGCCGTAGAGGACGACGTCACGCGGTTCGCGGCGCTCGATCTTGTTGGCGCCCGTGGCGCCGGCGACGGCCTCCGCGGTGAACTCCGCCACGCTCAGGCCGCGGTCGTCGGCCTTGTAGGTGGCGGCGAGCATGCCGAGGTCGATCTGCGAGGGCCCGAGGTCGAGGGTGGTCAGGGCTCGCAGGAACGGCATGGTCTCGGTGACCGACAGCTCCGCGCCGGCGATCTGCCGGGCGAAGCGGTGCGTCTTCAGGATGCTGACCACCGACTTGTTCACCAGGGAGCGGCTGTGCAGCAGGACGGTCACGTCCCGCTCGCGGTGCAGCTTCCCGATGAGCGGGATCATCGACTCCGCGATTTCCTCGCGGTGCATCCAGTTGGTGAACGAGTCGTCGTTGACAGTCACAGATCTAACTTTCGAGCTAGGCGGCGCTCATATGGTAGCCACACCCTACTTTGATCTCTCCGGGGATCTTGTGTGAGGGTCACCACGGTCCGGGTTGCCCTGATTTACGTTCCGGGTGCAGCCGGACACCTCCGGCGCCCGTCCCCGACTCCACCCCGACTCCCGTCCCCGACTCCCGTCCCCGACACCCGCCCCGGACGCCCCCGTTCCTGAATCAGGGTTAAAGACCGCGCGAAACCCGGGTCGTGGATTGCACGGCCGTGTGGGCGTGACCAAGGTCGGAGAGTGAGTACGTCTTCCGCATCCCGGCCCGAACGGGCCGCGCCGTCCGGCCTCCTCCGCCCCGCGCTGTCCCGGGTCGCACGGCCGGTGCTGCCCCGCGTCGCCCGTGGCCGGGTTCCGCGCGGCGCGCCGCTCGCGCTCGCGCTGTTCGCGGCCGTCAGGCTGGCCGGGGTCGCCGCCGTGATTGTCGGCGCCCACCTCGACGGGCACCCGGCGGGCAGGATCCTCGCCCACTCCTGGGACTCGCGCTGGTACCTGCACATCGCCACCCACGGCTACGGCCGCCTCATCTGGATCACGCCGGCCGGCGCGGTGCAGACCGACTGGGCGTTCTTCCCGCTCTATCCCGCACTCGTCCGGGCCGTGACCGTCTTCCTCCCCTTCGTCACCCCCGGCCAGGCCGGCCTGATGGTCGCCTGGGGCGCCGCGATCGTCGCGGCGTACGGCGTCTACGCCATCGGTCACCATCTGTACGGTCGTGCCGTCGCCACCGCCCTGGTCGCCCTGTGGGCCGTACTGCCGCACGCGGTCGAGCTGACCATCGCCTACACCGAATCCCTCTTCGCCGCGCTCGCCGCGTGGTCCCTGTACTGCGTGCTCAAGGGGCGCTGGCTGTGGGCCGGTGCGCTGGCCGCGCTCGCCGGTCTGGCCCGGCCGACCGGATTCGCGGTGGCGGTGGCCGTGTGCGTCGCCGCCGTGTACGAGGCGCTGCGCCGGCGCGGCCGGGTACCGGCCCGGCTGTGGGCGGGTGCCCTGCTCGCCCCGCTGGGCTGGCTCGGCTACGTGCTCTGCGTGGGGCTACGGACCGGCGACCTGCTCGGGGGGTACTTCCGGGTGCAGAGCGCCTGGGACTCGCGCTTCGACTTCGGTGCCGGCGCCGTGCGCTTCCTCGGGGCGCTGTTCCTGTACGGCGGAGGCGTCGTCTACCCGATGGCGCTGGTGATCGTCGTCGTCTGCCTGGTGCTGTTCGGGCTGCTCTGCCTGGACCGTGCCCCGCTCGTCCTCGTCGTCTTCGCGGGCGTCCTGATCCTGCTCGTCATCGGCGGCTCCGGCTCCTTCTCCTCCAAGCCGCGCTTCCTGCTGCCCGTCTTCCCGCTCCTCGTCCCGCCGGCCCGGGCCCTCGCCCGCAGTTGGCGGGTCCGCCCCGCCCGGGCCCTGCTGGTGGGCGGCGCCCTGGCCGTCGTATCCCTGCTCTACGGGGCCTATGTGATGGTCGTTGCCCACTCTCCGCTGTAGGGGGAGCGGGGCCGGCGGGTCGCGCGCGGAGCCGTGGAGATCGCGTTCCGCCGAGGTGCGATCACCTCATAACGGTAAAATTCAAGTGTTCGCTCTCGAAGACTCCCGCTCAGCCGGAAGTGACCGATGCACCGCAAGCGCACCACGGACGACGGCGACGAACTGCTGGCCAGGCTCGGCTGGCTCACCGCCCAGGCGCGCGAGCGGGCCGAGCTGCAGCGCGCGCAGGTCGAGCTGGCCACGGCCCTGCAACGCGGCATGCTGCCGCGGGACCTGCCCCGGGTGCCCGGCGTGCACCTGGCGGTGCGGTACGCGCCCGCCTGCCACGGCCTCAACGTGGGCGGCGACTGGTACGACGCCTTCGTGCTGACCGACGGCCGGGTCGGGCTGTGCATCGGCGACGTGCAGGGCCACAACATCGAGGCCGCCGCCTTCATGGGCCAGGTCCGAGCCGGGCTGCGCGCCCTCGCCTCCGTGACCGGCGAGCCGGGCGAACTCCTCGGCCGGACCAACGATCTGCTGATCTCCCTGGGCAGCGAACTGTTCGCCACCTGCACGTTCATCCGCCTCGACCCGGTCACGGGGATCCTCGAGAGCGCGCGGGCCGGACACATCCCGTTCGTCTGGGCCACGGCGGACGGCAAGTCCGGCGTCGTCGACGACGAGGGAGGGCCGCCGCTCGGCATCGCGAGAGGCATGGAGTACCGCGTCTCCCGGCACCGACTCACCACCGGCGGCGTGTTCGTCCTGCTCACCGACGGTGTCGTCGAGGGCCCCTCGCTCAGCGTCGACGAAGGCCTCGACCGGGTGGTCCGCCTCGCGGGCATCGCCGCCGTCGCCGGACTGGAGGCCCACGCCCTGGCCGCCGCCGTGATCAGGGGCGCGGAGAGTGTGGGACACGAGGACGATGCCGCCGTCCTCGTCGTGGGGCACGACGAACCGGGCCCGCAGCCGTAGGACGCAGCCGTGGACGCGGCGACCCGGGCCGTGCGGCCGTGCGGGCGCGGACTGCCGGGTGCGGGCGGCCGGGGGCGCGGTCCGCCGGAGACGTGGGCCGCTGGAGGCGGTGTCCGGCGTGGCAGCGGCGGCCCGCGAGCGGCCGTACCCGAGGTGCGGCCAGAGAACCCGGCCCGGTGGCACTCGCCTCGCCGATGGCGGGCCCGCGGTGTGAGATGGCGCTGTGGTGGGTTTCCCGGATCCGCGTCGGACCGGCGGCTACGTCGTCCGGGTCCTGGCCGTCGCCGCCTGCTACTACGCGGCGGGGCGGCTCGGACTGCTGCGCCGGCTCGCTGTCGACGGCGCCGTGGTCACCCCCATCTGGCCGCCCACCGGCGTCGCCGTCGCCGCCCTGCGCCCGCCCGTACCCGGAGACCGACGACCGGCCACGGCCCGGCGGAGCCAGGTGATCCGGCCTGGACGGGTGGGCCGGCGGGATCCCTCGGCCACTCGGATCGGCCGATGTCCGGCGTCCGTCGCCGGCCGATGTCCGTCGTCCTGTTGAACAGTCCAGGCTGATAAATCTAATGTTAGTAACTATGGACGTGGAGGACATGACCGCGGACGGTACCCGCCCCTCCGGCGGCCGGGCAGGGGAGCCGGGACGCTCCGGTGATCCGGGCCCACGCGGGGACACGGAACCCTCGCGGGACCCGGAACCCTCGCGGGACCCGGAGCCCTCGCGGGACCCGGAACCCTCGCCGGACCCGGAACCCTCGCCGGACCCGGAGCCCTCGCGGGAGTCGGTGTCGCTGGCCGCGGCCCTGCGGCTGGCCATGGGCCGGACGGTGCGCCGCCTGCGGCAGGCACACGCGGTGGGAGACGTCTCCCTCTCCGGCATCTCGGTGCTGGCGCGACTCGCCGCCGGGGGACCGGACTCGCCCGGTTCGCTCGCCGAACTCGAACGCGTCCGCCCCCAGGCGATGGCCACCACCCTCGCCGGTCTCGAACAGCGCGCGCTGGTCCGCCGCAGCCCCGACGCCGCCGACGGACGACGGGCCATCGTGTCGGTCACCGACGAGGGCCGGGCCATGCTGGCGGAGCGCCGTTCCGAGTCCGTCGCGCGGCTCGCCCACGCCCTCGACGAGTTCACCCCGGGGGAGCGCGAGACCCTGCGAGCCGCCCTGCCGCTCCTCGACCGACTGGCGGAACGGCTGTGAACGGGTACGGGCCCGCGCGGACGGCCACCCGTTCGGTCGGCGGCACGCGCGGGTGGCTGCTCGCCCGCTCCGCCCGCTACCGCGACACCACGCCCGGCCCCGGCTACAAGTGGGTGGCGCTGTCCAACACCACGCTCGGCGTGCTGATCGCCACGATGGACGCCTCCATCGTGATCATCTCCCTGCCGGCGATCTTCCGCGGCATCGGCCTGGATCCCCTCGCCGCGGGCAACATCGGCTATCTGCTGTGGATGATCCTCGGCTATCTGCTGGTCTCGGCCGTGCTGGTGGTCGTCCTGGGCCGGCTGGGCGACATGTTCGGCCGGGTCCGCATCTACAACCTCGGCTTCCTGGTCTTCGCCTGCGCCTCGGTCGCACTGTCCCTCGACCCGTTCCGGGCCGGAGCCGGTGCCCTGTGGCTGATCCTGTGGCGCGTCGTGCAGGCCTTCGGCGGTTCCATGCTCACCGCCAACTCCGCCGCCATCCTCACCGACGCCTTCCCCGCCCGGCAGCGCGGCATGGCCCTCGGCGTCAACCAGATCACCGCCCTCGCGGGGCAGTTCCTCGGGCTGCTCGCGGGCGGTCTGCTGGCCGCCGTCGACTGGCGCGCGGTGTTCTGGGTGAGCGTGCCCATCAGCGTCACCGGCACCATCTGGTCGTATCTGAGCCTGCGCGAGACCGCGTCCGGCGTGCGCGGCCGCGTCGACTGGCTCGGCAACATCACCTTCGCCACCGGCGCCGGCGTCCTGCTCGCCGGCATCACCTACGGCATCCAGCCCTACGGTGGCCACCCCACCGGCTGGACCAACCCCTGGGTGCTGGCGGGCCTGACCGGCGGCGTGCTCCTGCTGCTGGTGTTCTGCCTGGTCGAGACCCGGGTGGCCGAGCCCATGTTCCGGCTGTCCCTGTTCACCGTACGGTCGTTCGCCGCGGGCAACCTCGCGGCCCTGCTCACCGCGATCGCCCGGGGCGGCCTGCAGTTCATGCTCATCATCTGGCTGCAGGGCATCTGGCTGCCGCTGCACGGCTACGACTTCGAGGACACCCCGCTGTGGGCCGGCATCTTCATGCTGCCGCTGACCCTCGGCTTCCTGATAGCCGGGCCGCTCTCCGGCTACCTGTCCGACCGCTTCGGCTCCCGCCTCTTCTCCACGGCCGGCCTCATCGTCGTCGCCGGGTCCTTCCTCGGCCTGCTGGCGCTGCCCGTGAACTTCGACTACGACACGTTCGCCGCGCTGCTTCTGCTCAACGGCCTGGGCCAGGGCATGTTCTCCGCGCCCAACACCTCCTCGATCATGGGCAGCGTGCCGCCCCGCTACCGTGGCGTGGCCTCCGGGATGCGCTCGACCTTCCAGAACTCCGGCACCGCCCTGTCCATCGGCGTCTTCTTCTCGCTGATGGTGTCCGGCCTGGCCGCCTCCCTGCCCTCGGCGCTCCGTACCGGCCTCCAGGCGCACGGCGTACCCGCCGCCACCGCCCACGAGGCGGCCGGACTGCCACCGGTCAGCACCCTCTTCGCGACGTTCCTCGGCGACAACCCCATCGGGCACCTCCTCGGCGCCGGCACCCTCGGCCACCTGTCCGCGAGCCGGCAGGCCACCCTGACCGGCCACACCTTCTTCCCCGAACTGGTCTCCGGCCCCTTCCACCACGGCCTGACCATCGTCTTCGGCGTCGCCGCCGCCATGGCGCTGATCTCGGCGCTCGCCTCCGCTCTGCGAGGCGGCCACGATCGCCCGGACGACGACTCGCCGAAGGAAGCCCCGGCGGCTTCGGAGGACGCCGCGACGGCTTCGAAGGGCGCCCCGGTGGATGTCTCGAAGGGCGCCCCCGGGGGCGGCTCCGCGACCGGCCGGGCGCAGCGCCGTACGTCGTCCTCCCCCTGAACGCCTGCTCCCGCCGCGGCGCGCGGTCGGGGAGCGCGGGCCTCAGGACTTGCGGCGGCGTCGTACCAGATGCCGTACGACCAGGGCCGCGACCACGACGGCGAGCGCGATGAGGACGTAGCGCTGGTACCGGACGATCTCGTCGTACACGGTCGTGATGTGGCTGCCCGCCACATAGGCCAGGGTGGCCCAGAGGCCCACCCACAGGGCCGCGCCGAGCGCGTTGAAGGCGAGGAAACGGGGCCAGGGCATGCGCGTGGTGCCGGCGATGATGCCGTTGGCCTGGCGGAGACCGTCCACGAACCGGGCCACGGTGACGATCTTGCCGCCGTGCCGGGCGAAGAAGTTCTCGGCGGCCTCGAAGCGCTTCGGCGTGAGGAAGATGTACTTGCCCCAGCGCGTCACGAAGGCCCTGCCGCCGGTGCGGCCGATGAGATAGCCGATGTTGTCGCCGATCACGGCCGCGGCGAACGCGATCCCCGCCACGGCGTAGATGTTCAGCTCCCCGGCGCCCGCGTAGACCCCAGCCGCGAGCAGGATCGTCTCGCCCGGCGCCGGGAGCCCGAAGTCCTCCAGCAGGACCACACCGCCCACCGCCCAGTAGCCGTAGTGGCTGAGCAGCGGGGCGAGATGATCGAGTGGACCCGGGAGGGGAGGGCTCATGGAGTCACGGTACGTCGCCAGGGGCCGTACTCCGCCGAACAGACGCCATGGCCGCCTCCGGCGGAGAGCGGCGTGGCCGGCCGCTGCCGGCTCCGGGTGCCGGAGGTGGCAGCGGCCGGCCACGGGTTGGCCAAGGGTTGGCCGTGGGGTCCGCTCCGCGTCCCGGCGACGGGAGGCCGCCGGGACCCGTGCGTCAGCCGCCCAGGGTGCCCAGACGGGCGTCCCGCCACAGGTCGACGCCGCCGTCGGTGGCGTACTTGTCGATCTCGGCCAGCTCCTCGGCGCTGAAGTCGAGGTTCTCCAGCGCCGCCACGTTCTGCTCCAGCTGCTCGACGCGGGAGGCGCCGATGACCAGCGAGGTGACCCGCTCGTCGCGCAGCGCCCAGGCCAGCGCCATCTGGGCCAGGGTCTGCCCGCGCCGGGCGGCGATGTCGTTCAGGGCGTTGAGCCGCTGCCGCATGTCCTCCGTGAGCCAGGCCGGGTCGAACGACTTGCCCTGCGCGGCCCGCGAGTCGCCGGGGACGCCGTCCAGGTAACGGCCGGTCAGCAGGCCCTGGGCGAGCGCCGTGAAGCCGATGACGCCGAAGCCCTCCTCCTCGGCCGCGTCCAGCAGGCCGTCGGTCTCGATCCAGCGGTTGAGCATGCTGTACGACGGCTGGTGGATCAGCATCGGCGTGCCCAGCTCGCGCAGGATGGCGGCCGCCTGCCGGGTGCGCTCGGCGTCGTAGGAGGAGATGCCGACGTACAGGGCCTTGCCCTGGCGGACGGCGGTGTCGAGCGCGCCCATCGTCTCCTCCAGCGGCGTGCTCGCGTCCAGCCGGTGGGAGTAGAAGATGTCCACGTAGTCCAGGCCCATGCGCTTGAGGGACTGGTCGAGCGAGGCCAGGACGTACTTGCGGGAGCCGCCGCCCTGCCCGTAGGGGCCCGGCCACATGTCCCAGCCCGCCTTGGTGGAGATCACCATCTCGTCCCGGTACGGCGCCAGGTCCTGCTTCATCAGCCGGCCGAAGTTGATCTCCGCCGAGCCGTAGGGCGGGCCGTAGTTGTTCGCCAGGTCGTGGTGGGTGATGCCCAGGTCGAAGGCGCGCAGGGCGATCTCGCGCTGCGTCTCGAAGGGGCGGTCGTCGCCGAAGTTGTGCCAGTAGCCCAGGGACAGGAGCGGAAGGTCCAGTCCCGAGCGACCGGTGCGCCGGTAGCGCATGGTGCCGTTGTAGCGCTCGGGGTCCGCGACGTGGTTCATCGGGTCTTCTCCGGGTGATGCCGTAGGGGTGCCCTTTGTATGTGAAAGGGTCCCCTCCACCCTGCGCCTTCAAGATTCGTAAGTCCAACCACTGCCCGTCATGGGATTGAGCACCGGGGCTTCTGAATCGTTCGCGGGGTCCCCGCGGCGGGCTGTCATGCTGGGAGGCGTGGCCGGGCGGCCGTCCGATCGGCGACCCCACGCCCTGTCCGATCCTACGAACTTCTCGCGCGACGGGTTACCGGTCTCGCCCGCACTTGATAGGAAACTTTCCTACCAGTGCGTGACAGAGCAACTCCCCACCCCCCACCCCTCCTTGGAGTCCCTGTGGTGCACGCAGACCGCGAAACGGCAGCCCACGCTTCCACCCCGCACCTGCCCGGAATCTCCCGCCGGGCCGTCGTCGCCGCGCTCGGTGTCGTGGCGTCCGGCACCCTGCTCGGCGCTTCCCGGTGCGCCGCGGCCGCGCCCGCACCGGCGGCCGCGCCGGACCTCGACGATCCCGCGAAGAAGGAGATCGCCATGCGCCTGGTCTCCAGCGCCGAGAACTCCTCGCTCGACTGGAAGGCCCAGTACAAGTACATCGAGGACATCGACGACGGCCGCGGCTACACCGCCGGCATCATCGGCTTCTGCTCCGGCACCGGCGACATGCTCGACCTCGTACAGCTCTACGCCGACCGCAGGCCCGGCAACGTCCTGGCCCGGTACCTGCCCGCCCTGCGCGAGGTCGACGGCACCGACTCGCACGACGGTCTGGACCCGAACTACCCCAGGGACTGGCGCAAGGCCGCCCAGGACACCGTGTTCCAGCAGGCCCAGAACGACGAACGCGACCGCGTCTACTTCGACCCCGCCGTGACCCGGGGCAAGTCGGACGGCCTGCGCGCCCTCGGCCAGTTCGTCTACTACGACGCCATCGTGATGCACGGCGACGGCGGCGACCCCACCAGCTTCTCCGGCATCCGCGAGCGGGCCCTGCGCACCGCCGTACCCCCTGCGCGGGGCGGCGACGAGACGACGTACCTGGGCGCCTTCCTCGACGCCAGGGTCTGGGCCATGAAACAGGAGGAGGCCCACAGCGACACCACCAGGGTCGACACCGAACAGCGGGTCTTCCTGCGCAACGGCAACCTCGATCTCCGCACACCGCTGGACTGGAAGGTGTACGGCGACAGTTACCACATCGGCTGAGGACGGCGGCCCCGGCTCCGGCGCGTGCCGGGGCCGGGGCCGCGCCGACGGCCGGCCGGGGCTATCCGGCCCTGAACTTCGCCGCGAGCCGCTGCGCGTACGCGTACGGGCGGAATCCCCGCTCGTGCTCCACGTGATCGATGTAGTCGGCCGCGCCGTCGACCGCGCTCGCGAACGACCGCCCCAGGCTCCGCTGGACCAGCTTCTCCTCCACCAGGCCGCTCTCCACGCTGATTGCGATCATGTTCATGACGGCGAGCGTGTGGCCGATGCTGGTGAGCTCCTCCCGGGTGCACGTCCGCACCCCGTCCGCTCCCCGCCCGGCGAGACGGGTGTGGATGAGCCGGCGGCCGTCCCGGGCCCGCTGGGCGAGATAGCGCTCCTGGATCTCGAAGAGCATTCGCAGACGGTCTGCCCGGTCACCCCGCCGGAAGCCCCACAGGGCGATGACGACGGCGACGGCCGGTGAGGACAGTGCGAGTATCCACGTGGTCATTCGGGCGTTCCCCCCTGGCCCGGAGCGTTGAAGATCTCAGGCGGCAATTCGGTTTCTACGGCCGGTACTTCGGATTCTCCGGCCGGTACTTCGGGTTCTACGGCCGGGACCGGTGTCCGGCCCTCCCCGGCCGGTACCGCGGTTTCCCCGGGAGAGGCTTCGGCGCGCGGGGCGGGGACTTCGGATCCCCCGGCCTGCTCCACGCCGTCCTCGGCCACCACGGGTGTCCACTCGGGCAGGTACAGCGCGGATATCCTGACCAACGCGGTTGCCTGTTCGCGCAGTTCGTTCTTCAGCTTCTCGAACTGCGCGGTCACGACCTCCGGGTAGTCCGGCCGTTTCCTGCTGAGCCAGCCCATCGCCCCGGCCTCGTCGTTGGCGTCGATGAAGGCCTCGAACTCCTCGAACTCCTCCTCCGTCATCTCCTCGGCGAACGCCAGCCCGACCCGCTGCTCCAGCACCTCGTAGATGTAGCGGAGCATGAGCCTGACGTGGGGCTCCGCGAGGCCTCCCAGCCCGATCTCCCGCAGCAGCGCGTCGTCAAGGGTGATCATCGGGCCTCCCGTCCTTCCTCGGCTCGTCGTTCCCGGGAGGCGTCCGCTCGCGCTGGAGCCACCGCCTCAGCACCTGTTCCCACGCGTGCACGTGGTCGGTCCCGGGGGCACCCTCGCTCGGCCACGGCGTGAGCGGTTCCTCCCGGGGCATCTCCCTGGACTGCGGCGGCACTTTGCCCGGCTGCTGCGAGGCCTGCCGGCGACGGGCCTTCTGCCAGAGCCTGACCTCCAGCTTCAGCTTGCGCGCCCGTGCCTCGTCCTGGGCGCGGAGGTCTTCGCGGCGGCGCCAGTAGCCCTTCTCGATCATCTGCCGACGGATGTGGTCGTACTGGTCCGGGAGGCCGGTGTCGGAGTCGGCGTCGGTCATCGCCAGCGTGAACGTGCGCTGTTGCTGGCCGAGGAGGACCTGCGCGGTGGCCCGGTGGAGACCCGGATTGAGCAGGCGTTTGACGTCGACGTCGAAGTCCTTGGCGAGTTCCGCGGCGTCCCGGTGGGACAGCCCGAAGACGATGCGGTTGGCCACATTGCCCAGGATCGCGCTGATCAGCTGTTCCGAGGACGAACCCGTGAAGCGCGAGAAGGAGTTGAGCTGGTAGAGGTTCTGGTGGGCCAGGACCAGTCCGAGGCCGAACTTGCGGGCCTCGGCCACGATGTCCTCGAAGCCGCCGAGCGAGAAGGCCTGGAACTCGTCCACGTACATGAAGAAGGGCTTGGACGTTCCCTCCGGCTGCCGCCAACGCCGGTACACCGTCTGCCGGATGTGCTCCTGGATGAACCCGCCGAGCAGTGCCGCCGACGATGCGCTCATCTCCCACTCGGGAATCTTGACGAGCACCACCCCGCCGTTGTGCACGAAGCGGCTGAGCGAGACGGTCGACTCCCCGCTGGCCAGCACGTGCCGCAGCGTCCCGTCCTGTTCCATCTCACTGAACTTCGACAGGGCCCAGTCGAGCAGCTCGGCGAAGTCGGAGCCGCTCTGCTTGTCGAACGTCTCCCACCGCTCCCGCAGGCCTGGCACGTCCCGCAGCAGATACTGCACCCACGACTTGACCTCGTTGTTGCGCAGGATCGTGCCGACGTCCAGCACCGACGCCGGACGGATCGGGTACACCGCGTGCGTGGCCGAGGCGAGCACCAGCCTGATCATGCTCTCGAACCGCGGCCCGTAGAAAGTGTGGTGGGACTGCCGCACCATCAGGCCGATGAACCGCTCGATGGCCAGGTTGCGTTCGTTGGCCGACTGGACGTCCAGGTCCAGGGGGTTGAGCACCGGTAGGTACTCGGGGTCGCCGAAGTCCAGCAGCAGCACCTCGCCGTCCCGGGTTCTGGTGTGCCTGACCAGGTAGTCGACGAGGTCGCCGTGCGGGTCGATGACCACGAGGCCGTGGCCGTCCATGATGTCCTGTCGGGCGAGGTTCTTCAGCAGGTTGGTCTTGCCCGATCCGGTGGGGCCGAGAACGTAGGTGTGCCGGAGCCGGGCGATCCGGTCCAGCCGCACGTCGAGCCAACGGTCCTCACGGGTCCCCTCGGTCCGCGCGGTACCGAGGAGCAGGCCCTCGGTGGGGAGCGCGGGCGCGGGGACCGGGACGCTGGCTTCCCGCCGTGTGTCGAGTCCGCGTGACTCCATCCGACCATAGGGGGGATGGAAGATCCGCAGGATCTCCGAGGGTGTCATCCGCGGCGCGTTCTCCGGCGCGGCTCCGGGCGCCAGGGGCTCCCGTGCCTCGTCGCCGCGCACGATGTCGAACGGCATCGACCGGAAGAGCCAGTTGCCGATCGCCCACAGCACCGAGTCCGGAAGCGCGTCCGCGGAGCCGACGTGGACCAGGAGCGTGAGATTGCGCCGCTCGTCCGCCTCCTCCCGGGCGGCGCGCTCCAGGAAGGCCGCGGCGTCCCGCTCGTACGCGGAGAAGAACCCGGTGGGCTCCGCGTGGTGTGCCGCCGTGGCGAAGGCGTTCAGCACGGCCTCGGCCGGCGAGGGCTCACGCTCCTCCTCCCCGTCGCCCTTTCCGAGCCGGCGGCACGTCATCTGCACGGTGACCGGCACGCGAAGGGTGCGCAGGTAGTCGACGAGGGTGCTCCAGTCCTCCCGGATCCAGGGGACCGCCTCGGGGCGCAGGCGCAGCTCCACGACCGTGTCGGCCTCGAGCGTGCCGTTCTCCGGTCCCGCGCTGACGTCCCAGGTGCTGCGGAACGCGGTGGCGAGCTGCTGGCCGACCCCCTCGCCGAGGTCCTCCAGCGTGTCCGCCTCCGTCGACTCGGTCATGCCGATCACGTCGAAGAACGGAGCGAGATGTCCCTTCGTCTGCCGCGCCGTGTGGGTCTGGTAGATGAGCCGTACCGTGTCGTCGTCGGCTGCCGAGAGGGTGCGCAGCGCGCCGAGCTGCTGCTCCAGACTCCGCACCGCGTTGTCGGAGCCGTAGGAGCCGAGGCGGACGCTGTAGAAGAGGGAGAAGCCGTCGTTCTCCTCCTCCGCCGAGGCGGCGGTGGCGCCGTCGGACGCGCGCCCCTCGTTCTCCCTGGTGACCAGCGGCGAGTCACGGTGGGCGGTGCGGATCTGCGCGGAGAGCCGGCTGCGCAGGGTGCGGCCTCTCTCGTAGTAGAGGCTTATCCCCTCGGGCAGGTCGGGATTGCTGTCCGGGTCGATGAGGTGGTGCCACTCCCGGAGCAGCTTGCCGAGGACCTCGTACTGCAGCTCCGCCTCGGACTTGACGTCGGTCAGGATGACGTGGCCGGTGAACAGGTCCAGGTCCAGCTGGCTGCTGAGGGTTCCGGCGTTGCGACGCAGTTCCTCCACGGCGCTGAGCAGGACGGGTGTCTGCGGCGACATGCCCTGCAACCGTGCTTCGGCGACGCTCAGGAGCTCGTCGTAGTCGCCGAAGTTGAGGCCGGTGAGGGTGAGGTCGGCCAGTTGCCGGGTCAGCGAGCTGCGCGAGCCGCCCGGGTCGGTGGGGGAGGGGTCGTCGTAGACCAGGGCGGCGCGGTGGACCAGCCGGTTGCCGGGCTCGATGGTCTGGGTGGGCGTCTCGCCGAACTTCTCGTAGTCCACGACGACGATGGACTCGCCGGGCGGCAGAGGATCGGTCCCGCGTCGCTCCATGTCGAGGAAGAATCCCTGGAGCTGAGGCGCGAGCACCGCACTGCCGCCCTGGACGGAGTGGTTGGCGAAAGCGACCGCGAAGTTGCGTGGCGTGCGGATGAAGTCCTCGGTCGGCTTGGTGAGGGCCGACACCAGAACGAGGTCGGGCGTGGGGACTTCGGTGTCGAAGGTCCGGGGCGCGTTGACGTAGTCACGGCACACGGCCAGACCCACGTCACGCGTGAACCTGCCCTTGCGGAACTCGACCCTGGCGGTGCCCGAGCCGCGCTCCATCACCTCGTTGGTCGCCCGGTCGCGCTTGGTGACGAGCTCGATGGTGTTCGCGTCGACGTAGACGGCCGCGTTGCGGCCTATCTCCTCCGCGGCGTTCTCGAAGCCGAGTTCCTGGAGCGTGCGGGCGTCCTCGGGGCGCAGGGTGCCGAGGCCGGCGAAGACGGCGAGCCGGCTGCGGAAGCCGTGGACCAGGACAGGCACCAGCGCGGCGGGCACGAGGGCTTCGGGCAGGACCGCGATGTCGACGTCGCGCCGGACGCAGAACTCCAGGATCTGCTTGAGCTTGCGGTCCAGTTGTTCCTGCCGGTAGCGGCGGAACTGCTTGATCACCGACTGGGTGCGGTGACGTGTCGGCTGGTGCGCGTCGATCGGCCCGCTGCGCACGGAGAACCTGGCCTCGGCCGCCTGGTTCGTCTGCCGCCAGTCGATGAGGGGCTCGTCGGGAAACCAGCGTTTGTTGTTGCTGCTCTCGGTGTTGGGCGTGTAGTCGAGCTGGACGGCGGCGATTCGGAGCACATGGTCGGGAACCCTGGACGCCGGTCTCGACGAGTTCTCCGCCATCTGCCACCTCGGGGTTGCCGGACGCGGGCAGGGGAGCAGGGTCGCCGCGTCGGCACGTCGCTCAGCAGTGGAAAGTCTCCCCCTCTCGCATAGTAGCCCGGAACAACTCAATGGAGCCTGTGTTGTCTCATGTGGGATCTGTGGCGCGGAAGCCTCGAAGATCATCAGCTGGACAAATGTGCCGTGGGGACGGCACGCCTTTGGTGCGCGTAAGAGAGACATCGAGCCGTGGCGGCGGGGCCGGCGAACTCGCGGTCCGCCATGAGGCCACCGCCCTCGTCGCCGCCGTCAACGAGTGGTCGTGACGTACTGGTCCGACGACAACTCGTACACCCGTACTCGACGACCGTGGGCGGGACTGACGGTCTCACGGGCCGGACGCATCCCCAGTTTGGTCATGATCCGCTCGGAGGCGTCGTTGCCCACTTGGGCGATGCTGACGATCCGCTCCAGCCCTCGCTCTTCGAACCCGAAGCGCACAGCGGCTCTCGCGGCCTCGGTGGCCAGGCCCTGTCCCCAGTGGGAACGTCCCAGCCGCCAGCCGACCTCGACCGCCGGCAGTACCTCCGGCAGGAAGTGGGGTACCGAAAGGCCGGTGAACCCGGCCAGCTCGCCGGTGGACCGGATCTCCACGGCGAACAGGCCGAAGCCCTGTGACTCCCACTCGCTCTCCCATGCCTGGATACCGCCGCGAGTCTGCTGTTCGTCACGGACACCACCGTCACGGATCCACCGCATGACCTCGGGGTCGGCGTTGACGGCAGTCATGGGCGCGACGTCTTCCTCGCGCCAGCGACGCAGGATCAGACGGGGAGTCTCAAGCGTGGTCATCCAGACATTGTGGATCGCGACCGGGCTCTCCGCCACCCTCACCAGGCGCTTTCGACACGCCCTGGGGCCTTTCTTCCGGATCAGGCCGGCTCCGGTCTGCGGTGCCTTCTGGCCGACCCGAGCGGGGTCTGGTGCGTGCAGCTGCAAGGCGGAGGAGGGAGTCGACGCGGCGCGATGGGGGTCCCTCCCTGCTCGAGCGAAGCCGAGAGCTTGGGGGAGAGTGACGACAACGCCGCTGGGGGTACCCCCTGCTCGCAGAGCTTGGGGGAGTGCGTGCCAGACCCCGCGCCCCCGGCAAGATCTGGAAGGGAGGCTCTAGGCGAGCGGCGGCAGGTGCGCCGCGTCCGGGACGGGGAACAGGGCGCGCGAGGCGGCGGCCTGGCGTGCCGTCACGCGCTGGATGACGACGATCGCCAGGGCTCCGGCGGCCAGTTCGAGGGTTTCGGCGACGAGGAGGAGTACGAGCGATGTCTCCTTGTGCAGCCAGGTCACAGCGGTCGCCACCAGCACGTGTCCGGTCCAGGCCGCCCACCAGACGTTCACCAGGGTCCGGTCGCGCCCCTCGGGCTTGCCGGGGGCACCGTGAACGTCGAGGACCAGTTGACGTGGAACCCAGAGGTTGACGACCGGGATCAGCCAGGCGATGACGGCCCAGCCCGCGGAGCCGGGAAGGGGTGTGAGGGAGAGGAGTTCGGCGTTGCGCCGGCACCGGGAGAACCACACCAGGAACAGGACCGCCGCGAGGAACGTCACGCTGACGATCAGCCGGGGCATGAGCCCGGCCGTGCCGGGCGACGCCTCGTGCGGATGCAGCAAGCGCGCCCGCAGGGTCACCACCCGGTCGATGTCCGCGACGGCTGCCACGGCGATGGCCGCCTGGGCGGCGCGGGCGAGCGGCCACAAGGCTCTGACGGTGGGTGTGGACATGGTGGGACACCTGTCTGTCGGGGCGTCACGCGCGGGCGTGGCGCGGAGGAGCGGGCGTGCGGAGGAACGGGCGTGCGGACAGGCGGGAGTGCGGGGGTCACGAAGGCCATGGAGGTCCCGGAGGCCCCGGAGGGCATGGCGGAGGTCACGGGAGCCGAGTCCGAAGATCGGAGGACGAGATCATAGGGCAGGCGGCCCGACTCGCTCCCCCCGCCGGTGGCGTACTCGCACGCCAGGCCTCTGACAAGGAAAGATGAGCCCGAGCTTTCGAACACACCGATGCGAAGGAACGGACTCATGCCGCATGAGCGAGCCGGCCGGCCGGCCGGTCCCGAGGACCTTGTCGACGTGGCCCGGCTGGTCACGGCGTACTACGCGCTGCACCCCGACCCGGCCGACCCGTTGCAGCGGGTCGCCTTCGGCACGTCGGGACACCGGGGTTCGTCCCTGACCAGTGCCTTCAACGAGGACCACATCGCCGCCACCAGCCAGGCCATCTGCGAGTACCGCGCCCTCCAGGGCGTGGACGGGCCGCTGTTCCTCGGCGCCGACACCCACGCCCTGTCGGAGCCGGCGAGGGTCACCGCCCTGGAGGTGTTCGCCGCCAACGGGGTCACCGTGCTCATCGACAGCGAGGACGGATACACCCCCACC
Organism: Streptomyces sp. NBC_00820; assembly: GCF_036347055.1. Classification (NCBI taxonomy): domain Bacteria; kingdom Bacillati; phylum Actinomycetota; class Actinomycetes; order Kitasatosporales; family Streptomycetaceae; genus Streptomyces; species Streptomyces sp. NBC_00820. The sequence continues at coordinate 519,177 of NZ_CP108882.1, read as the reverse complement.
CCCGCGGTCTCGCACGCGATCCTCACCCACAACCGGGGCCGTACCTCGGGCCTCGCCGACGGAGTGGTCGTCACCCCCTCGCACAACCCGCCCGGTGACGGCGGCTTCAAGTACAACCCCCCGAGCGGCGGACCGGCCGGCTCCGAGGCGACCTCGTGGATCCAGGACCGGGCCAACCAGATCATCGCCGACGGCCTCAAGGACGTACGGCGGATTCCGTACGCCCGCGCGCTCGCCGCGCCCACGACCCGGCGCTACGACTTCCTGGGCACCTACGTTGGCGACCTGCCGAGCGTGCTGGACCTCGACGCCGTCCGCTCCGCGGGCATGCGCATCGGAGCCGACCCGCTCGGCGGGGCGTCCGTCGCCTACTGGGGCCGGATCGCCGAACAGCACGGCCTCGACCTGACGGTGGTCAACCCGCACACCGACCCGACCTGGCGGTTCATGACGCTGGACTGGGACGGCAAGATCCGCATGGACTGCTCCTCGCCGTACGCGATGGCATCCCTGATCGAGCAGCGCGACCGTTTCCGGATCGCCACCGGCAACGACGCCGACGCCGACCGGCACGGCATCGTCACTCCGGACGCGGGTCTGATGAACCCCAACCACTATCTCGCGGTGGCCATTTCGTACCTGTACCGGCACCGCGACCAGTGGTCCGAGGGGGCCGGCGTCGGCAAGACCCTCGTCTCCTCCTCGATGATCGACCGGGTCGCCGCCGACCTCGGCCGCCGGCTCGTCGAGGTGCCGGTCGGGTTCAAGTGGTTCGTGGACGGACTGGTCGACGGCTCCCTCGGGTTCGGCGGCGAGGAGTCGGCCGGCGCGTCCTTCCTGCGCCGGGACGGCTCGGTGTGGACGACGGACAAGGACGGCATCCTGCTGGCCCTGCTCGCCTCGGAGATCACCGCGGTCACGGACCGGACGCCGTCCGAGCACTACGCCGACCTGACCGCCCGCTTCGGCGCCCCCGCCTACGCGCGCATCGACGCCCCCGCCACCCGTGAACAGAAGGCGCTGCTGGGCAAGTTGTCCCCTGCCCAGGTCACCGCCGACACCCTGGCGGGCGAGGCGGTCACGGGCATCCTCACCGAGGCGCCCGGCAACGGCGCTCCGATCGGCGGCATCAAGGTCACCACCGCCAACGCCTGGTTCGCGGCCCGCCCTTCGGGCACCGAGGACGTGTACAAGATCTACGCAGAGTCGTTCCTCGGCCCCGACCACCTCGCCCAGGTGCAGGAGGAGGCCAAGGCCGTGGTCGACAACGCGCTCGAGGGCTGACCCCGGGTGAGCGTGCGGCGGCCTCCGCGCGGGGTGCGTGGCGGCCGCCGCAGTGCGGGTCGGATACGGGGCGGCGTGGTCGGTACCGGTCGCGTTCGGATGCGGCCGTGGTCAGCCGTCCGCGCTCAGTCCCGTCCGAGCTCAGTTCTGTCCGAACTCAGATCCTTCCCCGCTCAGTTCCGTCCGTGGTGTCGCTCCAGACGGTTCAGTACGGCCTGCGCCATGGCCGCCTCGCCCTTGGCGTTGGGGTGGGCGGGGGCGGCCGGGGACGCCGGCTGGAGGGGTTCGATCCAGCGGTCGGCGGGCGCCTTGCACATGTCGTGGCCGGCCGTCGGGCCGTAGGTGTCGACGTACTCCACCCGGTTCCACGCGGCGACCAGCCGCAGCATCAGGTTGAGCCGCTTCTCGGTGTCCCGCAGATAAGGGAAGTCCTGCCGGGCGAACGGCACCGAGGGGAAGCAGCCGCTGCCGTCGTCCGGCAGCAGGTCCGGGTAGCCCACGAGGAGGATCCGCGCGTGCGGCGCCCGGTCACGGACGGCCCTCAGCACGCGGTCGATCTTCGGCGCGGTCTGCGCGACGGTGAGCGCCAACTGGTCGTACCCGGAGGCGTTGTAGAAGCGCTCGCACGGATTGCCGGCGGGGTCCTGGGCGACGAGGCGGGCGCAGGTGCCGATGATCGATCCGAAGCCGACGTCGTTGCCGCCGATCTGCACGCTCACCAGGTCGGTGTCGCGGCCCACCGCGTCGAGCTGGGGTCCGTTCGTCCCCTGCGCCTTCCACATCTCGTTCGTCGTGGCCCCGGAGCAGCTGACGTCCTTGAACGTGGCGACCCGCTGGTCGGCTGCCACCAGTGAGGGGTAGTTCCGGTCCGAACGGGCGCAGTTGGCGTCCACCTGAGTCGGTACGAGGGGCGCGGAGGTGTAGGAGTCGCCGAGGGCGGCGTAGGTGAGGCCGTGGCCGTGGCGGTTGTCGGAGGAGTGCGCGGTGGCCGGGGTGGTGGATGCGGCGACGAGGGCGCAGCCCCCCAGTGCCGCCCCCAGTACGGCGGCGCGCCGCCTGCCTCTCGCCATGTCTCCCGCACGCGTGTCGTTCGCCATGTAATCCTCCCCCTGAGACCGGAACGCCGTGCCGAGCCCACCCCGGACGAGGGGCGCTCGGGCGTTCAACTGGGCATGTATACCGCCCGGTAGGTGTCGCGGACCAGAAGCGGGAACCAACTTCGTACCCGGGCGCGGGCGGTGCGGCGGACGGTCGCGGGACTTCGGGTGAGCGGGTCGGTGCACTTTGGGGAGGCGGAGCCGGAGGGCTCCCGCGGAGAGCCGGGGAACCCTCACCACTGGGCCGGAAAGCGGCGGTTGGCCGAAAGGTTCCCCGGTTCACAAGCGGTGGCACGCGTTCCGGCCGCCCGCGGGGGTCGTCTCCGCGCCAATGCCGTCCGGTGACCCCACCGGCCCGGTGGGCCCCCCGGCGCCTCGGACCAACCGCCCGCGGCTTGCATGTATGCAATTCGCGGGCCGTCGTCACGGATTCACCGCACCGCCCGCACGGCGCGGACGCTTTCGGCCGATCGGTGTGCGGGACCCCGGCGGCGGGGCAGACGTCGCGCTCACCGCGTGCCTAGCCTCCCGGGCCATGCGATCACCTCTGCTGAGACGCCTCGGTCTCACCGCCGTCCTCGCGTTCGCCCTCGCCCTCTTCGGTCTGGCGCCGAACGCCAGTGCCGCGGACCCCGCGCCGGCCGCGCTGACCTTCACCGCCGACAGCGCCACCACCACGCCCGGCGGCACGGTGAACCTGTCGATGACCCTCACGAACAACAGGACCTACGACGTCTGGTTCGTCTACCAGACCATCGACCCGACCTGGCTCACCACCCAGCGCCCCGACCTCAAGTACAGCTTCACCGGGTGCAGTCTCGCCACCGCCGCCGGCAGCACCCCCTGTTCCGGCACCGGCCCGGCCAACCTCGGCGGCGACTACGGCGCCACCATCCCGCCCGGCCAGAGCCGCACCGTCACGCTGACCCTCCAGGTCGCCCCCGACTCCGGCTGCAACGGCAACATCGGCTTCTACTCGTACTTCTACGCCGAGTTCAGCGACAGCTCCAACAGCAGCGGCGGCCCCGTCTACACGCCGGAAACGCGCGTGCTCTGCTCCTGACGGTCCGGTCCCGGCCCAAACCGCCCCCGGTCCGGCTGACCGGAAACGAGCGGTCGGGCCAGGAGGGCGCCCCGTCTCGGTCACGGACATCCCGCCCGGCGGACCACAGCGGTCCGCCGGTGCGTCGTCCGGGGTCGGTACCAGCAGGTCGGAGCCGTGCGCCGGTCGCGAACCCGCTGCGCGAAGGCGAGGGGAAACCGGCCCATCGGGTTCCCTCGGGACATCGATGGACACCTGCGCTTTTCCGTCAGGTTTCGTAACTCGACCACAAAAGCTACACAGAGGCATCACCATGTGACGCAACGGATGTGTGGACGACTGGCTTCTGAGGGGGACGCCGGCGTCGCGCAAGGGGGTGCGTCCGCTCCATGGGAGCAGTGCTCACCCCTGCCCTGGGGAGGGGACTTCACCGCATGAAGCGGACGATTCGCACCACCGTGCTGTCGGTGGGCGCGCTCATAGCCGCGCTCGGCCTGCCGGCCGGTCCGGCCCAGGCCGGCACCACGGCGCCCCGTGTCGACCTGAGAGTCCTGCTGGTGAGCGACGGCGGCCCGGCCACCGACGCCATCGCGGCCGAACTCGACACCGCCGGAACGCCGTTCACCAAGGTCGACCTGACCCGGGCCGACCGGCCCACCATCGACGCCGGATTCCTCTCCGACACGGTCGACGGGCGCCCCCGCGCCAAGTACCAGGCGGTGGTGCTGCCCAACGACAACCCGTTCGCCGCCGGCTCCGCCGAGATGGCCGCGCTCACCGCCTACGAGCAGACCTACGCGATCCCCCAGGTCGACGCCTACACCTACGCCCGCCCCGAAGCCGGCCTGCAGTACCCGGTGTACGGCGGCTACTCCGGCAGCATCGACGGCGTACAGGCCCAGGTGACCGCCGCCGGCCGGGCCGGCGCCTTCGGCTACCTCGACGGCGCGGTCCCCTTCGAGGACAACTCGCCCACCGTCGGCGAGAGTTACGCCTACCTTTCGACCCCTGCGGCCGGCGCCGACTTCACCCCGTACGTCCAGGCGCCCATCCCGGGCACCTCCCAGCAGGGCTCGCTCGTGGGGGAGTACCGCCACGACGGGCGGCGTGAACTCGTCGTCACCTTCGTCTACAACCAGTACCAGCAGCAGTTCCGGCTGCTCGCCCGCGGCATCGTGGAGTGGATGACCGGTGGCGTGCACCTCGGCGCCTCCCGCAACTACTTCGCCGTGCACGTCGACGACGTGTTCGCTGCCGACGACCGCTGGGACACCCAGCTCAACTGCACTCCCGGCGACGTCGACTGCGTCAACGGGGCCGGCACTCCCAGCCCCATCCGCATGACCCCCGCCGACGTCGACCACGCCACCGCCTGGCAGAGCGCGCACCACTTCACCCTCGACCTGGTCTACAACGGCGCCGGCAGCGTCGACCAGCGTGCGGACAACGACGGCGTCGACCAGTTCGCCGACAGGGTCATCGCCGACCGGAACCAGTTCCGCTGGGTCAACCACACCTACACCCACGCCTTCCTCGGCTGCGAACAGAACACCACCGTGGTCCCCTGGACCTGCCAGACAGGCGTCGGCGGCGGCACCAAGTGGGTCAGCCGCACGGCCATCGACGACGAGATCGCCACCAACCGCGCCTGGGGGCAGGCGGCCGGACTCCCGCTGCAGAACGACGAGTTGGTCACCGGCGAGCACTCCGGGCTGAAGATCCTCCCGCAGCAGCCCGCCGACAACCCCAACCTCGCCCCGGCCCTGGCCGACAACGGCATCGGCTGGCTCGCCTCCGACAACTCCCGCGACCCCCAGCAGCGCCGGGTGGGCCCCGCCACCACCGTCTCCCGCTACCCGATGAACGTCTTCTACAACGCCGGCCGGACCACCGAGCAGGTCGACGAGTACAACTGGCTGTACACCAGCCGCGCCCAGGGCGGCAGCGGCATCTGCGAGGACAACCCCGCCACCAGCACCTGCCTGCCGGCACCGCTGAACACCAGTACCGGCTACGGCGATTACATCGTGCCGCTGGAGACCCGTATCGCCCTCGGCCACGTGCTCTCGGGCGACCCCAAGCCGCACTTCATCCACCAGTCCAACCTCGCCGAGGACCGCATCGCCTACCCGGTCCTGGACGGCGTACTCGACGGCTACGACGCCCTGTTCGCCGACGACACCCCGCTGGTGAACCTGCGGATGAAGGACATCGGCGGCGAACTCCAGCGCCGCGCCGCCTGGAAGAGCGCCGTCGACGCCGGTCAGGTCACCGCCTACCGCATCGGTGACACCGTCACCGTCCAGGCACCCGACGGCGTCGCCGCCACCGCGACCCTGCCCACCGGCACCACCCTCGGCGGCACCGCCTTCGGCAGCGCCTACGCGGGCGCAAGCTCCGGCTGGACCGCCGCCTCCGGCACGACGCGCACCTTCACCCTGCCCTCCTCCGCCCTGTCACCCGCCGCCCGCGCGGCCAGGACGGCGCAGCGGGCCACCACACCCGCGCCGGACGCCAAGGTCCCCGCAGGAGTGACCGAGCAGGTCCCGTACGTTCCGGACAACTGAACGGCGCACCGACCCGCAGTCCCCGGCCGCCACCCGCGGCCGGGACCGTCACGACCACCCCACACCTCGGCCGTGGAGCACATCGATGCACGTTCACGACGGCGCGCGCGGCTTCGGCGCGACGCGCGTCACCCTGCTCACCGAAGGCACCTACCCGCACAGCCATGGCGGTGTGAGCGTCTGGTGCGACCAACTCGTCCAGGGCATGCCCGACCTCGACTTCGACGTCATCGCCGTCACCGGCACCGGACGCGAACCCGTCGTCTGGGACCTGCCCGGCCATGTCCGCGCCGTGCGCGCCGTCCCCATGTGGGGCGCGCCGCCCGAGGGCCGGCCGCCCCGGGGCCGCGCCCGCAACCGGCTCACCGCCGCCTACGAACGGTTCCTGACCGCCCTGCTCGACCCGTGCGCCGAGGACGGATTCGCACCCGCCCTGTACACGATGGCCAGGGCCGCCGCCGACGGTACGCTCAGCCCGTTCCTGCGCGGAGACCAGGCCGTCGCCCTCCTCGCCGCCGTGTGGAACCGGTCCGGCCTCGCCGTCCGCGAGGCGCGCCCCACCCTGCACGACGCCGTCACCGCCACCGCCCTGCTGGAACACGCCCTGCGGCCCCTGGCCGCGCCGCCACCGCAGGGCGGCGTCGCCCACGCGGTCAGCGGCGGCGTGGCCGTCCTGCCGGGACTCGCCGCCCTGGAGCGGTACGGCGTCCCGCTGCTGCTCACCGAGCACGGCGTCTACCTGCGCGAGCGCTACCTCGGCTACCGCACCGCCCCGTACCGCTGGCCGGTGAAGGCCGTGATCCTCGGCTTCTTCCGGCTGCTGGCCGAGGAGAGCTACCGCCGGGCCGCCCTGATCACCCCCGGCAACCGCTACAACCGGCTGTGGGAGGAACAGGGCGGCGCCGACCCGAGCGCGATCCGCACGGTCTACAACGGCGTGGACCCGGCCGCCTTCCCGCCGGCCGGACCCGAGCCCGCCTCGCCCACGCTCAGCTGGGCGGGCCGCGTCGACCCCATCAAGGACCTGGAGACCCTCATCCGCGCCTTCTCTCTCGTCCGGGACCGCATACCCGGGGCCCGGCTGCGCCTGTTCGGTGGCACACCCCGGGGCGGCGAGGCCTACCGGGAGCGCTGCGAGGCGCTGGCCGCCGAACTGGGCCACGCGGACGCCGTCACCTTCGAGGGGCGCGTCGACGACATCAAGGACGCCTACGCGGCCGGCAACGTCGTGATGCTCTCCAGCATCAGCGAGGGCTTCCCGTTCACCCTCATCGAGGCCATGTCCTGCGGCCGGGCCACCGTGTCCACCGACGTCGGCGGCGTACGCGAGGCCGTCGGCGACACCGGGCTCGTCGTCCCGCCCCGTGACCCGGCCGCGATGGCCGCCGCCGCCCTGGACCTGCTCGCCGACCCGGTCCGGCGCCGGGCCATGGGGGAGGCGGCACGGCTGCGCGTGATCGAGCAGTTCACCCTGCGCCAGACCATCGACACCTTCCGCTCCATCTACCTCGAACTGCCCACCCGTGCAGAAACGTTTACGGCGCTGCCGGCGGCGGAAGCGCCCGCGCAGGACGTCGTCACCGGCGCCGGGAGCCTGGCCGGATGAGCGGACCGATGGCCCTCGAACCGGGCGGAGCCGAAGGGGACACCCTGGCCCTCCGCCTCGCCGGCCCGCCCGCGCGGCACCGCCGCGGCGACGACCACACCCTCGCGCTGCGGCTGCCCGGACAGGCCGCCGGCGAAGAAGTCAGCCGGCTGGCGGCCGAACTCGCCGACCGCATCGGCCCCGCCGTCCATCCCTACGAGGTCGCCGCGCTGCTGGAGGCCGAGGGACTGACCGCCGACGTGATCGGGCAACGATACGGCCACCCCGACCTGTTCTCGCTCGCCACCGCCCTCTACGAACAGGTACCCCGCACCTTCCCCGAACCGGCGCCGACGGCCGACCCCTGGCGTCCGGACACGGTCCGCTGTCTCCTGCGCGGGGTTCTGTTCGCGCTGCCCGGGCTCGCCTATCTGCTCACCGCGCCCCTGTGGCACCCGGGCCGGCACGCCGCCGGACTGATCGTGGCGGGACTCGTCTCCTGGGCGTGGGGACAGGCGCTCGGCCACCGTGCCCACCTGCGGATGGCCACCGGGCGGCGCGAGGCGGCCGGCACCCTGCTGGCCGGTGCGCCGCTGGGCGCCGCCCTCGCCACGGCCGCCGCCGCCTTGTCGGGCGCCGTCCTGCCCTGGTCCGTCCTGCGCGGGATCGTCCTGTCCGGCTCGGCTCCGCGGGGTTCCGCCCTGCCCGCCGGGACCGGAGCGGCCCTCCTCGCGGTGGCGGCACAGTCGCTGTATCTGGCGGCGGCGGGCGTCCTGCTCGTCCTGGCCCGCGAGCGCCTGCTCCTCGCAGCGCTCACCCCGCTGATCGCCGGCGCCGCCGTACTGCCGTGGTGGGAACCGGGCCACGCCCTCCGGGCCGCCCTGGCCCTGACGGCACTCGCCGCGACACTCGCCGCCACCGGCTGGGCACTGCGCACCGCCCGCACGGCCCCGGCCGTGCCCGACGCCAGGCGGCCCGGACTGCCACGGTCCCTGCCGTACGGGCTGTTCGGGCTGGCCGCCGGCCTGCTCGTGCTGCTGGAGGGGCGGCGGGAGCCGTACGCGGTGATCGTGCTGACCCTCAGCATGGGGCCGGCCGAGTGGCTGCTCTACCGCTACCGGGGACTGTCCGTCGCCGCCCTGCGCGCGGCCGCCACCCCCGCCGGATTCCTGCTGCGCTCCACCGGCGTCCTCGGCCTGTGCCTGCTCGCCTACCTTCTCCCGCTGCTGCCCGCCGCCCTCCTGACCGGCGCGGACCCGGCCACCCTGGTGCTCCTCGCCGCCACCCTGTGGACCGCGCTGCTCCTCCAGGCCTTCGGAGCGGCCTGGCCCCCGGCCGTGATCTGCCTGGCCGCGGCGGCCACCGCAGCGGCGGCCCTGCTGCTGCGGCAGCCACCGGGCACCGCCGCGCTGCCACTGTGCTGCGGCGCGGCCGAACTGTGCCTGCTGCTCTGTGTGCTGCGGCTACTCGGCCGCCCGGCACGGCACGCCTGACGCGTCCGCCTCTCGTACCGCACCCGCTCGTACCGCACCCGCTTGTATCGCACCTGTACGCGCCACATCCGCTCGTCCCGCACCTGTTACCGCCACACCTGCCCGCACCGCACGTGCTCGCGCCACACCAGTACGCGCCACACCAGTACGCACCACACCAGTACGCACCACACCTGTACGCACCACACCTGTGCAACCAACCGGAAGGACACCCGAGTTGACCTCCGCACCGCTCGCCGCCGTCACCGGAGCCGAAGGCTTCATCGGTTCGCACCTCACCGAGACCCTCGTCGCCTCCGGGTACCGGGTCAGAGCCATGGCCCAGTACAACTCCTTCTCCTCCTACGGCTGGCTGGAGACCCTCGCCCCGGACGTCCTGGACCAGGTGGAGATCGTCCTCGGCGACGTACGCGACCCCGGCTCGGTCCGCGGCCTGCTCGAAGGAGCCGACGCCGCCTACCACTTGGCCGCCCTCATCGCGATCCCGTACTCCTACCGGGCACCGCACAGCTACGTGGAGACCAACGTCACCGGCACCCTCAACGTGCTCGAAGCCGTCCGCGCCCTCGGCACCCCCCGCCTGGTGCACACTTCCACCAGCGAGACCTACGGCACCGCCCAGGCCGTGCCGATCACCGAGGACCACCCCATCAACACCCAGTCCCCGTACGCCGCTTCGAAGGCCGGCGGGGACCGGCTCGCCGACAGCTACCACGCCAGCTTCGGCACCCCCGTGGTCACCCTCAGGCCCTTCAACACCTTCGGGCCACGCCAGTCCATGCGCGCGGTCATCCCCACCGTCATCGGCCAGGTCGCGGCGGGGGAGCGCACGATCACCCTCGGAGACCTGCGCCCCACCCGCGACTTCACCTACGTCAAGGACACCGCGCGGGCCTTCCTCGCGGTCGGCACCGCGCCCGCCGAGAAGGTCGTCGGCCGCACCTTCAACGCCGGTACGGGCGGCGAGATCTCGGTCGGCGACCTCGTCGCGCTCATCGGCAAGGTCATGGACACCCCGCTCGACGTCCGCGCGGACCCCGAGCGCGTCCGGCCGGCGAACTCCGAGGTGATGCGGCTCGTCGCCGACGCCTCGCGGCTCGCCGCGGCCACCGGCTGGCAGCCCGGCCACACCCTCGAACAAGGCCTCGCGCACACCGTGGAGTTCTTCCGCGACCCGGCCAACCTGGCCCGCTACAAGACCGGCATCTACAACATCTGAACCGCACCGCCCCGTCCGCACACCCGCAACGTCCCTGAAGGAGGAATCCCATGCACGCCGTGATCCTGGCGGGAGGCAAGGGCGTCCGGCTGCGCCCCTACACCACCGCCCTGCCCAAGCCGCTCGTCCCCATCGGCGACCAGCACGCCATCCTGGAGATCGTGCTGCGTCAGCTGTCGGCCGCCGGCTTCGACCGCTGCACCCTCGCCATCGGGCACCTCGGCGAGATCATCCGCGCCTACGTCGGCGACGGCTCCCAGTGGGGCATGAACGTGGACTACGCCACCGAGGAGAGCCCCCTCGGCACCATGGGCCCGCTGCTCTCCCTGCGCGACCGGCTGCCCGAGACCTTCCTCGTCATGAACGGGGACGTGCTCACCGACCTCGACTACGCCGACGTCCTGCGCCGGCACGAGGCGTCCGGCGCGCCGCTGACCATCGCCACCTACGCCCGCAAGGTGCACATCGACTTCGGAGTGCTCACCACCGACGCGAGCAAGGTCGTCGCCTTCACCGAGAAGCCCAGCATGGACTACCGGGTCTCCATGGGTGTCTACGGCCTCAGCCGCGCCACCCTCGACGGCTACACCCCCGGACTGCCGCTGGGCTTCGACGAGTTGGTCCTCGACCTGCTGCGGACCCGGAACCCGCCGCACGCCTACGATTTCGACGGCTACTGGCTCGACATCGGCCGCCCCGACGACTACGACCGGGCGAACGCCGAGTTCACCACCCGCAAGTCGCTTCTGCTCAAGGGAGCCTGAGTACCACATGCGCATTCTCGTCCTGGGCGGCACCGGATACCTGGGCCGCCACGTGGCCGAGCGGCTGCGCGCCCTCCCCGGCGCGCAGGTCCTCGCCGCCGGCCGCTCCGCCGCCGCCCGGTACCCCGTCGACCTCGCCACCGACCCGCCGGAAAAGCTCGCCAGGACCCTGACCGCGGCCGCACCGGACGCCGTGGTCAACTGCGCGGGCGCCACCGGCGGCGATCCGGTGACCCTCGCCGAGGTCAACGCCCGAGGGCCCGCCGTACTGTGCGCCGCGCTGCGCGAGGCGGCGCCCACGGCCCGCCTGGTCCACCTCGGCTCGGCCGCCGAGTACGGGCCCGGCGCGCCCGGCACCCCGGTGACCGAGGCGGCACCCGCCTGCCCGGTCACGCCGTACGGCGTGACCAAGCTGGCCGGCACCGTCGCGGTGACCTCCGCGGCCCTCGACGGTGTGGTGCTCCGCGTCGGCAACCCGGTGGGCCCCGGAGCGCCCGTCGCGAGCCTGCCCGGACGGCTCGCCGCGCTGCTGCGGACGGCGGGGCGGGCACCCGAATCCGCCCTGCGGCTGGGCGACCTGTCGGCCCACCGCGACTTCGTGGACGTACGCGACGTCGCCCGGGCGGTCGCGCTCGCCATCACCACCCCCGGGTCCCTGCCGCCCGTCCTCAACATCGGCGGCGGAACGGCCGTACCCGTACGCGAGCTGGTACGGGGACTCGCCCGCCGCGCGGGGTTCCGGGGGCGGCTGGAGGAGAACTCCGGCGGCTCGGCGCGCTCCGCGCGGGTGTCGTGGCAGTGCTCCGACATCACCGCCGCCGACCGCGCGCTCGGCTGGCGGCCCGCACACGGCCTGGACGACTCCCTCGACGCGCTGTGGGCCGCCACGACCGAGAGGGGGTGCGTGCCGTGACCCTGCTGATACCGCTGTACGTGCATCCGGCCGAGGACCCCGGCGCCTGGCACCGCCTGATCACCGCCGCCGCCCGCACCCACGCCGTCGTCCTCAACCCCGCGAGCGGCCCCGGTACCGGCCCCGACCCCGCCTTCACGGCCGTGGCACGCGCCCTGCGCGCGGCCGGCGCCCGGCTGCTGGGCTATGTCGACACCGACTACGGCGTACGGGAACACGCCGACATCACCGCGGACGTGCGCCGCCACCAGGAGTGGTACGCGGCCGACGGCTGCTTCCTCGACCGGGTCACCGCGACCCAGGAAGGCCTGCCCGCCTGCCGACGTCTGGTCAGGGACGTACGACGGCTCGGAACCGGGCCGGTGGTCCTCAACCCGGGCGTCCACCCGGCACCCGGCTACCTCCGCCTTGCCGACCTGACCGTCACCTTCGAGGGCCACTGGTCCACGTACGTCTCGGCGTTCACCCGACCGGCCTGGGCGGCACGCCACCCGCCCGACCGGATCTGCCACCTCGTCTACGGCGTACCCGAGGCCCTGGTGCCGCTCGCCGTGCGCACCGCACACGAACGCGGCGCCGGCGTCTGTGGACCGGTGACGGGCGAACCGCCCAACCCCTGGGCCGAGTTGACTCCCGCGCTGGTGAGGGCGGGGGAGTGAGCGAAGCAACCGGTGTGGAAAGCTGCCGGGGTCAGCTGTCGCACCGCCCAGGGAGGCCCGCCGCATGGCCGTCATCCACCGCACCACCCTCACGCCCACCAAGGTCGAACTCCTCACCGCCTGGCTGCCCACCCGCCCCTGGTACCGGGGCGGTTCCGGCGCGCCCGCGCTGGAGCGGTCCGGCGGCTTCCGGCTGGACGACCCGGAGGGCGAGGTCGGCATCGAGTTCATGGTGGCCACCGACACCTCCACCCCCGCACCTACCGCCTACCTGATCCCGCTCACCTATCGCGGCGTGCCGCTGGAGGGAGCCGAGCACGCCCTCATCGGCACCACGGAACACGGAGTGCTGGGCAAACGCTGGGTCTACGACGGCTGCCACGACCCGGTGCTGACCACCGAGCTCCACGCCCTGATCGAGGGGAGGGCCCGGGCCATGGCGCAGAGCATCAGCGACACGCCCGACCGCGAGGTGACCCGCTCGTACACCGGTGAGCCCCTTCCGGGCACGGCGTTCACCCCGGACCCCGTCGACGACGAACACGGCACCCGCATCCCCGCACCCCATCACACGACCCTGCGCGTCCAGCGCGTGCTGACGCCAGTACCCGAGAACCCGCCGCTGCCCGCGCCGGGGGCTGCCGGCCATGTCGCGAGCGGCTGGCCGACCCCGGACGGCACCCGCCTGCGGGCGGTCTTCATGGTGCTGGACGCGGACTGATCCGACTTCAGGAGCCGGGAGCCGGGAGCCGGGAGCCGGGAGCTGGGGACTGGGAGCCCGGCCCCGGCGCAGCTGAGCCTTCCCGGTCCCCGGGTCTCCGAGCCGTCCGGGTTCCCGGGTCCCGAGCCCTACCGGCCCGGCGCATCGAGGCCTTCCAGGCCCCCTGCGGTGCTTTTCGCCGCCTGCCCCTCACCCCTTTCGGCATCAGGAGCACGATCCCCCACTTCCCTTCCCCTTCTGGCATGCCCTGTTCAAATCTGTCACTCTTTCGGCAGTCCCCGCCCTGACCCCATGAGGGCGCGGCGCAATCGAGAACAGCGATCACGCAACCGCAATCCACGGCCGCCCCGGTGAACCCCCGCCGGCCGGGCGGCCATCGAGCAGGCCGGGATCCCGGCCGCCGCAAAGGAGCAGCGTGTGAGATCGACCCCCCACAGGGCACTCGGCACCGGCGCGCTCGTCGTCGCCGCACTGGCCGCCCTCTCCCTCCCCGGCACCCCCGCCGCCGCCCGGACCGCCCCGGCCCCCGTGGCCGCCGCCTGCACTCCGGCGCAGGCGGTCACCAACGGCGGCTTCGAGAACGGCACCTCGCCCTGGACCCCGTCCTCGTCCGGCGTCATCACCAGCCGCGCCGGCGAGAGCGCCCACGGCGGAACCGCCTACGCCTGGCTCGACGGCGTCGGCAGCACCCACACCGACACGCTCTCGCAGAGCGTCACGATCCCGAGCGGCTGCAGCACCGCGACGCTCAGCTTCTGGCTGCACATCGACACCGCCGAGACGACCTCGTCCACCGCCTACGACAAGCTGACCGCCAAGGTCGGCGGCACCACACTCGCCACCTACTCGAACCTCGACAAGAACACCGGCTACGTACAGAAGTCGCTGGACGTGTCGTCGTTCGCGGGCCAGACCGTGACCCTGTCCTTCACCGGGACCGAGGACTCCAGCCTCCAGACGAGCTTCGTCCTGGACGACATCGCCCTCGACACCTCCGGCGACAGCACCCCGCCCCCGGCCGACTCGACACGCACGCCGGCCACACCCTCGTACACCGTGAACCTGAGCAGCGACACGAACGGCTTCGTCTGGAACGGACACGAGAGCGTGTCCTTCACCAACGCCTCCGCCACCGCGCTGAACGAGGTCTACCTGCGGCTGTGGGACAACTACCACGGCACCTGCTCGGCGATGCCGATCGCGGTCACCAACGTCACCGGCGGCACCGCGGGTGCCCTCTCGGTGAACTGCACCGCCCTGAAGATCACCCTGCCGGCCCCGCTGAACCAGGGGCAGAGCGCCACCATCGGCTTCGACCTCGGCATCACCGTGCCCAGCGGCGCCGACCGGTTCGGCCACGACGGCGCCTTCAGCTTCATCGGCAACGCCCTGCCCGTCCTCGCGGTGCGCGACGGCGCGGGCTGGCACCTCGACCCGTACACCAACAACGGCGAGTCGTTCTACTCCCTGGCCGCCGACTTCAAGGTCACCCTCGACCACCCCACCACCCTGCTGGTCCCGGCCACCGGCACGTCGACCGACACTCCCGGCTCCAGCGGCCGTACGGTCACCACCGCCACCGCGTCCAAGGTCCGTGACTTCGCCTGGGGCGCCGGGCCCTTCACCAAGATCTCCGGCACCTCGGCCGCCGGCGTCCCGGTGAACGTCTACTCCGTCTCGGGCATCAGCTCCTCCAGCGCCCAGTCCATGCTGAGCACCGCCAGGTCCGCCGTGGACGCGCACGCGGCACGCTTCGGGGCCTACCCGTACGGCGAGCTGGACGCGGTCATCGACAACAACTACTGGTTCGGCGGCATGGAGTACCCCGGCTTCGTCCTCGACCTGGTCAGCACCACCGCCCTCACCCACGAGATCGCCCACCAGTGGTGGTACGGCATCGTCGGTGACGACGAGTACACCAGCCCCTGGCTGGACGAGGCGTTCACCGACTACGCCACCGACCTGGCGCAGGGCAAGACCGGCTCGGGCTGCTGGTCCAGCGTCTCGTGGGCCTCCAGCGCCGAGAAGATCACCAACTCCATGGCCTACTGGGACGCGCACTCCACCCGCTACTCCACCGTCGTCTACGGCTACGGCAAGTGCGCCCTGCACGACCTGCGCCGCCTCCTCGGAGACACGGCCATGGCCACACTGCTGAAGAACTACGCCACCGCGCACTGGTACGGCGTCTCGACCACGGCCGAGTTCAAGGCCGCCGCCCAGGCCGCCACGAGCACGGATCTGACCTCCTTCTGGACCCAGCACCGCATCGACGGCTGACCCCGCCCGGCCGGTCGTGGGCGGCGCCCCCGCGGCGTCGCCCACGACCTCTCGCGGACCGCCCTCCGTCCACCCGATCGGCCCAACCTCCGCCCCATGACGTCTTCGTAGGGCGGAACCCGGAGTGCGATATCTCCCGGCGGCGGGTCAGATGGACAACGTGCGAAGAGACGATCCACCCCATCGCGGCCGAGGCGCGCGCCGGTGCATCATCGGCGTCCTGACCGGCCTTCTGCTCTGTCTGCCGACCGCCACCGCCACGCCGGACTCCGGCGGGCGAACACCCCCGCGCGGCAGCGCCTTCATGGGGGTCGGCGTCCTCGCCCACGACGGCACCGCTCCCGCCGCCCGGACCCCCGCCGACGCCAGGGCGACCCATACCGAGGGCGTCGACGTCTCCAGCCACCAGCGCGACGTCGACTGGAAGGGGCTGTGGGGCGACGGCGTCAAGTGGTCGTACGCCAAGGCCACGGAGGGGACGTACTACAAGAACCCCTACTTCACCCAGCAGTACGACGGCCCGTACGCGGCAGGCCTGATCCGTGGCGCCTACCACTTCGCCACCCCCGACACCACCGGCGGCGCCGCCCAGGCCGACTACTTCGTCGACCACGGCGGCGGCTGGTCCGCCGACGGCAAGACCCTGCCCGGAGTCCTCGACATCGAGTGGAACCCGTACGGCAGCTCGTGCTACGGCAAGTCCAAGAGCGCCATGGTCAGCTGGATCCGCGACTTCCTGAACCGCTACAAGAAGCGCACCGGCCGCGCGGCCGTCGTCTACACGGCCACCAGCTGGTGGAGCGAGTGCACCGGCAACTACGGCGGCTTCGGCGCCAACCCCCTGTGGATCGCCCGCTACGCCTCGTCTGCCGGGACCCTCCCGTCGGGCTGGGAGTCGTACACGATGTGGCAGTACACGTCCTCCGGACCCAAGGTCGGTGACCACGACAAGTTCCGTGGCAGCCTGGACCAGCTGCGCACCTTCGCCAAGAACTGACGCGGCGCGAGAACTGGCGCGGCGCAAGAGCTGACCCGGCGCAAGGCCGACGCCCCGCCGGGCCCCGCTCAGGCAGCCGCCCAGGTGCCGAGTGCCCTCGCCAACCGGTCGCTGTGCTCCCGGGAGATGCCCTGCGCCAGCCGTGTCGCGCGGCGCGGGCTCAACCGGCCGTCGCACACGAGGATGCCCTCGTACGGCTCCGCGCCGCCCGTCAGCGGCGAGGCCCCGGGGAACGCCCACGTGGCGGGAGCGAACCACGAGTGGTCGAGCAGATGCGCGGCCAGCCATGCGGTGTTCTCCGCCGGCACCCCGGCCGATATCAGCGCCTCCGCGACGACGGCGGCCGCGTCGTCGGGCAGGTCGGCGTCGCCCAGCGCCGGCAGCAGCAGAAGCAGACGGGCGTGCACGTCGTGGATGCCCGGAGCGTCCGTCACGGGGGTGTGCGCGATGTGCAGGAGTTCGCGCCAGGCGAGCCCCGGGCCGGAGTCGTGACCGTCGATGGTGGCCAGGAAGCCCGGCCGGCCCCACTCCGGGTGGACCACCACGTACTCGGTTCCCGGATCGTCCTCGAAGTTCTGGTGGAGCACCACCGCGGTGTGCCCGTCCGCGAACGGTATCCGGAACGCCGGCCACCGCTCCGCGTCCGACAGTGCTTCACAGGCCGCGTCCACGTCGGCCGGGTCCGCGCCGAACCAGTCCGGCGACGGCTCGCCGCGCTCGTCGTCCTCCCCGCACGCCATCAGCAGACTGGCGGCCCAGAACCCCGGCAGGCCGAGCAGTTCCTCCCCCGCCACCACACAGTCGTCGTCGTATCCGTCGATCACCATGTGCCAAGCCTGCCATCCACCACTGACAACGCCTCCGCGCACGCGAGCCGGTCCCGGACGGGCGTCGGTGTCGGGGCGGTCAGGGCGCCGGGGTCGGGAGCAGCCGGGGCTCGATGCGCCGTTCCACCGCCTGTTCGCCCTCACGGGTCACCAAGTAGGCGTCCTTCTTGGGCAGTTCGGTGACCGCTTCGATCAGTTCGGTGCCCCGGTAGACCAGGCCGACCCCGTCGTCGGTGCAGTGGGCCGTGGGGAGGGTGCCGTCCGCGACGAGGCGGTGGATCAGGGGGCGCCGGCCGGGATCGGAGTCGTAGTGGACGCCGTTGGCGTACGGCAGGAGGCCCAGGCCGTTGGTCACCGCGCGCAGTTCGGGGCCGAAGGAGTCCGTGGCGCCGCCCTCGAACCAGCAGAGGGAACCGGCGCTCACACCGGCGAGGACGACACCCGCCTGCCAGGCGCGGCGCATGACGCCGTCCAGTCCGTGCACGCGCCACACGGCCAGCAGGTTGGCCACCGAGCCGCCCATCACCCAGACCACGTCGTGCGCGCGGACGGTGCCCTCGATGTCGTCGACGTTCGGCATCGGGAAGAGCAGCAGCGGGGTGAGATCGAAGCCCGCCACCCGGGCCGCCTCGGACATCCGCGCCGCCATGTGTTCGGAGTCGCCCACGGCCGTACCGACGTACAGGATCCGGGGGCGCCTGCCATGGACGCCGGACAGCTCCACCGCGTGGTGGACCAGAGCGTCGAAGAGCACCCGGGTGCGTCCGCCTGTGCGGTGTCCTCCGGAGGTGGCGAGGATGGTGGGTTCCAGGGCCGTCACGCGCGGGATCGTATCGCGGTGGACGTGCTCGGCCCGGCCCACGCCGGAAGCGGTGCTCGCGGCCCCCGCGCGACGGTGTCGAACGGCGTTCGGCATACCCTTGCTCAGATAAAAGGGCCTCCGGCCCGATGATGACCACGGGTGACGGCGCGCACCGACACGACTCGGACGGAGCTGCCGGCACCTCGGAAGGGTGAGGAACAACCGTGACCGACCTGGCGTCCACGTCGCTGCAGCAGGAGATCGCCCGGGATCTCCAGGTGAGCGAGTCGTTCGAGGCGGAGCGGGAGGTCGAGCGCCGGGTCGCCTTCCTCGCCGACCAGCTGACGTCCACCGGCCTGCGTTCGCTGGTGCTGGGCATCAGCGGTGGCGTCGACTCCATGACGGCGGGCCGGCTGTGCCAGCTCGCGGTCGAGCGGGTCCGCGCGGCCGGGCAGGACGCGACGTTCTTCGCGATGCGGCTGCCGTACGGCACCCAGGCCGACGAGGACGACGCCCAGCGGGCGCTGGACTTCATCCGGCCCGACCAGGTCCTCACCGTCGACGTGAAGCCCGCGAGCGACGCCGCGATGGACGCGGTCGTGGCCGGCGGCACCGTCTTCCGTGACGCACATCACCAGGACTTCGTGCACGGGAACATCAAGGCCCGGCAGCGCATGATCGCCCAGTACGCGGTGGCGGGCGCGCACGCCGGCCTGGTCGTCGGCACCGACCACGCGGCCGAGGCGATCTCCGGCTTCTTCACCAAGTTCGGCGACGGCGCGGCGGACGTGGTTCCGCTCACCGGCCTCACCAAGCGCCGCGTACGGTCCGTGGCCGAGGCCCTGGGCGCTCCGTCCGCACTGGTGTGGAAGACCCCCACCGCGGACCTGGAGACCCTGAACCCGGGCAAGTCCGACGAGGAGGCGCTCGGCGTCACCTACGACGACATCGACGACCTGCTGGAGGGCAAGCCGGTCGCCGAGGCCGCCTTCGGCACCATCGTCGACCGCTACCGCCTCACCGAGCACAAGCGCGGGCTCCCGATCGCTCCCTGATCCGGTACGCCGCGTCCCGGCGGAGGCGGTCTCCGGCGGGGCCGGGCGCACGCTGTGCCCCGGCTCCCGCCGGAGACCGCCCGGCCGGACCGGCGCGACGACGGCGCCGGCAAGGGCGCGAGGCGCACGGTGGACAACCGGTCCCCGGTTCGCGGTTCGGGTCACGCAAGCCCGCGTGACCTCAACTCGCCGCGCTCTAGGGGGACTTCGGTTCCGCGCCCGGCGATGGCTGTTCCGCCGGCGGAGCCCGGAGCGCGCTCAGCACCCCCCAGATCACGGAGACGAACGGCACCGCCACGACGGCGCCGATCACCCCCGCCACGATGCTGCCCGCGATAACGGACACGGCCACGACGAGCGGGTGCAGACGGACCGCCCAGCTCATCACCAGCGGATGCAGCACATGCCCTTCCAGCTGGCCGATCAGGACGATGAGCACCACCACCGCGGCGGCCGTGAACGGACCACGCCCGGCCAGGGCGACCACCGTGGCCACCCCGAGCGCGACCGGTGAGCCCACCAGGGGCACGAACGCGGCGAAGAACTCCAGCAGCGTCAGCGGCAGCG
This sequence comes from Streptomyces sp. NBC_00820, assembly GCF_036347055.1. NCBI lineage: Bacteria > Bacillati > Actinomycetota > Actinomycetes > Kitasatosporales > Streptomycetaceae > Streptomyces > Streptomyces sp. NBC_00820. The sequence continues at coordinate 499,305 of NZ_CP108882.1, read as the reverse complement.
CGAGCGGCACCCGCAGCACGAACAGCGCGATGCCGACCAGTACGGCGTTGGTCGCGGCCACGATGATGATGCCGCGCGTGTACCCGGAGAACGTCCGCCATGCCGCGTGCCCCGCCCGGTCCCAGGCCTGGCGCGCGCCGCCGGGCAGCAGCTGGTCCCGGGCCCAGCACCACATGCGCTCGCCGGAGTGGATGAAGAAGACGGAGGCGAACAGCGCGAGCGCGCCGCCCGTGATCAGCTCCACGATGCGGCCCAGCCCGGAGACGGCGGTGCTGAGCACGCCGGCCCGGTGCGCGGACAGGTAGTCCGTCAGCTGGCTCTGCAGATCGGACAGCGTTCCGGGACTGAGCCGGAACGGCGGGCGCTGCAGCCATGTCTCGACCCGGTGCACCCCGCCCCGGAACTCCCCGGCCAGCCGGCCCGACTCGCCGGCCACCGCGTCGCCCACGAGCGCGAGCAGGCCCAGCAGGAGCAGGATGCTGCCGACCAGGGCGACGGCGACGCTCAGCGGCCGGGGCAGCACACGGTCCAGCAGATCGGCGACCGGGCGCAGCACTGAGGTGATGATGAGGGCGAGGAACAGGGCTACGGCGATCAGCTGGAAGCGGCCGAGGATCGTGAAGACGCCGTAGACGACGACGCCGACGAGGATCAGGCGCCAGGAGTACGCCGCCGCGACCCGCAGCCACGGTACGGTGCGCTCGGTCGTCACCGTCGGCGCACCGGACCCGGAGACCTCGGTACGCCCCTCGGAGTGATCCGGCCGACCGCCCGGCACCTCACGGCGCGGATCCGCCGCACGACGCCGGCGCCCCCGCCACCGCCCCACACCGCCCACCTCCTCTCCGCCTCGCACCCGGACACGACCGTGGGTCACATCTAGAGAACGGTAAGCGTCGCCCGGGCAGGCGGCCTGTCCAGCGCACCCGCACCGGTTACGGGTGCCCCCCCCTGCCCGGCGTGGTGCCGTCCGGCGACGCCAGCGCGTGCCCCGGCGGCCCGGACGGCGGCGATCACCTTGCCGGTGCCGCGGGTGGGGGCGGTGAGCGGCGCGAGGCGCCCTCCACAGCGGTAGGCCGCCGGCGGTGGCGAGTTCGACCACCGCGGTGCCGTCGGGGTGGAACGTACGCGCCCTCGACGGCGGCGAGGGTGCCCTTGAAGGAGTCGCGGGCGAGGGCGATTCTCACGGGGCCGCCACGTGCGCGAGGTGACGCTCGACCATGGTGCGCAGGGTCTGCTCGCCCGGGGTGTCCCAGATCCGCTCGTTGAAGATCTCGACCTCGATCCAGCCGGTGTAGCCGGCCACGGTGACCTGGTCGGTCATCGCGCGGAAGTCGATGTGGCCGTCGCCGACGTGGCCCCGGCCGAGCAGTGCGTCGGAGGGCAGCGGCAGCGTCCAGTCGCAGACCTGGTACGAGGCGATCCGCCCGCCGGCCCCGGCCCGGGCGATCTGTGCCGCCAGTTCGGGGTCCCACCAGACGTGGTAGCTGTCGACGACTACCCCGACCTGCTCGGCCGGGAAGAGTTCGGCGAGGTCGAGCGCCTGGCCGAGGGTGGAGACCACCGCGCGGTCGGCGCAGAACATCGGGTGCAGCGGCTCGATCGCCAGGCGGACGCCGAAGTCGCCTGCGTGCGGGGCGAGTTCGCCGAGCAGCTCGGCCACGCGGGCGCGCGCGCCGGGCAGGTCGCGGCTGCCGTCGGGAAGGCCGCCGACCACCATGACCAGGGTGTCGGCGCCGAGTTGGGCGGCCTCTTCCAGGGCTCGCAGGTTCTCGGTCAGGGCGGCCTGGCCGCCTTCCGGCCCCGGGGCGGTGAGGAAGCCGCCGCGGCACAGGGTGGACACCGCGAGGCCGGCGTCCCGGACCAGCTTTGCGGCCTCGGCCACTCCGGTCTCGGCGACCTTGTCCCGCCACAGGCCGATCGCCGGGATCCCGGCGTCCACGCAGCCCCGGACCGCCTCGGGCAGGCTCCACCGCTTGGTGGTGATCTGGTTGAGCGACAGCCGCGCCGTTGCGGTCATGGTGTCGGGCTCCTTTCGTCGTGCGAGGTGCTGGGGCCGGCGGGGATCGCCGGACACGTTTCCCGGGCGGTGGAGGCGGTCGCCGCCCGACCCGCCCCGAGCGGCGGCCGCCGACGGTGGGGATCAGCCGGTCGGCACGGTGGCCTCGGACGGTGGGATCAGCCGGTCGGCGCGGTGACCGCGAGGAAGCGGCGCATCCGGTCGGCGGCGAGATCCGGGTCCGGCAGGACGCCGGCGGCGTCGGCGAGCCGGAACAGCTCCACCAGGTGTGGCACCGAGCGGCCGCTCTGGGCGCCGGCCACCATGGTGAAGTGGTCCTGGTGTCCGGCCAACCAAGCGAGAAAGACGATGCCGGTCTTGTAGTGGAAGGTCGGCGCGGCGAACAGGTGCCGGGCCAGCGGAAGGGTGGGCGCCAGCAGCGCGTCGTACCGGTCCAGGTCGCCGGCGTCCAGCGCGTGCAGGGCGGCGGCGGCCTTGGCGGCGATGGGGTCGAAGACGCCCAGCAGGGCGTGGCTGTGGCCGTGTTCGTCGCCGCGGATCAGTTCCGGGTAGTTGAAGTCGTCGCCTGTGTACAGGCGGACTCCCTCGGGCAGGGCGCGGCGCAGGGCGATCTCGCGGTCGGCGTCCAGCAGGGACACCTTGATGCCGTCGATCCCCGCAGCGTGCTCCTTGACGAGCGCGAGGACGGTCTCGGTGGCCAGGTCGAGGTCGGCCGAGCCCCAGTAGCCGGTGAGCGCCGGGTCGAACATCTCGCCGAGCCAGTGCAGGATGACCGGCTGCCGGGCCTGGCCGATCAGCCGGCCGTACAGGCGCAGGTAGTCCTCCGGGTCCACGGCTGCGGCGGCGAGGGCCCGGCTGGCCATCAGCACGGGCTGCGCGCCGGCCTGTTCCACGACCTCCAGCTGCTGCTCGTAGGCGGCCAGGATCTCGGGCAACGAGGATTCGGCGTCGGCCAGTTGGTCGGTGCCGACGCCGCAGGCGAGGCGGCCGCCGACGGCTCTGGCCTCGGCACCGGAGCGCGTGATCAGTTCCTGGGTGGCGGCCCAGTCCAGACCCATCCCGCGCTGTGCGGTGTCCATCGCGTCGGCGACGCCCAGGCCCAGCGACCAGAGGTGATGACGGAAGGCGAGGGTGGACTCCCAGTCCACCGCTGCGGGCGCGCCGGGGGCGTTGTCGCCGAGCGGGTCGGCGACCACGTGCGCGGCGGCGAACACGCTACGGGAGACGGCGGGCCCGGCCGGGAGGAACGGCTCGGCGGGCTCGGCCATCCGGTACGCGCCGATGCCGGGGAGATGCAGCTCGGTCATCGGATCTCCAGTGCGGGCACCTCGAAGCGGCGGCCCTCGCGGGCGGAGCGCAGGCCGAGTTCGGCGAGCTGGACCCCCTTGGCGCCCTCCAGCAGGTCCCAGTGGTACGCGGAGCCGGTGACCACGTGCCTGAGGAACAGCTCCCACTGGAGTTTGAAGCCGTTGTCGAACTCGGCGTTGTCCGGCACGCGCTGCCACTGGTCGCGGAAGGGCTCGGTGACCGGGAGGTCCGGGTTCCAGATGGGCTTGGGGGTGGCGGCGCGGTGCTGGAAGCGGCAGTCGCGCAGGCCGGCGACGGCGCTGCCCTCGGTGCCGTCGATCTGGAACTCGACCAGCTCGTCACGGTCGACGCGCACGGCCCAGGAGGAGTTGATCTGGGCGGTGATGCCGCCCTCCAGCTCGAAGATGCCGTACGCGGCGTCGTCGGCGGTCGCCCGGTAGGTGTCGCCCCGCTCGTCGACGCGCTCGGGGATGTGGGTGGCGGTGTGCGCGTAGACGGACCGGACGGGGGCGACGAGGTTGTCCAGCACGTAACGCCAGTGCGGGAACATGTCGAGGATCATGCCGCCACCGTCCTCGGCGCGGTAGTTCCAGGACGGGCGCTGGGCGGTCTGCCAGTCGCCCTCGAAGACCCAGTAGCCGAACTCGCCGCGCACGGAGAGGATCCGGCCGAAGAAGCCGCCGTCGACCAGGCGCTTGAGCTTGAGCAGGCCGGGCAGGAAGAGCTTGTCCTGCACCGCGCCGTTGCACACCCCGGCCTCGCGGGCGAGGCGGGCCAGTTCCAGGGCGGCGTCCAGGGACTCGGCGGTCGGCTTCTCGGTGTAGACGTGCTTGCCGGCCTCGATGGCCTTGCGGAGCGCCTGTTCGCGGACCTGGGTCAGCTGGGCGTCGAAGTAGATCTCGGCCAGCGGGTGGGCGAGGGCCTGGTCCAGGTCGGTGGTCCAGTGCTCCAGGCCGTGCTCTTCGGCGAGCTGCTCGACCTTGTGCTCGTCGCGGCCGACCAGGATCGGCTCCGGCCACAGCACCTCGCCGTCGCCGAGGTCGAGGCCGCCCTGCTCGCGGATGGCCAGGATCGAGCGGACCAGGTGCTGCCGGTGGCCCATCCGGCCGGTGACACCGTTCATGACGATGCCGATCACCCTGCGGGACATAGGTGGATCTCTCCTCGGAATCAGGGCTCTCCAGGCGTGGAAAGCGTTTTCATCGATGAAACTGAGCCTCGGGGGCTCGGTCAACAGTGCCGGGACGTGGCCCGCCGCCCGCGAGGGGCCGGGATGTGCGTCCCGGGCCCGGGGACGTGCCGTCGCGGGGCGTTCCCGAGCCCGAACGGCGTCAGATCGCCGCGCCGGCCGTCCAGCGCAGGCCGCCCAGGAGGTGGTGGCGGAAGGCCGGGTCGGTGTACGCGTCGCTCGCGTGCCCCAGGGCCGTGTAGAAGGAGCGGCCGCCGCCCTCGAACTCCCGGCACCACACCAGGGGATGATCGGCGCCCATGCTTCCGCCCCGGTAGCCGGACTCGTCGATGCCGGCGAGGACACGCACGTCGGAGCGCGGGCTGCCGTGGAAGTCGTACCACTCGTCGTTCCAGTCCCACCGCGTCGGCAGGTGGGCCATGGCCGGATGGCTCCGGTCCTCCACCAGCACGGTGCCGGGCTGGAATTCAGGGTGGCCGGCGAAGCGCGCGCCGAGCAGGTCGCCGTAGTACGGCCAGTCGTACTCGGTGCACGCGGCGGAGTGGACGCCCATGAAGCCGCCGCCGTCGGTCGTCCAGCGCCGCAGCGCCGCCTGACCGTCCGGGGTGAGCACCTCGCCGCTGGTGGACAGGAAGACCACCGCGCTGCGCCCCGCGAGGGAGGCGTCGGTGAAGACCGCGGGGTCCTCGCTCGCCTCCACGGCGAAGCCGTACGCCTGGCCCAGCTCGCGCAGCGCGGCCGTGCCGGCGGGGATGGAGTCGTGGCGGTAGCCGGTGGTACGGGTGTAGACGAGGACGTCCGACAGCCGGCCGGTCCGGGACATGCGGGCACTCCGATCTTCTGGGGCGGCCTCAGGCCGAGATGGCCAGGGCCTCACGGGTCACGGGATGCGCGAACTCCAGCCCCCCGCAGTAGCGTTCCACCTCGTCCAGCGCACTGCCGGTGATGCGCAGGAGTTCGCCGCCGAGCGATCCTGCGATGTGCGGGGTGAGCAGCACGTTGGGCAGCGAGTACAGCGGTGAGGTCGGCGGCGGGACCTCGGGGTCGGTGACGTCCAGGACGGCGTGGATGCGGCCCGAGGAAGCCTCGGCGGTGAGGGCCTCGGGATCGATGAGCGAGCCCCTCCCGGTGTTGACGAGGGTGGCGCCGTCACGCAGGAGCGACAGTCTGCGGGCGTCCAGCAGGTGGTGGGTCTCGGGCAGGGCGGGGGCGTGGAGGGACACGACGTCGCTGACGGCGAGCATCTCGTCGAGGTCGACGAGCCGGGCCCCCAACGCCTCGGCACGCGAGGGGTCGAGGTGCGGGTCGGCCAGCAGGAGGTCGAAGTCGAAGGGGCGCAGCAGTTCCAGCACTCTGCGTCCCACCAGGGAGGCGCCCACCACGCCGACCGTCCTGCGGTAGTTGCCGAAGCCCGGGAAGTGCGTCGCCCAGTCCAGGGCGGCTCGGTGTTCGCGGTAGAGCCCGCTGATCTCCACTACTCGCTTGTTGGCGAACAGGACGGCGGCGACCGTGTACTCGGCGACGGGTACGGCGTTGGCCGCGGCCGCCGTGGAGACGAGCAGTCCGCGGTCCCAACACGCGTCCGTCACATGGTGTTTGACGCTTCCCGCGGCGTGCACGACCGCCCGCAGCGCCGGCATGCGGGCCAGTGCGGCGTCGTCGAGGGGTGGGCATCCCCAGGAGGTGATCAGGAGTTCGACGGCCGCCAGGTCCGGAATCCGGTCGAAGTCCTCGGCCACGAGCCGCGGATCGATGTCGACGTGACGGGTCAGCCGCTGGATCGCGGCCGGCGGGAAGAGCGCGTCGTGGTGCCGTCGCCCCATGGCGAACAAGGCGCGCGGGCGGGGCCGTTCGGACGGCGACCGCGTCGACGGCGACTGGCCGGGATGCGGCCGAGCGGAATGGCCGGGATGCGGCTGGGGGGAAGGCTGCTGCGTGGAAGGCATGGGGATCCTCATGACGATGGGCCTACTTGACGGCGCCGGCTGTCATGCCGGACTTCCAGAACCGCTGGAGCATCAGGAAGAGGACGACCAGCGGAGCCACGGACACCAGTGATCCGACGACTGCCAGGAGGTAGTCCTGCGGATGGCCCTGCGAGAGGGCGGACCCGTACCAGACGTACAGACCGAGGTTGACCGGGTAGAGGTCCTTGTCGGACAGCATCACCAGGGGCAGGAAGAAGCTGTTCCAGATCTGGGTGAACTGGAAGAGGAAGATGGTCACGAAGGCGGGCGCGAGCATGGGGAAGGCGATCCGGCAGAAGGTCTTGAACTCGCCGGCCCCGTCCATCCGGGCGGCCTCCAGGACCTCGCCGGGGACATAGGCCGCGCTGAACACCCGGGCCAGGTAGACCCCGAACGGGAAGACGAGGCCGGGGAGGAAGACACCCCAGAAGGTGTTCACCAGACCGACCTCGGCGGCGATCAGGTACAGCGGGATCGCCAGTGCCGTGCCGGGAACCATCACGCCCAGCAGGACGAAGGCGAAGAGCTTCTCCTTGAGCGGGAAGGCCAGCTTGTCGAACGCGTATCCGGCAGCCACGCTGAACACCGTGGCCAGCAGCGCGCCGAGACCGGCGTACAGGACCGTGTTGACCATCCAGCGCAGGTAGATGCCGTTGTCGGCCCGGAACAGGTGGCCGAGGTTGTCGAAGAGCGCGAAGTGTCTGCCCGGTGCGAAGCCGTTCGTGGCGAAGAGGTCCTGGCGGCTCTTGGTGGACGACAGGACCAGCCAGAGCATCGGCAGCAGCGTGTAGAGGGTGGCGAGACCCAGCATGGCGGTCACGCCGGTCCTGGACAGCAGGTCCGAGGGGCGCTTCCTGGGGCGCGGCGGGGTGTGCCGGGCGGCCGGCCCGCTCCCGCTCGTGCGGCCCGGGGCCGCGGCGGGCGCCGGGGCGGTGAGTGTCGTGGGCTTGGTCACGGCCGGCTCCTGCTGCGAGAAAAACGGGTGACGAGGAACGAGAGGACCGCGGCGAACAGCGCGATGAGCAGCGAGGCGGCTGCCGCGAGGCCGAAGTCGTTGTGGGTGAAGGCGGCGCTCTCCACGTACATGTTGGGCGTCCAGTCGCTGCCGATCGCGCTGGACGCGCTGTAGATGACCTTCGGCTCGGTGAAGAGCTGGACCGATCCGATCACGGTGAACAGCACGGCCAGCGCGATGGAGGGGCGGATCATCGGCAGCTTGATCGACAGGGCGGTACGGATGCCGCCGGCGCCGTCGATCCTCGCCGCGTCCAGGGTCTCGCCCGACACCGCCTTGAGGGCGGCGTAGAAGATGACCATGTTGTAGCCGGTCCACTCCCAGACCGCGATGTTCGCCGTGGAGAACACCGCGTTGTCCGCCGACAGGAAGCTGACGTGGATCCCGCCGGAGCCGAGCAGGTCGATCACCGGGCTCAGCCCCGGGGTGTACAGGTAGACCCAGATGAGCGCCGCGATCAGTCCGGGTACCGCGTGCGGCAGGAACAGGGCCAGTTGGAAGAAGGCGCGGGCCTTGACCAGTGCCGAGTCCAGCAGCAGGGCGAGGAGGAGCGCGCCGCCGATCATCACCGGGATGTAGACCGCGACGTACACGGCGACGGTGAGGAAACCGTCACGGAACGCCGGGTCCGACAACGCGTTCGCGTAGTTGTCCAGGCCGGCGAAGACCTCTCTGGTGCCACCGAAGCCGAGGCCGGAGGTGCGGGTGGTGAACAGGCTCATCCAGCCCGCGTAGAGCAGAGGGGCGATGGTGACGGCGCTGAACAGGACGAGAAACGGTGCCAGGAGCAGCGCGGCGGTACGGCGCTGGGCACGGGCTGACGGGCTTGCCATACCGGCTTCCTCGATGGGTGCGGGAGAGTGCGGGGGCTGGGCCGGACGGTGGCCCCGCCCGGCGGAGCGGGCGGCAGGGCCACCAGGGGTTCGCGTGCTACGGGGCGAGCCGCATGCCGCGATGCCGGATGTCCTTGACGGTGGCTCGCTGCGCGCCCTCGAGGATGCCGAAGAGGCTCGCGTCGCCATGGGCGACCTTCGGCAGCTGGTCGACGACGGCCGTGTTCGTGGTTCCCATGACGGGGCCCCAGGTCCAGCCGGGCGCGACCGCGTCGTAGGACGCGCTGCCCACGGCGTACACGTCCTGGCCGCCGAAGTAGGAGGTCGGGAAGGCGGCCTTGGCGACGGGCACGAGCCGGGGGTCGGCGGGGAACATGCTGCTGGTGCCGGAGGAGACCCACGCCTTCATGCCCTCGGGGTCGGTGGTGATCCACTTGATGAACTCCGCGGCGGCTCCGCTGTTCTCGGCGCCCTTGGGGATGACGAAGGACGAGCCGCCGTACATCGCGGAGGCCGGCTTGCCGTCCCAGGTCGGGACCGGGGCCACCGACCACTTGCCCGCCTGGTCGGCGACGGTCGCCCGCAGGGCTCCCGCGCACCAGCTCGCGCAGACGTAGGCGACGGTCCTGTTCTGCTGGACGCTCGTCCAGAACGGGTCGAGCGTGCTCGACGAGCTGACGAGGTCGTGCCGGGCGAGGTCGCCCCAGTAGTCGGCCACCTTCCGCGAGGGGGCATCGGTGAGCGACACCTTCCAGGCGTCCTTCCGGGTGCCGAACCACTGGGCTCCGGCCTGCCAGGCGAGGGCGGTCAGCAGCCCCGGGTTGTCGGTGAACAGGACCCCGCCGCGGGCCTTAGGGTCGGCCCGCTTCACCTGGGCGGTCATGTTCCGGTACGCGTCCCAGGTCTTGGGAACGGCGATCCGGTGGTCCTTGAAGAAGTCGTTGCGGTAGTAGAGCATCAGCGGCGCGGCGTCGCGGGGAACGCCCCAGGTCGTGCCGCCCAGCTCGACCAACTGCCGTACCGGCTTGGGAAAGTGGTCCTTGACGAGGGTGCCGAGGTTTCCGTCCAGGCTCTCCAGCTCGCCCTGGGCGGCGAACTCCGGGAGCTCGGGGTACTCGACCACCGCGACGTCCGGGGCGGTGCCGGCCTTCACCGCGTTGGTGAGCTTGGAGTAGTACTCCTGGCCCGAGGGCACCGACTCGAAGGTCACCTTGATGCCCGGATGGGTCCGGTTGAAGGCCGCGGCCACCTGGTCGGAGCCCTTGACGAAGGACCAGAAGGTGACGGCGCCGGTCTTCGGTCCTGCCGCGGTTCCCTTGTCGTCCGGGTTGCCACATCCCGTGACGAGCACGCCGAGTGTCGCCACGGAACAGGTCAGAGCTGTCAGGCGTCTGCGAAACATGCTGTGCCACCGATCGTTCGCTTGGGTGTCACCGCAATCATTCGCAACATACGACATCGCGTCAATACGTTCGCTTTCGTTTGTTAGAAACGAAAGCGATACGACATCGCATGGCCGGGGCGGTCAGGCCTCGGCCATGCGGTCGGCCCCACAGGACGCACGCACCCGCAGTTCCGGACGGAGCAGGATCTCGGCCAGCGGCGTGGCGGGGTCGGTCAGCCGTCGCACCGCCAGGTCGAGGGCCCACGACCCCACCGCCTGCTTGGGAGGGGCCACCGCGGTGAGGGGGATCTCGCTCAGCTCGGCTACCTCGTCGTCGTAGGTGACCAAAGCCAGATCCTCCGGCACGCGCAGCCCCCGGGCGCGCAGGATGCCGAGGAGGGCGATGGCGTCGATGTCGTTGTGCACCAGCGCCGCCCGGACCTCTCCGGCCTCCACGGCCCGGACGACCTCCTCGAAACGCGCGTCGGCCGGAGCCGCGTCACCGGTGGTGGTGATGCGGTACTCCGGCCCCGGCGTCAGCCCCATGACCTTCGCGGCTTCGGCGTATCCGGCGCTGAGGAGAGCCGTGTTGGGGCTCTCGGCCCGGGCGACAAGGGCCACCTTGTCGTACCCGAGGCCGGCGAGATGACGTACGGCCAGTGCGGCGCCGTAGGCGTGGTCGGAGGCCACCTGTTCCAGCCGGCCGGCCCGCAGCCCCGCCCGGCGCTCCACCAGGACGGCCGGCACGTCAAGGCCGCTCAGCCACTGCTCGGCCTCGTCCAGCGGGCGCAGGCCCGGGTGCAGCATCAGCAGCAGGCCGTCGACGCCGCCGGCCATGAGGCGGCGGACCTGCTCCTGGTTGTCCGACAGGGACTCCCCGGAGACGGCCAGCACGACACGGACGCCGCGCGAGCCGGCCGCGTCCTGGACGCCGCGGATCACCTCCGGGTAGTAGTAGCCGCCCGGCGGCACCACCAGCCCGACGGTGTACCGCTCCTGCGCGGGCGGCGCGGCGGCGGCCGGAGCCTCGACCGCGGTGGCATCGGCCGGGGCCGGCGCCGACGTCAGGGCCTTTGCGCCGCCGTGCACCCGGGACAGCAGTCCCCGGTCGGCCAGTTCCCGTACGTCCTGGCGCAGGGTGACGGCGGAGACGCCCATCTCCTCCGCCAGTTTCTTCACGGTGATCGAACCCTGGCGCTCCACAGCGCGCAGGATCGCTTCCCTACGCTCGTCGGCCAACACCTTCGGTCCCCTCTCGGTAGCGAGTGACTCATCCCCCTTCACTCGACAGCCGAAAGATATCAATCAAAGGTCGCCGGCGGCCGGATCGCGGAACTTCGTGGACGGCGGCCGTTCGGCTCAGTACGACGGCCGGTCGTCGACCTCGACGAGGTTGTGGTCGCGGAGCGTGTAGAGCTTGCCTCCGTGGGCGTTGACGTGCGGGCCGCTGTACCAGACGCCGTTGATGCCGGTGACGACCGTGCTGACGGCGAACGTCCTCGGGTCGAAGCGGAACAGCGTGGTGGTCGAGACGCCGTAGACCGTGCCGCGGTTGGTGACCAGGGCGGCGAAGCCCTGGCAGACGCTGCTCACGTCGGCGGTGAACACCAGTTGCCGGTTGCGCAGGTCGATGACGAACGACCTGCCGTTCCTGGTCAGCCCGTAGAGGTGGTGGCCCCGCACCGCCAGGGCCGCCACCCCGGCCGGCTGCCCCGTCTCCAGGCGCCACGTCTCCCGGCCGGTGACGGGATCGACAGCGACGACGGTGCCGCGCGGTCCCGTCCTGGCGGCGTTGTCGCCGCCCAGGTAGGCGACGCCACCCCGGTTCGCCACCGCCCGCACGAGCTGGACGCCGTCGATCGGGTTGACGAAGGAGGCCGACTTCCCGGTCTTCGGGGAGTACGTCCACAGGGCTCCGCCGCCCTCGGTGTCGGACTGCACGGCGACCAGGAGCAGCTTGTTGAGGGGGTCCCAGGAGGTGTCCAGCGGCCGGTTCTGCTCACTGGCGAACCGGGCGGCCTGACGCGGTTGCCCTCCGTCGGCGGGGTCGTACCGCCAGATGCCCTGCGCGTCGTACTGGCCGGTGTACAGGCGGCCGTCGATCACCTCCGCGTCCTTGGCCTCGCCGGGGGCCCGCAGATTGACGACTTGGCCGGTCCGCAGGCTGCGCCGGGAGACGGTGCCGTTGCCGCCCAGGTAGACGTAACCTCCACCGGCCGCGATCCCCATGCCTGCCTGAGCGCCGGCGGGCGCGCCCGCCTGGCCCAGGTCGGTGACCACCGAAGTGCCTGCGGACAGGTCGATCTCGGCGACGAAACCGTAGCCCGAGACGACCTCCAGCTTCCCGTCGGTGTGGTCCACACCCCAGATCTCGCCGAGGTCAGGCCCGCTGAACGCCAGGGGGGAGATCGTCTTCTCCGCCGTCGAGTAGGCCTGCACACCCGCCTCGGAGGCGAAGTAGATCCGGTCCGCGTCGGCGCTGAAGGACTTGACGGTCTTGCCCTGCGTGGTCACCACGGTGTACTGGGAGAGGTCCGCGAGGTCCATCACGGCGAACTTGGCGGGATCGACGCCGCCCGAGGTGCCGACGACCAGGTTCCCGCCGATGACGGCGAGTTCACGCAGGCTCGGGTCCTTCTCCATCTCCTTGGGCACGACCGAGGTGAACGTGCGCGTCGCCCGGTCGTAGGCGTAGAGCGAGGCCTTGCTCGCGCCGCCCCCGCCGGCCAGGATGCTGCCCGCCCCGAAGAAGACGGTGCTCCGCGTGGCAGCGACCGCCCTGGCCAGCGTCGCGTTCGGATCGGGGGTGCCCAGATTGACGACCGTTCCGGTGGCCGGGTCGTACTCCCACAGAACGGGCGGCTTGTCCGGCATGCCGCCCACGGCGTAGACCATGCCGTCGGGTGCGACGGCCAGATCACGGATGTCGCGGTCCTCGGTCCTGCCGACGGCCACGGCGGGCTCGTCCGGCGTCGTCAGGTCCCACCGGTAGAGGTTCGGCTTGCCCTGATCGGCCTTGAGCAGGACGCCGATGTAGAGGTACCGGCCGGTGGGGTCCGCCGCGAGCGCCTGGATGGAAGGCTCGGGCCCCGCGTCGAGTTCGGTGTGCGACACCACCTTCCGGCTCGGCAGATGGAACCCGATCACGCGGGAGGGGTTCAGGTTGCGCGACCCTATGTAGACGGTGTCGCCGACCATTAGCCCGCTCATCAGCGAGAACTGCACCAGACCCGGCCCCAGGTCGGTCACGGTCGTGGTGCCGGCTTCAGCGGTCGCGGCATCGGCTCGGGTGGTCAGAAGCGGTCCGGCGGCCATCGCCAGCCCGAAGGCACCGCCGGCCTGCAGCAGTCGGCGCCTGCTCGGGAAAGGACTGTCGGTCATGCGTACTCCTTGAGGTGTTGCCGCTGCGGGTTCGAGTCAGGAAAGTCCGAGGACGCGGATGTCGTCGTGCTGAACGGTCCGCGTGGGGACGTCGCCGTTCGCGAGCGACTCCGAGGGGCGGTAGAGCCCCCACTTGAGGTAGCCGTGGTCGGCGGGAGAGCTGGGCTGCCAGGTCGCCACGTCGTCGTACGAGGCCATCAGCTGGTAGGCGGACTGCCCCGGAAGCTCGACGGAGACCTCGAACCAGCCGGTCCGATCGGTGGTCCAGCGCGCGTCCACGCGGAAGTTCATCCATTGGTCGACGTACGGCCGGAAATCCGGCACGACCGTCGTCTGCCGGTTCATCTGCGGCGACCGGAACGCCACCGCGTTGCGCTTCGTCATGAGGTAGAACGCGGGTGGCTGGCCGCCCGAGTACTTGCCCTGGAAGATGATGTCGCCCGACTCGCTGTCTCCCGACCGGTACGGCTGCCAGTCCTTCAGCAGCACGCTGAACTCGTAGCGGTGGGTGTCCCCGGTGTGGAAGGTCCCGTCGGGGAGCCGATCCGTCGCGCTCTCGCTGCGGGGTGCGCCGTCGGAGAAGTAGCCCGGATCGTCGAGCGTGACCGTGTGCTGGACCGCGTACGAGCTCCGGTGTCCCGGCCGCACGACGGCGGAAGCGTCCGGCGCGGTCGCGTGGGTGGTGGGCAGGCCCGGGATTCCCGAGTCCAGGGCGCCGCTCTCGTAGTCCACGTTCAGGATCTCCGTGGCGGTCAGGCCGTGCCCCGGCTTGCTCTGCCCGCAGTTTGCCGCAGTGGCTCCGTGGGCCTGAGCCGGGGCCTGGAACGCCAGGACGGGAACCAGCAGCGCTGCCGCACAGAAAGGGGTCGCTGCATCCGGCTCGGGCTCACTGCGCGTGCGACCGCCGGCTGTGTAGGCGGTAGAACGAAATCATTCGAGCCAAAATCGAAGGGATTCGCGTGCCGAGCAGGCTGACACGTTCCGAGTGATATCGAAAGGCCAACGACAGGAATTCATGGGATCTCAGGTTGGAGGTACCTGATAGGCATGTCTTTGCTGGTCCAGGTAGGCAGTGGCCGTCGAACCAGAGGATGGACGTGGCACACTGGAGCCTTCGTTCGATGAGATGCGATGCCGAATGATGCGATGTGGTGGGCGGCGGAAACGTCACCACGGCAGCGAGCGGCCGCGGGCTGCACCTCTCGGACCAGGAAGCGCGTCATCGCATTTTTGACGCAGGCGGCACCAGCACGAAGGCCGTGCGCGGTCGCTCAGGGACGGTAACGGCATCGGGCTCTTCGCTCGCGACCTCGTCGACAGCGCCCTCGCCCGGCAAGGCGCCTCGCCATCGCCGCGCGGGGAGGCGCCCGCCGGGTTCACGTTCCCGTCGACGGGCCGACCGACTCGCTGACCGCCGTGCCGGCTCGCACGCCCGGACGCCTGCTCATTCCCCCACTTGTTCCTCCTGTTCGGCCCGCCGGGCGCGCCGCGTGCGGTACATCTCGACCAGCAGGGGGAGCAGGGACAGGACGACGATCACGGCGACCAGCGGCAGCAGGTAGTTGTCGACGCCGGACACCGACGACCCCAGCAGATACCCGGCGAGGACCATGCTCTGCGACCACAGCAGGCCGCCGACCGCCTGCCAGATGGTGAACGTACGCACGGGCACGCCGAGGGCGCCTGCCGCCGGGTGGAGCACGGAGCGGACCATGGGGATGAAGCGGCCGATCACGAGGGCCTTGCGGTAGCCGTAGCGGGCCAGGAGCCGTTCCGCGCGGGCCGCGCCCTCCTTCACCCGCCGGTTGGAGGTGCGGGTCAGCAGCGCCCGTCCGCCGTGCCGCCCGAGGATGTAGCCGACCTGACCGCCGGCCACGGACCCGACGGCCGCGCACAGCAGCACCTGCCACAGCTCCAGCCGTGGTGCCTGGTCGCCGTGGCCCGCGCACAGCACGCCGGCCGGGAACAGCAGGGTGTCCCCGGGCAGGAAGAAGCCGACGACGAGCAGGCCCGACTCCGCGAAGATGACCACCAGCACACCGAGCGCGCCGAAGGCGGCCAGCAGGGAGGCGCTGTCCGTGGGGTTGACGGCGATCACCGCGCATCGCCTCCCGCCCTGCCGATCGGTCGCGTCGTGACAAGTGTCGCGTGAAGGCGGCCCGACCGCCCGGCCGCCCGACCGTCCAGCCGCATGTCCAGCCGCCTGTCCACCCGGCGGCTCGCCCGGCCGCCCACCGGTCGCCCACCCGTCCGTACGGCAGGGGACCCGGCCCCGCCCCGTTCCCTTGACCCCGATGACGATCTCTGCGACCGTCCACGCCATGCCCCGCGACGCAGTCATCGGTGTGGACATCGGGACCTCCAGCAGCAAGGGCGTCCTGGTCGGCCTGGACGGCGAGGTGATCCGCTCGGCCGTACGGGTGCACACCCCCGGGAGACCGGGCCCCGGCCGCTTCGAGATGGACGCCCGCGTGTGGTGGCAGGAGTGCGCGGCCCTGACCCGCGAGCTGACCGGCCCCGGCGACGCCACCGTGACCGCGGTCGGCGTCAGCGGCATGGGCCCCTGCGTCCTGCTCACCGACGAGGACGACGAGCCGCTGCGCCCCGCCGTCCTCTACGGCGTGGACACCCGCTCGGTCCGCCAGATCCGGCGCATCGAGCAGCGACTCGGCGCCGAGGAGATCATCCGGCGCTGCGGCTCCGCCCTGAGCACACAGGCCGCCGGGCCGAAGATCGCCTGGATCGCGGAGGAGGAACCGGACGTCTACGCCCGGGCCCGGCGCCTGTACATGCCCGGCAACTGGCTCGTCGCAAAGCTCACCGGGACCTATGTGCTGGACCACCACTCCGCCAGCCAGTGCACCCCGCTGTACGACACACACGCGCACGAGTGGTACGCCCCCTGGGCCGTCGAGGTCGCCCCCGGCCTCGACCTGCCGCCGCTGCGCTGGTCCGGTGAACCGGCGGGCACCGTCACCCCCGAGGCCGCCCGGGAGACCGGGCTGCCCGTCGGCATCCCCGTCACCACCGGCACGATCGATGCCTGGGCCGAGGCCCTGAGCGTAGGGGCCCACCACACGGGCGACCTGATGCTCATGTATGGCACGACCATGTTCCTCCTCCACACCGTGGACCAGCCGCTCACCAGCCCCTCGCTGTGGGGCACGGTCGGCGCCCTGCCCGGCACCCGGAACCTGGCCGGGGGCCTTGCCACCTCGGGAGCGGTCACCGACTGGCTGAGGGACCTGTTCGCCGGCGCCGACCACGCCGCGCTCACCCGCGAGGCGGCCGCTTCACCGCCCGGGGCCGACGGCCTGCTGATGCTTCCCTATTTCGCCGGCGAACGTACCCCGCTCATGGACCCCGACGCCCGGGGCGTCGTCGCCGGACTGACCCTGTCCCACACCCGCGCCGACCTCTACCGGGCGGCGCTCGAGGCCACCGGCTTCGGCGTCCGCCACAACATCGAGACCATCGAGGAGGCCGGCGGGGACATCCGCCGGGTGGTCGCCGTCGGCGGCGGCACCCAGGGCTCCCTGTGGACCCGGATCGTCTCCGACATCACCGGTCGCCCCCAGGAACTGCGCACCACCACCATCGGCGCCGCCTACGGCGACGCGCTGCTCGCCGCGCAGCTCGTCGGCGACGCCTCCGTCGACGACTGGAACCCCGTGCGCGAAACGGTCCTGCCGCGTCCCGAACTCAAGCCCGTATACGACGAGTTGTACGGCCTGTACCGGCGGCTGTACGCGGAGACCGCGGACACCGTGCACGCGCTCGCCGCGTCACAACAGCGCTGACCGACGCCTCGCACCCGCCGTCCACCGCCGCACACCGCCGGACGCGGCGGCATCCTCCGCCCCGACCGCAAGGGACTGTCGTGTACGCGCCCCCTGTCGGGTGTGCGGCCACGGTCCTACACTGCCGATCCGCAGACATACGGGGGCAGTTGACGGGGGGAGCCGCTATGTCGGGACATCCGTACGGTCCGAGCCCGGGATTCGCCGTACCGCCGATGCCTCAGGGGCCGCCGCCGGCCCCGCCGGACGCCCTGCGGGCGGTGGCGGTCGGGCTGCTCAACCTCAGCGGCCTCGGCCTCGGTTACGCGCTCGTCCGCAGACGGGTGGCGATGGCCACGTGCTGGGCGGCGACCGCCGTCCTGCTGTTCGTCGCGCTGCCCGCGGACGCCGACGGCGTCCCGGCCTTCGCGCTCGCCTTCTACGCCCTGTTCCTCGTCCTGGCCGCCGTTCACGGAGCGTTCACCGGACTGCGCACCCGGACGGTCTGGCCCGGCCGCGCGCCCCTCGCACTCCTCCTGGGCGTGCTGCTGCTCGCCGTACCGGCGGGCGGAGCGGTCTGGTACGACCACGCCCGCGAGGAGGCCGTCCAGCAGGCGCTCCTCGAACGCCTCCAGCACGCCGACGAGTTGGTGACGACGGCGGGCCGGCGCCCGTTCGCCTCCTCCCGGTCCGACTACCGGACCGCCCTGGGCGTCTACCGGGACCTCGCGGTGAACCACTCCGGGTCACGGGCGGCCGGCAAGGTGCCCGACCGCATGCGGACGTACTACACCACCGTCGGCGCGGCGTACGCGCGGAACGCGTACTGCGAGGCGATCGAGCCGCTCAAGTACCTGCGTACGGTGCCGCGCGTCATGCCGGGCGAGCAGCTCGGCTCGCTGAGTCGCTGGCCCGACGAACGGCTCGCGAACTCGCTGTACGAGTGCGGCTCGACCGGCCTGGCGGGCGGCGGGACGGACTGGGCCACCCGCTTCGGCGACCTGCTCGGCACCTTCCCGGAGTCGGAGCCGGCGGCCAAGGTCGTGCCCGCCGTCGACTCGGCGGTGCGGAAGGCGGAGAAGGCGGTCGGGGGCGGCGGGCCCTGCGCGGCCGTCGAGCAGTTGCACGGCCTCGACGCGCAGATCGGCGATCTGACCCGCTCGGCGGGACAGGCGGCCAGCGACCTCACCAGGGTCGCCGACCGCGCCGACCGGAGCGGGGACGCGGGCGCGTACGCCTGCGGCGTCGACCAGTACAAGGACGGCGACTTCGACGCGGCCCAGAAGACCATGGAGCAGTACGTCGCCGACACCGGGCGGGGCGCGAACCGGGACCGGGCCAAGAAGATCGCGATAGGCGCCGAGGTGGCGCAGACCATTCCGGCCGCCGGGAAGAAGCTGCCCACCACGGCCTCCGGCGGCAGCATCTCCGTCACCGTGAAGAACGACAGTCCGGACGAGGTCACCGTTCTCTACACCGGCCCGGTCACCGGCAGCTTCACGCTGAAGGGGTGCGGCGGCTGCACGTCGTACTCCCTCGCCAGTACGATCACGATCGGCTTCAAGCCGTGCAGCGACAGCGGCAGGCACTACCCGCAGCGCACGCTCAGCCTTCCCGTCGGCACCACGTACTTCGTGCACAAGCCGCACGGCGGCAGCACCGCCGCACCCGCCTCGGACACAGCCAGGCTCCGGTCCGGCTACATCTACACGGAATGTGCCTACACGACACGGACGTTCGGGTCCGGCACCTGACCCGGACACCCTTCCGGCCGTGCCCGGCCCCTCCCGCGTGGCGTCGTACGCCGGAGGGGCCTGGCATGTGCGGGGGCCGTCAGCGCTGACGGGCGGCGCGGCGCCGCACCATCAGGACGGTCCCCGCGCCGAGGGCCACGGCGGCGCCCGCGGCGGCCGTGAGCGGCAGGACCGAACCGGAGCCGGTGGCCGCCAGGCCCCCGCCGGTGGTGGAGGAACCCGAGGTGCCGCCGGTCGCCGAGGATGCCGAGCCGCCCGACGCGGACGAGCCGCCGGTGGACCCGGAGGTGGACCCGGAGGTCGTGGAGCCGGCCGAGGAGCCCGAGCCGGATCCGCCGGTGGAGTCGGTGCCGGAACCACCGGTGGAGGACGTCGAGCCGCTGTCACCGGTGCCGCCGCCCGTGGAGCCGGCACCCGCCGCGTCGACGGTGATGTCGGCCGCGTCATTGGCCTTGTCGGGATCGAACGGCCGGGACGGCCCGGCCAGCGTCACGGACCCCTTCGCCCCCGCCTTGCCGATCCGCACGCTGAAGTCGTACGTCGCGGTGCTGTTCTCGTCCACCCAGAAATTGCCGGTGCCGCACTCGTACGTCCCCGAACCGACGCTTCTGCAGCGCCCGTCGGTCTTCGTCACCGACGTACCGGCGGGCATCTTGACCATCACCCGCGTCGGGGTGGTGTCCATGTCCCCGTACACCCAGGCGGGCCCGGCGTTGGTGAACTTCACGCCGAGCGGCACCGTGTCACCCACGTGCCCCTTCAACTGCCCGCCGGTCACCTGGAAGTCGGCCGTGTTCCGCGTCCGCACCTTCACGCTCGCACGGTCCCAGTCGGCTTGCTGGGCGGAACCCGGGGCGGGCGGGGTGTCGTCGGGACGCCGGACGAGCTTCACCGCCGGGCCCGTGCCGTGCACGGGCGTGGCACCGGAGTCCCCGGGCCCCGCTTCGTAGGTGCTGACCAGCACCGAGAGGTTGTCCTCCATGGCGTGGGGGAGGGCCTTGCCCGCCAGCGGCGCCTCGGGCGCGTAGACGACCCCGGGGTCCACCGCCTGGTCGAACTCGCAGCTCACGACCTCGGCGGCGAGTCCCTCGTCGAAGGGGGGCACCTCCCATGAATCGCAGTTGGACGGCACTTCGGTCCAGGAGAGTCCGTGCGTGACGGTGTACGTCACCCAGACCTTGTCGAGTGCGGTACCGCCCGTGTTGGTGAAGGTCGGCTGCACCGGGAAGCCGTCGCCCGGCTTCAGCCCGTCGACGGAGGGCATCTTGCCCAGCACCAGACCGGGTGCCGGTCCGGCGGCAGCGGCGGGCGCGGCACCCAGGGCGAGGAGAGCGACGGTGCCGACGGCTCCGGCGGCCCGCCGGAGCGGGTGGGGGCCAGGAAGGATGGGTGCCATGGGTTCCTCTGCGTGAAGCGGCGGCTACGGACGGCTGAAGTTCCGGGAAACGTGTGTTCGTGCAGGGAGACCTCCGTTTCCGGAGAAGGGTTGTACGGAAGTGGGGGTCGTGTACGGGATTCCCGTCCGGGCGGCCGCATTCCGACGCGGCGGCTTCCCGGGGCATGGCGGACCTCACAACCGAGATAGTTCACTGTTCAACCAATATGGCGTACTGTCTCCAGTGCCCGGGTGAAAAAGGGCGAAACCGCCATGATCCTTCGTGGGCATGGGGCCAGCAAGGAGGAAAGACAATGACGTCCAGGATCGCGCGTCGCGCTGCCGGTGTGGCTGTCTCCGTGACCGTCGCCATGGCGGGAATCCTCGCCGTGGGAGGCGCCGCCTCGGCGGCGGAGCTTCCGGGCAGTGCGCACTCCGGCCTCGTCCGGGTCTCCGACGGTCGCGTCGGTGAGGCGGTTCACGGCGGCCGCATCGGTCATGACCGGGGCTACGACGTCCATCGCGCCTGGGTCCTTGATCAGGTCCGGTGGGCCCACGATCACGGCCTGCTCGTCCAGGGTCGCTAGCGCCGGGGAGCGCGCGGACGACCACCACGGCACGGCGAGCACGCCGTGCCCCACAGCCGGGGCGGCATCCCTGATCGTTCAAGGGACAGCGGCGATCGCGAAACGGGATGCCGCCCCTTTTCCCGGCGGCCGAGGCCGTGACCCGTGCGGGGCGGGCAGTCGTCGGTGAGGGGGTGGGCCGGCCGCGGGCGACGTCCACTCCCCGGGGTCGCGGACCGCGCGAGCCCCGGTGAGCCGTCCCGGTCGACCAATAGCACTTCGTGCACGGGTCTCGCACCGGGACCGGCATCTTGTTCCCACCCGCTGATGTCGAATCGGAGAGTCGAGCCATGGCCGACCGCATAGAACACACACTGCCCATGGAGCTCCTGCTCGCGCCGGAGGAGCCGGTCGCGCTGCGTACCCGTCTGGCGTACCGGCGACGCGACCCGTTCGCCGTGCACATCACCTTCCATACCGGAGTTCACGCCCCGGTCTCCTGGGTGTTCGCCCGCGACCTGTTGGCGCTGGGCATGCGGGAGCGGAGCGGGCTGGGAGACGTCCGAGTCTGGCCGCAGGGAAGCGGCCCCGACGCCGTGCTGAACCTGACCCTGTCGTCGCCCCATGGAAGCGCCCGCCTCAGGGCCTCGCTCCCGGCCATGGCCGAGTGGCTGGAGCGCACGTATCTTCTCGTGCCCGCGGGTGGGGAGAGCGACGAACTCCGCCTGGACGCCGCGCTGTCGCGGCTGCTGCACGGAGCCGCGTGACTCGCGCCCGTACCCGCATCCGCATCCGCTCCCGCGCCTGTATCTCGCCTGAGGCCCCCTCATCTCGTCGGGGCCTCAGGCGTGTTCGTGCGGCCGTGTTGCCTCGCGGGCGCTCGGGAGTGGCCCAGAACACTGGTGCAAAACGTACAAAACGTGCCATTATTTCAGTTATGCAACTTTCAACCAACCGTCTGCGGCGAGGGCTCTCGGCATGCGGTGTCGCGCGGTCGCTGCGAGCCGCCCGGACGCCGCACCGCGGACGGGTGGCCGCAGTGCTGATTCAGGGCGTCAAGGGCCTGATCGCGGCGCTCCTTGCATGGGAGATCACCTCGTGGTGGCTGCCGGGGCAGCAGGAGTACACCGCCGTGGCCACGGCGCTGCTCATGGTCAGCGCGCCGACGGTCCACCGCTCGGTGACGCAGGCCGCCCGGAGCGTGGGCACGCGGGCGGCCGGGCTGTCCCTGGCCGCGGCGGTCGTATGGCTGCTCGGCTCGACCGCGGGCAGCGTCGCGGCGGTTCTGGCGATCGCGCTGTTCGCCGGTGCCGGCGGCCACCGGAGCACCGACAGCCGGCTCCAGGTCGTCTCGACGGCGGTCCTCGCCCTGACCGTGGCCGCGGCCGCCCCGATGGGGCACGTGGTCGCACTGGTCCTGGCGACACTGGCCGGAGCGGTGGTGGGGATCGTGGTGAACGCGCTCGTCCTGCCGCCGTTGCACCTGGAGGCGTCCGACGCCTCGGTGCGCGAACTCGCGGCTTCCATGGGGACGTTGCTGGGTGACATGGCCCGCGGACTGCGCGAACGGCAGCACGGTGACCGTGCGCACACCTGGCTGGAGCAGGGAAGGCACCTGGAGGAACTGGTGGTCCAGGCACACGAGGACGTCCACCGGGGCCAGGAGAGCCTGCGCTGGAACACGCGGTGCGCCGTGCACGGGCGGGGGAAGGTGCCCGCCCACCGCGAGGCGCTCCACGCCCTGCACCGTGTCTCCTTCCAGGTCCGCGGCATCGCCCGGACGCTGGCCGACAACGTCGACGACCGGCACACCGACCACCACCTGGGCAGACTCTTCCTGGAGCGGTACGCGGCGACCCTGGAGGCGGCCGGACAGGCGGTGACCTCGTTCGCCGCCCTGAGCTCGACCGCCGAGCCCGGTCGTGTCGACGCCGCCCGTGACAGGCTGCGTCAGGGCATCGGCGAAGCCGCCGTCTGGCACCAGGCGATGACCGACCTGATCGCCCACGGCGCCCTCCCCGAGCCGGGCGCCTGGCATGTGTACGGATCGCTGATGACCGACGTCGAACGCCTGTTGGCCGACCTGGACCACGCCGACCGGCTCACCGCGGCCTCCGCGCGTCCCCGGTCGGGGGCTGCTTCCGCCGCCTGAACGACCGCACGCCCGCGGCCCTTGCGGCGGACGTGACGGTGGGGCCGGCGGTGTGGGGCAGGACCTCTTCCGCGGTTCGGGCCGGCTCCAGCGGGCCACCGGGCCTTCCGGACAGCGGGTCGTGGTCGTGGTCGTGGTCGTGGTGGGGGTGGGGGTAGTGGGTGCTGGCCGAGCCTCCGTGGTCGAAGGCGGTGCGTGGATCCCGGTTTCCCGGATGCGGGCCCGGCGCCGGCGCGGTGTCCGAACCGACTTCGTCGCACCGCGACCCAAGCTCCCTGCGCCCGTGGCCGTATGCGCGGAGTCCTCCGTGAAGTTCCCTCCCCGGTGGCGGAGTCGGACCGCGGCGCGACCCCCGTGCCGGACGCACGGGGGTCTTTGCGGAAAGCCGACAGGGTGGCATCCGTGGACGGTGTCCGTCCGGTCTCCCGGACGTTGCCGCGGATGCCACCCCGCGCCCGCACGGACACGTTCCCCGGTGTCCGTGCGGGCAGCCCGGTCCTCGTCCCGAGGGGCCGGGCCTCTCGTGCGTCAGCGTGCCCCACCCTGCCGCACGAGGAGTCGGTGACGGTCAGCCGAAGACGCCCCGGTCGAAGTCGCCGCCCGTGTGCCAGGGTGCCCAGGAGTCCTGGACCTGGTCCCAGCGGTAGAAGCGGTGGCCGTCGTACCGGTACCGGTCCCCGTGGTCCTGGGTGTACCAGCCACGGCCGCTGCGCTCCCAGGAGCGGTGGCCGTCCCAACGGCGGTCGTCCCAGCGGCGGTCGTCCCCGTGGTGCCGGTCCCGGTGACGGTCGTACGCGGCGCTGTGGCCGCGCTGTCCGTCGCCTCGGCGGGTGTCCTCGCGGTACGAGTCCCGTCCGTGGTGGTCGCCGCGGTGGTCGCCGCGGTAGTCGTCGGCACGGCGGTCGTCCCGGCTGTCGTCGTGACCGTGACGGCGGCCGTCGTGGTCGCCGTGGCTGCCGCCGTCATGGGTGACGACGGCCGTACGGTGGCCGACCTGTTCGGTCGCGGCCGAGGCGGTACCGCCCGCCGCGAGAAGGGAGCCGGTGGCGACAGCGAGCGATGCGGCTGCGACGACGGCCCTGCGCACGAAGGTGCGACTCATGATCTTTTCCTCCTTGCTCGGCCCCGCCCCTCTCGTCAACGGAGTCGGGCGGGGTGTGCCCCTTGGTGTGGGGCACTGGTGAACCTACGCCCGATGTGGTTGAACGGTAAACCAAATGGCCCGTGATGTACGTCATGCCCCTCATGCCCGCTTCATCGCAAACGTCGCCCACCGGCCCCGTCGCCCACCGGTCTCGACGCCCACGGGCCCCGGGTGCCCATCGGTACCGGCGCCCCACGGAACTTGCCGGCCGGCCACGGCGGCCCCTCGTGCCCCTCGCGCCCTCAGGCCCGCGCCATCCGGCAAGGGTGCGCCGCGCCGTCCGCCCGCTCCAGCCACTCCCGGTACGCCGGGGCCTGGTGGGCGGCCTCCCAGTAGGCCTCCTCCAGTTCGGAGTAGCCGTT
Source organism: Streptomyces sp. NBC_00820 (assembly GCF_036347055.1). Classification (NCBI taxonomy): domain Bacteria; kingdom Bacillati; phylum Actinomycetota; class Actinomycetes; order Kitasatosporales; family Streptomycetaceae; genus Streptomyces; species Streptomyces sp. NBC_00820. The sequence continues at coordinate 475,076 of NZ_CP108882.1, read as the reverse complement.
GTCCAGTTGCGCCTCCGTGCGGGCCGCGAGCAGCAGCCGTACGCCGATGGGGTCGCCCTGGAGGGGGCGGATGGCCAGGTCGGAGCGGGGGTGCGCGGTGGGCTGGCTGACCGTCACCACCTCGCCGATGGCGGCCAGGGAGTAGGCGGTGAGGTAGTCGCCGTGCAGCATCTCCGGTTCGAGCCCGGCCCCGCGCAGCACACGGCACAGCCCGTCCCATTCGCCGTCGGCGGTGGAGTCGACCATCCAGCGGTCGGCGGCGAGATCGGCGAGCCGCACCTCGTCCCCGGTGGCGGCGGGGTGGTCGGCGGCGAGGGAGACGAACTGCGGTTCCCGTTCCATCAGGACGCGCAGACGGAGCCCGTCCGGGATGCGCAGCGGACTGCCCTCGATCTCGTGCACGAAGGCCAGGTCGAGCCGGCCCTCCGCGACCATGCGCAGCAGGGCGTTGGCGGACGCGTCCATCTGGAGCGTGGGCTCGGCCGGTGGTGTCCGCGAGCGCAGCCGGCGCAGCCAGCCCGGCAGGGCGCGGCTGGCGGTCGCGCCGATGCGGGGCCGGGGTCCGCCGGCGGCGCGGGCGGCCGCGGCCCTCGTCTCGGCGACGAGCGCGGCGAGTTCGGTGACCAGGGGCCGGGCGCGGCTGAGCACGAGGTGCCCGAGAGGTGTGGGGCGGCAGCCGGTACGGCAGCGGGTGAAGAGCCGGCCGCCCAGCTCCTGTTCGATACGGCGCAACTGGGTACTCAACGACGGCTGCGCCAGGCCGAGTTCACGTGCCGCCTGGTGAAGGCTGCCGGCGTCGGCGATGGCGCAGAGGACGCGGAAGTGTCTGACCTCTAGCTCCATGCGGGGGAGCGTATGGCGGTGGCCGGTCCGACGCCAGACGATCAAATCCCGACGGAAGCACGCGAGTTGCCCGCGATAGCTTCGTGCTATCCCAAGTTGCCATCATCCGTCGGCTGTTGAGGTGTCCGAGACTCGTGGGCAACCGATCGTTCACCACCCCACACGAACGAGAAGGAGTCCCCCCACATGTCGTCTTCCCGTACGACCACCAGAAGCCTGATCGCGCTGGGCCTCGGCCTGGCCTGCGCGGCGCTGGGCACCGCGACCCCGGCCGGCGCCCAGACCACCGCCACGGCGCCCGCCGCCCCGCACGCCGGGTACACCCGCTCGGCCGGGGACGCCGCCGACAACAAGGCGTTCTTCGAGGCCGTGCTCAAGTCGGTCGCCGAGAAGCAGGCCGCCCACCCGAACCTGAAGTCGGTCACCGTCTACTACAACGCCTCCCAGGCGCCGAGCTTCAGCTCGCAGATAGCGAGCTCCGCCTCGATCTGGAACAGCTCGGTGACGAACGTCAAGCTCCAGGCGACCTCGGGGGGCGCCGACTTCGCCTACTACGAGGGCAGCGACCCGCAGGGCTCGTACGCCTCCACGGACGGCCACGGCAGCGGCTACATCTTCCTCGACTACGCGCAGAACCAGCAGTACGACTCGATCCGCGTCACCGCGCACGAGACCGGACACGTCCTCGGGCTGCCCGACCACTACAGCGGGCCGTGCAGCGAGCTGATGTCGGGCGGCGGCCCCGGCCCGTCCTGCACCAACCGCTACCCGAACGCCACCGAGCGCTCCCGGGTGAACCAGCTGTGGGCCGCCGGGCTCGCGAAGGCCCTGGACAAGCTGAACAAGGTGCACTGACCGACGGTCCCCGGCCCGCCGCCACCCCCCACCGGCTGCGCCGCCCTTCCCCGACGGTACGGATCGCCCGCCGCGCGCGGCGGCCCCTACCGCGCAGGGACGGCGGGCAAGGACCCGCGCCTCGACCGCCCGCCCCGGCCCTGCGCCGGGGCGGGCGGCGTGCGGTCGGGGGCCGGGTCCTCACTCGGGTCGGGGCCCGGTGGCCGGGCGGATCACAGACCTGTTCGCACGGGCGAGACGGTGGCGCCGGGATCAGTGCGCCGAGGAGCGGCCGTTCGGGGTACTCACCTGCTGTCGTCGCCCGTTCGGCGGCCCTGGTCGGACCTGGCCGGCCGGGACTTGGAGAGCGTGCCGCCCGGTGGCCGCTCGATGAGGTTCTGGACGGCCCGGCTCAGGATCAGCACACCCACGACGATGGCCGCCGCTCCGCACGCCTCGGGCACCAGCCACCAGCCCGTCCGGATGGTCTCCCCGAACAGGGTGACGCCGAGGACCAGACTGACCACGGCGTCACCGATGGTCAGCGCGGGCTGTGCCGCGGCCAGGGGGCCGGCCTGGAGTGCGTTCTCCAGCAGGAGCACGGCCCCCGCGCCGGCCAGCGCGAAACCGTACGTCTGCCAGGACCGCAGGAACGCCTGGAACCCGTGGTCGGCGAAGGTGCCCGTGGCCGACTTCAGCAGCGCGGCCGTGAGGGCGTTGGCGATCGCGGAGCCCGCCGCCAGCAAGGCGGCACGGCGGGCGGGAGAGTGCCCGTGCCTGGCCAGGACCACGGCCGCGGCGATCGCGCCGACGCACAGGATCACGGCAGGGATCCAGCGGACGAGCGCGGCCTGGTCGGTGGCTCCGTGCGGCGCCGCGGCGACGAGCAGGACGGCCAGGCCGGCCACGACGGCCGCCACGCCCCACCAGCCGTAGGCGGGAAGGTGCCGGTGCATGATCCAGCCCATGGCGAGCAACGCGAACGGCAGCTCCAGGATGAAGAGCGGCTGGACCAGGGCCAGCGGCCCGTTGACCAGGGCCAGGCTCTGGCACACCGCCGCGCCGATCACCCCGGCCATGCCCAACAGCCACGCGGGCTGCCGTACGAGTTCCGCCAGCAGCCGCAGACCGCTGTGGCGGCTCACGGAGGCGGCCTTGCGCTGGAACGCCGTCCCCACGGCGTTGCTCGCCGCTCCCGCGACGGCGAACGCCGCGGCCAGTTCGATCACGACTGTCTCCCGCCTCGGGGCACACCTCCCGGAGGAGCTTCGGGCACCCTCAGCCTACGAAAGCCCCCGCCATCCCGCCGCCGGGCCGCCTTCCCCGACCGCGGCCGGACGAGCGGCCGGCCGCCACCCGGCCGCGGCGGCCCCCCTGCCCGAACGGCGTACCCGGCCACACCGTGCAGGGCAGGGCAGGGCAGGGGGAGCCGGACGGTCGTCACCCGAAGAGCGGGAACCGGTCCGCCGCCGCGCCCAGGGCGGTGCGTTCGGCGTCGGTGAGCGGGGTGCGGCCGGTGCCGACGCGGGCGTAGTGGCGGTCGCTCCAGCCCGGCAGCGCGGGCCGGCCCAGAAGGCAGTCGAGTGTGGCGCGCACGGCGGTCAGACCTTCGGAGGAGGGGCCCGGGGCCAGGGGCAGCCGGACCGTCAGGTCGAGGTGGTGGACGGTCGCCTCGACCGCGAGGGTGGTCATCAGGTCGCCGGCCGTCAGCACATGCCCCTGTGTGGCCACCCGCCGGTCCGGGTCCGCCGAGGCACCCGCGTGCACGGCGGCCGCCAGGGTCTCCAGGAAGAGGCCGCGCAGCCGGCCCAAGTCCAGGAACATGCCGGCGTTGACCCGTACCCAGCGCCGGCCGTTCGCCGAGCCCAGGTCCGCCACGACTGCCGAGACGGCCTCGTAGGCGGACCGTAGCAGCCGGGCCGGAGCCGGGCCCTCTTCCGCGATCATCGGGCACTCCTCCGTCCGGTTGCTACTCCACCCGGCACTCCTCACCCATGGCGTCGCCACGAAACCCATGGCGTCGCCAAGAGACCCCTCACACCCTGCTCGACGTCGCCGTGTCCCCGGACAGCCGCTGGGCGGCGTAGATCGGGAGCACCGAGAGCAGGACGAGCACGGCGGCGACGACGTTCACCACGGGCGCCTGCTGGGGGCGCGTCATGTTGCCGAAGATCCAGATGGGGAGGGTCTCGACACCGGGGCCCGCGGTGAAGGTCGTCACGACGATCTCGTCGAAGGACAGCGCGAAGGCGAGCAGACCGCCGGCCAGCAGCGCGGAGCGGATCAGCGGGAAGGTGACGTCGACGAAGGCCCGGAAGGTGGTCGCGCCGAGGTCCATCGCGGCCTCCTCGTACGACGAGGACGTGCGCCGCAGCCGGGCCACCACGTTGTTGAAGACCACGACGATGCAGAAGGTGGCGTGGCCGGCGATCACGGTGAACAGACCGAGCCCCACACCCAGCGGCGCGAGCACCGTACTGAACGCGGAGTTGAGGGCGATGCCCGTGACGATGCCAGGGAGGGCGATCGGCAGGACCACGATGAAGGAGACCGTGCCGCGGCCGAAGAAGCGGTGCCGGGCGACGGCGAACGCGATGAGCGTGCCGAGCACCAGCGCGATGGCCGTGGCGCCCAGACCCGCCTTCACCGATGTCCAAAGAGCCTCCCGCGCACCGGAGTTGTGGGCGGCCACCGACCACCAGCGCAGGGTCAGTCCCGGCGGTGGCCAGCTCGCGCTGCGGTCGGGGTTGAGGGAGTTGACGAGGACGAGCAGCAGCGGCACGTAGATCACCGCGAAGCCGAGTCCGGCGCCGACGCGCAGGGCGGCGCGCGCGGTGCGGCTGAGATGCATGGTGCGCTCCTACAGGCTGTTCAGGGCGCCCGTACGGCGGATCGCCAGCAGGTACAGGACGATCACGACCACGGGCACGGTGCCCAGCGCGGCCGCCATGGGCAGGTTGAGTTCGATGTTGGAATACACGAGGTTCCCGATCAACTGCGTTTTGCCGCCGACGATCTGCACCGTGATGTAGTCGCCGAGGCTGAGCGAGAAGGTGAACACGGAACCCGCCGCGACGGACGGCAGCACCATGGGCAGCACCACGGACCGGAAGGTGCGGCCCGCCCGCGCGCCGAGGTCCGCCGAAGCGTCGAGCAGACTGTCCGGCAGCTGCTCCAGCGCCGTGTGGATCGGCAGGATCATGTACGGCAGCCACAGGTACGTGAGCGCGAGGACGGTGGCCGGCAGGCCGAATCCGGGGCCGCTCAGCCCGAGGGGCGCGAGCGTCCAGTCGGCCAGGCCGCCCTCGGAGAGGATGAGCCGCCACGCGTACACCTTGACGAGGTAACTCGCCCACAGCGGCGTCAGGATGGCCACCACGAGCAGCGGACGCCACTTCGGCCGGGCCACCCGCGCGGTGTAGAAGGCGACCGGGAACGCGATCACGGCGCACAGGGCGGTGACCGCGAGCGCCACGCCGACGCTGCGCAGTACGACCTGGCGGTAGACCGGCGTGGTGAACAGCTCGTGGAAGTTGTCCGTCGACCAGACCTTCACCACCTGGGAGGTGAAGGAGTCCGTCGTCCAGAAGGCCGAGACGAACAGCACGGCCAGCGAGCCGAGGTAGAGGACCGCGAGCCACAGCAGCGGGGCTGTGAGCAGCAGGGTCAGCCGGAGCCGGGGCCTGCGGTGCAGGGTCCCGGCGAGCCGCCGGACGGTGCCCCGTCCGGCGGCTGACGTCACGTCGGTCGTCACGCCTCAGCCCTTGATCTCGGTCCAGGCCTGCACCCACTTGGCGTAGGGCACGCACCGGACGTCCTCGCGGCCGTCGAGGCACTGCTCGATGGGCGTGTTCCAGAAGGCGATCCGCTTCCAGTAGTTCTCGTCGGCGGCGTGGTAGACCGTGCAGAAGTTCTTGTCGCTGGTCTCGGCGCAGGCCTTGGAGTTGGCCGGGGCCTCGCCGAAGTACTCGGCGACCTCGGCGTTGACCTTCGGGGAGACGATCCAGTCGAGCCACTTGTAGGCGCAGTTGGGGTGCTTGGCCTTGGCGGAGACCATCCAGGTGTCCGACCAGCCGGTCGAGCCCTCCTTCGGCACGAACGCCTTGACCTTCGCGCCCTCGGAGGCGGCGAGGTTGGCGATGACCTGCCAGGTGGTGCCCACGACCGAGTCGCCGCTCTTGAAGGCCGAGACCTCCTTGAGATAGTCGCCCCAGTACTCGCCGATGTCCGCGTTCTGCTTCTTCAGCAGGTCCACGGCGGCGTCGAACTGCTTCTGGTCCAGCGCGTACGGGTCCTTGATCTTCAACTCGGGCTTGGTGGCCTTCAGATAGAGGGCCGCGTCGGCGATGTAGATCGGGGAGTCGTACGCGGTGACGTGTCCCTTGTGTGCCGCGGCGTCGCCGAAGACGGCCGACCACGAGGTCGGTGCCGGCGTCACCTTCTCGGTGTTGTACATCAGCAGGTTGGCGCCCCGGCCGTGCGGGATGCCGTACATCTTCCCGCGTACGGAGTTCCAGGCGCCGTTCTTCAACCCGCTGTAGATGTCCTTGTAGTTGGGGACGAGAGCGGTGTTGACCGGAGCCGCGTCACCGGAGGCGATCAGGCGCAGAGAGGCGTCGCCGGAGGCGGAGACGGCGTCGTACTCGCCGGTCTTCATCAGCTTGACCATCTCGTCGGAGCTGGTGGCGACCTTGGAGTGGACCTGGCAGCCGGTCTGCTTCTGGAAGTCGCTGACCCAGTCGACCTTGGGGTCGTTGGAGCCGTCCTCGACGTAGCCGGCCCAGGCGATCAGGTTGACCGCGCCCTCCGTCTTGCCCAGCTTGGCCGGGGCCTTGAGGTCGGGCGGGTTGAGGCCGGTGGCGGAGGAACCGCCGCCGGAGCCGGAGGAGCCACAGGCGGCGGCGAGCAGCAGCACGGCACAGCCGGCCGTGGCGCGCAGGGTACGGGTGAGACGCACGACGTTCTCCAGGGGTGAGGGGATCTCGCGTGGAGCGGGTGGTGCCAGGAGCGGGGGAGCGGGTGGAGCGGGTGGTGCCAGAGGCGCGGGGGTGCGGGGGAGCGGCGGGTCAGGAGGGGATGCGGACGGCGTGCCGTCGGTGCCACTGGAGGCGGACCCGGGTGCCGCGGTAGGCGGCGGCGTCCTCGGAGGACGTCTCCAGGTTCTGCTGCAGGGCCGTGAGCCGCCCGCCTCCGTCGAGGTCGACGAGGAAGCGCGTGGCGTCGCCCAGGTAGACCGCCTCGGCGACCGTGCCGGCGACGCTGTCGTGCCCGGGTTCGTCGGCCCCGTCGGACTCCTTGAGCACGCGGATCTTCTCCGGCCGGATGTTGTGCATGGCCGCCGTGCCCACGATCCGCTCGGCCGCCTCCCCGTCTAGCAGGTTCGAGGTGCCGACGAAGGAGGCGACGAACGCGGTCGCGGGGCGTTCGTAGATCTCGGCCGGCGTGCCGACCTGCGCGATGCGGCCCTGGTCGAAGACGGCGATGCGGTCGCTCATCGTCAGGGCCTCCTCCTGGTCGTGCGTCACGAACACGAAGGTGATGCCCACCTCCCGCTGGATCGCCTTGAGTTCGACCTGCATCTGCTCGCGCAGCTTCAGGTCGAGCGCGCCCAGCGGCTCGTCGAGCAGCAGGACACGGGGGCGGCCGACGAGAGCGCGGGCGAGCGCGACGCGCTGGCGCTGGCCACCGGAGAGCTGGGCGGGCCGGCGGCCGCCGTACCCCTCCAGGCGTACCTCGGCGAGCGCCTGGCGGGCGCGGGCGAGACGTTCTGCCTTCGGCACCTTGCGGACCTTGAGGCCGTAGGCGACGTTCTGTTCGAGCGTCATGTGCGGGAACAGGGCGTAGTCCTGGAAGACGGTGTGCACGTCCCGCTCGAACGGGGCGAGCCCCGTGACCTCCTGCCCGGCGAGTTCGATCCGGCCCCCGGTGGGGCTCTCGAACCCGGCGATGAGCCGCAGGACAGTGGTCTTGCCGGAACCGGACGGGCCGAGCATGGAGAAGAACTCCCCGTCCCGGATCTCCAGGTCGACCCCGGCAACGGCGGTCGTGTCCCCGAAGGACTTCCGCACATCCTGGAGCCGGATCGCTATTCCCTCCATGCGGGAACCTTTCTGGCGCGTTCAACGTTGCGCGTAAACATATGAAGTCATAGTTCAAAGCTCAAGATCCCCTTAGGGTAAAGCTTGAGTCAACGTACGAGGTGGTGACCGTGAGACAGCACGAGGTGGACGGCGGCGCCCGCAGAGCCGTGTTCAGTCCGGTGGAGAACGGGGCGCGCGTGGACGCGGTCGTCCGGCGCATCGGCGACGCCATCGAACTGGGCCTCCTCGCCGACGGCGAGCAACTGCCCGGCGAGAGCGAACTGGCCGCCCAGCTGGGCGTCTCGACCGTGACCCTGCGCGAGGCCCTCATGGCCCTGCGCCAGCAGGGTCTGGTCACCACCCGCAGGGGCCGCGGCGGAGGCAGCTTCGTCACCGTGCCCGAGGCCCCCGCCGAAGACCGGCTCAGGGCACGCCTGTCCGGATGGAGCACCGAGGAACTGCGCGACCTCGGCGACCACTGGGCCGCCCTGTCCGGCGCCGCCGCCCGCCTCTCCGCCCAGCGCACCGAACCCGCCGACCTGCGCCCACTGCGCCGCACGGCGGACGAGCTGACGCACGCCGAAGAGGTGTCCGCCCGCAGCCGCCTGTACGGCCGCTTCCACGTCGAACTCGCGGCCGCCGCCCAGTCCGCCCGGCTCACCCGCGAACAGGTCGAGCTGCAGAGCGAAGTGGGCGCCCTGCTCTGCCTCGTCCTGGCGACGGACGAATATCGTGAAGAAGTGTCGGACCGTCACCGCTCCGTGATCTCGGCCGTGCAAGATGGGGCCCACGAAACGGCCGGCACCCTGGCCGAGCGGTGCGTCCGGGAGTCGACGGCACGACTGGTCGCCGTACGCCTCACCCTCTGACCGCGCCGCGTCCGGTTCCCGTCCGCTGGAGGACACCATGGCCTGGAGCACCGGGCCGGACCGCTCCGCGGCCGCGACACTCGACACGGACACCGGGGCATGGGTGGCCGCGCGGGTGGGCGGCGCGCTGGAGGCCGTGTTCGAGACCGTCACCGCCACCCTCGCCGACACGGCGGCCCTGCTCGCCAGGGTGACCGCCGGAGGCCGCCGCCCCACGAGCGCGGACCTCGCGGCCCTGCGTCCCGGTCTGCACGCCCGCCTGGCCCGCCAGGAACTCGTCTCCGGCGTCGGCTTCGTGGCCGCACCTGGCCTGCTCGCCGACGTCCCGGCCTGGCTGGAGTGGTGGCAGTCCGGCGCCGACGGCACCGTACGGCCCCTGCTGCCCGACCTCGACCCCGGGCAGTCGGCATACGCGGACTACACGCACTGGGACTGGTTCGCGCTGCCCCGCGACACCGGGCGCCGCGCCGTGGCCGGACCCTACGTCGACTACCTCTGCTCCGACGAGTACAGCCTCACGCTGTCCGCGCCGGTCGAGGTCGAGGGGCGGTTCGCCGGAGTGGCGGCCGCCGATGTGTATCTGCGGCACTTCGAAGCGGCCGTCCTGCCCCTGCTGCGACGGCTGCCCCGGCCCGCGTACCTGGTCAACGCCCGCGGCCGGGTCGCCGCCTCCGCCGACCCCGCCCACCTGGCCGGCTCGCTCACCAAGGGCCCCGACTTCGGCCGGCTGCTCACGGGGACCGTGCCCGGCGAGCACGCCGGCCTGCGCCTGGTGCCCTGCCACGGCATCCCGCTCGTCCTCGTGCAGGCCACGGGCTGAACGGCTCGTCCATGCGCGGGCCACATGCTGAACGGATCGTCCTCGTGCAGGCCACGGGCTGAACGGCTCGTCCATGTGCGGGCCGGGGCCTGAACCGTTCGGCCGCGGACCGGTCCGGGGCCGAACGGCCCGGAGCCCAGGGACCGTCACCGCGGCGGATGCCGGCCGCGGGCGAGGCTCACGCCCGGCGGTACGCGCCGGCGCCGCGGCTCACGGCCGGCAGTACGCGTCGGCACCTCGGATCAGGGCGCGCCCTGAGCGGCCGGTGCGAAGCGGGCCATGACCGTCATGGTCGGCCGGATGTTGCGCACGCCCGGCAGCCGCCGCAGCAGGGGCCACACGGCGCCGTAGTACGTGCCGCGCCCGCGCGGCAGGGGCGGCTCACGTACCTCGGCGACGGCCGGGTGGGCCGTGCGCACCTCACCCAGTTCGCCTGCGTCGAGCGCCCACGGCATGGGGGGAGTGACGTACCCCTGCGCCGTCTTCATCTCGCCGCGCATCGTCCGTTCGCCGAACCAGCGCGGCACCGCGTCGAAGACCAGGGCCCCGCCGGGGAACCCCTCGGCACATCCGTCGATCAGCTCCCGCACCTCGGCGGGACGCAGATACATCAGCAGGCCCTGCGCGGTGACGAGCACACCGCGGGACGCGTCCACCCCGTCCCGCCAGGACAGGTCGAGCGCCGACCGCCCCAGGGTCCGACGGCGCTCCTCGTCCGGCAGCAGCGCGCGGCGCACCTCCGCCGTCTCCGGCAGCTCGACGCCCAGCCAGCGCGCACGGCCGTTGTTCACCCGCCAGAACTGGGTCTCCAGCCCTTCGGCCAGGTTGACGACGGTGCCGTCGGGGTGTTCCCGGAGGAAGGCCCTGACGGCGTCGTCGAAGGTGCGCACGCGCAGGACCTGCCCCTGGGCGAGGAGCGGCGAGGGCGCGCCGAAGTTCTCCTCGAAGGGGTAGTCGAGGCGCTCGACGAGCTCGACCGCCTTCGGGTCCTCCAGCACCGTGTCCGGCTGCCGCGCCTCGAAGGCACGCTGGTAGAGGTTCCACAGCAGTGTCTCGGGCACGCCCTTCCACACGACGCCCTGCCCGGCGTGGTCCATCTCGGCTTCCTCACTGATCGCTGATCACTGATCACTGATCACTGATTGCTGAGCGCTGATCCATGGTCGTTCGAACACCGGTCGCCACACCGGCCGGTGGTCACCGACCACCGGCCCGGTCACCGACCGTCTGGTCCAGCGTAGGTCCAGGCGCGACGCGTGCCCCGGGCCGACCGGCGCGCCCAGGGCGGGTCCGGTTCACCCGGACGGGTCATTCCGGTGGCGATGTCCCGGGCCGGGCGCATGTCCGGCCGTGAGGCGGTGAGACATGGGACATGCACGAACCGACAGCGGGTGCCCCGGTCCCGCCTCCGCGCGTCCCGTCCGGCCCGGACGTGGTGTTCACGGCCGACTTCGCGTCCCGGCGGCAGTGGGTCGCGGGCCGTTCGTGGGCGTACCCCGACGGCGGCCCGGAGAACCGGGGCGACGACAAGCTGGATCACCTCGTCGCCGACGCGGACCACAGCCGCAGAGGTTTCTTCAGGGCGACCCGCCGTCCCGACGGCATGTGGAACACGGGCCTGCTGACCACGGAGGGCAGCGAAGACGGGTTCATGCTCCGGCCGGGAGACGTACTGGAGACCCGCGTACGACTGCCCCGGGAGACCGGTGCCTGGCCGGCCATCTGGACCTGGCGGGACGGCGGCCAGGAGATCGACGTCTTCGAGTACCACCCCGACAACCCCGACCTCCTGGAGTTCACCAACCACGTGCGCGGCGGCGAGCGCTACTTCCGCGGCCGCGCCGTGGCCCCCGGCGCCTGGATCGACCTGCGCACCGAGTTCGGCGCGCGGTCCGTCGTCTGGTGGGTGAACGGCGAGCGGGTCTTCGCCGACCACCGGGGCACGGGACGCTCCTGGCGCGCCTATCTCATCGTCAACCTGTCTGTGTGCGGCGGGCGTTGGCACCCGGCGCCCGATCCGGGGACGACCGAGATGTCGTTCCAGGTGAGCGGACTCGTCGTCCGGCGTCCGTCACCGGGCGGGGGAGAGCCGTACGACCGCCCCGCCGCCGAGGACCGGGAGACGGCGGGCCCGGAAGGACCGGAAGGAGGCGACGAGCGGCCGGCCCGGCCTCAGTCGCGCGGCCGGTCCTGATACCGCGGGCGCGCCAGATCGCGTACCTCGCCGATCGTGCTCCACTCGTTGCCACCCAACCGCGCCAGCGGGCGCAGCAGCCGGATGTCCGGCCGGCCGTCCACCAGGGCGTCCTCGCTGACCACGGCGTGCACGACCCGGCCGAACACCACCGTCGAATCGCCCAGCCGCAGCGTCGCGTGCAGGGTGCATTCCAGCGCGGCCGGAGAGTCGGCCACGCGCGGCGGCCGCACCCGCAGCGAGGGCTCGCGGGCGATGCCCACCGCGTCGAACTCCCCTTCGTGTCGGGGGAAGTCGGTCGCCGTCGCGTTGATCTCCGTGAAGAGCGGCTCGGGAGTCAGGTTGACGACGAACTCCCCGGTCTCCTCCACGTTGCGCAGGGAGTCCTTCCGGCCCACCGAGGTGAACTGGACGATGGGCGGATCGACGCAGGAGACGGTGAAGAACGAGTGCGGAGCGAGGTTCGCCGTCTCGCCGTCCGCCGTGAGGGTCGAGACCCAGGCGATCGGCCGCGGTACGACCACGGAGGTGAGCAGCTGGTAGAAGTCGCGGGTGGGCATGTTCTCAGGGGCGAAGTCGACGCGCATGCCTGTAAGTATCCAGGTCAGCACGTGGGCGGCGGATCGTAGACCCGGATCGCAGCACCGCCGAGCCCCTGGTTCCGACGGAAAGCGCCCGATGCCGGCAGGCACGAGCCCTGGAGCACCACCGTCATGACCCAACCGATCCCTTCGCACGCCCCCTCGTTCGACTGGGACGACTTCGAGATCCCCGCACACGCGCGCGGCGGCCGCGTCACCCTCAACCTGTACGACGAGCTGTCCAAGTTCGTCCCCCGGCGCCCACCTGCGCATCTCGTCCGACCACTTCGGCCTCGAAGCGGGCGTGGACCGCCAGCAGGAGGATGCCGAGGACACACGCTGTCGTCTGGCGTGGGGACCGTTCGCAAAGATCTACAAGGAGAACGACACCTCGGCGTTCAAGAAGCGCAAGATCACCCGCGCCGACGGCAGCGTCGACCGGGTCGTCGTCCGCCCCGAGTTCCGCCGCCTGCTCGCCGACCTGGCCGGCGGTGTCATCGGCGGCGTCATCTTCTACGACCTCGACCGCCTGGTCCGCCAGCCGCGGGACCTCGAAGACTTGATCGACATTGTCGAGCACACCCTCGCAGGGTGCTGGACAGCCATCGTCAGCTCCAAGACCTGGTCCCAGGTCCAGTTCGAGCTCCAGCTGGCTCTCGCCGGCCACGGTGACCCGGCTGACCAAGCAGTGGAGCGACGACCACGTCGCCTTCCAGGACCGGGACCTGTCCGGATCCGACTACGTGTACGTGTGGGCCGACGGTGTCCACCCCAAGGTCTATCGCAAGCCATCACGGGAAAAGGGCATGGGTGAACGTGACGTCCGCGTAGGCAGCATCCCGCACACCGAGATTCTCCTCTTCAGATGGCAGCCATATCTGCCACGAGCGGCTGCCTCGACCTCCGGGCATCACTTGACTCGCGGGCCAAACGTTCGCATCGAGATCACTGGAGTCACAGTCATGGCCCTCATACAGCCACACATTCGGCCGCACGTACACCTGCTCGTCATCACGCAGATATGCCCGCACGTACAGTACCGCTCTGGCTTCATTGCCTGCACACACTTTGAAGGTCTTTTTCCATTGTCGGTCGTTGTGCGTGAGAACGAATGTTTCCCGGAAGGGACTTTCCTTCGTAACCGAGTGACCTCCCCAGACATCGGCCCCGTCACGTGCCCCGATCTTTCCTTGGAGAACGATGATGTGTTGTGCAGCTGCTGAAGCGGGCTCCGTCATGCCTGCAAAAGGGATGGGAGCCAACAGGAGGGCAGTTGCTAGGAAGCGTCCGAGTTGCATGCCGATGCCTCGCAATGCCTGGAGTCAGGCTGTGGAATTGTCGCACCCCTGGCGTGAACGTCTCATGGAGTCCCCTGTTACCAGGTTCGCTCTGGATCTCCTCCACTGCATCTCGGGGAGCCGCAGCAACCCCTGAGGGACGTAGCGCCGTTCGCCTTTGCATCCCGCCAGACCGCGGCGAGGCCCCAGCTACTCCAGGGATCCCAGCTCGCTGTCCGGGCGACGGAAGGATAAGGCTGAGCCCTGCCGCCGCAGAGCCTCCATGGGCTGTGCACGTGTAGCCGGCTGAAACCGGCCGGGGTGTGGGTTCACAGACGGCCTTCCGAAGCGTCTGGGCTGAACTCCACCTGCGCCTGTTCGTACGCCTCCTGCTCGCGAGCCAGCCTGCACAGCACCCTCGGGAAACGTCATCGCGGGAAATCCCTGACTGCAGGGTTCGTCTTCACCCCGTGGTTCGCCTGGTTCCTTGTCACATGGCTCGGCATGCCGGGCTCGCACCCCGCCCCGCTGTGTCCGGGCAACGTTCCACCCTGGTGGCCGAGCTTCATACCGGCATGACTCCGGCGAAGCCTGTGGCCGACCTTGGTGCCGGGAGCGGCAACCTGCTCAACAGCACCCTCGTATGAGCCGCTGCACGTCAGCAAGATCGCGTACGAGTCCTTAAGGCGCCGGCCAGGCATTCACGGATGGCCTGGAGGGCTGCGAGCGCGGTGTCCAGCTCGCTCCGGTCGTCCTAGGGGTTTTCGGTGCGCTTCTCCAGCGAGTGGCATCCTTTGGCCAAGGGGTGCAATCTGGAGTTGCGGGATCCTTCACCCCGCAGCGATAAGGCCGAGACGATGATGCAAGGGATCGCCACTGCGGCGGCATGCAATGATGCATGTGGCCCCCGATAGCGGCTCCCTGGGGCGACACGCTAGGCAACGCACTCATGCGGCGACTGCTCCAAACAATCCGTATCAATGCCTATCGCGCCAAGTCCAATCCGCGAGGTTCGAAATGCTTGGACGCGCCCTCGCAGCGGCAGTGCTGCTCACCCCCATCCCGTTCGCCGACGTGATGCAGGCTGCCGCCTTGCCGCCTAGCGCTGGCTCCAACATCACCGTTCAGGGAAAGCTCAAGGTGTACAGCGGTTTGGAGTTTCCTTTTGGAACCGCTTACGCCCACTACCAAGACTTCTCGCATGTGTTCGCCATGAGGGCCGGAGAGCACGTAGCGAAAAGCTGGTCAACCGAGGCGTGTGCAGGCGGTGACACCAGGGGATGGGTGCGATTCACGGTGCGACGCACCACTTCTGGCACAATTGAGGCGAAGGCGCTCCTACGCCTCTTTGAGGGAACTCGCTGCAGCACCGCCCCCCTTGAGAAGCAGAAGGGGCTTCCGTTTAGTCAGGTCACCTCTCAGCCTCGCAACTTTGTCTTGACGTTGTATAACAGGCCCGATCAAACATGGGTGACGTTCAACGTGGCCAGTAAGTTCAAGCTGTGTTGTGTCTAAGCCGTGAGCTTTTTCAACCTGCGGAGATGGTGCGGCAGTTGGCCTGACAGCGTGGTGAAGCCCTGGCGGATGGGTTTTCGGCCAAGAAGAACCACCTCCGCCAGAGGCTTCGTGTGCTATGCGTGAGAAGAGCAATGCATTGAAGGGAAAGACGGCCACTTCATTCTCCCGGGCGCCCCAGCGCGTTGTCTCGTGGCGGGCGCGCCCGCCACGAGACTTCCAAGCTGAACATACTCCTTGACAGGGAACTCTGGTCCTGCAGCCACTGCACCCTGCTGGCCGGCGGTCCGGCGATGCTGCGGGTCGGGTTTCGCCGCGAGACGCTCGTGTGGACCGGCCCGGCCGGAGAGCCGACCTGGTATTCGACGTGGCTTCTCCGAACTAACGCCACCGGTCGGCAGCTACACGCTGGGGGGAGCCGAGGGGCTGAGAGTTCAGAATTCTGCTCACCGGGTTCAGTTCATATCCCCACCAACCGCCCTGACCGATGCTGAGCACGCCACGTGAGATGGCCACACGCAGCTTCATTCCTGGGGCGCGGACCTGCCGGGCGAAGACCTCGTCAGGTCCGTAGTCGTTGGTGATGGCGGTGACCGAGGAGGTGTCGGCGTGCAGTGCGATCGCGGACAGCGGTGCCCGCTCGGCGCGGAAGCGGCCGACGAGTTCGGAGGTCAGGTGCTGTGCTTCGGCGGCCGAGCCGCCGTTGCCCGCGACCAACAGCCGCCCGCCTGCGGGGAGCCGCTTGGCCAGGAGGTGGCCCCAGGCTTGGAGGCGGGTGGTGTCGAGTAGGGGTAACGCGGCGGAGAGCGCCTGTATGTGTGCGCGTCCCGGCAGGGTCACGGGTCAGCTCCCTCGAAGGTCACGAAACGGGCAGAGGCGATGGGTCGGGGCGCCGGCGGTGGCCGACCAGCGCCGGGCGGCCCGGAGTCTTCAGGAGCCGGTCGGTCGGTACCGGGCCAACATCGGCCCGTACGCGGCAAGAGCGGCGTCGCGCTCCAAGAGCGGGTAGTCGAAGAGCTTCTCCACGATCCGGTGCTCGGCGAGGATCCGTTCGGCCTGCCGGAGCAGCACAGTGTCGCCCAGCTCGGTCAGGTGCACCCCATCGCTCCACAGGCTGTCCAACTCGTCCGTGGTGGCTGCAGGGACGAGCTGGCGGGCGATCGCCGTGAACGGGGTCCACCCCGGCGGTCGACGCGTTCGTCGCCTCCGGCTACGACGACAGCGAGTTCGTCGACCTAGCGGAGCTGCGGGCAAGGCGCCGATGACCGGACAGCCGTAAGCGGTCCGCTTCTCCTCGCCGGCCGCGAAGGTTCTCGACACCCCGCCCGAGCACGTCAAAGACACTGTGTGGGACGTCCTGAACGCCGCCGCGGGTGATCCGTGGGGCTTCCGCCAATGGAACGCCGACGACCCCGAGAGTGAGGACGTCCGCCTCGCCTCCGTTGGCCGGCTCTCCCTCACCTACTGGGTGAAGAGGCCCCTGCGCCGCCTCTCTGTCCTAAACGGGGATGGAGCCCACCAACGCCGTCCTCGGCGTCGGCTGCGCCGGCCTCCTCGGCGCTGTTGTGACGTGGGCCTGTACCACCAGCAGGCCGACCTCGCTGTTGCGCGCGGCGTTGGTCGTGCTGCGGGCCACCCCGATCTGACCCCGCGCCTTGACTACCGTTCGGAAGGTCCGGCGCCTCAAGAAGGTGCCGGACGCTGGCACCGCCGTGGGCCGGCTGGCCTGTGCTCTGCGCCGCAGCCGTGCCGCGCTGGGGCTTACTCAAGCTCAGGGCGGCGGACTGACCGACGCCGAGAGAACTACGCGGGAGTGGCTGCGGCTCCAGGCCGTGGAGCGTTTCGAGAGCGGGCAGAAGAACGCGGAGGTTGCCGCTGCCCTGCGGATCAGTGTGCGGTCGGTTGAGCGGTGGCGTCGGGCCTGGCGCGAGGGCGGTGAGGCCGGGGTTCTGTCGAAGGGGTCGCCGGGAAGACCTCGGCTCAACGAAGTCCAGGTCGCCAGGCTGGAGCGGGAGTTGGAGCGTGGTCCGCTGGCTCACGGCTGGACGGACCAGCGGTGGACGCTGGCACGGATCAAGACGCTCATCGGCCGGCTGTTCCACGTCTCCTACACGGTCGAGGGCACCTGGCGGCTGCTGAAGCGGCACGGCTGGAGCTGGCAGCAGCCCACTCGGCGGGCGATCGAGCGCGATGACGACGCGGTCGAAATATGGAAGAAGGAGACCTGGCCGCGGGTAAGAGCATCGCGGCGGAGCGCGGGGCCTGGATCGTTTTCGAAGACGAGGCCGGGCAGTCGATGACTCCGCCGCGCGCCAGAACCTGGGTCCGGATCGGCCAGACCCCGGTCGTGAGGGTGAGGGGCCGCGGCTCCGGGCGGGTGTCGATGGCGGGCATGACCTGCTATAAGCCGGGCGAGCGGTCCCGGCTGATCTACGCGATCCGCGAGTATCACGGCCGCAAGGACGAACCGAAGGGCTTCGGCTGGCGCGACTTCCGCGACCTGATCGTCCGCGTCCGCATCCAGCTCGGCGGCCCGATCGTCCTGGTCTGGGACAACCTCCGCCTGCACCTGACCGCTGGCATGCGTGCGTTCATCGAGACGAACGCCGAGTGGCTCACCGTGTTCCACCTGCCCGCCTACGCCCCGGACCTCAACCCACAGGAGGGCATCTGGTCACTGGTCAAACGCGAGATCGGCAACCTCCCCGCCGCGGACCTCACTCAGATCACCCGAGCCGTGAAACGTCGGCTCAAGAGGATCCAGTACCGTCCAGAACTCGTCGACGGCTGCCTCGCAACCACCGGCCTGACCCTGGAGGACTGACGCGACTCATTCCTCCTCCCAGTTCGCGTAGTCGCCCATCGCCACGTCATCACACAAGGTCTCCCACAACCCGTTGTCTGCGAGTGCGGTGGCATCGAGAGCAGCGAGGAGCCGACGAAGCTCGTCCGCCACCTCCTGGAACCTGTCCTCCTCGTCTTCCTCGTAGAACGGGAAGCGGGCGATGATGCCCGCGACGCACCGGTGGAAGGCTTCGAGGTCCCTGTTCACATGCCAGGCGGTCGCGGACCCGATCTTGGGGATCTGCACGACGCGACGCGAAGCCACATCGACGCCAAGCCGACCGAACAGGCCACTGGACCCAAAGACGACCAACCCGCTCTCACCGTTCCCGTCCAGGAGCGTCGCCTCAGTCAGCGGTTGGTACTCATATCCGATCAGCCCTGCTGGGACGCCGACTTCCCGCAGATCGGCGGCGATCTCGGCAGGCACCCCTGGTGAGCAGCCGATACGGACCACGGCGTACTGGGGCAATGGCAACGGCAACGGCGGGAAGTCTCGGATCACGCGAACATCATCCTCGTGCTCCGGCCACACCGGGAAGGCGCGAGCTGGCCCCTGCCACCCTGCGGCGGGCCCCGACATCACTCAATCAAGTTCAGTAGCTTGACGCCGAATTGACGCTCACAGAGTCATCTTGACGATCATCCGGCGCTCGTTCTGATGATGTGCCAGACGACCTGCACCGCTGGTCAGGTGGACTGCCGATTCAGTCGATGGTGCAAGAGTGCTTGGAATCGTGCGCGTCACGCGGACGAGTAACGGGCGTGCGGCTCGCCCACCCCAGCCCCCGAATGTGTGCCACATCCCCGTTATCTGCCCGTATGACCCGCTGACAGGCTTTCCAGACGCTTTCTAGGTGGAGGCCACGGCAGGATCACTCCTCGGAGCCGGATCCCCTGGCCAGCCGTCCGCGGAGCGACGTCACCGGGGGTGCCGGTCCGCGGGCGGTCGCCGTGACCGGGCATGCGGGTTCGCGGACTGTCGTCGTCACGGGTCACGCGGCTTCGCCCCGCCACGCTCCGTCCCGGAACGCCCACCGCACCGCCGGGCGCACCGTGAAGCCCGCCAGCGCGAACAGTACGCCCAGCACCGCCCAGCCCGCCGTGCCGTGCTGGATCGCGGTCGCCGTCACCAGCGCCGGGCCCGCCATGACGCCCGTCGACATGCCCGCCTGGAACACGCCCTGGTAGACGCCGTGGGCACGGGCGTCGGCCAGTTCGTAGCCGAGAGTCCAGCCGCCCGCGGCCGACAGCAGCTCGGCGAGGACCTGCACCACGCTGCCGAAGCCCAGCACGAGCACCGCCCACGCCGGCGACAACCCGGACGACAGCGCGTACACCCCGCAGGACACCGCGAGCAGCGGCCCCGACCAGTACATCGCCCGCACAGCGCTGGGGACTTGGGCGGCCCGCCGGGCCACCCGGACCTGGAACAGCGCCACCAGCACGCAGTTCGTGATCAGCAGCAGAGCAGCCGTCCAGCGAGGTGCCTCGGTCCGCTCGACGACCCACAGCGGCAGCCCGACCTCCATCAGGGCGAACTGCACGCAGAGCAGCGCGTTCAGCACGGTCACCGTCAGGTACGGCAGATCGCGCACCGCACGCCAGCGGTCGGCGGCCGGGGCATCGTCCGCGAGCCGGGCCCGGTCCCGCGCATGCGCGGCCAGCGGCAGGCGGCGCACCATCAGGGCCGGTGCGAGGAACGTGAGCGCGTTCAGCAGGATCGCCGTCACATACGCGGCTCGCGTGTCGAGTTGAAGGATGATCGCGCCGAACAGGCCGCCCACCCCCATCGCCACGTTCGTGACCGCCCGCAGATAGGCCCGCGCCTCCACGCGCGTGGCCGTGGGCAGCACGTCCGCGTAGATCGCGCTCTGCACCCCGTGACTGGCCATCCGCAGCACGGTCGCGCACACCACCGCGACGAGGAATCCGGCGTACGAGTCCACCACGACGTAGCCCGCCGTGGCCACCGCGGCGCCGCCCCACAACAGCGCCCCCACCTCCCGGGCACCCCACCGGTCGGCAGCCCGGCCCGCGGGGATGCCGGCGACCACCCCTATCAGTCCCGCGACCGACAGGCCGAGCCCGACCGCGGTCGCGTCGAGGCCGACGATACGCGTGAAGTACAGGACACCCAGCGGGAAGTAGAGACCCGCGCCGACGGAGTCGATCAGGGTGAACAGCGTGGCGCGGCGCAGCGTCGGGTCGGCGGGCAGCAGTCCTGCGGCCCGGGTGGCGCGCTCAGGTGGCGACGCCCCCGATGGATCAAAGTCCGAGGAGGCCGAGGAGGGTGATGTCGTCGTCATGCCGATCAGCGAACCGCCGGTCACGCGGTACCGACAATCATTTAGCCTCCTACTCAATGATCGAGTTTCGCTTCGGCGTTGACGACCTCGCCACCACCGCCTTCTCCTACTCCCCGTTCCAGGAGGCGGTGTTCTCGCTGCGCTCTCTGAACGACCCCGCGCGCTATCCGCACCACCGGCCCTGGCTGCGCCGCATCCGCGGCTGCCTGGACTCCCTCGATCACGAGGTGCTCAGCGCTTTGGTCGCCCCTTGGCGGTCGGTGCCGGACTTTCTCACCCCGCGACCCGTCCGGGTCCGCCCGGTCTTCGCCGACGAGTTGGAGCAGGTGTGCGCCACTCCGCCCGGCGTCGTCGCCGCCGACTTCCGCGCCACCTATCGCACCGAGGGCGCGCTGCCGCCGGTCGTCGCCCATGGCCTCGCCGATCCCGCCGCACTCCTCGCCCGGACCGCCGACGCGCTCGACACCTATTGGCACACCTGTCTGGTCACCGACTGGTGGCCACGCGTGCAGAGCATTATGGAGGCCGATCTCGCCTATCAGGGACGGACGTTGGCGGAACAAGGCGCCGGTGCGATGCTGTCCGGGATCGATTCACGGCTCACCTGGACCGGCGGCCATCTGCGGCTGCGCACCGGGCGCCCCAATGCGCAGGCTCCGCGCCACGGAACGGGGATCAGTATCGCCGGGCGCGGCATGGTGCTGCTGCCCACGTTGTTCGCCCGGGGTGCCCAGGCGCTGATCGACTCCACGCGGCCGCCGATGCTCTTCTACCCGGCCCGCGGCCGCGCCACCCTCTCCGAGGAACCGCCCCCGGTCACCGACCAGGCCCTCGTACGGCTCCTCGGCCGCCCCCGCGCCCGGCTATTGCTCCTGCTGGCGGAACCCGCGTCCACCACGGAACTCGCCCACCGCCTCGACGTCACCCCCGGCGCCGTCAGCCAGCACCTCGCCGTCCTCTACGACGCCGGCCTGCTCAGCCGCACCCGCAGCGGCCGCACCGTCCGGTACGCCCGGACCCGACTGGGCGGCGAACTGTGCCATTAGAGGGCGTCTGAATGGGTTGTCAGCGGGGCATACGGGCAGGTAGCGGGCGGCCTGGGGTTTCTTCATCGTTCGCTGAACGTGACGTGATTTCGATGACGCATCATGTGGAGTGCGTTGCGATCCTTGAGCCTGCCGAAAAGGGCCGCTCCAGCCTCGGGCGCCGCTCGACGACCTTGTCGCCCGGCGAGGCGCAGCGCCTGCGGATCGCCACCCAGCTGCGCTCGGGGCTGTTCGGCGTCGTCTACGTCCTCGACGAACCCTCCGCGGGCCTGCACCCGGCCGACGCGGAACCGCTGCTGGACGTGCTGGACCGCCTCAAGGCGGCGGGCAACTCGCTGTTCGTCGTGGAGCACGACATGGACGTCGTACGGCGGGCTGACTGGGTGGTCGACATCGGCCCAGGCGCCGGCGAGGGCGGAGGACGCGTGCTGTACAGCGGCCCGGTCGCCGGTCTTGAGCGGGTCCGGGAGTCGGCCACGAGCCAGTACCTGTTCGGGCGCGCCCAGCCGCTCGATCACCGCCCGCGCACACCGGACGGCTGGCTGCACCTGAGCGGCGTCTCCCGCCACAATCTGCGCGACGTGTCCGTCGCCGTACCGCTCTGCGTGCTGACGGCGGTGACGGGCGTGTCCGGTTCCGGAAAGTCGACGCTGGTGACGCAGGTGCTCGCCGAGGTCGTCCGCGGCCACCTGGGACTCGCACTCGAGGAGCCGCGAGGCGCGGCTGGAGGTCGACGTCCAGGACGCGTCGGGGGTCGAGTCGTTCGACCGGCTGGTCCTGGTCGACCAACGGCCCATCGGGCGGACTCCCCGGTCCAACCTGGCCACGTACACGGGGATGTTCGACGCGGTGCGAAAGCTGTACGCGGCGACGGACGAGGCCAGGGCGCGCGGCTACTCGGCCGGGCGGTTCTCCTTCAACGTGCCCGAAGGACGGTGCGAGACCTGCCAGGGCGAAGGATTCGTCGCGGTGGAACTGCTGTTCCTGCCCGCCACCTACGCGCCGTGCCCGACCTGCGAGGGCGCCCGGTACAACGCCGAAACGCTGGAAGTCACCTACCGCGGCAAGAACATCGCGGAAGTGCTGGCCGTTCCGCACGGAGCCGCCGCAGGCTGCCCTCGCAGGCGGCGACGGTGCCCTTCCGGT
This sequence comes from Streptomyces sp. NBC_00820, assembly GCF_036347055.1. Taxonomy (NCBI): domain Bacteria; kingdom Bacillati; phylum Actinomycetota; class Actinomycetes; order Kitasatosporales; family Streptomycetaceae; genus Streptomyces; species Streptomyces sp. NBC_00820. The sequence continues at coordinate 452,718 of NZ_CP108882.1, read as the reverse complement.
CGGCGTGGCCGGGCAGCACCTTGCTGACGAGGAAGACCTCCTCCCGGCGTCCCCGCAGGGCCTCCCCGATGAGCTCCTCGGCCGCGCCGTCGCCGTACATCTCCGCCGTGTCGACGACGGTCATGCCCAGGTCCACGCCCAGCCGCAGCGCGGCCATCTCCTGCTCACGCCGGGCCGGGTCCTCGCCCAGGTACCAGGTGCCCTGCCCGAGCGCCGCGATCTCCTCACCGGAGGGGAGCGCGATCGTTCTGGCCGATACCGCAGACATCTCGGGCCTCCCGTCCGCCGCGGATCCATGTCACGCGCGCCCGCACCGAGTGCCCAGGTCCGCGCCCCCAGACAACCGGTGTCGCGTGGGCCGCAGGGAGGTCAGGAGGGGCGAGCGGACTGCGCCGAGAGCTCGCCGGGACCGGGTGCGCGGTCGCGCAACGCGACGGCGACCGACACGATGGCGCCGCAGGAGAGGACAGCCGCGAAACCGATCATCGCGGTCTGCACGGCGAAATGCCGCAGGGCGATGCTGAACAGGACGGACGGCAGGCCCCTCCCCAGGTACGCGACGACGAAGAACACGGCGAGGACCCCCGCGCGTGAGGCGGGCTCGGCCACTGAGACGGCACGTTCGACGCCTCCCTTGAACAGCAGCCCAGAGCCGCCTCCTGACAGGGACACGGCGACCAGGTAGAGCCAGAGCGCCGGGTGTACAGGGCGACGGCGCACAGGACCAGGCCGACCGGGAAGACCACTGCCCCCACGGTCAGGAGCCGGGGCAGTGGAAGGCGACCCAGCACCAGCTGGACGGCCGCCGCGGAACCGAACATGAGGAAGGCCGCCAGGCCGACCACGAGGTGCGAGTCGGTGTGCAGGGTGCCATGGAGCACGCTCGCCCCGAGGGAGGAGATCGGGCCGAGGATCGCGAAGGCGAAGGCGCCCAGCGCGCCGGCCGCGCCGAACGTCCGCCGGCCGCCGGGGCGCAGGACGAACCTGCTGCACGATGCAGGCGACGACCGTCAGTTGTCCGAACTGCGGGCGCACCAACCGGGTACCCGTGGCCGCGGAGGGCCGCCCCGAGTGCGGCCACTGCAAGCAGCCCCTACCGTGGATGGTGGACGCGGGCGACGACGACTTCATCGAGGTCGCCGAGCGGGCCGACGTCCCCGTAGTGGTGGACCTGTGGGCCACCTGGTGCGGCCCCTGCCGCATGGTCAGCCCCGCGCTCGAGAGGGTCGCCTCCGATCTCGCGGGCCGAATCAGACTCGTCAAGGTCGACGTCGACAAGAACCCGCGGCTGTCGCAGCGTTTCGAGGTCCAGGCGGTACCGACACTGCTCGTCCTCGACCGGGGCCGGACGGTAGCCCGGCAGGCGGGTGCGGCGCCCGCCCCCGCTCTGCGCCAGTGGGTCGAACAGTCGATAGCGGCCCGGGAAAGGTGATCCGGATGACCCTGCACGCAGACCCTCACCTCGCGCTTGTCCGGCCGGTCCAGCCGCTGACCCCGGAAGGGTGTCAGGAGTGTCTGCTGCTCGGCTCCCCGTGGGTCCACCTGAGGCTCTGCCTGACCTGCGGGCACGTCGGCTGCTGTGACTCCTCGCCGAACAAGCACGCGCGTAAGCACGCGGCTGCCGACGCCCATCCGATCGTGCAGTCGTTCCAGCCCGGCGAGGAATGGCGCTGGTGCTACGTCCACGAGGCGTTCGTCTGATGTCCGGCGACCAGCCGCTGCCGGGCGAAGAACCGGTGCCGGAGGAAGCGGACGAGGCCGTGTTCTGGGAGACCCCGGACATCTACGGCGCGTATCCGCGCCTTACGGAGGACCAGACGGAACGTCTGGCGGAGCACGGGCAACGCCGGAGCACGGCTGCGAACGACGTGCTGATCCGGGAGGGGGAGCGCTGCGAGACGCTCTTCGTCGTCCTCAGCGGTACCGTCGCCGTGGTCGAGGACTACGGCACTCCCGAGGAGCACGTGCTGCGCGTGCACGGCCCCGGTCGCTTCATCGGCGAACTCGGGCTGCTGCACGGACAGGTGGCCTTCTACACCGCAGTCGTCAGGGAGCCGGGCGAGGTCCTCGTCGTCTCCTTGGACCAGTTGCGCCACCTGGTGTCCCAGGACTCCACCATCGGGGACGTCGTGCTGCGCGCCTGTCTGGGCCGTCGCGCGCTGCTCGTCGAACAGGGCGCCGGCTTCCGCATCATCGGCTCGCGCTACTCGCCCGACACCAGGCGGCTGCGTGAGTTCGCCGTCCGCAACCGGCTGCCGCACCGCTGGATCGACCTGGAGACCGACAAGGAGGCCGAGGACCTGCTGCGCCGCTTCGGCGTCGGCCCGGAGGAGACACCGCTCGTCATCTGGCGGGACACCACCCTCTTGCGCAACCCCAGCAACGCGGAACTGGCCCGGCTCATCGGCCTGCCGTCACTGCCCGCCGGAAACCGTCACGGCGACGTCCTGATCGTCGGCTCCGGACCCGCCGGACTCGCTGCCGCGGTGTACGCGGCCTCCGAGGGCCTGAGCACCACCGTGGTGGAGGCGATGGCCACCGGCGGCCAGGCCGGCACGTCGTCCCGCATCGAGAATCTGCTCGGCTTCCCCGCCGGCATCTCCGGCGCCGAACTCACCGAACGCGCCGTGCTGCAGGCCGACAAGTTCGGCGCCGGAATCAGCATTCCGGTGGAGGTGACCGGTCTCCGTCCCGAGGACGAGGACCATTACGCGGTGACGTTCGCCGACGGCAGCGAGATCGCCGCCCGCGCCGTCGTCCTGGCCACGGGGGCCCGCTACCGCCGGCTCCAGGTTCCCGGCATCGAACGCCTGGAGGGAACGAGCGTCCACTACTCGGCGTCCGTCTACGAGGCCCAGCAGTGCCGCACCGACCCGGTGGCCGTCGTCGGCGGAGGCAATTCGGCGGGCCAGGCGGTGCTGTTCCTCGCCGGGTACGCGCCGAAGGTGTACCTGCTCGTCCGAGGACCCAGCCTCGAGGCCAGCATGTCCCGCTACCTGGTCGACCAGGTCGAGCGCCATCCGCGGGTGGAGGTCATGCTGCACACCGAGGTCACCGAGGTCATCGGCGAGGAGGTGCTGGAGGAGCTCGACGTGGTCGACAACCGCACGGGCGGGCACCGCCGACTCGCGGTACGGGGCCTGTTCGTCTTCACCGGCGCCGACCCCCACACCGAGTGGCTCGCCGGCATCGTCGCCCTCGACTCCCGCGGCTTCGTCCTCACCGGCCCGGAGGCCCAGGAAGCCTGCGCCTACCCCGAGGTGTGGCACGGCCGCGGGCGCTCGTGCATGACCCTGGAGACCAGCCTGCCCGGGGTCTTCGCGGCAGGGGACGTCCGTAGCGGCTCGGTGAAGCGGGTGGCCTCGGCGGCCGGTGAGGGCGCGATGGCCATCCACTTCGTGCACCGGCACCTGGGGTACTCGGCCGCACCCGGCACCACGGGCACGTCCGCTGCCGGGGGCGGCTCGGACGCCTCCCCACGCATACGTCACAAGGAGTCCGCATGGCTCGCCTGACGAACGGCTGGCTCCTCCCCGGTTCGTGCCCATCGCGGAAGTCAGCTCTCGGGTTCCCCCTTCGCTGCCTGAACGTCCTGGTCCAGGTTGGCGCCGCATTGGCAGTAGGACAGTTTGACCAGTTCACCATCCTCGGACACCGCCATGCCCCGGCTGAACGACGGAGTGACCGGCCTGATCCGCCAGGCGCCCGACGAACTGCCGGAAGCACTGGAGGCCGTGGGGGATCTCAACCCGGCGCAATGCCGCAAGAGCGTCGTGGACCGGTTCCAGCCGGACACCGTGGCCGGCTACGAGACGGTGTAGCTGCGGCTGGCCACTGTAGAACCCAAGCCTCCGGCAGCATCCGCCGATAAACAGGCCGCCGCTGCGGCCAAAGAGCTGCAGCCCGTCGCCTGGGACCCCTGCATGCGCGGATATGGCGCTGCAGATGTGCGGCCATACCCGCCGCTTCCCGGAGACTGAGCTACGTTCGGCAACCACCGACGTCATCGTCTGCGTCCTCGCAGTGCCGGCGCCACCGCTGCGCCCTCCGGCTCTTGCGGTCACGGATCAGGGGGCTGCCATTCGAACATCAAAATCGTGGCGTCGTCGCTGAGTTTGTTGTGCCGATGCTCGAGGATGGCATGGATGAGCAGGCGCAGCACTTCCGGGGCGCTCTGCCCCGCTGCGGTCGACCGGATGATGTAGTCGGTGAAGCGCTCCAGGCCGAACTCTTCGCCTGCCTCGTCGCGTGACTCCACGACGCCGTCTGAGTAGAGCAGTATTCGGTCACCGGGTTCGAGGCTGACCTCGTGCACCTGACGGGCGGTCCCGGCGAGACTGGCGGGCAGACCCAACGGAGGCTCAGGAGGCCGCTCCAAGGCATGGTGGAGCAGGCGGTGGCGACGGATGAGCAACGGAGGCGGGTGGCCGCAGTTGCACCAGCGCAGCACACCGGTGGGCATGTGCAAATGGGTGAAGACACCTGTGCAGAACTGCTCCGGAAGCCACTTCGCCAGCGCCTCGTCCACGGTGCCCGCGAGTTCGTTGAGGTCTGCCCCGCTGCGCCGGGCGTTACGGCAGCCTGCCATGGCCACAGAGGTGGCAAGTCCGGACGCCAGGTTGTGCCCCATGCCGTCAAGGATTGTGGCGTGCAGAACGTCCTCGGTGAACGCGTGGTCGAAAGCGTCACCACCCAGTTCGTACGCAGGCTCCAGAACCGCCGTCGAAACGACCCGCCCGGTGCCGATCGACCGGGGAGGGAGAAAAGCCCTCACCATCTCCGTGGGCAGGTGCATCGGCCTGGTACGCATGCGCTGTGCGATGGTGTCGCTGTAGGTGCGCTTGGATGTGATGATCAGTGCCAGGAGCAGCGCCGTCGTTCGACAGCGCCGTAGCTTGAGCCCGTCCAGGGTGCTCATGTCCAGCTCCACGACACCCAGCCGCTCCGCTCCGTCGGCCAGGGGCAGCCATACGGTCAGCCCGCCGGAGGAGCCTTCTTCCACTCGGAGAGAGTCGGTGCGGTAGGCCCATCCGGCCAGCGAAGTGTCGAGCTCCAGTTCCGGCTCGCCTTCGACAAGCGGCACCAGCAGTCTTTGCTGGATGTCCACCAGATAGATAACGGCCCTGCCCAGATCCATGGCCTCGGCATACCGGTTCAGGACCACGGGCAGTTCCGCAGGTGATGCCAGCTGGGCTGCTCTGACCAGTTCCTCCAGCAGCCGCTCCCCGGACCTGACGGACATGTTCCTGTCCATGCCTTCGATGATCCCCGCGAGGTCGAGCCGCCACAATCTGAACTCTCCGGCACCCGGGATGTGGGCCGATCAGCCTGGGGTGCTGGGGCTTGCCCTTGCGGACAGGTCGGGCTTCGGGATCGGCTGACGACACCAGCCGGTCGGGGATCCTGCGGATGCACGCAAGCCGCACGACGGTCTGCTCCAGCGGCCGGCTCACCGACCAGGTGCGTCAGCCGCCCCAAGGGCTGTTTGCCCAGCGCGCGTGGGGCGTTGCGCTCCACCGCAGACGAGTTCGACGTGGACGTGGCGCTGCAGCGCGGGCTCTGGACCGCCTGGCGCTGTTAGCTGGCGATGGATCATCACGGTCATGACGGCAACAGGGCGTTGCCGGACTCCGGGATCAGCGCTCCGATCACACCGAGGGCCGCTCCCCTCAGCCGGTGGGCGGCGCGCATCAGGCCAAGCATGGGCAGCGACATCAGCGCGATGTGCTCCGGCGACCCGATCATGGCAATGGCGGGGGCGGGAGTTGTCCCAGTAGGGCAGGTCCGTCACCCTGCTTCAGTCGCTTCGCAACCTCCGCCGGCCATCCCGGATCGGCCATGAGAACGACGACGAGCCGCGGCCGCTGGGGGTGAACAGGCGGGGTTGGGGTGCGGTCATCGATTGCCCCGCACGCGAGGGTGCCGGTTTGTGAGTGCAGGTCGGCCGGGGTCGCACGCCCGCCGAGCGCAGCGCAGCCAGGAGGCGGCGGCGCGGCCGACGCGACCCGGCAGGGCGTTCCGGCTAGGCTCACACCCGTGACGTGGCTGCGGGCCTTCGGGGAGGTCGTGCGATCCGGGCTCACGATCGAGGAGACGCGGCTGGAGCCTCTGCTCGCGTTGCGCACGGCTGCTGGGGTGGCGATCGTCATCGGGTCGGCGCTGTGGCTGGTCTCCCCTGCGTATGCCGCGTCCGCCGCCCTCGGTGCCTACTCCGCGGGTGGGGCCACCTTCCAGCGCACCTGGCGTCCACGCAAGGTGATCGCGCTCGGCGCGGGCGCGGGTCTGGCGCTCAGCACCTTCGTGGGCTACCTGGCGGCGGGGCGACTCGTGACGTTCCTCCCGCTGCTGGCCGTATGGGCCTTTGCCGCGGGGATGGCGTGGGCCGTCGGATCGACCGCTGGGATCGTCGCAGCGACGACGGTCGGCAGCATGCTGGTGACCATCACCCTTCCCACGAGCGTCGGGCGAGCCCTGGAGCACGCCGGGGTCATCGCGCTCGGAGGCGTGGTGCAGGCCGTGCTGATCCTGCTGTTCCCGATCCGCCGTTGGGGGGCGCATCGTGACGCGCTCGCCGACGCCCTGGCCGCCGTGGCGGACTACGCCCGCCGGCTGCGGCACGACCCGACCGCCCCGTTCGACCCGGAGCCGTTGATGACGGCCCGGGACGCGGCCGCCGTTACGCCGTCACAGGCCCGCACCCGTCCCTCCGTCCTCCACGGCCCCCGGGGGCTCGCCGAGCGCATTCGGCCGGTCGTCGCCGCGCTCGCCGACCCGGATGTCGGCGCCCCGGCGGAGGGACCCGGGCGGGACCGCGCGCGGGAGTTGCTCGACGCGGCCGCCGACGTCCTGGACGCGGCCGCCCGTTCGATCCGCCGCGGCACTCCCGCCGAGGTGCGGCCCGGGAGCACGGATGTCCTGCGCGTCGACGAGGAGCACGAGGTACTGGAGGGCCCCGCGCGGCAGGCCGCCGAGCGGCTCGTGGAACTGCTCGGCGAGGCGTTGGAGGTCGCCGGGAGCGGCGGCACCTCCGCGAGGACGCCCCCGCCGCCCGGCCCCGCGGGCGCCCAGTTCCTGGTGCGCCCGACAATGTTCCGGCTGGTCCCGGTCGTCGTCCGGGCGGTCCGCCGTGAGCTCCGCCGGGACTCGCCCGTGTTCCGGCACGCCGTCCGCCTCGCGGCGGTGGCCACGCTCGGCTATCTGATCGCCGCCCGGCTGCCCCTGGGACACGGCTACTGGGCGCCCGTCGCCTCGGTGATGGTGATGCGGCCGGACTTCCACCGGACGTACGCGCGTGCGGTGGCCCGTCTCGCCGGGACCCTTGCGGGGGTCGCGTTCGCCAGCGGGATGGTGCGCGCCCTGGGCCCGGACGCCCATGTGTTCGGCGCACTGGCGGTGGTCTCGGCGGGCTTGTCGTACACGCTGATCCGTACCGGCTACGCCTACTCGCAGTGCTTCACTGCCGCGTACGTCGTCTTCCTGCTCGGCATGGGCGGCCAGACATGGGAGCAGACGGTCCCGGAGCGGGTGGTGCTCACCCTGCTCGGCGGGGCCCTGGCAATGCTGGCCTACGTGGTGTTCCCCGCGTGGGAGACGCCCCGGCTGCCGTCCCGGCTTGCGGACTGGCTCGCCGCCAACGGCCACTACGCGGCCGCGGTGCTCCGCAACCACGCCGAACCGACCCCGGAACATCACGCCGACATGCGCCGGGCACTGCTGGCGAGCAGGGAGGCACGTGCCGCCTGGCAGGAGGCGTACGACCGGGCAAGACAGGAACCGGTCCGCCCCAGGGGTCTGACATCGCGCGAGGCGCAGGAGGCGCAGGAGGCACTCAAGGAGTTCGGCCGGGCGGCGATGCTCATGGAGAGCCACGTCCCGCGGGCCGACGGCCGTTTCGTCCCTGAGGCTGAGCGGTTCGCCGAGGCCCTTGAGGCGGACACCGCGCAGGCGGCAGTCGACGTGCGCGAGCACAGAAATCCGGACTGGGGGCGCGTGGAGGAGGCGCTTCATGCGTGGGAGGGCGCCGCCGCCGGGGACCGTAGCCCGGTGGTGCGGCGTGAGGCGGAACTGCAAAAACGGGCCTTGGAGGACCTCGCGACGGCCGTGAGCCGCACACCCCTGGAACGGGACGTCGGCTCTGCTCGCGAGGAGCAGCGGGTACGGGCGGCCGCGGCTGCGGAAGGCGATGGATCAGGACCCGCGCGCCGGGGTCGGTGACGGCTCCGGCGGCGGGGAGCGCCGCGCCTCCTGGAGCGGGAGGTAGTCTCCCGGCCGCGTCGAGCGCCGCCACACGTACGCCGCTGTCGCCATCACGAGGATCAACCCCGCCAGGATGAGCAGTTCGATCCCCTCGACGTTCCACCGGAAGGACTTCTCCGCCTCGGCCGTCACGATGAGCACCTTGCGGATGCCGGCAACCAGGCCGACGACGAGGAACGGCTCCGCGTCGAGGGTCTGGTTCCTGATGGTGAGGCGGACGGTGTGGAGCAGCTCGGCCACGATGAACAGCACGAGGCTGTTGTCCAGGGCGGAGAGAACGACCGTCTCCTCGTGGTACGGCCCCTGGATCGACCTGATGACGTCGTGGACGACCCCGACGGTCAGGAGCCCCGCGAGCAGTACGAGGAGCGCCGCGACGACGAGGTGGATGCCGTCCTCGACGAGCTGCAGGAGGCCCTGTACCCGGCCGCCCTCGATCTTCGGGAGAATGGGTCGCACAGTCAGCATGCTAGGGGTGCCCCGGCTCGCAGGCGCGTCGGGCTGCCGAACGGGTGGGCGGGCGGATCCCTCCCTGTGGTGGTGGCCCGGGGAAGCGGCGAGGCGCGACATCACCGATGACCTACCCGGCGGCAGGACAAGGGTGTATGAGGAGCCCGACGCGGACACGACAGGGCATGGGGCATCGGCGTCTTCCTCACCGACCTGTTGAGCCGGATGGAGCGCAACCCGGTCAGCACCGAGGTCGAACCCGAGCACAGGGTCGCACCAGGACGAAGAGCCGCCGACCTTCACCGAACTCGCCCTGCGGTGGGAGACGGACGGCCGTCTCGTACCGGGCCGGCCGGATGAGGAGTGGGCGATCCTTGCCCGCTGTCATCCCTGGCCTGGTCGCTGACCGCGCGGTGCGGGCGCCGCGTTCCTGGGCTGCCGCCGGCCCGGCAGCGTCAGTGCACACCCGCCCGGCCGCCACCGTGTCCCAGCGCGCGGGTGCAGCACGAAGCCCTGGTCCCGGGCGGACCAGGGCTTCGATCGGCGGTCGGGAAGGGGAGACGGGTATCGCGCGGCCCCGGCGCCCGTGGCACGAGTCCCGTGGGGTCTTTGCAACCCGTGTACACGTCACCGTGACGAACGCGCCCGGCGCCGGATGGACACGGCGCGCTCAGGCGGCGGGGGTGAGTTCGGCGCAGCCGAACAGCCGTGAACATGGCGAACCTTCCTGCTCGGAGCACCAGGACCTTGACGCTGGTGTCGGACGACGGTCAGGTCGCGGTCGACAGAGGCGCTCCGGGCTCCGGTTGAGTGGCGGCGGTGGGAGTCGTGCGCACCGTCAGGATTGGGCAGTATCCGCCAGGGGGAGCCTGTGTCCTGCGGACCGCTGACTGACGCGGGACCCCTGTGGTGTAGCGGCCGTTGTTCGAGAGCCGGAGAAACTTCAGGGATGGAGTTGATGCACGGTGGAACGACGCATGCCGGTGGCGACGCACTGGGGCAGTTTCGTAGCCGTGGTCGATTCGGGTCAGCTGGTGCGCATTGAGCCCCGGGGTGATGACCCCGCGCCGTCGCCGATCGGCCCGGGCATGGTGACGGCTGCTGAGGACAGTGCGCGTGTGCTGCGTCCCGCGGTGCGCAAAGGGTGGCTCAATGGCTTGCCGCGCGCCGATGAAACGGCCAGAGGTGCGGACGCCTTCGTAGAGGTCAGCTGGGACGACGCGCTCACGCTGGTGAGCGAGGAATTGCGCCAAGTGCGCGCACAGCACGGGGACAGCGCGGTGTTCGGCGGCTCGTACGGCTGGGCCAGTGCGGGCGGGTTCCACAATGCGCAGGGTCAGCTCCAGCGGTTCCTGGCGTTGGGCGGGGGCTACACCGACTCGCGCAACACGTACAGCACCGCCGCTCTTGAGGTCATCCTTCCGCATGTGATCGGCGGGGCTCCGTGGAGCTACCAGTCCCGGATGCCGATGTGGGACGAGATCGCCGAGAACTGTGAGCTCGTGGTGGCGTTCGGGGGGCTGGCTCTGAAGAACAGCCAGATCAACCCTGGCGGGCTGGCCCGGCACCAGACGCGGGACCTGCAGCGGAAGTGCCGTGAGGCCGGGGTGCGGTTCGTGAACGTCAGCCCGATCCGCAGTGACACCGCCGACTTCCTCGACGCCGAGTGGCTGCCGGTCATCCCCAACACCGACACGGCCTTGATGCTCGGCATCGCGCACACGATGCTGGTCGACGACTTGTACGACGAGGACTTCCTCACCCGCTGCTGCGAGGGGTTCGACCGCTTCGCCTCCTACCTGACCGGCGACGTGGACGGCGTCGTCAAGGACGCCGACTGGGCCGCGAGGATCACGGGCATCAGCCGCGACACGATCCTCGATCTCGCCCGCCGCCTGTCCACACAGCGTTCCCTCATCATGGTCAACTACGCCATACAGCGGGCGGACCACGGTGAGCAGCCGATCTGGATGTCGGTCGTGCTGGCGGCCATGGCGGGTTCGCTGGGCCGGCCCGGCTGCGGCTGGGGCGCGGGCTACGCAACGATGGACGCGACCGGTGTTGCCCCGGGCCGTCCGTCTGTGGCGTCGATGCCGCGGGTGGCCAACCCTGTCGCGGACTTCATTCCGGTCGCCCGGATCGCCGACACCCTGCTGGAACCGGGCGCGACCATCGACTACGACGGTCAGCGCCTGACCCTGCCGGACCTGCGCCTGATCTACTGGTGCGGAGGAAACCCCTTCCACCACCACCAGGATCTCCACCGCCTCACCCGGGCCTGGCAGCGCCCGGACACGGTGGTGGTCCATGAAGCCTGGTGGAACACCACGGCGAAATTCGCCGACATCGTGCTTCCCGTCGCGACCAGCCTGGAGCGTGACGACTTCGCCGCGGGGTTCTCCGACCCTCACCTCGTCGCGATGCCGAAGGTCCGCGAGCCGGCCGGCGAGGCACGCACCGACCACCAGATCTTCGCCGCCTTGGCTGCCCGGCTCGGCTATGAACGCGAGTTCACCCAGGCGCGTTCCGAGATCGAATGGGTCCGGCACCTCTACGTCCAGACGCGGGCGAACCTCGGCGACGACGCGGCCCTGCCAGACTTCGACGACTTCTGGCAACGCGCCTCCGGTGTCGAACTGCCCGCACTCGGCGGGCCGTTTCCTGGCAGCTTCGAAGCACTGCGTTCCGATCCGCAGCGCTTCCCCCTGACGACGCCGTCGGGCCGGATCGAGATCTTCTCCGAGGAGATCGACTCGTTCGGCTACGACGACTGCACCGGACATCCGACGTGGTTCGAACCGGTGGAGTGGCTTCGCGCCGACCTGGCGGACCGCTTCCCGCTGCACCTGATCTCGAATCAGCCTGCCTCACGCCTGCACAGCCAGTACGACAACGGTGGCCACAGCCTCAAGTCGAAGATCCACGGCCGCGAGCCCGTAACGATCAACCCGCAAGATGCGGCATCACGCGGTATCGAGAACGGCATGATCGTGCGCGTCTTCAACGACCGAGGCAGCTGTCTGGCGGGCGCGATCCTGTCGGACGCCGTCATGCCCGGCGTCATCCAGCTGTCCACCGGAGCGTGGTGGGACCCGGCCCAGCCGGGCCGGAGCGGAACCTTGGACCGCCACGGCAACCCGAACACCCTCACCGGGGACCGCGGGTGCTCGCGGCTGTCCCAGGGACCGAGTGCGCACAGTGCTCTCGTCGACGTCGAGGTCTACGACGGGCCGGTCGAGGAGGTACTCGCCTTCACACCACCACACCTCGAACACTGAAACGAAGCCGACTCGACGACGGGTGAGTTTGCCGTGTTCACCCTCGTCGGGCGCCCGGTAGACAGGTCCGACCGGCTCCCAGCCTCCACTCGGACGTTTGCACCGCCGTAACTGCGTGAATACGGTGCGCAGTCATGACTGCACTTCAAGATCTCAAGTACGGCCAGTGGTTCAGGGGCGCCGATGTCGACGGCGACGGGTTCATCACCCAGCACGACGTCCGCAAGATGAGCGAGCGCTACATCAGCCTCCGCGAGACCACCCCTGATGCCGAGACCGTCCGCCGGCTCACCGAGGGGATGGACCGGTTCTGGTCGAACGTCATCGCCCCGATGGATCAGGATGGTGACGGGAAGGTCGATGTGCGGGAGATGACCGAAGGCTTCAAGAGTGTCCTGACCGACCGCGCGCTCTACCCGCAGCAGATTGCGCCGGTCACCAACTGCTTCTTCGACCTCGTCGACCTCAACGGAGACGGCAAGATCGACCAGGCCGAGTTCCAGCAGATGTTCGACTCGGTCGCCGCCGTCCCCGGCGAGGACAGCGCCGCCGTTTTCGCCGCTCTGGACCTCGATGGTTCCGGCGGACTGGACCGTGACGAGTTCCACCAGGCACTCGAAGAGTTCTTCTACGGCAACGACCCCGAGGCTCCCGCCAACCACATCTTCGGCAAGGTCACCGCCTGACAGTCCCCGGATACGCCCCCGGACCCGCGCTTGTGCCAGGGCCTGCGCAGCACGCCCGCAACATACGTGGAGGTCACGCGGGTGGTGGCGCGTTGGTTATTGGAGGTGTCCCCCCGATTTGGATGCCCAGCCGGCGGCAAGTCGACCACCAGGCGGTAGAACGAGCCCGGATCCATGGATTCCGGTGAGTGGTCGACGCGCATGGGAGCGCGCTACGCGCCGCCGGCCCGGAACCGTGACGTCAGCCGGCCGCCCAGCCGGGGACCCTGGGCAGCACCTGCTCGGCGACGCGCAGCAGCGCCGCGTCGTCGGGCGTCCCGTTGTCCTGGCGCCACAGGGCGAGCTCGTACGAACCGCCGCCGTCCTCGCGGTCCCTGGCGACCAGCAGATGGCGGGCTATGCCGCCGGTACTGGTGTCGGCGTCGGTGTCGCCGCCGCCCAGCGAGAAACGGATGGCGATCGTGTGGTCCGAGTACAGCACCGCGGGGTGACCGAGCAGCGTCGTCTTCTGCGCGCTCATGCCCATGAGACCGGCCGTCTCGGCGACGGGAGCACGGTCGTCCGGCGCCGTGAGCTGCACGGAGAAGGTCTGCGTGTCGACCTCCGCCGTGGGGGTGGTGACCTTGGTGCCGTCGGGGAGGGCGAAGGAGGAGGACGAACCGTTCGCCGTCTGCGCGGTCTCGTCCGGCGCTCCGAGGAGCACCGGCAGATTCGGGCGGTTCAGCGCCGTGCACAGCCGGTGCCCGGAGACGTGCCGGGACACCCGGCGGTCGTCGTGCGAGCACGTGGCCGGCCCCTTGTCACCGGTGTTCCCCTGAAGTTCGCCCTGTGCCCACAGACCCCCGAGCGCGCCCCCGACCACCAGTACCGCCACGACGGCCTGGACCCCGGCGTTGTGACCCTTCTCGGACGCCGAACCGTCGGTCATGCCCCCCACCTCCACCGTTCCCCCGCAATGCCAGGCGGAGCCTATACGGTGATCGTTTCGTTCCGCATCCACTATTCCTCCGCACGTTCTCCGTGCGGCCCCCACCCGCAGTGCGTCAGTCGACGGGCCAGGTGTGCACCGGGGCGTTGAGGTGCATGTAGTCCATGTACAGCTCCGTCATCCGCCGCAGGGCCTCGTGGCGGCCGGCGCGGGTGGACGCCTCGATGCGGTGGAACATCTCCTTCTGCCAGACGGCCCCGTTGCGGGCGGCGACACAGCGCTGCTCGATGATGCCGAGCAGCGGCTCGCGCCACGCCGCGTCCATGCCGGAGCGCTCAAGACCCTGGTGCGCCAGCGGCAGCAGCCGCCTGAGCACCAGTTCGGGCACCGGCACCTCGCCCATCCCCGGCCAGTACAGGCGGGCCTCGATGCCGTGCCGGGCCGCCGTGTGCAGGTTGTCCTCGGCCGCGGCGAACGACATCCGCGACCACACCGGCCGGTCCTCCTCCACCAGGGCGCGCGTGAGGCCGTAGTAGAAGGCGCCGTTGGCCAGGACGTCCGCGACGGTCGGCCCGGCGGGCAGCACCCTGTTCTCCACGCGCACGTGCGGCCGGTCGTGGACGACCGCGTAGACCGGGCGGTTCCAGCGGTAGATCGTGCCGTTGTGCAAGGTGAGTTCGGACAGCTCGGGCACGTCACCCCGGTCCAGCGTCTCCACGGGGTCCTGCTCGTCGCACAGCGGCAACAGGGCGGGAAAGTAGCGCAGGTTCTCCTCGAACAGGTCGAAGACGCTGTTGATCCAGCGCTCCCCGAACCACACCCGGGGCCTGACTCCCTGGACCTTGATCTCCTCCGGGCGGGTGTCGGTCGCCTGCTCGAACAGCGGGATCCGGGTCTCGTGCCACAGCTCCTTGCCGAACAGGAAAGGCGAGTTGGCCGCCAGCGCCACCTGTACCCCGGCGATGGACTGCGCCGCGTTCCAGTAGGGGGCGAAGTTCTCCGGGGACACCTGGAGATGGAACTGGGTGCTCGTGCACGCGGCCTCCGGGGTGATCGTGTCCGCGTACGTCCGCAGCCGGTCGACGCCGTCGATCTCGATGTGCAGGTCCTCGCCCCGGGCCGCGAAGACCTGGTCGTTGAGCAGGTGATAGCGCGGGTTCTCCGAGAGCGACTCCTCGCCGATGTCCTCCTGTCGCAGCGTGGGCAGGATGCCGGTCATCATCAGACGCGCGCCGACCGACCGGGCGCGCTCCTCCGCGTGGTTGAGCGCGGCCCGTATCTCCTCCTCCCAGGCGTCCGGACCGCCCGCCGTCAGCCGGCGCGGCGGAACGTTGATCTCCAGGTTGAACCGGCCGAGTTCGGTGGACCAGGCGGGGTCCGCGATCGCCTCCAGCACGTCGGTGTTGCGCATCACCGGCTCCGCCTCGCCGTCCACCAGGTTCAGCTCGATCTCCAGTCCCACCTGCGGCCGTTCGGCCTCGAACCGTGACTCGCGCAGCATCTGCGCGAACGCGTCGAGGCACTCCTGCATCTTGATCCGGTACCGGCGGCGGTCCTCGCGGGTGAAGACGAGCGCCGGGACGTCACGCCCCATCGGCCCTCCTGGATTCCGCTCCTCGGACGACACCTCTCCACCCAGCGTCGCATCACCGGCTGAGCCCCACCACGCGGACGGCTCCGCCGCCGTCAGGGCAGGCGCGCACAGTGGCCGGCCGCCGCGCCGCCGGGCCGCCGTCGTGGGCGGCGAGGAGGGCGGGACGGCGCCCGCCCATGCCGGGTCGCATTCGCCCACGTCAGGGCCGCACCCGTACCGGCCCGTGCGCATCGCGCGGACAAGCGGGACCATGGTGCTGTCAGGGAAGGAACCGATGGAATCTGCGCGGAAGGGCTTCGACGCGTCGACCGACGCGGCGGCGGTGATCACGGCACGGGGCGTGGTGACCGGCTGGACCCGGGGCGCGGAGGACCTGTTCGGGCTCCCCGCCCAGGACGTCGTCGGCCGTCCCGCCTCCCGCCTGCTGGCCGAGGACCCGGCACGTGCCGCCCGCGTCGCGGACCGCTGCCGCGCCGGAGCGGGCTGGAGCGGGCTCGTCGCCGTACGCCACGGCGACGGCCACCGCATGGACGTCGACCTGCGGGTCTCGGCGGCCTTCCGTATCGGCGCGGACGAGTGCTTCCTGGTCTCCGCACGCGATCCGTGCGCGCAGTGGCAGGTGGACGGCTCCGTCCTGGAGGGGTTCCTGGCCTGCGCACCGGTCGGTATGGCCGTCATGGACCCGGGGCTGCGCTATGTCTGGGTGAACGAGACGCTGGAACGCTTCGGCGGCGTCCCCCGCGAGCAGCGGCTGGGCCGCAGGCTGAGCGAACTGCTGCCCGGGATCCAGGCCGACGCCCTGGAGGGGCGGATGCGCAAGGTACTGGCCACCGGGGAACCGGTGCTCGACTACGAGTACGTCGGCTGGAGCTGGGCCGACCCGCACCGCCGGCGCGCGTACTCCACCTCGTTCTTCCCGCTGACGGACGGCGGCGACTCCGTCTCCGGGGTCTGCTACATGGTCTCGGACGTCACCGAGCGCTGGAACGCGCGCCGGCTGCTGACCCTGGTGAACGAGGCCGGCACCAGCATCGGCACGACCCTCGACGTGCTGCGCACCGCCCAGGAACTCGCCGACTTCGCCGTACCCCGCTTCGCCGACTACGTCGTCGTCGACCTCCTGGAGCGCGTGCTCAGCAGCGAGGGTCACGGGGCGTGGCTGACCGACGCGGGACCCGCCCCCGCCAGGACGGCGATGCGCCGCGCGGGCATGCGCGCGGTGCGCGGCGGCTGCCCCGGGGCGTTCGTCGGGGTCGGTGAGATGGCGGACTTCGTACCCGCCTCCTACGCCGCCGACCTGCTCGGCCACGGGGACCCCGTCCTCATCCCGGTCCTCGACCCACCTGACGGTCAGGGCGCGGCCGAGCAGCCCCTGCGGATCGCCCGCATCCGCGAGTACGGCCTGCACTCCCTGATCCTGGTACCGATGCGTGCCCGCGACACCGCCCTCGGCCTGACCTCGTTCTTCCGCTCGCTCAACCGGGTCGCGTTCGGACCCGACGACGTCCTGCTCGCCCGGGAACTGGTGGCGCGGGCGGCGGTCTGCGTGGACAACGCCCGCCGCTACACCCGGGAGCACACCGCGGCGGTCACCCTCCAGCGCAGCCTGCTGCCGCATGCCCTGAAGGGCGGTACGGCCCTGGAGGTGGCCTCCTCCTACCGGCCGGCCGACCCGACCGACGGGGTCGGCGGCGACTGGTTCGACGTGATCCCCCTGTCCGGGGCACGGGTGGGCCTCGTCGTCGGTGACGTGGTGGGTCACGGCGTCACCGCGGCGGCCAGCATGGGCCGGCTGCGCACGGCGGTCCAGACCCTCGCCGACATGGAGATGCCCCCCGACGAACTCCTCGCCCACCTCGACGACCTCGTGCTGCGACTGAGCGACGAATCCGGCGACGGCGACCCCGCCGCCCGCGCCACCGCCACCTTCACCGGCGCGACCTGCCTGTACGCCGTGTACGACCCCGTCACCGGCCGGTGTGCCATGGCCCGGGCCGGCCATCCGCCGCCCGTCGTCGTCACACCCGACGGACGTGTGAGCTTCCCCGAGATCCCCGCCGGACCGCCCCTCGGCCTCGGCGGCATGGGCTTCGAGGCCACCGAGATCGAGCTGGGCGAGAACACCCTGCTCGGCCTCTACACCGACGGCCTCGTCGAGGGAGCCGACCACGACATGGAGCACGGCATGACCCGCCTGGGCCAGGTGCTCACCGACACCGGCGCCGACCTCACCACCCTGTGCGACTCAGCCGTACGGCAGCTCGTGCCCGTGCCGCAGCCCGACGACATCGCGCTCCTGCTGGCCCGCACCCACCGTCTCGGACCGGGCCGCATCGCCTCCTGGGACGTGCCGGCGGACCCGGCCGCCGTGGGCCACGTCCGCGCCGGGGCGACCCGCCAGGTCGAGGAGTGGGGCCTGGGCGCGCTGGCCATGACCACGGAACTCGTCGTCAGCGAGCTGGTCACCAACGCGATCCGCTACGCCACACCTCCCATCCGGCTACGGCTCCTCCTCGACGCCCGGCTGACCTGCGAGATCTCCGACCGCAGCAGCACCGCCCCGCGGCTGAGGCACGCCCGCAGCACCGACGAGGGCGGCCGCGGTCTCTTCCTCGTGGCCCAGCTCGCCCACCGCTGGGGAGCCCGCTACACCGCCGACGGAAAGATCATCTGGGCCGAGCAGGAACTGCCCTGACCGTTCGCTACCGGTGGTGGGACGGTATCCAGTGGTGCTCGCAGAACCAGCGGCCGAACAGCGCGCCCCCGTACACGACGAACCCGACGCCGACCAGCCACGACTCCACCACCAGCACGGTGCCGACCGCGCCGTAGCTCAGCGCGTTGGTGACGATCAGCGGCGCGAAGACGAGTTCGGAGAACGCGCGCAGACCCGCCAGGCCCACGATGGTGGCGAGGGCACCCGGCAGCAGGTCGCGCCAGCGGACCTGGCTCCCCAGCAGGAAACGCGGCCCCCACCAGAAGAACAGCACCGTGCTCACCGTGGTCACCACGAACCGCTGGATCCCGTACATCGTCGTCTTCGTCTGCACCTCCTGGTACAGGTAGGCCATCAGCACCACCAGCCAGGTCGTCTGCCGCCACACCCGGTGCCACGGGCCCGCGGCCAGGTTCCAGATCCGCTCGTAGCCGTTCTGCACACTGCTCGCGAAGGACACCCCGAACAGGGCGAGAAGGACCACGCTCCACGCGCTGATGGTGCCGATGACCTCGTGCGGGGGGCTGAAGATGTCGGTGAGGATCCGGGCGGACTTCCCGGACAGCCCCATCCCGTCCGCGAGCCATGACGAGAAACCTCCCCGCACCAGCGGATCCGCGGCGGCGACCACGATCAGCAGCGGGGCGAGCGTGACCAGGGCCAGCGTGGCGAACCCCATGGCCCGGTGCAGCAGCTCCAGCTCCTTGCCCCGCCTGAGCAGGGTGGACAGCGCGATCCACTCCCAGGCGCGGTGGAGGCCGCGACGCCACTGCTTCACGGGCCGTCCCTCCCCTGTTCGCCGCACGGGACTGGATGGGTCTCTTGCCTCTCCTTCGATCATCGACCCATCGAGCCCCACGCGCCCGACCGGACGGCGGTCCGGGTGGTGGCCCGGCGTCGGTTCGGGTGACGGACGGCCCTCGTACGGCATGGAACGGCCGGGAAGCCCGGCCGCCACGTCCACACCGCCGCACCGCCCGCCACCGCGTCCGTACCGTTCGGTCGGGTATCTCCGCTGCCACGCCTCAGTCGGTCAGTGCGCTGAGCCGGCGAGCGGCTCGGGGACCGACTCGCCCCGCCACGCGCCGTCGCGCGCGGCCCAGCGCACGGCGGGCGACACGGCGAGGCCGGCCACGGCGAACAGCACGCCGAGCACGGCCCACCCGACCGTGCCGTGGGCGATCGCGGTGACCGTGACCAGCGAGGGTCCCGCCATCATCCCCGCCGACATGCCGGCGCCGAACACACCCTGGTAGACACCGTGCGCGCGGGCGTCGGCCAGCTCGTAGCCCAGGGTCCAGCCGCCGGCCGCCGACAGCACCTCGGCGAAGACCTGCACCACCGCCCCCGCCGTCAGCGACAGCACCGCCCACACCGGGGACAGGCCCGCGGACAGGGCGTACACCGCGCAGGCCGCCGCGAGCAGCAGTCCCGACCAGCCCATCGCCCTTACGGCACTGGGCACTTGGGAGGCGCGGCGGGCGGCCCGTACCTGGAGGAGCGCCACCAGCACACAGTTGACGACCATCAGCAGTGCCGCCGTCCAGCGCGGTGCCTGTGTCCGCTCCACGATCCACAGCGGCAGCCCGACCTCCGACAGCGTGTACTGCACCACCAGCACCGCGTTCAGCACGGTCACCGCGAGGAACGGCAGGTCGCGCACGGCCCGCCAGCGGCCGTCGGCCGGGGCAGCGGCGTCCGGCGCCGTGCGCTCACGCACATGCGAGGCCAGCGGCAGCCGCGGCAGCAGCAGCGCCGGACCCGCGAACGACAGTGCGTTCAGCAGGATGACCGTGATGTAGGCGCCCCGCGTGTCCAGTTGGAGCGCTACCGCGCCCAGCGTTCCGCCCAGCCCCATTCCCACGTTGGTCACCATGCGGAGGTACGCCCGTGCCTCCACCCGGGTCGCCGCGGGCAGCACGTCGGCGTACACCGCGCCCTGCACCGCGCGGCTCGCGGTCATCAGGCCCGTCGCGCAGACGGCCGTCACGAGGAACCCGGCGTAGGAGTGCACCAGGGCGTACGCGGCCGTGGCGAGGCCCGTGCCACCCCACAGCACCGCGCCGATCCGGCGGGCGCCCCAGCGGTCCGCGGCCCGTCCGGCCGGCACCCCGGAGACCACCCCCACCAGACCGGCTACCGTCATGCCGAGCCCGACCGCGGTCGCGTCGAGGCCGATGATGCGCGTGAAGTACAGGATGCCGAGCGGGAAGTACAGGCCGTTGCCCAGGGAGTTGACGGCGGTCAGCACGGTGGCGGCGCGCAGCACCGGATCGGCGGGAAGCAGTCCTCCCGCGCGAGTGGCGCGTCTTTCCCGCTGGTCGGAGCCTTGTGAGACTGGTGTCGTGGTCATGACCGACAGTCAACCCTGTGCCGCTCCCGGCCGGTATTGATTTGCCTGGCGCTCAATGACGTGGCTCCGCTTGGCCGTTGACGATCTCGCCTCCGGCTCCGTTGCCTTCGGTAGCGCGGCCCTTCGGGCGTCCCGGGGGACGCCCGAAGGGAGGGGCGTCAGTTGCAGCCGGCGGCGGACCAGCTTCCCTCGATCCAGGTGCAGGTCGCGCCGGGCAGAGCCGACTTGAAGAAGTTCTCGTAGTCGTCGAACACCGCCGGGTCCTCGAGCTTGACGAACGCCTCGTCGCTGTATCGCAGCGAGTTGAACGTGTAGTTGTGGCTGCCCGTCCAGAGGATCTTGCGGTTGTTGACCTTGCCGGACCCGTCGTCGTAGCCGCCCTTGACCAGCAGGAACTTCGAGTGGAACGGCGTGGCGTAGTTCGCCGACTCGGGGTAGGTGTGCACCACGGGGCCGTTGTAGGCGTTGAAGGACGCCGTGAGTTCGTCGGTCACCTTCCCGTATTCCACGGGGGCCGCGTCCTCTCCAGTGCCCCGGTAATGCTTGGGCAGCTGGTACAGGACCTCCACCCAGCAGCCGGCCTCGTCGAGGTCCTGCAGCGTTTTGGCGATCTCGTAGCGGCTGAAGAGGTTCATTCCGACGCGTACGACGGTACGGCCGTCACTGGTACCGAAACCAGGGTCGTTGCCTTTGCAGACCACCCCGTGGAGCCGGTTGATCACCGCGTCGGTGTCCGGTTCGGAGGGCCAGTCGGAGTTCACGGACGCTTCGGGGAAGAAGTAGGCCTTGGCATTCCCCGACGTCAATGTCGTGTAGTAGTTGTTGTTGGGGTGCATCGCCGCCAGGTCGCCGAGGTAGGAGGCGTACCCGTTGTACAGACCGGCGTTGCCGTTCATCTGCAGTGCGCTGTTCCAGGCCCCGAAGCCGCCGGCGCTGGCGCGGGCGTCCAGGTTCTCGGAGGACTGTACGACGACGTCAGAGGTGCCGTCCGTCAGCTGCGAGAAGAGGAATATCTTGTTGTGGTTGATGGACTGCAGGTTGCTGTTGTCGCCGATGCAACCCCGGTGCTCCGGACACGCCACGGCGTAGGAAGCTGCCGTGATGGATGAACCGATGTGGTTCTGGAGCTCCTTGAAGGGCACGTAGTGGGCGTCCGACTCGGCGGATATGTGGTCCACGACGACCTTGACGTGCACCCCGCGGTCGGCCGCGTTCTCCAGAGCCTGGGCGATGTCCAGGTCGTTGAAGATGTACATCGCGACGTGGATGTCGGCTCCGACCGCGGTGCGGTTGGTGAGGTCAAGAAGCTGGTTCTTGATCGCGTTCGGGTTCGACGGTGAACTGAAGAAGGCGTGAGACCCGGTGTCGGCCGCAGCGGCCTCGGGAGCCTGGACCAGCGACATGCTGCATATGAGCCCCAGGGCGCCCACGGCGGTGGCGATACGGCGGCGTGCCGATCTTAACGATATTGACATGTACCCCTCCCCTTTGGCGCGCCACCATATCAGCGCAATCGAAAGGGAGTTCGTGGCTCGTGTATGCGTCCGAGTGGGGGAGGGGTGTCGTCGGCAGCACAAAGGAGCTATGGCCGCAGGTAAGGGCACCGCGCTATCTGATCGCCGGCCAAGCGTGGACATCGGCGATCTCGCCGCTGCCGACCTCCTGGACGCGTGACCGCGCCGACCGGCCGAAGGGTGCGACAGGTCTGGCTTCGTGGGACTCGAAGGCGCCGGCCGGATACGGTGACGGAGTGACCGAGAGCCTGCCTTCCGACGTCGCCGACGTGCTCGCGGCAGTCCTGAACTCTGACAATCCAATTCATGACGCGCTCCGAAGGCAGGTTCCGCACCTCAGCGTGCGAGGTCGCTGCACATGCGGGTGCGGTACCGCCTACTTCGAACTCGACACGAGCGAGGTGGAGCCCGCCTCCACCGGCCCCGGCGCAGTGGTGGCGGCCGAAGCGCAACTCGTCACCGAGACCGGTGAGTGTCCCGGCGAGGTTCTGGTCTTCACGCAGGGCGGCTGTCTGTCGTGGCTGGAAGTCTGTTCATGGAGCGACGGCATCGAGGTGACGCTGGCCTCGGCGCGCCATTGGCTGCAGCCACGCTCTTGATCCTGACCGGCCCATGAACTCCGGGTAGGTGTGGACAGGGGCCTTCAGGTTGGCATTCTCGCCTTGAGGAACTGCCGCCCATGGCCCCGAAGTCGAGCGGTTCCCTCACTCGTCCGCACAGGCCTTGGCCTTGAAGCGGGCCATGGGGACCGTGACCGGGATGGCGTCGCCGTTGTCCGAGATCTCGTCGTACCGGACCGTCCCGGGAGTGAGCCGTTTCCGGTCGGCGCCTTTGAAGGTGACGTCCGCCGCCGACCACGAGTTGTCCTTGGTCCAGCCGTACAGCGTGTAGGTGGTTCCGGAGGCGAGCGGAGCGAGGCTCTTCCGCGTGGACCAGCCGGGGGACGGCGCGTCCAGGGTCCAGGTGGCGACGCCGGACGTGACGGGCCGGTCGGCGACCCAGTCACCCACCGTGGGCGTGTCGTCGGGGTCGCGTCCGTCCACGTAGAGGGTCGCACCGTCGATCCGGTGCCCGCAGACCGCGATCACGCCCAGCAGGCGACCGTCCTCGGTGACGGAGATACCGCTCACGGCATCGACCGGAACCGTGCACCCGGAGGCCGAGGCCAGGGCCGCGCCCGCCACGGCGGCACCGGCCAGGCGGCGCGCCACCCGCGATGAAACTCCCGACCTCATGAAGTCCCCCCGTTTTACGGAACCGCCGCGTGGGACCGCCTTGCGCGCCCCCCGTGTCCCCACCCTTCCGACAGTAGCCACGACCCGCGTCGGACGGCAGTGCCGCCTACCGTCCCGTTGCGCACCCGTTGTGGGGTCGTGGCCGGCGGCCCCGGTCCGCCGGGTGGGCCGGACGGCCGAACCGGGCAGTGGTCGGCACATCCGCCGCGGCGGCGGACACATCCGCCGGACGGCTGCCCTTGCGCCCGTTGTGCGCGTCGTCCCCGCACACTTGACGAAGTGCCGCATTTCTCAATGAAGGCCATGTATCGGACGCGTGAAGGGAAGCCGCTCACCCATGCACATCGATCTGGCAGGACGCACCGCCCTCGTCACCGGTTCCACCCAGGGCATCGGCGCGGCCATCGCCGCCGGACTCGCCCGCTCCGGCGCCCGCGTCGGCGTCAACGGGCGCGACGAGGGGCGGGTGGCCGAGAGCGTCCGGCGGCTGGCCGAGGCGGTACCCGGAGCCGACCTGGTCCCGGTGGTGGCGGACGTGGCGAGCGAGGACGGAGCCCGCCGGGTGACGGACGCGCTCCCGCACGTGGACATCCTCATCAACAACCTCGGCATCTTCGGCGCCGCCGACCCGCTGGAGATCTCCGACGCGGAGTGGCGGCGCTACTTCGAGGTCAACGTCCTGTCCGCCGTACGCATGACCCGGATGTACCTGCCGGGGATGATGGAGCGCGACTGGGGGCGGATCCAGTACATCTCCAGCGAATCGGCGATCGCCATCCCCGAGGAGATGATCCAGTACGGGATGTCGAAGACCGCGATGCTCGCGCTGGACCGCGGATTCGCCAAGAAGGCGGCCGGTACCGGCGTGACGGTGAACAGCGTCATCGTCGGACCCACCCACACCGCGGGGGTCGAGGACTTCGTCTACGAACTCGTCGACCGGGACCTGCCCTGGGACGAGGCCCAGCGGGTCTTCATGCGCGAGCACCGCCCGCAGTCCCTGCTGCGACGGCTCATCGAGCCGGAAGAGGTCGCCAACATGGTCGTCTACCTCAGCTCCGACCAGGCGTCCGCCACCACCGGGGGAGCCCTGCGCGTCGACGGGGGATGCGTCGACGCGATCCTGCCCTGACCGTTCGTAGTACCGCGGTACCACCCGGCCGGCGTAGTGGGGCCCCCGGTACCACCGTTTACGGGCGTTTCACCTCATAGCGTTACCGATGGGCGTCGGGAGCGACGGACGCCGCAGGCCGAGGAGAGGGAAAGCCAGTGATCGAGGCACACCAGCTGACCAAGCGGTACGGGGAGAAGACGGCCGTCGACCGGCTGGACTTCGTCGTGAAGCCGGGCACGGTGACCGGCTTCCTCGGGCCCAACGGCGCCGGCAAGTCCACCACCATGCGCATGATCATCGGGCTCGACGCACCGACCCACGGCTCCGTGCTGGTCAACGGCCGGCGCTACGCCCGCCACCAGGCCCCCCTCCAGGAGGTCGGGGCCCTCCTGGAGGCCAGGTCGATCCACCCCGGCCGCTCCGCCCACCACCACCTCAGGGCCCTCGCGCTCACCCACGGCATCCCCCGGCGCCGGGTCGACGAGGTCGTCGAACTCGCCGGACTGGGCAGCGTGGCCGGAAAGCGGGCCGGAGCCTTCTCCCTCGGCATGGGGCAGCGGCTCGGCATCGCGGCGGCGCTGCTCGGCGATCCGCAGACGGTGATGCTCGACGAACCCGTCAACGGACTCGACCCCGAGGGCGTGCTGTGGATCCGCGAGTTGCTGACCTCGCTCGCGGCCGAGGGGCGCACGGTGTTCGTATCCTCGCATCTGATGAGCGAGGTCGCCCTCGTCGCGGATCACTTGATCATCGTCGGGCGGGGCCGGCTGCTGGCCGACACGACCGTGCGCGACCTCGTCCGCGACGCGGGCGGCGACACCGTCAAGGTGGCGACACAGGACCCGGCGCGCCTGCGCGAGGTCCTGGCCGGACCGGGCGTCTCCGTCACCGGCCGCGTCGGCTCCGAGGAACTGCAGGTGACCGGGGTGACCGCCCGCGAGATCGGACTGCGGGCCGCCGAGCACGGCATCCCGCTCTTCGAACTCGGATCACGCGCGGTGTCCCTGGAACAGGCCTTCATGGAACTGACCAGAGAGTCCGTGGAATACCACGGCTCCACCACCGCCCGTGAGACCACGGAAACCCCCGAGCCCCTGGGGAGGCCGGCATGACCACCCTCACCGAGACCCCGCAGTCCACCGACCCCGCCTCCGCCCGTCCTGCCTACCGGGTCACCGGACGGCGCGTACTGGCCTCCGAGTGGGCCAAACTGTGGTCCCTGCGCTCGACATGGATCACCCTGGGCCTGGGCCTGCTGTTCCTCGTCGCGTTCGGGCTCATCGCCTCCGCCCGGTACCGGTCCGGCTACGGATCGGGCCGCCTGCAGGGCGACTTCGCCCGCGCCACCGGTGTGAGCCTGTCCCTCTTCGGCACGAACATCGCCCAACTGGCCCTCGGCGTCCTGGGCGTGCTGGTCATGGCGGGGGAGTACTCCACCGGCATGATCCGTTCCACCCTGGCGGCCGTGCCGCGCCGGCTGCCCGTACTGTGGTCGAAGGCGGCGGCGTTCGGAGCCGTCGCGTTCGTGCTGGGCGTCCTCGGCGCGTTCGTCGCCTTCCTGATCGGGGGCAGGATCCTCTCCGGCACACCCGCGGCCATGGGCCTCTCCCACCCGGGCGTCGTCCGCGCCCTGTTCGGCGCCGGGCTCTACCTCGGCCTGGTCGGCGTGATCGGTACGGCGCTCGGCGCGCTGGTGCGGTCCGTGGCCGGCGGGATCTCGCTGCTGGTCGCCACCCTGATGCTGATCCCGGGACTGGCCTCGCTGCTGCCCAGCTCCTGGCAGGACGACTTCGACCCCTACCTGCCGAGCAACGCCGGCCAGTCCATGTTCGCCCTGACCCACGACGCCACCACCCTGTCACCCGGCGCGGGACTGCTCGTCTTCCTCGGCTGGACGGCGCTGGCGCTCGCGTGCGCGGCGTACCGGCTGGTGCGCGACGACGCCTGACCGCACGCACATGACCTCCGGCGTGACCTCCGGCATGACTTTCCGGCGTGGCCTCCGGCGTGACTTCCGGGACCACCGAGGGCATCAGCGGGATGGCGCCGCTGGTCGCCCGCCTCGGCGGCGCGGGCCGGCGGCTCCGCCGCGCGCCGGCCGGGCCCGTCCCTGGGTCCTGGACACCACGGTGGAGGCGCTGGTCTTCCTGCTCTTCTGCCACCGGACGTCGTCCACCGCACGGCCGGCGACACGGGCGCCCTGGACGGCGGGGTACGGCTGACGGTCTACCGCATCGTCCAGGAAGCACTCACCAACCCCGCCCCGGCACCACCCCCGGCACCACCCCTGGAACCACCCCCAGCACCACCCCTGGCCACGCACCGGGAGGGACCGTCTGGACGCGGCCGGGGGTCGGCCCGCGTGCCTGCCCTTCGACGGGCGGTTCGATCCGGGCGTCGCCGAGTGCCACCGGGCCGGGCGCCATGCCGTACGCGTGACCCGGATGTCACGCGTGCGCCCTCACTCCACGGCGGGGTCCTCCTGCGCGTGCATGACCGCGGCCTTGACCGCGCGCTCCAGGGTGTCCCGGTTCTCGCCCGTCGCCGCCGCGTACGAGGCGATGGCCGCCTGGACGGCCTCGTACGCCGTGCACCAGCGATTTCGCTGTGCGTCGTACTCGGCGCCGGCGAGACCGGCCAGTCTGGCGCGTTCGATATCGGCGGACCGTTCCAGCGCGATCAGGTTGTCGGGAATGTCTGTCACGAATGGATCGTAAGCTCGCGCCGGGGGGCCCGCGAAGTGGTGGCGTGCCGCGGGCCGTCCGCGAGGGCGGGGAGGGCGGACGAATTGCCGACGACCACGCCTCGTGTTTCGTTGGGTGCTGAGCGTTCCCGATGCGGGGGGCGCCGTCACCCGGCTGGAGGAATCGTGGAAGCAGCGAAGAAGTTCGTGCAGATCATCGCCTTCGAGACCGACCGGATCGACGAGATGCGCACCCTGGCACTGAACACCGAGAAGCGCTTCGCGGGCATGGAGAACGGGCCCTCGTACCAGGTGGTCCTCAAGGACAGGAACCAGCCCGACCGCTATTACGAGGTGCTGGAGTTCGACTCCTTCGACGAGGCGATGCGCAGCCGGGAGAACCCCGGGGCGCGCGAGTTCGCGGAGTCCATGGCGGCCCTGTGTACGCGGCCTCCGTCGTTCATCGAGTGCGACATCGTGGAGGCGTCCAGGCCCAAGTAGGCGACCTCGCCCCCCCCGCGGTGGGCGGTGCTCGCGGCCTTCCTCCTGCCGGACGCGTATCTCTGGCGGTGCGGCGCCGTCTCGCGCAGCGTTGAGGCGAGCGGGCCGGCCGAGCGGCAGGCGTGAGCGCCCCTGGAGAGGTGGGATTTATGGACGGGGATGTCAGCGGGCCGAGGGTCGTGGTCGGTGTCGACGGGTCGACGTCCTCGTACGACGCCCTGCGCTGGGCGGTGCGCTACGCGGGCCTGATCGGCGGCACCGTGGACGCGGTCACCGCGTGGGACCTGCCTGGCCTGTACGGCTGGTCGGCGCCCGCCGTGGACATGGACGTCGACATCGACGAGGCCCGGGAGCGGATGAGCCGGGAACTGGCCGAGGTGCTCGGCGCGGACGTGGTCGTGCCGGTGCGCGCCCGGCTGGCGCACGGCAACCCCGCCGAGATCCTCCTGCGGGCCGCCGAGGGAGCCGACATCCTGGTCGTGGGCGGCCGGGGGAGGGGCGGGTTCGTGCGTGCCCTGCTCGGCTCCGTGAGCCACCACGTGTCGCTGCACGCGAGCTGCCCGGTCGTGATCGTGCGCTCCGAGACGGGGTGAGCGGGGCCGCTCCGGCGGTCCGCGGCCATGGCGTCGGGCCCCGGAGCGGCGACCGGCCCCATTGCGGCACCGCGGCGCGGGATGCGTCAGGTCAGTGCGGGCCAGGCCGCTTCACTTCAGTTCACGTCCTTGAAGAGCTGTACGTATCTGGCGGTGAGGGCGCTCCAGTCGAAGTGGGTGACCGCGTGCCGCCGGCCCGCCGTGCCGAGGCGGTCGGCGAGGACGCCGTCGTCCAGCAGCAGTTTCATGGCGTCGGCGAGGGCCCCCGGATCGCCGGGCGGCACCAGCAGGCCGTTCTCCCGGTCCCGCACGATGTGCGGGATACCGCCGACGTCCGAGCCGATCACGGGCGTGCCGCAGGCCATGGCCTCCAGAAGGGCCATGCCGAAGGACTCCGCCTCCGTCAGCGAGGGCAGGACCACGACGGCGGCCTCCCGCAGGGCGTCCACCAGGGCCGGACCCGTCAGCTGGCCCGGCAGGGCCACCCGTTCGGCGATGCCGAGCCGCTGGGCGTGCCGGAGGTGGTCGGGCAGCGCGTCCCCGCCGCCGACGAGGCAGAGGCGGGTGTCGTCCGGCAGCCCGGCGAACGCCTCCAGGAGCACGTCGACACCCTTCCACGCCGACGTGCGGTCCAGTCGCCCGAGGTAGACGACCAGGCGTGAGCGCCGGGACGGGGGCAGCGGACCGGGGGTGAAGCGCCCGGTGTCGACGCCGGGGGTGATCTGCACGGCGTGGTCGTGTCCGGCGGCGAGGGACACCGGTGACACGGCCACCAGTGCCCGGGCCCGCGCGAAGGTGCGCGGCAGGACGTGGTGCTCGTACGCCCTGATGATCCGGTCGACGGCGGCCTCGCCCTTCAGCATGGAACCGGCGTGGTAGGTGACGACGGCGGGACGCCCACCGCTCACCGCCACGGCGATGTCCGCCAGACCGGGTACGGGCGCGTGGCAGTTGACCACGTCGACCCGCATCCGGCCCAGCCGGCGCCGCAGTTGCACCGGCCACAGCGGACTGAGCGGTGTGTTCGACAGCCGGGCCCAGGTGCCCAGCCGTACGACGGGCACGCCGTCCTCCACGGTGACGCGGGTGCGCCGGCCGGCCGGGTTCGTGGTCAGCACCACGGCCCGCAGGGCGTCGTCCGCGTCGGCCGCACCCGCGACCTGCGCGGCGTAGTGCTCCACCCCGCCCACCTTCGGCGGGTAGTACGGGGCCACGACGGCCACCGTACGCAGCTTCCTGCCGCTCCGGGCCCGCTCGAAGACCTCGGCCGTGCGCCGGGCCTGCCGTTCCCAGCCGCGGTTCTCGCGGACCTCCGTCCGGGCCGCGGCGCCGAGCCGGCCGGCCAGGGCGTCGTCGTCCAGCACCCGGCCGAGCGCGTCACGCAGGCCGTCCGCGTCGTCCGGCTCCACGAGGAGACCGTTCTCGCCGTCCCGGACCAGGCCCGGGATGCCCCCGACGGGGGTGGTGACCACCGGCCGGCCGCTGGCCATCGCCTCCACCAGCACGGTGGGGAAGCTGTCGTAGGAGGTGGGAAGGACCAGGGCCCGGGCGCGCCGGTAGGCGGCGGCCAGCTCCGCGCCCTGCAGGCGCCCCGCGAACGTGACGGCCGACCGCAGGCCGAGCCGCTCGGCCACGTGCTGGTAGTCGCCCACCGCAGACCCGTCCCCGACCACCTCGAGACGCACCCCGGATCCGCGTTCCCTCAGCTCACTCATCGCCCGCAGCAGGCGCGGCACGCCCTTGTAGGCGGTGCCCCGCTCCAGCGAACCCACGAACAGCAGGCGCGGGTCGCGCGGCACCGGGCTCGGGGTGAACAGGCGCAGATCGGCACCCGGGGGGATCACGGTCGCCCGGCCGGGGAACAGATGGGGGAGGTCGGCGACCACGTAGTCGGACGAGCAGATGACCTCCCGCGCGAGCCGTACGGTGCGGGCGAGCACCGTGTGCTCGTAGCACGCCAGTGCCGCGTCACGCAGGAACGCGCCCTTGCGCATCCGTCCGGTGTGGTAGGTCAGGACGAACGGGCGTCCGGTGTCACGGGCGGCCAGTGCCGCCGCGTCCGCGAAGAAGGGCACCGGAGCGTGGCCGTTGACCAGGTCCACCTCCTCGGCCCGGATGATCCGGCCCAACTGCCGCCGCCAGCCGGGGCCGTAGGGCGTACGGGAGACGCGCAGGGGGGCCGCGAGGCGGTAGACCGTGCACCCCTCCGGGCCGTCCTGATAGCGTCCCGGCCCGCTGCCGTTCGGTCCGGGCGTGCTCGTGGTCGCGATCACGACGCGCCGGCCGTGGTGGTCGCGCAGCTCCCGTGCCAGGTTCCAGACGTACTGCTCGACACCTCCTATGGCCGGCGGGAAGTACGGCGCGGCCAGCAGCACCGCGGGACCCTGCACCGCCCCGTCCGTACCCGTCCCGTCCGCACCCGTGCCGGGCGTCATCGGCCGACCGCCGCGCGCAGCACGGGAACGAAGCCGGCGGCACGCTCCGCGTAGGCCGGCAGGACGGCGGCGAGATGTTTGCGGTACTCCTCGCCGTCGGCCAGGAGACGGTCGACGAGCGGGATCAGGGCGGTTCCCCGCACGTCGGACATCCGGATGACCCACTCCTCCAGTCCGAGGTCCCGCATGATGCCGCGGGTCTTGTGGTCGTACTCCACGGCGGCGCAGGGCACGCCCGCCGTCAGGCCGAAGATGACGGAGTGGAAGCGGGTGCCGAGGATGAAGTCGGCGGCGCCGTACAGGGCGTGGACGTCGTGGTGGTCGATTCCGGCGTCGTCCAGAACCCGCAACTGCCGGTGCGAACCGACCAGTTCGGCGATGCGCATGTTCACCAGCCGGTCGTCGTCGGCCTGGAAGGAGCAGGTGACCTGGGGCACCAGCGCCACGTGGCAGCTTCGTTCGAGCAGATGACGGACGGCGGCGGCCACCGCCTCCTCGTAGGCGGCCTGCGGCTCCGGCGCCAGATGCCGGCGGGCCGTGACGAGCACGAGCGGGGCACCGGCCGGGACACCCAGTTCCGCACGCCACGGACGGCGTGAGCCGCCCCGGAAGACGAAGGCGCTGTCGACGCCGCGCTCCACGGTCGGCGCCGTCACCCCCGCCTCGGCCAGCCGGGTCACGCTGATGTCCTCGCGGGCCACGGCGACCGCGGCGCGGCCCACCACCCGGCGCACCATCAGCCGCTGCCGGCGGCGGGGGAACGGGCCGTAGGACTGCGGACCCAGCACCGTGGGCACCCCCGCGCGCTGGGCGAGCCACAGGGGCAGGAGGAGGAAGGCGATGTTGAGGTCTGAGGGCAGATCGGCGCGCGCGTTCAGGAAGCCTCCGCCCGGCGCCATCACCAGGTCGGCCTCGGTGACGGCCCTGGTCTCGTCGCGGATCTCCCGGGGCAGCAGTCCGGCGAACGCCCGCACGATCCGGACGCCCAGGGGCAGTGCCGCGACCGCCACCAGCGCCAGCACCAGCAGTTTGCGCAGGACACGGGCCGGGCGGCTCGCCGCCTCGTCGCCCGCGTAGCGGCGGATCGAGCCGATGTTGCGGGCCCCGTCGAACTCCGGCCACCGATAGGGGTGTTCGAAGCCCGCGACGAGCACCCGGGCATCGGGGAACGCCTCTTGGACCTGCTGGACCGCCACGCTGAGCAGGGCCGCGTCACCCCGGTTGCCCCGCTCGAACGCGTTCACGATCACGACCTTCATCGTCCCGCCACCTCTTTGTAGTGCTGTTCCAGGGCGTCGAGGAAGACCTCGACGGTGTAGCGGTGGGCGCGGACCGCCGACGCGGCTCCCCTGCGCTCCAGGCCGGCCCGGTCACCGAGCAGGCCGCGCAGCGCGCCCGCCAGCGCCTCCGCGTCGCCCGCGGGGACGAGCGCCCCGTTGTCGTCCCCGACCAGTTCGGGCAGGCCACCGACGCGGGAGGCGACCAGCGCGCGCCCGGTCCTGAGGGCCTCCAGCGCCACGGTCGGGAAGTTCTCCGGCCACAGGGACGGCAGGACGACGACGGAGGCGTCCGTCAGCCGTTCGGCCACCCCGGCCTCGTCCAGCCAGCCGGTGAACGTGACGCGCGGTCCGGCGAGACGCTCCAGACGCGACCGGTCCGTGCCGTCGCCCACCACGGTCAGCCGGCCGCGGTCCAGCCGGCCGAACGCCTCCAGCAGGACGTCCACACCCTTGACGCGTTCCAGCCGCCCCACGTACAGCACGTTCTCCGCCGTCCGCAGCGGACGTGCCGCGACCGTGCCCGGGACGCCGTTCGGCAGCACGTGCACGGGGACACGCGCGGGGAAGTCGGCCCGCACGGAGTCCGCGAAGTACCGGCTGGGCGCCAGCACCCGGTCCACGCGCCGCAGCCGGGGCAGGTACGCGGGCCTCTGGACCCAGCGCAGGTAGGCGTACCGGAGCGCGTCGGGTGGCGTGAGCCGGCCGTCGACCGCGCTCGGCAGGTTCCACCGCAGCAGCGAGCGGGTCCAGTCCTCCGGCCCGTGCACGGTCAGCAGCCGGGGGACCCCGGCGGTCGCGGCGAGCACGGAGGGACTGAACTCCCCGATGGTGTGCAGGTGGACGCAGTCCGGCGCGAAGGCGCGCACGACGTGCGAGACCTGCCGGTACGCCTGCCGGTACCAGAGCTTGCGGGTGAACCGCCGTACCGCGTGGCCGGAGATGGCAGGCACCAGCTCGTCCGCGAAGACCTGGCCGCCGTCGCTGAGCAGGTCGGTGGCGACGACCCGTATCTCGTGCCCCCGGGCCCGCAGGCCGTCCGTGATCAGCCGGACGCTCTTCTCGGCGCCTCCGGCCTCCTGGCCGATGTTGACGATCTGCAGGATTCTCACGCCGTCTCCCGTTCACCGCGCCGGCGCCGGTGCCGCCCGCTGTACGGCTCGCGCAGGCCACCGGCCAGCAGCGCCGCACCCGCCACGATCCCGGAGGCGAGGTTGCCCACGCCCCAGGCCACGGCCGCCCATTGCAGCCCGTGGTCCAGCCGGGACACCGCGACGGCCAGCACGACGGCCGCCAGGACGACGTTGGACACCACCATGGCCACCAGCTGCCGGGTCACCTTCAGCAGGAAGCTCACCCAGGTGTTGAACGCCACCGCCAGGGCGCTCACCGTGAAGGCGATCAGCGTCGCCGTACCGTCGGCCGCGTACCGCGGTCCGAACACCGTGAGAACCGGACGCGCCAGCAGGCACACCACCAGCACGGCCGGCACGGTCGCCAGCGCGATGGCCTTGCCGGACCTGCGGGCGACGGGCGCGAGCGCCACCCCCGCCTGCGAGGCCTCCGCGAACAACGCCTCACCGATCGCGTACGACGCCGAGTTGACCAGGTTCGCGATCTGGAAGGCGACGAAGTACGTGGCCGCCGGGACAGGGCCGAGCGTCTGCAGCACGACGATCGGCAGCACGATCTGCGGGACCAGGTTGAGACTGCCCGACAGGTAACTGCTCAGCGAGTATCCGAGCGTCGAGCGGAGCATGCGCCACGAGAACGCCGGCCGCACCGCGATCCGCAGCACGCGGCGGATCGCGAGGACGCTGGCCGCCGCCGCCACGGTGGAGGCCGCCCCGCTGGCGGCGAAGACACCGAACGCGCCGAACCCGACGAACGCCACCGGCAGGCCCAGCTTCACCAGGCTCATCAGCAGGCCGTTGACGGCCAGGTTCACCTTGCTCGTGCGGAACGCGACGAAGACGGAGTCGGTGAGCAGATTGACGGCCGCGCCCGTGGCGAGCACCACGAACACGACGGCACGCATCGGCGAGCCGTGCAGGAAGCCCAGCTCGGGGGCGGCCCAGGGGACCAGGACGACGAACGCCCCGGAGACGACGACCGACGCGACCACGACCGTGCTCAGCGCGGTGCTGGTCTCTTCGGCCCGGCGGTCGCTGGTCGGCAGGTGCCGTACCAGGGTGGAGCCGAGCCCGAACAGGCTGAAGTACGACAGGAGCGAGAGGCTGGACAGCAACGACGAGGCACGCCCGACGTCCGCAGCCGGATACAGCCGTGCGACCAGGATCCAGAAGGCGAACCCGGCCGCCGCCCCGAGCGCGGTGGTGGCGAGGAGGTAGAAGGAGTTGCGCAGCAGGGGGTCACGGACCGCCGCGGCGATCCGCGCCCGTCCGGCGTCCGTACGGCGGGGGACAGGGGCGGGGTCGGTGGCGCACGGCCGGGTGGCCAAGGTCATGAAGTCCCTCCGCCGGTGCCCGCGGGCCGTGCCAGAGCCCTGGCCGACACCAGCGCCGCCGCGGACACGACGAAGGCCCAGGACGCCGTCTGTCCCTCCCGGGGCACGGCGGCGAAGTGGGTCAGCGGCCGGGACAGGGTGGCCGGATGGGTCAGCGAGTTCACGCACAAGTAGGCCCAGACGAGCAGCCCGTACCCCGTGCAGACCCGCAGCACGGCGATCAGGGGACCGCGCCGGGGCGCCGCCCTGAACCACCAGGTGCCCGTCGCCGTCTGCAGCGCGAGCGCCGCGGTGGCCGACACGGCGAAGCACACGGCACCGCAGGTGTCCCGCCGCACCGGCACCAACGCGCTGACCGGCCCGGCCAGGTCGTCCGGCCGGATGGCGGCCACGACGGCCACGTACAGCCAGCCGAGCAGCCCGTACACCATGGCGGTCTCCGCGACCGCACGCATCGCCAGCATCGCACGCGCCCCCCGCCTCACACGCGAAGCCGCCGTCGCGGGCTTCGCACCCGTCGCGCGCTTCACGCCAGGGCCTCCCGCGTCCGGCGGCCCGTGGCCGCGGCATAGGTGCGCACCAGCTCGGCCGTGTGCTGCTCCCACGCGAAGTCCGTGGCCGCGCGGGCGTGGGAGGAGCGGCCCATGGCGGCCCGCAGGTCCTCGTCCTGCGCCAGCTCCCGCAGAGCCCCGCGCAGGCGCCCGCTGTCCCGGGGCAGCAGCCGGACCCCGGCCTCCGCCAGCCGGTACGGGGCGTAGCCGGGGTCGTCGGTGGTGAGCACGGGCAAACCCGACGCCATCGCCTCCTGGACGGTGAGCGGGAAACCCTCGGCGGCCGACGGCAGCGCGAACAGGTCCACCGCGCGGTACAGCTCCGCCAGTTCGTCCGGCGCCAGGGCGCCGACATGATGCAGACCGGGCCCGTCCGCGGTGGCCTGGGCCCCGTCTCCCGCGAAGACCAGGTCGTATCCCGCGTCCGCGGCGCCGAGCAGCAGGTCGTACCCCTTCTTCGGCACCAGCCGGCCGACGAACAGCACCAGGACCCGGTTCCGCGGGAGCCCGAACCTCCCGCGCGCCGCCCGGCGTTCCTCCGCCGTGTGCGGCGGGCGGAACAGCCGGGTGTCGACGCCGTTGGGCAGATGGCCCACGGCGCGGGCACCGTAGGCGGTGACGAAGTCGGCGACCCGGCCGTTGACGACGAGGACGCGGCGCGCACGGCGCAGCAGCAGCCGGCCCGCCAGGCCGTAGACGGCCCGCTGGACGCCACGGACCACAGCGGACGGATGCTCGACCAGCGCGACATGCTGAGTGAGGACCTGAGGCGTGCCCGTCAGTGCCGAGGCGAGCCCGGCCGCCCAGGAGGTCATGTACAGGCAGTCGTGCACATGGACCACGTCCGCCCACCGGGCCCAGCGCACCGCCGCCGCCAGCACCCGCGGCGCGAGCACAGGGAACGGCACCCCGGTCCGCTCCTCGACACCGTTCCACGCCGCGACGCGCACCACCCGGACCCCCGCGTCGTCCTCGGTGACCGTGTGCCGGCCGCTGGTCAGCACCGTCACCTCGACGCCCGCCCGGGTCAGGTGCAGCGCCTCGTGGCGGACCACGTTCTCGATACCGCCCACGTGCGGCGGGTAGTAGTGGCTCACCAGCAGTACGCGCGTCATCGGTAGATCTCCGCTCCCCCGTTGCTGTACAGCTTGTCCTTGGTCGCGTTCAGCAGTCCGACCGGATACCGGTACGTCACCAGGTCGCCCCGGAAGAACGTGGTGGCCTCGTCCTTGGTCACCGTCGTACTGCCCAGGAAGACGTAGGTGCGGGAGCCCACCAGCACCGGATAGATGTCGTTCTGCGCCCGGCCCCGGATCAGGGTCTGCAGCCGGCTGAAGGTGTAACGGTCGGTCTGCACCTCCGACTGGACGTCCTCCCGCTGCGATTCGGTCGCCCGCCGCTGCACCCAGCGGATCGCGGAGCGTTCCTCCGGGTGCACGTAGTAGATGTCGTAGTACTGGCCGGTGTTGGCCAGGTGCAGCTGGGCCGGATAGCCGCCGAGCACCGTGGGAACCACGCCCGTGAGGTCCAGGAACAGCCCCAGGGCCAGCGCGCTCGCCACCGGCACCGCCCACCGCCGCGCCCAGCGGACCAGCCACAGCGAGCCCGCGGCCACGAACGGCGCGAAGAAGAACAGCCCCTGCTGGAAGGCGCGGAGCACGCCGTAGTCGACCGACAGCTGGGGGAGCACGGTCAGCAGTCCGATCACACCGACCATGCCCGCCGACAGGGTCACCTGGTCCCGGACCGGGCGGAACCCCGGCCGGCGTGAGCGCCGCGCGGCGACGGCCACCACCAGCCCGATCAGCAGCAGGACCTGCAGCAGCCGCGCGGCCGACGCCCGCACCAGGTCGTTGAGGGCGGCCACGTCGATCCCGGCCTTCCCCAGCACCCGTCCGGCCACGGTCAGCGGCAGCCGCGCCTGTCCGTCGACCACGGCCACCGGGTACCGGTCGATCGTGCCGAGCGGAAGATAGTCGCCCTGCGCGCGGCCACGGGCGGTCTGCTTGACGATGTCCGCCCGGTAGTCCCGCAGCCGCTGCCCGGCGCTGACCGAGTCACCGCTGAACAGGCTGTAGGACACGTCCGAGGACGCCGTGTCACCGGGGGTGCTGCCGGTCATCTCCCGCACCGTCAGCGACAGGGTCCGGTGCAGCTGCCCCGTCGTGTGGGTCACCGGGCCCGACCAGGCGTACGCGCCCGCCGCGGTGACCGCGACCAGCCACCAGGTCACGAAGCTCCGTGCGGCGGCCGGCCTGCCGCGCAGCCGGGTCAGCAGCCGCCAGCACACGTCCGTGACCAGGGCCAGGGCGAGGACGACGACGAGGACATAGGTGGTGGAGTAGTGCGACAGCACGATGCCGGCCCCCAGCACCGCGAAGAGCAGGCGCCGGCTCGCGAACGGACGGGACGTGTCGGTGACCACGACCATCGCGCAGCCCGTGAAGAAGAAGGCGACCTCCTGCCGCCCCAGGAACGTCATGTCGGTGAAGAAGGTCGGGAACAGCATCAGGTACACGGCGGACAGCAGCGCCACGATCGCCGGGGCCACATTGCGCACCGAGCGGTACACCAGCACCGGAGTCAGCGCGAACAGCAGGGGCAGCAGCACCTTGAAGATGTACGTGCCCTCGATCCCGGTCAGCCGCGCGAGCGCGGCCGGCAGCAGGGTGATGCTCAGGCAGGCGTTGTACGGGTCGGGGAAGGACGAGATGTCCCAGTGCCCGTTGTCCGCGGCCAGCCGGAACACCTGGTACTCGCGCTGGATGTCGTGCCCGGTGATGTACCAGCCCCGCAGACTGGTCAGCAACAGCAGACCGGCCGCCGCGCACCACAGCCCCAGCCCCGTCACCAGCGCCCCGTACCGGCCGCGCCGGACGATCAGCCAGGCGAGCGACGCGGTGATCGCGAGCAGGGCGACGACGGAGACCCCGCCCCCCAGGCCGTTGTCGAGCCGGACGGGCCCGGCCACGCACAGCACCAGCACCAGCACACCCGACGTGCCGACCGTGCCCAGACCGTACGGAAGGCGCCCGCGCACACGGGGCAGCGCGGGCCGGGAGCGCAGCGCGGACCAGTCACCCGCACGCCAGGTGATGATGGCCGCGACCAGCACCACGTACGCCCAGGCCGCCGCGGTCAGCGGCCCCCGCTCCAGGGCACGGGCCACGCCCAGCCAGGGCAGTACGGTGTTCACCGCGAGCGGCACCACCATCGCCCCGGTGACGCCCAGTCCGAGGGCGACGAGCGCGCGCCCGTCCCGGGTGGACACCGCCCGCTCCGCGGGGCCGTACCACAGCAGGGTGGGCGCCCCGACCAGCAGCCACAGCCCGGCGGGGACCAGCAGCACGGCGGGCAGGCCGGGCACGCACTCCAGCAGGGCCGCCAGCGTCGCCGACGCGACGGCACAGACACGGGTGTTCACGCGAACACCGTCCGGTAGACGCCCTCGACCTGCCGCACGACCGCGTCCCAGGTGTGCTCGCGCGCCGAGGCGGCGCTCTGCTCACCGAGCCGCCGCCGAAGCCGCGGATCAGCGGCGACGGAGTCGATGGCCGCGGCCAGCGCGTCCGGCTCGGGAGCCGCCAGCAGGCCCACGCCGTCGAGGAGTTCGGTGCTGCCCGGCACCCGGGTGGCGATCACCGGAAGCGACGCGGCCATGGCCTCCAGGGCCACCAGCGGCATGCCCTCCTTGTCGGACGGCAGCACGAACGCGTCGGCCCGGGCGTAGGCCTCGATCAGCTCGTCCCCCAGCCGGGGGCCGTCGAAGACGACGTTGTCGAGGCCCAGGCGTTCGGCTCGCGCCCGCAGTGCGGCGCCGTCCTCGCCGTCACCGACGATCCGCAGCCGCACCGGCCGACGCACCAGGGCCATGGCGTCCAGCAGCCGGTCCACGCGCTTCTGGGAGCTGAGCCGTCCGACGTACAGCAGGTCCAGCGGCCCCTGCCCGGTCTCCCGCACGGGCATGAAGTACCTCGCGCCGACCCCGTTGGGCACCACGAACACCTTCTCGCGCGCGACGCCGTAGGTGCCGGTCACGA
This sequence comes from Streptomyces sp. NBC_00820, assembly GCF_036347055.1. Lineage (NCBI taxonomy): Bacteria > Bacillati > Actinomycetota > Actinomycetes > Kitasatosporales > Streptomycetaceae > Streptomyces > Streptomyces sp. NBC_00820. Next base: position 414,047 of record NZ_CP108882.1, on the reverse strand, counting down.
AGTCCCGCTGGGCCTCGGTCAGGACCAGGACGCCCGCCGCGGCCCGCAGCGCGCGGCCGAACACCTGCCGCTTGTACGCCGGCAGCAGCCATCCCAGACGCCCGGAGGCGTCCACGTCCAGGTGGAAGTGCAGGACGAAACGCTGCCCGCGCAACCGGGCCAGCAGCGCCACCAGTTCGGGCAGCAGCGCATGGGCCGAGTGCAGGTGCAGCACCGCACCCCGCGGCGCGCGCAGCAGCGACCGGACCATGCCGGGGGCGACCGGCGTGTGCGCCAGTTCGACCGACCGGTGCCGCACGACACGCACCGCGCCCTCGCGGCTGAGGCGGGCCGCTCCCTCGGCGCCGATGCCGGTGGTGAGAACACGGACGTCGTGCCGCTCGGCCAGGCCGGCGGCGAGGCTCTCCACCACCCGCTCCAACCCGCCCAGATGCGGCGGGTAGTAGGGCGTGATCTGGACGACCGTGCTCATGCGATCCCCATCCCGGGCAGTTCGCCGTTGGTGACGTACCGGACGTCCGTCCGGCCGCCGATGTGTGCCAGCACCCGCTCAAGACGGTCCCAGTCGCCGCGCTCGTCGACCTCCCAGCTGTGTCCCCACAGGTGGTAGACGCCGCCATCGCGACGGCACAACTCGAACCAGTGGATGGCTAGTTCATCCCAGTTCAGATACATTCGCGCGGCCTTGGCCGGGTTGCCGGCCGCCAGCCTGAGAACCAGGGGCACGTCCACCCTGTGCGCATAGGCGTTCACCGTCGTGGCCGCCTCCATCAAGGGTCCGGTTCCCAGCGAACCGCGTACGACCGTGCGCGCGAGGGTGAAGCGCGCCTTCGCCGCCTGCCGGACGTGCACCGGCCGGTACTCACCGCGCGGGTAGCAGAAGCTCGTCACCTCGGCACCGGTGACGTCCTCGAGTTCGGCCTTGCCCGCCTCGATCTCCTCCCGGGCCTCGGCCTCGGGGATCAGCGGCAGCCGCCTGTGGCTCAGCGTGTGCCCGCCGATCTCGAAGCCCCGGTCCGCCAACTCCCTGATTCCAGAGGGGGGAAGGCGGTCCGCGGCGTCGAACTCGATGTTGCGCGGGGCGATGTAGAACGTGGCGGGTACGCCGTACTTCTCCAGCAGGCCGGCCAGTCGCGGATCGAGCCGGTGTCCGTCGTCCCAGCTGGTGGTGACCACCACCGCGGGGTGTGTCATGGGGTGCCTCTCAGGGTGAAGTGGAGCGACTGGGAGCGCCCCACCAGCGCCACGTGTACGACGACCGGCCCGGAGCCGCGCTGTGCCCCGCCGGCGACCGACAGGCGCGCCGTCATCGTCACCGGCACCTCGGTGCGACGCGGAGCGAGGGTGTCCGTGCGGGACCCGATCCGCTTGCCCGTGGCGGTGGTGAGCCAGGTGCGCAGCCGGTACCTGCCGGGGGAGTCACCGTGGTCGACCAGGGTGAGGGGAGCGACGATCTCGCCGTGCGCGAGCGAGGGTTCGCGGGTGAAGTACAGCTCCGTGTACGTGCTCGGCAACCGGGTGAACGAGGCCCGCAGTTCGTGCCGTACCTGAGGAAGGACGCACGCGGCGAGCGCCAGCGCGCACAGTGCCGCGCCGCCGGCCAGTGCCCTGCCCGGCGTCCGGCGTGCTCGCTTGCGCGTTTTCGCCGCCACACGCCTGTGGCGGCGAGGCTCCGGCGCGGACCCCGCCGGCCCCCGGCCGGGCGCGTCGAGCAGTCGGCTCATGCGGTGGTCCCGAATCCCTCCACGGAGGACAGCGGCGTGGGGAAGACCAGGGCCGTGGACGCCATGTGGGGTCTGCGGTAACGGTGTTGGAAGAGCTGGCGCAGATTGGCCATCCCGTCGGGCAGGGCATTGAGCTTCACGTCGCCGCCCCGCTTCCGGTACTCGATCGGCACCTCCGCGGTGCGGAATCCGGCGAGCGTCGCGGCGTTCTTGATCTCCTGCGAGAAGGCCATGCCGGGGGAGCGTACGTCTATTCCCTGCCACACGTACTTCCGGAAGATCCACATGCCCGACTGCGAGTCGCGCAGCCCGTTGCGGAACAGCATCCGGCTCACCCGGCTGAGCGCGTGGTTGGCGACCATGTGCGACCACTTCATGGCGGCCGAGTTCTCCTGGAGCAGCCGGTTGGTGCTCATGAACTCGATCTCGTGCTCCTCCAGCGCGGTGAGCAGCGCCGGGAGGGCGTCGAAGGGGTAGGTGAGGTCGGCGTCGCCGGTGGCGATCACGTCCCCGGACGCCGCGGCGAACCCGGCCTGGTAGGCGTTCCCGTAGCCACGCTCCGGCTGGTGCACGACTCTGGCGCCCAGGGCCAGCGCCAGTTCGCCGGTGCCGTCGGACGAGTCGTTGTCGACCACGACGACCTCGGTCTCCCAGCCCGCCTTGGTCAGCGCGGCGACCGGGATGGTCTCCATGAGCGGTGGGAGATTGGGCGCTTCATTGAGCGCGGGAATGACTACGGACAACCTCTTCACGGTAAGCCCCCCAATGGCGCGGAAGAACGATGTGGGCACAGCGCGGAAAGCGAGCGTGATTTCCCGGAGTGCGTCTTTGCGCCCGGGCAGCAAGAATTTCCGATCGGGCGCGGCGCGCCCGTTCTCGGAGAAAAGGTGAAGTGGATCCGGCCGTGCCGGCAGATCGCTCACCTGCGGGGCGGCATGAGCGCCCCGCGGTCGGTCAATGGTGTGCGGCCTATGACTCCGGGCCGTCCGGACATGGGCGCAGCGCACCCCAGTGATGTTCCATTTCCCTCCCCCTCCCCAGGGGACCGCGCGTTCCGTGTCGAGCGGGCAACGCGCAGCCGTAAGGGCTTCGAAAAAATCCGTTGCATCGAAGCCGGGCAGCACCATACCAACTGAAAAGATGGTCTGGAGGTCGTGTGATGAAAGTGTGAAGACACGTGTTCGAGGGGCTACTCCCTCCGGGGGGCGGGGGTGCGCGCCGCCGGTCGCGGTCACCCCGCCTCGCGGACCGGCCCCCGCATGCGGCTCGGTTCGCATATGCGCTGGTCAGCGCACTTCTCGATGGCCTGCGGCTCCCTGAATGCCGCAAGTGGTCCGGGAGTTCGCGCCTCGGCGCCGCCTGACGCATGAACAGATGTGCGAGTGCGGGTATTACTTGAAATTTGCAATGCATTGGCCAGAGGTGAGCCGTGTGTGGGGAGCGTGGTGGAGGGCTCGTGGCATGTGTCAACGCCCATCGCGGTGACCACCGTTCGAGCGTTCGCCGGACCCGCCCGGTTCCTTGGGTCGACTGGCACTGTCAGAGGTGCCGAGTAGCTTCCGGGCCGTGATCGAACCTTTGAGTGAAGAACTCGGGCGACTGCTGGGCGCACTGCCGCCCGGCCGGCTGGTGGGATCGGGTCGTGCCCCGCGGCCGGTGGTCTGGATGAGCGACGGACCGGTCCCGGACGCTGCCGACTGGTGGAAGCGTCTGTACGCTCGCCACGGCGAGACCGGCCTGTATCCGCTGCTGCTCGAGCACCCCGACGACTTCGTCGAGCCTGCCTGTGGTCCCTATGGTGCCGACATCGACGCCGCCACGTACTTGCGGAGCGAGTGGACGGAGGGGTGCTGGCCGCCTTTCGAGGAGTGGCCCGGTCTCGCGACACCCGCGGCGGTGGTGTCCGGCATCGACGAGCGCGCGGGTGAGGTGGCGGCCACTGTCGTCCGCGAGAGCTGGGCCCGGTGTCTCGCACTCGTCCAGTGCGCCCGGGGCGCCGACGTGCCGGCTGCCCTCGGCTGGCGCGGGATGGGGAACCACATGGACGCGGAGGAGTTGTCGGCGGTGCTGCGGTCCTGGGAGGGCCGGTTCGGTCTCCGCGTCGTGGCCTTCGGGCACGGCAGTCTGTTCGCCTCGGTCGCCAGCCGCCCGGCGGACCCCCATCAGGCCCGCGTCCTTGCCGCGGAGCAGTTCGTCGCCTGCCCGGACGTGTTCCACAACGACCCCGACCTGGACTGGTCCACGTGCCACGAGGACCTCATGAAGCGTCACGACTGGTATTTCTGGTGGGACTGAGGGCTCGCTCCTCGGCGGTGAGGGCCCACCCCCCGGTGGTGAGGGGCCGCCCGGCTGGCTCGGTCTGAACTCGGGCGCCTCCACAGGCGTTTCAGCAGTGGAGGTCGAACCCCGGTTCGTCGTCGCGGTGTTCAGCCTCTTCTGGCACAAGTCCCTTGGTGGGGAGGCGCGTCGTGGCGTCACTCGATCGATAATTGCTGTGCACATATTGCACACCCTGTGCGTGCAGCGTACGTTGGCGTGCGTGAGTCGGGCGTTCAAGGACGTACGTCCGGCCCGAGTCCGAGGAGCCGCCATGCCCGAGAAAGCGCCCACCCCGGCCACCGGCCGGTCCCAGGGGCAGAGCCCCGACGCTCTTCCCGAGCGCACCCTGCGCAAGGTCCGCCGACGCGTCCTGCCGGTGATCGTCCTGCTGTACCTGGTCGCCTATCTCGACCGGAACAACGTCGGCTTCGCACGGGCCGGCCTGGAGCACGACCTCGGGTTCGGCGACGCGGTCTACGGGCTCGGCGCCGGGATCTTCTTCATCGGATACGTGCTGATGGAGGTGCCGAGCAACGCCGGGATGTACCGCTACGGTGCCCGCCGCTGGATCGCGCGGATCCTGATCAGCTGGGGCGTCATGGCGCTCGCGATGGCCTTCGTGCAGGGCGCGACGTCCTTCTACACGGTGCGGCTGCTCCTCGGCGCGGCCGAGGCGGGCTTCTTCCCGGCGGTGCTGTTCTACTTCACGCTCTGGTTCCCGCGAGCCCAACGCGTCGCGGCGCTGGGGATCTTCGTCATGGCCCAGCCCGTCGCCAACGCCCTGGGCGCCCCCCTCTCCGGGCTGCTGCTGCGCCTGGACGGGGTCGCGGGGCTGCACGGCTGGCAGTGGATGTTCCTGCTCGAAGGGGCACCGGCCGTCGTCCTCGGCTGCCTCGCCCCTCGGCTGCTCACCGACACCCCGGCCGACGCACGCTGGCTGACCGGCGAGGAACGTGACTGGCTGACAAGGTCGTTGGAGGCGGAGCACCGCGACGGGACCGGCCCGCACCGCGGTTCCTTCGCCGCCGGCCTGAAGGACCGCCGCTCCCTGGTGTACGGGCTGCTCAACTTCGGCATGGTGTGCGGGATCTATGGCCTCGGCCTGTGGCTGCCGGCCATCGTCGGCGCGCTTGGCGACTTCGGCAGCACCCGCCTCGGACTCCTCGTCATGATCCCCTACGCCGTGTCGGTGCCGTGCGTCCTCTACTGGAGCCGGCGTGCCGACCGCACCGGGCGCCGCGCCTGGCACGCGGCGGTGAGCATGGCGACGGCAGCGGCCGGGCTCGCCGGGGCCGCGCTGGTGTACACCGCCAGCCCCGTCGCCGCCCTGCTGATGCTGGTCGTGGCGGCTGTCGGGATCTACACGGCGACCGCCCCCTTCCTCGCCATGCCGTCCGCCGCGCTCGCGGGCGCCGCCGCGGCCGCGGGGCTCGGCCTGGTCAACGCCCTCGGCAACGTGGGTGGCTTCGTCGCCCCGTACGCGGTGGGCCTGATCAAGGACGGCACCGGCGACGTCCGTTACGCCCTGCTCTTCCTCGCCGCCTGCCTCGCCCTCACCGCTCTCCTCGTGCACCGGTACGCCACCCGGCGCCCCGAGGGCACCGCCCCCGCCCGCCTTCCGGCCACCGGACCGGTGCCCACGGCGACCACGGCGACCACGGCGGCCACGGTGAGTGCGGCACCGGCCGACTGAGCCGCCGCGGCCTCCCGGCCCCTGCCCGTGCCCCTGCCCCGGGCCGGCGACCGGGGCGGCCACCGCACCGCCCGACCGTGGCGACGGCCACCGCACCGCCCGGCCAGGGCGCCCCGCCTCCCCATCCCCACTCCCGCACGCACCCGGCGGACCGACGACCGGACAGTGCGGCGACACAGCAAGGAGAAAAAACCATGACACGGCTCCTCGAGCACCGGACGGCCCTCGTCACCGGCGGCGGTATCGGTATCGGGCGGGACATCGCCCGGGAGTTCGCCCGGGCCGGCGCCCGGGTCGCCGTCACCTACCGCACCCACGAGCCCGACCCGTCCTTCCTCGGCGAACTCGCCGACCTGTCCGGCGAGACCCCGCTCGCCCTCGCCGTCGACGCCACCGACGAGAGCGAGGTGTCCGACGCCATGGACACGGTCGGCCGGGAGCTGGGGCGGCTCGACATCCTGGTGAACAACGTCGGCGGCCTGGTCCAGCGGGCCGGGATCGAGGACCTCGACCTGAAGCTGTGGCACCGCGTCCTGGCCGTCAACCTGGACAGCATGTTCCTGTTCACCCAGCGCGCACTGCCGCTGATGACCGGCGAGGCCGCCCGCGTCATCAACATCGCCTCGCTCGCCGGACGCAACGGAGGCCACCCCGGCGCGCTCGCCTACGCCACCGCCAAGGCCGCCGTGTTCGGCTTCACCCGCGGCCTGGCCAAGGAGCTCGCCCCGCGCGGCATCACCGTGAACGCCCTCGCCCCCGGCTTCATCGAGGCGACGCCCTTCCACGACACGTTCACCACGCAGGCGTCCAAGGAGGCCACGCTCACCACCATCCCGGCCGGCCGCGCCGGGCGCCCCGAGGACGTGGCCGGCCCCGCCCTCTGGCTGGCCTCCGCGCACAGCGACTTCGTCACCGGCACGGTCGTCGACGTCAACGGCGGCCAGTACTTCGGCTGACCGCCCACCGGCACCCCGAGCCACTCCGAAGCCCCGGCCAACCCGGGCCCCGCCCGCCGCCCCGTCCGCCGCGGCAGCCCTCGGCGGCCCGGGTCGTCGGCAGTAGACTCGGGACGCGCAGTCCGCTCGTACGACGCGAGGAACGCACAGGGAGACACGGTGTCGCAAACCGTCGGCAGAGCGATCGACGTGCTGGAGTTCTGCAGTCGCCGGCCCCGCGAGCTGCGCGAGATCGCGGCGCTGTGGGGCGTGCACCGCACCACGGCACTGCGGATCGTGCAGACGCTCATCGCCGGCGGTCTCATCCGCCGCGACGAACGCGGGCGCTACGGCGTCGGCTTCCGCCTCGCGGCCCTCGCCGGCGCCGCCCTGGACCAGTTCGACCTGCGCACGGTCGTCCACCCGTACATCGTCGAGCTGAGCGAACGGGTCGGCCAGACCGTGCAGTTCGCGGTCGCGCAGGGCTCACGCGTCGTCTACGTGGACAAGATCGAACCGCCGGACTCGATCCGCCTCAACACCCGCATCGGCGGCTACGTCACGATCCACACCGCCGGGGTGAGCAAGGCGCTCCTCGCCCATCTGCCGCCCGAGGAACGCGAGAAGTTCCTCGCGGAAGTCGGCTTCGAGCGCTTCACCGACACCACACTCACCTCACGCGCCGCCTTCGAGGAACGGCTCGCGGAGGTACGCGCGCGGGGATGGGCGTACGACGACGGCGAGTACGAGGCCATCTCCAACTGCGTCGCCGCGCCCGTGTGGGACCACTCGGGCACCGCCGTGGGCGGCATCTCGATCACCGCCATCAAGTCGCGGTCCGGCCTGTCCGACCTGCGCGCCCACCTGCCGGCCCTGCTGGAGACGACGACCGCCATCTCCCGCGAACTGGGCTGGCGCCCCGAGGACGAACCCCGTACCGCCGGGACACCCCGGGCGGCGGAGGACCCGCCGGAGGGCTGAGGCCCCGCCGGAGGGCTGAGGCCCCGCCCGCCGCGGCCCCGGTGCCGCACCGGGCCGCCGCGCCCGCCCCTGCGGGCTGCCGCCTTCGTCCGCCCCTGCGACCAGCCACGCAGGACCCGCTGGGAGCCACGCACCGCAGCTCCGGACGCCGCGTGCGACCCCTTGACCGCGTACCGACCGGGCGGTATCCATAGGGGCCCGCGCCACGGTCCCCAGGAGCCGATGTGAGTCTCAACCTCGCCACGATGCTTCACGAGTCGGCGCTGGCCGACCCGGACAAGCCCTGCGTCATCATCGACGACACCGTCCTGACCTATGCCCAGGTCGAGCGGATGTCGGGTCTGGTGGCCGGCAACCTGCTCGCGCTCGGCCTCGAACGCGGCGCCAAGGTCGCCGTCCAGTTGCCCAACGTCCCGCAGTTCCTGTTCGCCTACTTCGGCGCCATGCGGGCCGGCCTGGTCATGGTTCCGCTGAACCCGCTCCTGCGGGCGCCCGAGGTGGCCTACCACCTGGAGAACAGCGACGCCCATGTCCTGATCACCGGCGAGCCGTCCGCCGAGGAGGCGCACCGGGGCGCGAGCGCGGTGCCGGGCGTCGCGACGTACGTCGTCGGCCTCGGCGGCGGGCAGCGGCCCGAGGGCACCGCGGCGTTCGAGGAACTGCTGGCTCCGGTCGAGGTCCCCGACATCGTCCCGACCTGCGCCGACGACACCGCCGTACTGCTCTACACCAGCGGTACCACGGGCAAGCCGAAGGGCGCCGAGCTGACGCACTTCCAGCTCTACATGAACTGCGCCGTGTCCGGGGAGCTGCTCGGCTTCACGGACGACGACATCGCCGTCGCGGTCCTGCCGCTGTTCCACGTCTTCGGGCTGTCCAGCGTCCTCAACACCGCCGTGCGCTTCGGTACCACGCTGGTGCTGGTGCCCCGCTTCGATCCGGACGCCGTCATCGACGCCGTCGAAAAGCACCGCGCGACCGTCTTCCCCGGCGTGCCCACGATGTACGTCGCGCTCCTCAAGGCCGCGGACCGGCAGCGGGACCTGTCCTCGCTGCGCGTCGGCGTGTCCGGCGGCGCGGCCATGCCGGGAGAGGTGATCCGGGCCTTCGAGGCCAGGTTCCGCGTCGTGATCCTCGAGGGCTACCGGGATTCATTCGCAGTGCATAGGGCTTCAGTCCGGTGGTGAAGTGAATCTTGTCGTGGCGACGCGGAGTGTTGCGGATTCCTGGCGGGCGGAGCCGGACATCGCGTGTTCACCACCCGTGGTGCGGAGCACCGCGATGGCTGGTCCCGGCGGAGCCGGGTGATGCTCACACGGGCCGGTTCTGTTGCTCGATGTACTGCTTGACCACGGAGAGCGGGGCGCCGCCGACAGTTCCGGCGAAGTAGGACCCGGACCAGAGCTTGTTGGCCCGCCAGTAGTGGCGCACCAGGTCGGGGAACTCCTGGCGCAGACGGCGGGAGGAGACACCCTTGAGGGAGTTGACCAGCTTCGTGACGGCGACCTTGGGCGGAAAGTTCACCAGGAGGTGGACGTGATTGTCCTCGCCGTTGAACTCCACCAGTTCGCACTCGAAGTCCTCGCACACCGACCGCATGATCTCCTCCATGCGTGTCAGATGAACATCCGTGAACACCTTGTGCCGGAACTTGGTCACGAAGACCAAGTGCACATGCATCACGAAAACACAGTGCCGGCCAGTCCTGATCTTCTGCATTTCGCCCATAACCCAAGTATGTATCGTGGCCGTCATGCAGCTTCGGTACAGCTTCCGCCTGTACCCGGACACCGCCCAGCGCGCCGCGCTGGCCCAGGCGTTCGGGTGCGCCCGCGTCGTGTTCAACGACGCGGTGCGCGCCCGCGAGGAAGCCCGGAGGACGGGCGCAGTGTTCCCGACGGCCGGTGAGCTGTCCAAAAAGCTGATCACCCAGGCCAAACAGACTGCGGAGCGCTCCTGGCTGGGGGAGGTGTCCTCGGTTGTGCTCCAGCAGGCCCTGCGCGACGTGGAGGCCGCCTACCGCAACTTTTTCACCTCCCTCAAGGGCATCCGCAAGGGACCGAGAACGGGTGCACCGAGGTTCAAGTCCCGCAAGGACAAGCGGCAGTCGATCCGGTTCACGGCCAATGCCCGCTGGTCGGTCACTGACAGTGGGCGGCTGAACCTGCCGAAGGTCGGCGCGGTGAAAGTGAAGTGGTCCCGCGCCCTGCCCGCCACCCCGACGTCGGTCGCCGTGATCAAGGATGCGGCCGGGCGCTACTTCGCCTCGTTCGTCATCGACACCGACCCGGCCGCCGACGCCGTCCGGATGCCCGACAGTGACCAGACAGTCGGCATCGACCTCGGGCTGACGCACTTCGCCGTCCTTTCCGACGGCACGAAGATTGACTCCCCGCGGTTCCTGCGGCGCGCGGAGAAGAAACTCAAGAAGACCCAACGCGAGCTGTCCCGTAAACAGAAGGGATCGAAGAACCGCGAGAAGGCCCGACTCAAGGTCGCTCGCGCCCACGCACAAGTGTCCGACGCCCGCCGTGAGTTCCACCACCGGCTCTCCACACAGCTGATCCGCGACAACCAAGCGATCGGCGTGGAAGACCTGGCGGTCAAAGGACTCGCACGCACCAGACTGGCGAAGAGTGTGCATGACGCGGGCTGGTCGCAGTTCGTACACATGCTGGAGTACAAAGCGGTCAGGTACGGGCGGACCCTGGTGAAGATCGGCCGGTTCGAGCCGACCAGCCAGGTCTGCTCACAGTGCGGGGCCAAGGACGGCCCCAAGCCCTTGCGCATCCGGACCTGGACCTGTGCCGCCTGCGGTGCGGTCCATGACCGGGACCACAACGCCGCGAAGAACGTCAAGACGGCCGCCGGACTGGCGGTTGCAGCCTGTGGAGCGCAGATAAGACCAGGACTCGTCCTGGCGCAGCGCGACGAAGCAGGAAGCCACGGATTCTCCCCCGAACCTCGTGCCGCGTAGCGGCACGGCATCGGACGAGAAGGCCAGAATCCTCGGGCTTCAGCCCGAGGAGCAAGTCAAACGCTGCTGGACCACGAGCGAGCCCTCCAGCGGCTGCTGCCCGCCGCTGCCGAGCAGGGCGTGGACCTCGTCGTCGGAGGCCCGTACAGCTCCGGCATCCTCGTCGGCGGCAGCCACTTCGAGTACGGCGAGGCGCCCGCGGCCGTCGTCGAGAAGGTGGCCCGCATCAAGGCGCTCGCGCAGGAACACGGCATCGCGGTCAAGTCCGCCGCGCTGCAGTTCGTACTGGCTCACCCGGCCGTCGCCGCGGTCGTCCCGGGCGCCAGCCGGCCCGGCCGCATGGCCGAGGACCTCGGCGCCCTCGGCCGGCCGGTGCCCCAGGCCTTCTGGAGTGCGCTGCGGGAGGAGGGGATCATCTCCCGCGCGGCGCCCGTACCGCAGGGCTGACGCACGACGACGCGGCCGGGCACGAGGATCCGCTGATCCGCCGCCCGGCCGCGTGGTCGTATGTCAGCCGGACGGAGCCGCTTCACGTGTTCCTCGCCGCGGCCGCCTCGCGGAAGACCTGTACGGCGATCCGGTGCCCCTCGACGGCCCGGGCGGCGCCGGATCACTGCTGCTCGGTCGGTCCCGCTGGTGTCGTCGGTCCGGTGGACGCGGCGGGCTCGGCGGACGCGGTGGGCTCGTCGGGGAGGCGGTGGGCGGCGAGCGCGGCGGTGTCGTCCTGGAGCTGGTCGCCGCTGTATACCAGCAGGTCGCGGTGAAGCCGGTCCAGGAGCTTCTCGGGGTCGAGGGGACCCCAGGACGCGAGTCGCTCGGCCAGGGGATAGAACCGCCCGTCCGCGTTCCGCGTCTCCGTGACGCCGTCCGTGAACAGCAGCAACTCGTCGCCGGGCCGGAAGGAATAGGTGTCGACCCGGAACGGGTCCGGGACCAGCATGCCGAGGTTCAGCGGCGGCCCCGACCGTCCCCGGTCCAGTTCGCGCACATCGCCGGGGCGGATGCGCAGCGGCGGCGGATGACCGCAATTGACGACGCGTACGACGTGTTCACCGAGAGGCACCTCGACGAAGACGGCGGTGACGAACCGTTCGCCGGTCTCGCTCCCGCCGAGCTGCGCCGCCCGGCGGCTCATGCTCCGCTCCACGCGGTCCGCCAGCCCGGGAAGCCCCGGTTCGTCGTGCGCCGCCTCACGGAACGCGGCGAGCATGGCACCGGCGGTCTCGACCGCGAGCAGCCCCTTGCCGCGCACGTCGCCGATGACCAGCCGAACCCCGCACCGGGTGAGGACGGCCTCGTAGAGGTCGCCGCCGATACGTGCCTCCGCGGCGGCGGCGAGATACAGACTGTCCAGGGCAAGACCGCCGAGCCGGTGCGGTACGGGCTTGAGCAGTACCCGCTGGGCGACCTCGGCCACGAAACGGACATCGGCGAGAGTGCGCTCGCGGCGTGTCCGGTGGGCGGCGACCGCCATACCGAGCGCGCCCACGAGGGCGGTGCACACGTAGGCGGCCACGTAGTGGCGGTCCCAGAGATAGCCGACCGGGCGGCCCGCACAGCACGGAGTGCCCGCGAGCAAGCCCTCCAGCACGATGGCCCCCACCGTGGCACAGGCGACGGCGGTGGGACCGTGCGCGAACGCGGTCACCAGTGGCAGCGCGATGAGTACGAAGCTCACCGGCCAGTCGACCGGCGTGACGGGTTCGAGCAGCAGTACGGCCACCACGTACAGGAGCGGGAGCCAGCGCATCCACGCCGGAGGCGTCGGCAGATGGGTCCGTACCGCCAGATCGCCCTCCGGGCCGACGCCGTCACGCTCGCGTTTCACGCGCCGCCCGCGGACGCGGGAGCCGTCCCGGCGGGCACGTGAACTGTCGCCAGGGAGGCGAGAGTTGCTGTCGCGAACGCGAGAGCGGTCCGCACGGACGCGGGAGCCGTCCGCACCGGCGCGCCGGCTGTCCGCACGGGCGCGCCGCAAGCCGTCGTACCGGACGCGACCGCGCCGCGGGCTGCGAGCGCCGGCGGACGGCATGCCTGAGGGTTCGGCCTGGACGGGCTGGGCACACGGGACTCCTGTCACATGACCTCGACAAGAGCACCAGCCTGGTCCCCGCGCTCCCGGCACACCGGGGATTGCTCCACTGGGCGGCATGTTCCGCGCTGGCACCCCTCGTCCGTCCGTCCCGGATCACGTGCGGATCCGGGACGGACGAATGGGCGGACGGCGCGGGTCAGGCCGCGTGGGCCGTGGCGCGGCGGCGCAGCTCCTTCTTGTCGGGCTTGCCCACGTCGGTGAGGGGCAGCTCGGCGGGGAAGGTGATGCGGGCCGGCTCGTACATCGCGCCGCGCTCCGCGCGCACCATCGCGCGCAGCTCGTCGGCGCTGGTGGTGGCGCCGGGGGCGAGCAGCACGGCGGCGTGCACCTGCTCCATGCGGTCCTCGTCGCGCACGCCGAAGACAGCGCTCTGCCGGACGTCCGGGTGGCTGTTGAGCAGGTCCTCCAGCTCCGTGGTGTACACGTGGCCGCCGACCACGACGATCATGTCCTTGAGGCGGTCCACCACGGTCAGGTAGCCCTCGCCGTCGCGGAAACCGACGTCCCCCGTGTGCAGCCAGCCGTCCCGGAGAACCTCCGCGGTGAGCTGCGGCTGCTTCCAGTAGCCCTGCATGACCATGGCGGAGCGGACGCAGATCTCGCCGTGCTCGCCGTCGGGGAGGACGTTGCCGTCCTCGTCGCGGATCTCCACCTCGACGCCCGGCAGGATCCGTCCGGCGGTGCGCAGCCGCGCGGGGTTGTCCGGGTCGTGGTCGTCGGTGGACAGGATGCTGAAGATGCCGCCCTCGTTCTGGCCGTACCCCTGCATCAGCACCGGGCCCAGGCGCCGCACGGCGTCGGCGATCCGGGCCGGGGAGGCCTGGCAGCCGCCGTAGAGGACCTGGCGCAGTGCGGAGGTGTCGGTGTGCTCCATGTCCGGGTGGTCGAGCAGCTGGTAGAGCAGGGGCGGCAGCAGCCACATGTGGGAGATGCGCTCGCGCTCGATGGTCCTGAGCACCTCTCCGGGCTCGAAGTCGTCGAGGAGGACCACCGTGCCGCCGGTCTCCAGCACGGCGTCGGCGAGCAGGCCGGCCGCGTGGGCGATGGTGGTGGCGACGAGCTGACGGGTCGCCATGGCCTCGTCACCGCTGACCGGGCGGACCGAGCGCAGCTCCTGCACCTGACGGTAGGTGGTGCAGATGCCCTTCGGGTGACCGGTGGTGCCGCCGGTGTGGCGGATGCCGCATATGTCGTCCGGCTCCGCCTGGCTCGGGAACGGCTCGCCGGACCCGGCGTCGGCGAGCGCGGTCAGGTCCTCGGCGATGTCGCACGGGCCGAGCGCCAGCACCGACTTGACCGGCACGGACTCGGCGATCTCGGCGGCCCGGCCGGCCATCCGGGGATCGACGACGAGCGCCCGGGTCTCGACGTCCTCGACGATGGCGGCCTGTACGTCGGCGGAGAGTTTGCTGTAGAGGTGATTGACCTGAGCGCCGATCAGGTTGGCGGCGTACCGTACGGCGATCGCCTCCGGCAGGTTGCCGCTGAGCAGGGTGACGGTCTGTCCGCGCTCGATTCCCTGGGCCTGCATGGCCCAGGCCATCCGGTGCGTCAGGTCGCGGAACTCTCCAGCGGTGACACGGCGGTTGCCGTACACCAGCGCCTCGCGGTCGGGGTTCTCCCGCAGGGCGTCGAGGATGTCCTCCACATGGCTTCGGAAGTGTGGGGCGACATCGGGCATTTGCGGTCCTCCTGGGCCGGCACGCCTCGTTCGCGGGCCGGCGCGTTGTTGCTGTTCTGTGGGGGGACGGGAGCGGGGTGTCGCATGACTCGGGTCATGCCGCCTCGGCTCCGCGAGTGGTGGCCTGTACCTGGGTAAAGGTTGCCTAGGCCAACCAAGATCGACTGTAGGACGTCGGTTCGGGCAGCACCAATCCGGCGGCCTGTCATCGTCGAAATTCGGCCATTCCCTCCGCGGCCGACGACCGCCGCGGATCGGACGCACCCCCGCTCACCAGCGACGACAGGTGCGGACGAGGGTGGCCGTGTGCTCGACGAGGTGCTGACGGCAGCCGCCGTCGGCCTACACCTCGCGGATGCCGGGGTGTTCGGCCGCGACCTGGTTCAAGAGGCTGGTGCCGGCGGCGGGGACGCTGGTGGAGGTCGGGACGCCGGTGGAGGTCGGGACGCTCCGGGTGTCAATCACACAGGCCGACGGCTCGGCATGCCGCCCCTCCTTCGCCCGCAGGAGCTGCCGGAGCAAGCCGTCCAGCTATGCGAACATGCCCTCGTCCGCCCACTTGGCGAAGTGGAGGCGCCTGAACAGCACGAAGGTAACCGCTGGACGTGGATGGTCACCTTCGCCGGCCCTGGGAGCGGCCGGCAGAGCCCAGCCGACTCACCCCCGCTCGCGTCCGGCGGGGGTTTCGGAGCCTCCGGGTTCACTCGCCCTGTCCGGCCCGTGCGCCGAAACCGTCGCGGCCTGGACCAGGCCGGCCACTCGGCTCGAAGAACAAGCAGCCCGCCACCCGCTACGAAGTGGACAAAACCGCCAAACGCCCAGAGAGCCTGATCGAACGGGACCGAACCAGACCCTGACAGGGGTCGTGGGAAACCCCGATTCTGTTTCAACCCCGGTGGTCAGATCGCGGTGGGGATGTAGGGCGCTGCTGCGACCTGGGCCAACGTCCGAAGTTTCGCAAAGTAGGAGGCGCAGTACTCCTCGTCGATCAGGGGCACGATCTTGTCGAGGTCGGCGATGCAGCCCCACAGGTGCGCGATGCCGCTGTCGTCGAGTCCGCCATTCAGTTCCCTCTGTACGAGGCCGGCGACGTCGGCGTCCAGGAGGACCAGGTCCACGTCCGGCCCCGCTCCCGGCGGTTCAGTTCGTCGTACAGATCATGTATGCGCAACGCCTGCTGCTGCAGCTCACGAAGACTCACCGCGGACCTCCTGGGCACGAGCCGGAACGGACATGTTCCCAAGGCGGGCACCGCGGGGCGAGCGCCGAATCCGCCGACCGCATCCGGCCGACGGCGCCGGCGGGCGGGGCGGTCGGCCGGGCCGGTGGTTCCTCGAACCGTCCTGGAGGGAGCGAGGGCGATGCGGGCGCAGTCCTTGGTGGCGAGGATACGGTTCCGGGTTTCGCCCGTCAGCCGGGACGGGATGCCGGGCAGCCGGACGGCGTGTCAGCGGCCGTGGCAGTGGCCGTGTCTCCCGGCCGACGAAACTCGTCAGCTCGGCGCGCAGATACCTTCCGCAGCCGGGAAACCAAGCGCTGCAGGGCGTTCGCCGTATCCGTGGGCGGGTGCTCACCCCAGATCCAGTCGACGAGCGACGCCTTCGGGACCACGTGACCCGGTTTGAGCGCGAGGGCGATCAGGAGTCCGCGCAGCCGCGCCCCCGGCACGTCGGCCATGCCGCCGTCGTCCGTGCGCACTTCGAATGGGCCCAGCATCCCGATCTGCACCCGCTGATTTTGCCATGCCGGCCGGCACCCCTCCGAGGGGCCGCCCTGGCCCGACTCGGCCTGCTGTGGGGGCACTTGACCGCAGGTGCAGTGCGGTGCCCCCGGCGGCCAACCGCTCTCCCGGCTCGCTCTGCTTCCCCTGCTGCTTTCACCCCCTCCACTTCTCCCGTTGCCTCTGTTCCCCAGTCCCCGTCGCCGATGTACGCGGCTCGGCCGGTCAGTGCGGCGGGCTTCCACTACCGCGCGCAGCCGCAAGAGCGCTCACGTGGAGCGGGCCGGCCGAAACGTGATCGCCTGCCGCTGACGGGGCGCGCACAGCGTGGGACGTGCGTCCCCTCAGCGGAGGGTGAGGGGACGGGCAATCCGTAGGGCCTGCGCGCCGAGGTCGGTGCGCAGGCCCCCAGGCTGGTTGCGCCGGCCGTTACCGGTAGCCGACCGTCACCGCCTCGCGGATGCCGGACGACGGCAACGTGACCCGCAGGACGTGGGTGTCGGGGTCCCAGTGCCAGGCCGAGGCCTTCAGGCGCGTGCCGTCCGCCGTCACCTGGGCCGGTGGCTGTTCCGTCCCGGCGAAGGAGACGGTCCACTGGCGGCGGGTCACCTGGCCGTGGAAGGAGCCCTTGGCCGGTCCGATGCGCACGCGGTGGTCGCCGCCGTGCTCGGTGTAGCGGATTTTGGTGGTCGCCGCACGCTTCGAGACCGGGCTCACCCCGTCGTCCTCGTAGAGCGTGAAGGTGCCGGGTGCGCCGGTGCCCACAGTGACGCCGGCCTTGGTCAGCGGGCTGCGGGTGTCGCCGGACGTGTCACCGGTCCGCGTGGCGATCACGCCGCCCGCGCGGACGAAGACCGGCATCGTGTCCAGCGTGCTCGACACGTCGGCGGTGGCTCCGCCGGGGCCCGCCGTGTACGTGCGCCCGGTGAAGTAGTCCGTCCACCGGCCCGGCGGGAACCACACCGACGTGGTGGCCTGGGCGCCCGGCGTGGTGACCGGTGCCACCAGGAGGTCGGGCCCGTACAGGTACTCGCTGCCGGACCTGTCGTAGGCGCTCTCCTCCTCCGGGTGGTCGAGGTAGAGCGGCCGTACGACGGGAACGCCCGTGGTGCCGGCCTGCTGGGCCAGGGTGTAGGTGTACGGCACGAGTGCCTCGCGCAGCTTGAGGAACTTCTCGGCGGACTTCCGCGCGTCGGGGCCGTACTGCCAGGGGAGCCGGTCGCTGTGGTTGCTGTGGAGGCGGTCGACCGGCTGGAAGGTGCCGAACTGCACCCAGCGCGCGTACAGGTCGTCGGGCAGCTTCGTGGTGCGGTGGGAGCGGCCGTCGGAGGTGTAGGTCTCCGCGCCGGGGATGCCGAACCCGTCGTTGTGGCCGCCGATGTCGTGGCTGATGGCCGACATGCCGGTGGCGGCGGACTCGCCTGGTGTGTAGCCGACTTCGGCGCGCAGGGTGCCCCAGGTCGACGCGGTGTCGCCGGTGAAGTGGAGCGTGGTCCTCTTGTCGGCCCAGGGCCCCGTGGGCAGTCCGACCCCGCCGCTGTATCCGCCCGCCTGGAGGGAGCCGTAGGCACGGGACAGGACGAATCCCCGTCCACTGGTCTCGGCCGTGAGGTCGGCGTACTTCTGGTTGATCCAGGCGTCAGGGGTGACTCCGGCCCGCGAGGACCGTGAGGCGTCGCAGCACCAGTCCAGCCACCAGAAGTCGTTGCCCGCCGCGTCCATCGGCCGGTGGAGGGCGAGGTAGGCGTCGAGCTGGTCGGGGTCCGCGAAGTCGAAGGTGTAGCAGGCGGCGCCCCCGGCGGACGAGCATCCGCCCTTGCGCAGCTTGCCCTTGGCGGTGGCCTGCGCCGTCGCGAACTGGGGGTCGGAGTCGAGGATGCTCGGGTGCACGTTCAGGGTGTTGTGCAGTCCCTGTGCCGCCGACCAGTCGAAGAACCCCTTGGGATCAGGGTACTTGGCGGGATCGAAGTTCCATCCGCTCCAGGTGTTGGGGGACTTGAAGTCGGTGTCGGTGACGAGAACGTCCAGAGGCACGCCGGCGGCGCGGAACGCGGGCAGGATGGTGTTCTCGTAGTCGTTCGCCGTGCGGTCGATGTACTCCGAGTACCAGACGCCGTAGGCCCAGCGGGGCAGGAGCTGCGGGGGACCGGTCAGCGTGGCGAGGTCGGACAGGCCCTGCCGGTAGTCGTGTCCGAAGCCGAAGAGGTAGCCGTCCTGGTAGGGCGCGCCGGCGTGGGACGGACGGGGGCCGGCCTTCTCGGTGTCCGTGTCGTAGACGGCGGACGTCGTGTCGTCCAGCAGGTACCAGCCGTCCCGGTGCAGCAGCCCGGGCGCGGTCCGGGGCGTCGCCCCGCCCTCGCCGTTGAATCCGTCGAGACTGCGCCGGTAGCCGCCCAGGGCCAGGTGCGGGGCGGGGGCGGTGTCCGTCGCGGGCGTCAGCGCGAGGGTGTCCACGTTGACGTGACAGGCGGCGGACTCCGGGCAGTTCAGGGTGATCCGATTGTCGCCCGCCTTCAACTCCACCGGTACGGAAGCCGACTTCCACGTGTCCCAGTCGTCGGTCGGCGGCAGGGAGAGGGCGCGGGTCGTGCCGTCCCCGGTACCGACCGTCACGTCGCGCGTCTGGTGCAGACCGTCGCCGCCCGTGCCGTTGGCGTAGCGCAGATGCAGCAGGTAGGTGCCGTCCTGGGGCACGCCCACGATCCGGTCCGAGAGCTGGGCGCCCTTGTTGAGTTCGGCGGTGAATCCGTCGCCGGAGTACCCCTGGTGGTCGGTCGCGATCACGGCGGTACCCGCCGTGGACGCGTCCTCGGCCTCGCAGCTCGTGCCGAACCGGCAGCCGGGAGCGGCCGTCTCCGCCCTGGACGGGTACGGCGCACCGGACCCGACCAGGGCGGTGCTGTCGATGTTGACACTCCCGGAGTCGGCCGCGGCGCGGCGCAGCCGCACGGTGTGCGGGCCGGCTCCGACCGCCAGGGGTACGCGGGTCACGGCCCAGGTGTTCCAGTCGGCCGTCTCCGGCAGGCTCACCTTCCGTTCGGCGCCCCCGTCCACGGCGAGGCTGAGCGTGCGGGTCTCGTGCCGGCCGTCGCTGCCGGCCGAGTTGGCGTACCGCACGGCGAAGTCGTACGTGCCCGCCGCCGGCGCCCGCACATCGGTGGACAGGGAGTTGTTGTCGACCTCGAAGCCCGCGAGGAAGCCCTTGCCGGTGAACCCCGGGTGGTCCACGGCGATGCCGGGACCGTCGTACGCCTGGTCCTCCGCCTCGCACAGCGTCCCGAGCGTGCACGAGGAGCGTCGCCAGGGCGCGGCCAGCACCGGGTTCTGGCCCGCGGTGAGTTGGACGGTCAGGTTGTGTGCGTCGAACGGTCCGGAACCCACCTGGTAGCGCAGGGTCAGGGCGCTGGTGGTGAGGGTCAGGACGCCGTCCTTCACGGTCGAGGTGTAGGAGGGGCGTGGCGTGAAGGCGTTCCGGCCGATCGCGTTGAACGTGGCGCTGTCCTCGAACCGGCCGTCTCCGGCGTACTCGGTACGGATCAGGGTCGGTGACAGCACCTCGAAGCGGGCGTCGGCCACGGTCACCGTCGCGGGGCGGCCCGACCGGTCGCCCGGGGTGCCCGCGGCCGCCACATCGGCGCAGGCCAGACTGAGTGCCACCGACGTACAGGCCAGCATCAGGCCGAGGGTACGTGTGCGGCGCGGGCGCGGAGTTCTGGAGAAGGGGGGTCGCACGGCACGCTCCATCCTGGGACAGCGGCACTCTGGTGAGCGCAACGGACATGAGGAGACGACTGCACTTGCCTGCGGGCACGCCTACAACGTTGTAAAGGCGGGCTGCAGGCATGAGACCACGCCGACTTCACGGTGTCCACAGCCGTAACAGACATCGTTGTCACGGGAGTTGAGGGGCGGCGATGGCGGACCCGGTGGACCGGGGGAGTGACTCGAGGACGCGAAAGAACGCGAATCAGCCGTTCCCGTCAGGCAGGACCGGTGGGTGGTGGGTGGTGACCGGTGGTCGGTGAGCGGTGGCGCGCCCACTCTCCACTGCCGCATACGTACGCATGCCGCACTCGCCCGGCCCGCCACATACGCATACCGATCTCGGTCGACTACAGATGCGGGAACTCCGTACAGCCTGCGAAGGTCTTTCTGCCGCCCGGGGGCGGAACGGTCCGGACGCCGTCGATGCTGGTCATCCCCACGGCTGTCATGAGAAAGGCGTCCGGTGCGGTCCCGCTTCCCGGTGGCGCGGGCGTGTGCGGCTGCCCTGGTCGGCTGGGCAGCCGCACGTCGCTCTCCTCCGGAAGGCACGTCGCTCTCCTCCGGACGGGGCGTCGTTCCCTCCTCGGACGACGCTTCGTCCGCCGGTGTCCGTGGCATGGCGGGCGGCACCCCGCCGGGCCGCTCGCACACGTCCACGACCCGGCGCGGTGGCGGAGCCTGGCGAAAGGACCGGTGGAAGGCATGGAAAGGCCGCTACCCTCGGACACGTCGCGTACGCGGAAGGTGACTACGGGGGGTACACGTGCAGTTGGGGTCCTCATGGCGGCGCCCTGGACAGATGCCGGCCGAACTGACCAGCTTCGTCGGCCGACTCGATGAACTGGAGGAGATCCGGCAGCTGCTGAAGCAGGCCCGGCTGCTCACGCTGGCCGGCCCCGGAGGGGTCGGCAAGAGCCGGCTGGCGCTGCGGGCCGCCACCGAGGCGGCCGCGGACTTCCCCGACGGGGTGCGCCTGGCCGAACTCTCCGGCCTGAAGGACCCCGACCTGCTGCCGGGCGTGGTCGCCGAAGCGCTGGGGCTGCCGGCCCGGACGGGCAGGTCGCCGATCGACTCGGTCATCGAGCACGTCGCCGATGCCGAGCTGCTCCTCGTTCTCGACACCTGCGAGCATCTCGTCGACGCCTGCGCCCTGCTGGCCGACCTCCTGCTGTCCCAGGCCCCCGGCCTGAAGGTCCTGGCCACCAGCCGGCAGGCCCTCGACATCCCCGGCGAATACGTACTGCCCGTGACGCCGCTGGGACTGCCCGAGGGCGGCGAGGGGGGAGACGCGCTGGAGCTGTTCGAGCAGCGCGCGGCAGTGGCCGTTCCCGGCTTCCGGCTCACCGACAGCCAGCGCGTGCTCGCCGCCGCGCTCTGCCGCCGCCTCGACGGGATTCCGCTCGCCATCGAGCTGACCGCCGTACGGCTGCGGGCGCTGCCGCTGGAGCAACTGGCCGCGCGCCTCAACGACAGCTTCGCGATCCTCAACGGCGGCCGGAAGTCGGTGCTTCCGAGGCACCAGACGCTGCGTACCACCATCGGCTGGAGCCATGAACTGTGCTCGCCGACGGAACGGCTGCTGTGGGCCCGCCTGTCGGTCTTCGCGGGTACCTTCGACCTCGGGGCGGTGGAGTCCGTGTGCACGGATCTTCAACTGCCCACCGACGCCGTGGTGGACCCGCTGATCGGCCTGGTGGACAAGTCCGTGGTGGTACGGCTGGACAACCGCTATCAACTGCTCGACACCATCCGCGAGTTCGGCGCCGACTGGCTGGCGGAGCTCGACGAGACCGCCGCTGTACGGCACCGGCTGACCGCCTACTACCGGAGCCGGTTGCGGCAGTTGGAGGAACGGTTCCTGAGCCCCGATCAGGCGCGTCTGCACCGGGCGTTGCTGCCCGAGCACGACAATCTCCGCGCCGCCCTGGAGTACGCCCAGGCGGACGGTGACCTGCTGTCGATGGCCTCGGCGATGTGGCCGTACTGGCTGTGCGGCGGACAGCCCGCCGAGGCGTCCCACTGGCTGGAACTGGCCCTGGCCCAGCAGCGGGAGGTGTCCCCCGAGCGGGTACGGGCACTGCAGTGGGCCTCCACCTTCGCCGCACTCCAGGGTGACCCGGCCACCGCGCGGAGGCTGGCCCGCGAGATGCGGGAACAGGCCGAACACCTTGCGGACCCGCGACTGATCGCGCTCGCCCGGTTGTGTTCGGGCCAGGCGTCGGCCTTCCTCGGCGAATGCGACGAGGCGGTGGCCGAGCTCACCGTCGCCTTGGACGAACTGCGCCGAGTCGGCACGGAACTGGACCTGGCGGTGGCCAACCTGCGCCTGGGCATGGCGTATGCGCTCGGCGGCCGGACGGAAGGCGCGCTCGCCGTCCTGGGGGACCTGACGGGGCTGGTCGCCGACGACCGTACGGACAGCTACATCCAGGGCTGTGCGCACGGCTACCTGACCGTCGCCCACCTGGCCGCCGGGGATGCCGAGGCGGCCGAGCGGACGGGCCGGCGGGCCGTGGAACTGCACGACCTCCGCGACGGCGTACTGGACCTGGGCGTCACCCTGGACGCCGTCGCCTGGACGGCCGTCGCCCAGGGGCGCCACCACCGCGCCGCTGTCATCCTCGGCGGCGTGGACGCACCGTACGACCTGCTGGACCGGCGGCGAGCGCTGGGCAATCCGCTGCTGACGGAACTGCACGAACAGGCACTCAGGGCCGCCGAGGACGCGCTCGGTGACCTGCAGCTGGAGCGGCTGCGCCGCCAGGGAGCCCGGCTGCCGAGGGAGCAACTGGTCGCCTTCGCCCTGTCGCGCGACGACCTGCCCCCCGACATCCCCGCACAGCCCAGGCCGTCCGGAAGCAACGGCCTCACGCAACGCGAGCGTGAGGTCGCCACCCTGATCGCCAAGGGCATGACGAACCGGGAGATCGCCGAGCAGCTGGTGATCTCCAAGCGTACGGCCGACGCGCACGTGGAGCACATCCTCGCCAAGCTCGGGTTCTCCTCCCGGTCACAGATCGCCGCGCTGATCTCGCAGGAGCGCTGCCGGGACACGAGCCCGGCCGGATAGCGGCCACGCCCCGCGCCGGAGCGGTGAGCCGGCCACACTGCGACGCGGCTCGGACGAGGGGATCGACGGTCACACGGCTACCCGGCCACGCGCCGACCCGGTCACACGGCGACCCGGCTCGGACGCCGACCCGGCTCGGACGGGGGATCGTACGAACCCCCGTCCGCGGCGGCGAGAAACGTGGCCCGGGAACGCGCGTCGCCCCGCGCTCAGGCCTCTTCCCGCAGTCCTTCGAGCCGTGTACGCACCCAGGTGTCCACGGCGTTGACATGGCGGCTGGCCGCGGCGAAGGCACCGAGGCTGTCGCGGGCACGCAGCGCCTCGTAGATGTCCATGTGCTGCTGATGTGTCCAGTCCAGCACGTCGGACTTGACCAGGGCCCGCCAGATACGGGCCCGCGCCGTGCGGTGCGTCACGGAGGAGACCAGGGACTCCAGCGTCAGGTTGCCCGTCGCCGCGACCACCGCGCCGTGGAAGGCCAGGTCCTCGTGGACCAGTTCCTCCGGATCCTGGAGGGTGCGCATGCGCTCGATCCGCTCCAGCAGGTCGTCGAGGGCGGCCTCGTCGATGCGGGTGGCGGCGAGCGCGGTGGCGCCGGGCTCCAGGACCTTGCGGCATTCGAGCATCTCGCCGAGGCCGGTGTCGTTGGCCAGGTCGAGGAAGCTGCCGATGGCGCTCACCAGCCGGTCGGGGCGGAGGTCCGTGACGAACGTGCCGTCGCCGCGGCGCACGTCCAGGACGCCGGCCATGGCGAGGGCGCGGACGGCCTCGCGCAGCGAGGGCCGGGAGAGTGCGAGCTCGGCGGCGAGCACCGCCTCCGGGGGGAGGCGGTGTCCCGGCTTGAACTCGCCGGTCTCGATGCGCTTCTTCAGGCGGCTGATCGCCACGTCGACGACGCTGCCGCCGTCCGCACCCGCGTCTGGCTTGGTCGGCATGGGGTCAGTCTCCCACCGGGCGCCGCGTGCTCCAGACGGGGCCGTCGGGGTAGCGGTAGGTCCGCAGGGTGTCGCGGCGGATCTGTGCGCTGTAGCCGGGCGCCTCGGGCACCAGGTACCGGGCGCCCCGGACACGGACCGGGTCGTGGAAGTGCTCGTGGAGGTGGTCGACGTACTCGACTACGCGGTTCTCCATGGAGCCGCTGACCGCGACGTAGTCGAAGATCGACAGATGCTGGACCAGCTCGCACAGGCCGACCCCGCCCGCGTGCGGGCAGACCGGAACGTCGTGCGCGGCGGCGAGCAGCAGGGCGGCGACGGCCTCGTTCACCCCGCCGAGCCGGCACGCGTCGATCTGGCAGATGCCGATCGCCTTGGCCTGCAGGAACTGCTTGAACATGACCGCGTTGTGGGCGTGTTCGCCGGTGGCGACGTGGGTGGGGCCGATGCGCTGGGCGATCGCGGCATGGCCCAGGATGTCGTCCGGGCTGGTGGGCTCCTCGAACCACCAGATGTCGAACTCGGCGAGAGCCTCCGCCCAGGCGATGGCCTCCTCCACCCCCAGGGTCTGGTTGGCGTCGATCATCAGCCGCCGGGACGGCCCGATGATGTCGCGGGCGATCCGGCAGCGCCGTATGTCGTCCTGGAGATCGGCGCCCACCTTGAGCTTGACCGCGTCCCAGCCCTGCGCGACGGCCTCGTGGCAGAGGCGGGCGAGCTTCGCGTCGTCGTAGCCGAGCCAGCCCGCGCTGGTGGTGTAGGCGGGGTAGCCGTGCGCCCTGACGTACGCCTCGCGCTCCGCACGCCCGGACGCCCGGGACTCCAGCATCTCCACGGCGGCCTCGGGGGTGAGCGCGTCCTTCAGATAGCGCCAGTCGACGAGGTCGACGATCTGCCGCGGGGTCATGTCGGCGAGCAGCTTCCACACCGGCTTGCCCGCGCGCTTGGCGGCCAGGTCCCAGGCGGCGTTGACGACGGCGGCCGTACCGAGGTGGATCGCCCCCTTGTCCGGGCCGATCCAGCGCAGCTGGCTGTCGCCGAGCAGGTGGCGCGAGAAGCCGCCCAGGTCATGGACGATCTCGTCGACGGACATACCGACGGCCCGCTCACCGATCGCGCGGGCGGCCTGCAGGGCGAGCTCGTTGCCGCGTCCGATGGTGAAGGTGAAACCGTGGCCCTCGGTGACGCCGACGGCCGTATCCGCGCCGTCGACCGGGCCGTCGTCGTGGCCGTCGACGTGCAGCACCACGTACGCGGCGGAGTAGTCGGGGGCTTCGTTCATCGCGTCCGAGCCGTCGAGGTCCAGCGAGGTCGGGAAGCGGAGGTCGATCGTCTCGACGTCGACGATACGAGCGGTCATCGGCACTCACTCCTGTCCATGGGACGCCGTGCGGGCGCACGGGTACGCCCGCTGCCTCACGACCCCGCGCGGCACGCACGCCACATCACGCCGGCCGTACGGATCCGGGGCCCCGGATTCGAGATCCCGGAAACGAGATCCCGGATACGAGACCCGGGGTACGAGATTCGGGGTGCGAGGCCTTACGGCGCTCAAGATGTCAGATGTCTGCCGCGAAGACCAGACCGTGCCCTATGGAAAAATTGCTGAACGTACGTGTCTTGTCAGGGAGGTTGCTCGCCTTCTACGGTCCAGCGGTCAGATGTCTGAGCCGCAGGGAGGTCCCGTGAACGCGGTCGTCACCGCGGAGGGCGTGCGCCGGAAAGTCGCCGGCCGTCTGCTCCCGCCACTGTTCCTGATGTTCGTGCTGAGCTTTCTGGACCGCACGAACGTCGCCCTCGTCAAAACCCATCTCGCCACCGACGCCGGCATCGACGCGGCCGCGTACGGCTTCGGAGCCGGCGTCTTCTTCCTCGGCTACGCCCTGCTGGGGGTGCCGTCCAACCTCGTGCTGCACCGCTTCGGCGCGCGCCGCTGGCTCGCCGCGCTGATGTTCGTCTGGGGGCTGCTGTCCTGCTCGATGGCGCTGGTCTCCAGCCCCGCCACCTTCTATCTGCTGCGTTTCCTGCTCGGCGTGGCCGAGGCCGGCTTCTTCCCCGGCGTGATCCTCTACCTCACCTACTGGTTCCCGGCCGCCGAACGAGGCAGGGCCACCGGGATGTTCCAGGCGGCCGTGGCCGTGGCCAGCATCATCGGCAACCCGGTCGGCGGCTGGCTGATCGGGCTGCACGGGCTGGCGGGCCTGGACGGCTGGCAGTGGATGTTCGTCCTGGAAGGCGCGCCGACCGTGCTGCTCGCGCTCGCCGTGCCCTGGCTGCTCACCGACCGCCCCGAGCAGGCCCGTTGGCTCGACGCCGAGGAGAAGCGACTGCTCGCCGCGCGTCTCGACGAGGACCGGCCGGACGCCGCCGCGTCGCCCCGGCGCATCCGCGACATCATCGGCGACAGCCGGGTCCTCAGACTGATGTACGTCTACTTCGCCATCCAGATCGGCGTGTACGGCGTGACGTTCTGGCTGCCTGCCCTCGTCGGCCGCATCGACGGACTCGGCGACGTCGGAATTGGTTTCGTCTCGGCCCTGCCGTGGGTGTTCGCCCTGGCCGGCGTGCTGATCCTGCCGTGGTTCTCGGACCGCACCGGCGACCGTCGGGGGCCGCTGCGGCTCGCGCTGCTGCTGACCGTGGCCGGTCTGACCGGCGCGGTCCTCCTGCCGCCGGTGCCCGCGGTCGCCGCGCTGTGCGTCGCCGCCTTCGGGTTCCTCGGCGCACAGCCGGTGTTCTGGACGGTGCCGCCCACGATCCTGTCCGGCGCCCAGATGGCCGGCACCATCGCGCTGATCTCCGGCTTCGGGAACCTCGGCGGTTTCCTCGGCCCCTATCTCATGGGCGTCATCGAGTCGGGCACCGGCTCGGGCGCCGGCGGACTGTACGCCGTGGCCGCGATCGTGGCCGTCGGCGCCGTGGTCGTCACGACCTTTCACTGGGTCGGACAGGCATCGCGGACCCACAAGGAGAGGACTTCCGATGACGCGCATCGTGCGCTTCGCTGACGGCACCGGAGCCGTCCGTACCGGAATCACCGACGAGGCGGGCGGCATACGCGAGTTCGCGGGCGCGCCCCGGGTGGCGGACCTGCTGCGCCTGCCCGCCGCGAACCTGCGCGCCCTCGTCGAGGCCACCGCGGCCCGCCCCGCCGCGGACACCGACGGGGGAGAGGTGCTCCTGCTGCCCCCGCTGGACGGGCGGATGGAACTGTGGGCCGCGGGTGTCACCTACGAGCGCTCCCGCGAGGCCCGCGTCGAGGAGAGCACCGAGCAGTCCGTCTACGAACGGGTCTACGACGCCGGACGACCCGAACTCTTCTTCAAGTCGGTGCCGTGGCGGGTGGTCACCGACGGCGAACCGATCGCCGTACGGGACGACTCTCCGCTCAACGTCCCCGAACCCGAACTGGGCCTGGTCGTCAACCACTCTGGTGAGACGGTGGGTTACGTCGTCGTCGACGACGTCAGTTCGCGCTCCATCGAGGGCGACAACCCGCTCTACCTTCCGCAGGCGAAGATCTACGCCGGCAGCGCCGCGGTGTCCTCGGGCATCGTTCCCGCGTGGGAGGTCCCGCACCCCGAGGCGCTGAAGATCTCCCTCGTGGTGTGGCGCGACGGCGCGGCGGCCTTCGAAGGGACCACCTCCACGGCCGCGTTCCACCGTCCCCCGCAGACCCTGGTGGACCATCTGCTGCACTCCCAGCGGTTCCCCGACGGCGTCGTGCTGTCCACCGGAACGGGCATCGTGCCGGACATCGGCTTCACCCTGCACGCCGGTGACCTGGTCGAGATCGGCATCGACGGGGTGGGGGTGCTCCGCAACACCGTGACAGGCGACACGGCCGACCTGGACTGGCTGGCCGAGGCGGTCGAACGGCCCTCGATCCGCGCGGCCCACCGCTCGTAGGGCGACGGAGGGCGGCCCCGACCGGGAGTCCGACCGCCCTCCCGCTCCCCTTCGTCGGCACCTGCACGGCCGAGCACGCGTCACGCGTCTGCGGGGACGAGCAGGCGTTACGCATCCGCGGGGACGAGCACGGGTCACGCACCCCCACACCGTGATCATTTCATCGGAAAGCACCCGGTGCCCCGCCCATCACTGCGCTATCCCTTGACACACCCGCGGCGGACCAGGAACCTCACCGGAGTTCGTTGACTGGTGCAGTGGTTCAACTACTTTCGGAGCCGCGATGACCACGTACGAGACCCCCTCGGCCACGCCTGGAGCGGTGCGTCGTCACCGCCGCCGCGCCGCGGTCGCCAGCACGGTCGGCACCGCGATCGAGTGGTACGACTTCTTCCTGTACGGCACCGCCGCCGCCCTGGTCTTCCCCCACGTGTTCTTCCCCGGCCAGGCCACCTACACCGGGGTGCTGGCATCCTTCGGTACGCAGTTCGTCGGCTTCGCGGCCCGCCCGCTGGGAGCCGCGATCTTCGGGCACGTCGGCGACCGGGTGGGCCGCAAGTCGACCCTCGTGACCACCCTCGTCCTGATGGGTGTCAGCACCTTCCTCATCGGCCTCCTGCCCAGCTACGCCACCCTGGGGTACGCCGCGCCCCTGCTCCTCGTCCTGCTGCGCGTCGTCCAGGGCATCGGTGTCGGCGGTGAGTGGGGCGGATCGGTCCTGATGTCCATGGAATGGGGCTCGCGGCGGCGCCGCGGAGTGATGGCCAGCTGGCCGCAGCTCGGCGTGCCGCTCGGCCTTCTCGCCTCGACCGGCATGGTCAAGCTGATGAACGCCACGACCGGCGACGACTTCGACGACTGGGGCTGGCGCGTGCCCTTCCTCGCCAGCGTCGTGCTCATCGGCATCGGCCTGTACGTACGGCTGAAGGTACTGGAGAGCCCGGCCTTCACCGAGGTGAAGCAGGAACGTGTGGTGGTCCGCAACCCCGTGTGGAACGTGCTGCGGCACCAGCCCCGCGCGGTGCTGACATCGGCCTTCGTCCGGATGTCGGAGCAGGCCCCCTTCTACCTCTTCATCACCTTCGTGCTCACCTACGGTACCGAGAAGGTCGGGCTCGCCAAGGGCGACCTGCTGAACGACACGCTCGTCGCGGCCGCCGTCGGACTGGTCTGCGTCCCCCTCTTCGGCCACCTCTCCGACCGGTTCGGCCGACGCCTGATCTACGGGATCGGCATCTGCTGCGTCGGGCTGTTCGCGTTCCCCTACTACGCCCTGCTCGACACGGGAAGCTCGGGGCTCGTCCTCCTCGCGATCGTGCTCTCACTCGTCTTCCACGGTGTCCAGTACGGCCCCCAGGCCGCGCTCATCGCCGAAGGGTTCGGGACGAACGTGCGCTACAGCGGGGCCGGCCTCGGCTATCAGCTCGCCTCGGTCATCGCGGGCGGCCCCGCGCCGCTCATCGCCGCGGCGATCCTCAAGCACACGGGTTCGAGTACGTACATCAGCTGGTACATCGTCGGCTGCAGCGTCGCCGCCATGGCCGCGCTGCTCCTCATGCCACGCCCCGCGACCGCCGTCACCGACCCGCAGGGCTCCGCACCGGAGGCCCGCACCGATCCCGCGCCCTCCGCGGGAGAGGGCTGAGCGGCATCAGCGCGCGTCCGCACGCCGCGCGCGTGCGGACGCGTGGCGCCGATCCCGCCGAACCGCCGGACATCAGGTTCCACTACTTCTCCGAAGGTACGCCGGGCTGGGAGCAGGCCCTGCGGGGCGTGGTCGACGGGATGGAGATCGCCCGCGACGTGATCGCCCATGCCGCCGAGCTGATCCCGGGCCTGTCCATCGCCGGCGCGGTGTACCTGATCGGCGGAAAAGCCATCGAGGTACTGCTCGCGGAGTACGCGGCCCCGGAGTCCCGGAACCCCGGAGTCCCGGAGCCTCAGGGCCTCATGGGCCGCCCGGCCGGACGGCCTGACGTCCGCTGCCGTTGGTCCACATGGCAGGATGCGCGGGGCCGAACAAATGATCTTTGTGCTGGTCGGAAAGCGTTCCCGCGAGTGACGTCGATGCCGTTCGCCGGACTGCTCGTCGGCCCGCGCAGGCCCTGGAAAGACAGATAGGCACCAGCCATGACTGCTGAGTGGTACGTCCTCATCGAAGAGGACACTCGGGTGAGCGAGACCGTCGACGGCACCTCGCTGAAACTGCACCGGTGGATGCTGGTGGGCACGCACCACATCGAGGGGGACGAGGCGCAGGCCGTCGCGGCGGCCGAGGACGCGGCTCTGCACCACGTACCCGACGTCCTCGCCCGGCATGCCCGGCCGGGAGACGAACCGGCCCGGCACGCGTTCCGCGCGCAGGACGGTTCATGGGTGGTGCTCGTCAGGCAGCGGCACCGAGACTGCCACATACGGGTGTCCACAGCGCGGCTCGTGCATTCCCAGGAGGAGAAGGAAGCTCCGCCGAAGACCTTGAAAGAGCTCCTCCGCGGCGCCCTGGCGGCCCCGCCGCCCCGCCCGAAGCCGTGGACACCGCCCGGCTCGGCCGAGTAACCATCCGTCCACGAAGCCCAGTTGAGGCGTCCCGGACCGCGCTGAACGAACGGCCGGCAGGGCATCGTGGCCGTCTGTTCCCGTTGCACGCGGCCGGGTGGATGCCGGGGTCACTTCCGGCGGGCGACGGTGAAGTAGGGGGACGAGGGGAAGACCCCGTCACCGAGACTGAAGCGCAGGACCGTGCCGTAGCGGGTCCGTGCGGTCGTGAGGCTCATGGACGCGTCGGGGGTGAGCGCGCAGCGCTGGTAGACGGCGGCCTTGGCCGGGGGGCACGGGGTGGGTTCCTCGATCCGGTTCGGCAGCGGCAGGTCCGAGCGGTCCCATTCGATGAGCATCCCCCGAGCTTCGAGGGTCGGAGCGGGCATCAGGGTGCCGTCCCGGTCCCGGCCGTGTGCGCGGTGGTAGTCGAGCGCGTAGGCCACGGTCCCCGCAGCGTGCGGCAGTTCCCGCCCCTCGCCGTCATGCGGTCCCCAGGCCGCGATGCCGGCCGCGCGGATCCGGGGCAGCACGTCGGTGATGTCGCCCCGGACGCCGAAGTAGACGTCGGCCCGCATGTCGCACGTGAGGGTGTAGGGGGAGTGGAAGTTCTCGAAGACCGAACCGCGGTACGGCCTGGCACAGAAGTCGGCGAGGCGCGTGCCCACGTGCTCCAGACCCTCGACAGCGGACAGGCGGTCGATCAGGGCGCGGATCCTCCGCTCCTCCGCCGCCCTGCGGGCCTCCGCCGGGGGTGACGTGGCCTGCGTCCTCAGTTTCTTCTCCGACGGCTCACGGGAACACGCCGTCGTGAGCCCTATCAAGGTGAACGCCAGCAGCAGATGGCTCACCTGCGCGCACCGGACACGGCCCCGGCACCACCAAGTCGCCGCTCTCTTCTCCATCTCCCCACCTCCGCCCCTACTTTGTGCGGTGAGGGGAGACGGGTGCATGAGTGCGCGTACTCAGATTCGGTCCGGAGTACGGATCACCCCTCCGGCAGGCGCACGAGGGGTGATCCGAACTCCGGTCAGTGGCACGGACCTTCGCGCCTCAGGCCTTGAGGTGTTCCCTGTCTCCCATCACCACGACGGGGTGGCGGGCGGGATCGAGGGTGCGCAGCAGGGTCTTCATCCCGGACGCCGGGACGGTGACACAGGCCGAGGTGCCGTCACCGTGGTCCACGTGCAGCCAGATCCCGCCGCCCTTCTCCACCCCGTCGGGGCGGGTCCAGTCGAAGGGCGGTGAGCCCTTGAGCCGGTTGTAGTCGATGGCGATGACATAGTCGAAGTCGTGGGCGTGAGCTTCTTCCTGGATCACCGAGGCCGCGAAGGCGTTGTCGTCGTACCAGTACGGCAGCCGGGTGCCCGGACTCCTGAGCGAGCCTCCCGCGTCGGTGAGGGTGAACACCCCGACGGGACTGCGCTCGTCGTCCATGAGGTGGTCCGTCGTCCAGCCCATCCTGCCGTTGTGCGCGGGCCAGCTGGCCGTCTGTTCCCAGGCCGTGCCGCGCTTCTCGTAGAGCACGAGGACGCTGTCGGGCGAGTCCCGGCGATCGCCGTAGACGACCAGCGCCTGACGGGTACCGGCCGGTACCTGCTTCCACATCCGGTCACCGACGCCCGGAAGGCGGGTGCCCACGGTCAGGCGGGGAGAGGCGGGGGACGCCGGATTGTTGGTTCCCGGCGCGCCGGCGGGGCTCGTCCGCTCGGCGGTGCCACCGCACGCCGCGGTCGCCGTCAGCAGCACGCCGCAGGCGACAGCCGCGGATATGGCATGGCGCGCACCACCGCGCCGCATCGGACGGAGAGAGGACCGGGTAACACGAGATGTCCGCATGATCAGGATCCTGTGGCGAACGCACTCCACGCGCATCCGGACACGGGCATCCGGCCTACGCGCCCCAACGAAATGATCTTCGCGGTGGGGTCCCGCCGGACCCCCGCGCACCGGCCGGAAACCGCCGGGCGACAGCGAAACCGGGTGGAGCCGAGGAGCCGGCGCCGCATACCTTCACCTCCATGGCTGACGAGTGCTTCGGACATCCACGCCTCGCCGCGATCTACGACCTGCTCGACCCCGATCGCGGCGACCTCGACGCTTACGCCCGCATGGCGGAGGAGTTCAGGGCCCGCCGGGTGCTGGACATCGGCTGCGGCACGGGAGTGTTCGCCCTCCTCCTGGCCGATCGCGGGATCGAGGTCGTCGGGGTCGACCCCGCCCAGGCGTCCGTCGACGTGGCCCAGGGCAAGCCGGGCGGGCAACGGGTGCGTTGGATCCACGGAGACGCGACGGCCCTCCCGCCGCTGCGGGTCGACCTCGCGACCATGACGGCGAACGTGGCCCAGGCCATCGTGGACCCGAAGGACTGGCAGGAGACACTGCGCGGCGCGTACGGGTCTCTGCGGCCCGGTGGCCGCCTGGTGTTCGAGACGCGGGACCCCGCCAGGCGCGCATGGGAGGAATGGACCCGCGAGAAGTCGTACGGCGTGACGCGGATCCCGGGTGTCGGCGCCGTGGAGAGCTGGGTCCAGGTGACGGACGTGAGGGGGCCGCTGGTGACGTTCCGGTCGACCTACGTCTTCGCCGCGGACGGGCAAGTGCTCACCTCGGACTCGACGTTGCGCTTCCGCGAGCGACGGGAGGTCGAGGCGGACCTGATCGCACGGGGGTACGTCATCGACGAGGTGCGGGACGCTCCCGACCGCCCCGGCCGGGAGTTCGTCTTCGTCGCGCGGCGTCCGGAGGGAGACTGAATCCGGCCGGCCGTCGCGGGCGTACGTGCCGAGGTGGCCGGACCATGGGAGTTCAGAACCCGCGCACCCCCCGAAGGGCGGCTCGGACGGGGGGCCGGGCAAGCGGAAGGCCTTGCGCCGGGCACCGGTTCGGCCCGCGGACCGGCGACGGCCGTCGCCGTTCGTCGCCGTCCGGCGCAAGCGACTGCCGCCGCCCGCGAGGGGGAGCGGAGGGGGCGTTCAGACCGCGCTGTCGCGCAGCTCCGCCAGGGAGTCCGTGGTCAGGTCCCGGGGTGCGTCCTCCGGATCGACCAGGACCACCGTGCAGCTGGAGGAGCGGGTGAGGGCACTGGTGAAGCTGTCGTCGGCGAACTGGACGAGGGGGCCGCGCGGCGAGCGGCCGACGGCGACGGCGCGGGCGTTCACCTCGGCGGCGTGCCGGGCCAGGACGCGGCTGGCGGCGGCGTGGTCGCCGACGCTGGTGAGGACCTGACCGGTGGCGGCGACACCGAGCGAGGCGAGCCGGTCGAGGTGGGCGGTGACGGCGGCGCGGGCCTGATCGGCGGACTCGGTGTCGACGGCCTGCTCCTCGACCACGGCGGTCTGCTGGACGTGGACGACCTCCAGCGGGCTGCCGGTGTCGCGGGCCAGCCGCGCGGCCGCGTCGACGATGGCGGGAGCCTTGTCGTGGGCGCCCACGGCGACGATGACCGCGGATGCGCCGCCGGTGGACGCGCTGCCGCCGGCCGATGCGCCGCGGACGGGGACGAGGGCCGGGGCGGCGACCGACTCGCCTTCATCGGCGCGCTGTTCGGCCTGACGCAGCAGATGGTGTCCGCCGGCCAGGACGGGGACGGCCAGGAGGAAGGTGCCGGCGCCGAGGTAGAAGGGAACGCTCAGGCCGCCCGAGTCGGCGAGCTTTCCGGCGACGTACGGAGCCAGGCCGCCGCCGATGAAGCGCAGGAAGCCGTACGAGGAGGAGGCCACCGGACGCTCCACCGGGGCGACGAGCATGACGGCTTGGGTGGTCAGGGTGTTGTTGACGCCGATGAAGGCACCGCTGAGGACGACCGCCACGATCACCACGGTGGGGTCGTCGGCACCGGCCGCGATGACGGCCATCACGATGCTCAGGCCGACGAGGTTGGCGTACAGGACGGGGGCGGTGCCGAAGCGGGCCTGAAGGCGCGGGGCGAAGAAGACGCTGAAGGCGGCCACGAGCAGACCCCAGCCGGTGAAGACCAGCCCGAGTCCGTGGGCGCTCAGCTTCATCGGGTACGGGGCGTAGCCGAGCATGGTGAAGAAGCCCCAGTTGTACAGCAGGGCCATGATGCCCATGGTCAGCAGCCCGCGGTGGCGCAGTGCCCTGAGGGGGGCGATCGGTGAGGTGGGGCGCTCGGGCTTGGGCAGCGAGGGCACGAAGGCGACGGTCGCGGCCAGGGCCACGGCCATCAGGACGGCGACGCCGAAGAACGGGCCGCGCCAGCTGATGGCCCCCAACTCCCCGCCCAGCAGCGGGCCCACGGCGATTCCGAGGCCGAGCGCGGCCTCGTACAGGATGATCGCGCCCCCGAAGCCGCCGCTGGCGGAGGCCACGATGACCGCCAGGGACGTGGCGATGAACATGGCGTTGCCCAGGCCCCAGCCGGCGCGGAAGCCGACGATGCCGTCGACGGAGCCGGAGGTGCCGGCCAGCGCGGCGAAGACGACGATGACGGCCAGGCCTATGACGAGGGTCCGCTTGGCGCCGAACCGGCTGGAGAACCAGCCGACGAACAGCATGGCCACCGCGGTCACGATGAGATAGCTGCTGAACAGCAGGGAGACCTGGCTGGGGGAGGCGTGCAGGCTCTCGGCCAGGGCGGGCAGGATCGGGTCGACGAGACCGATGCCCATGAACGAGATCACGCAGGCGAACGCCACGGCCCAGACGGCCTTCGGTTGCCTGAAGGGGCTGGCGGTCTTTCCACGCGGTGCACTCATTACCGGTTCTCTCCAGTCATGTCGCGACGGGGCAGGGATCTTGACGGGCCTGATCAGGAGGGTGTTCGGCCGTCCCGGATCACGCGGGCCAGTTCGGCCGGCCGCTGGGGCTCGTCGCGGCCGAGTCGGCCGAGCCGGCCGAGCGGGCCCAGCGGGCCCAGCGGGCCCAGCGCGGACGAGGTCGCGGCGGCCGCGTCCGGGGTGCTGGGGGCGCTGGGGGCGTCACCCGATTCTGCATAACCGCATTATGCATCTGCGTGTACTGTGAAGCAAAGATGGGTGCGTCGCTCCGGGGAAGGCGCCGAAAGTGCCCGATGCGCCTGGCGCACCTGGCACGCCTGGTGTGCCTGACGCGCGCGGCACAGCCGCCGTGTCCGGCGCACCCGCCGTGTCCGGCCTGTCCGGCCGTCGAGCGGCGCCACGTCCGCAGGGTGATGGTCTGTCGCCGATCGGGCGCATTATGGGTAAATGTCCGTCGACGTCAAGGAGATGAACATGCCTCACCCCTTCGATCCCTACAGCGTTCTGCCGCCGGTGCCGCGGTTCACGCTGCGCAGCACCGACATCGCCGACGGAGAGACCCTGGACGCCGCCCAGTGCAGCGGCCTGTTCGGCGGCCCCGGGCAGGACCGCTCCCCGCAGCTGTCCTGGGAGGGTTATCCGGAGGACACCCGGAGCTTCGCGGTGACCTGCTACGACCCGGACGCGCCGACGGCCAGCGGCTTCTGGCACTGGGCGGTGTACGACATCCCCGCATCCGTGAACGAGCTGCCCGCGGACGCCGGCGCCGTCGGCGGGAAGAACCTTCCGGCAGGCGCCAAGACGCTGGCCAACGACGCGGGTGAGCGGGGCTACCTGGGCGCCGCGCCCCCGCCCGGGCACGGCGCCCACCGCTACATCTTCGTCGTGCACGCGCTGGACGTCCCCACGCTCGACATCGCGCCGGACGCCACCCCCGCCTGGCTCGGTTTCCAGCTCCTGGCTCACAGCCTGGCGCGGGCCACGCTGACGCCGGTCTTCGCGACACCGGCGTGAGCTCGCGGCGCGTGCGGCCGGCTCGCCGGACGCGCCCGCGCCGACCCGCCCGTCGCCGCCTGCCGGCGCAGCCGTCCGCGGGAAGCGCGCGCACCCCCGCGGACGCACCGTAGAAAGAGGCGGGGGCTCCCGAGCCGGAGGAGCGGGATGCGCGGGTTCAGCGCCGGTGCCGGGGAGCAGGTGTTCTCGTTCGCCGGTATCGCGACGGCCGTGCTCGACGACCAGGGCACCGTAACGCGCTGGTCGGAGGCGGCCGCCCAGCTTCTGGGCCGGAGCGCGGAAGACGTCTGCGGCCTCCCGGTGCGTGCCCTGCTGGCCGAGGAGTGCCGGGGCGCGACGCCCGGCACCGGCCTTCCGGAGGCGGGCCGCGCCCTGCTCCGGCACCGCTGCGGCGATCCGGTCGACGTCACCTACCGCGTGCTGGGCACGGACCCCTCCGCACCGGCCGCGCGCTGCTGGCCGGCTTCGGCGACGCACCGCCCCGTGACGACATCGCCCTGCTCCTGGCCCGCACCCGCGCCGTACCGGAACGGTCCACCGCGAGCTGGGAGTTCACCGCGGACCCGGCCGTCGTGGCCGACGCCCGGCAGGCCGCCACCCGGCAACTCGCCGACTGGGGGCTGGAGGAGATGGCCTTCACCACCGAACTGATCGTCAGCGAGCCGGTCACCAACGCGGTCCGCTACGCGGGCGGCCCGGTGGGGCTGCGGCTGATCCGCGAGGAGGTCCTCGTCTGCGAGGTCACCGACCCGAGCAACACCCAGCCACGCCTGCGCCGGGCGCGCTGGACCGACGAGGGAGGCCGCGGCCTGTTCCTCATCGCCCAGCTCTCCAGCCGCTGGGGCAGCCGCTACGGCCCCCGCGGCAAGACCATCTGGGTCGAGCAGACCCTCGCCCCGGCCCCGTCGACTTCGCGGCCCTGATGTGAACGCTCGGGTGAATCCACCGCGCCGACAATCACGCGGCACGCCCATCTCGACATCGGCGCCGCCAGCCCCTCGGCCGTGACATCTGAACGCCCTGCCGCGCCCGCGCCCCCCTGGCGTACTGCGCCACCTCCGGGAGCCGCACGGCAGGTCCCGGCCGGACGGGGGAGTACGACGGATACTCGTCGGCAGCGGGGCGGCCGTACGCCCCCTCGGCGAGAGGTGCGCGGGTCCATGCGAACACCGGGTCGGATCAGCGCGGCGCGGGCAGGGGAGTGGCTGCGCTCCCGTGACCCCGAACTGGCGGCGACGCGGCGGGCCTGCCGGACGGCGCTGGTCATGCCGGCCCTGTTCGCGCTCTGTTCCCAGGTCTTCCACTCGCGTGTCATGGCGAGCTACGCCGCCTTCGCGTCGTTCTCGATGCTGCTGCTCGTGGAGTTCACCGGCCCCATGGTGCAGCGCCTGCGCGCACACCTGAGCCTGGCCGTGGCATGGGCCGTGCTGATCTGCCTGGGGACGGCGGCGGCACCCCGGATGTGGCTCGCCGTCGTCGTGACCGTCGTGGTCGGCTTCCTGGTGCTGTTCAGCGGTGTCGTCAGCTCGGTCCTCGCCGGGTCGGCCACCGCGCTGCTGCTGGCGTTCATCCTGCCGGTGACCACGCCGGCCCCGCTGTCGCAGCTGCCCGACCGACTCGCCGGGGCGGGTCTCGCGGCCGCGGCCGCCACGCTCGCGATCTGCCTGCTGTGGCCGCGTCCGGCCGGTGATCCCGTCGCGCCGCCCGCGGCCCGCGTCTGCCGTGCGGCCGCCGAACAGCTGCGCACGGAGGCCGCCTACCTGGACGGGGGCTCCGCAGCCCCCGACGTGGCCCGGTGCAGGGCCGCCGCCGACGGGACCGAGGCCGCCGCGGCCGACCTGCGGCGCGCTTTCGACGCCACTCCCTACCGGCCCACCGGGCTGTCGGCGACCTCCCGGGCCCTGGTACGCCTGGTCGACGAACTCACCTGGCTGCACGGCATCCTGAACGACACGGCCGACTACAGCGACGGCCTTCCGCGGCGCGACGTGACCGCCCGGGCCGCGCGCCGCGCGGCGGCCGACGTCCTCGACGCGGCCGCCGGCCTTCTCGGCGACCTGCGCGCGGACACGTCCGGCCTGCGTTCCTCGGCTGCCGCGCTGCGCTCGGCTCTGGACCGTATGGAGGACAGCTCCACCACCCGTCTGCCCGCCGCCCGCCCGGGCACCGTGGCGGAGGTCTACGGATTCCTGACCGCGCTGGACCTGTCCTTCCGCGCCCACGAGCTGGGCTTCGCGGTGCTGCAGATCGCGGCCAACGTCCAGGAGGCCGCGGCCGCCGAACAACGCAGCTGGCCCGAACGGCTCCTGGGCCTCGAACCGGACGACCCGACCGGACCTCTGGCCGCCGCCGCGGCCCGGGCCAAGGCCCACCTGGAGCGTCACTCGCTGTGGCTGCACAACAGTCTCCGCGGCGCGGTCGGCCTGGGAATCGCGGTCGCCCTCGCCGACGTGACAAGCGTTCAGCACTCCTTCTGGGTGCTGCTGGGCACCCTGTCGGTGCTGCGGTCCAACGCTCTCAACACGGGCCAGAACGCCGTACGGGCCATCATGGGAACCGTCGTCGGATCCGTCGTCGGCGCCGGGCTGCTGCGGCTGATCGGACATCACGGGACCGTGCTGTGGTTCCTGCTGCCGCTCGCCGTCCTGCTCACCGGAATCGCCCCTGCCGTCATCTCCTTCGCGGCCGGCCAGGCCGCCTTCACCGTCACCCTGGTCGTGCTGTTCAACATCGACCAGAACCCGGACTGGCACATCGTGCTCCTGCGCATCGAGGACATCGCCCTCGGCTGCGGGGTGAGCGTTCTCGTGGCCCTGTTCTTCTGGCCGCGCGGCGCCGCGGCCGCCGTCGACCACGCCCTGGCCGACGCCTACACCGACAGTGCCCGCTACCTCACGTCCACGGTGGAGTACGCCGTCGGCTCCGCCTCCGGACCCATCGGCCCCGAGCAGGCGC
Source organism: Streptomyces sp. NBC_00820 (assembly GCF_036347055.1). Lineage (NCBI taxonomy): Bacteria > Bacillati > Actinomycetota > Actinomycetes > Kitasatosporales > Streptomycetaceae > Streptomyces > Streptomyces sp. NBC_00820. The sequence goes on along the minus strand of NZ_CP108882.1, from coordinate 375,000 downwards.
TGCGGGCCGGCCAGGAGGCCGCCGCGTCCGCGCGCCGGCTCGACGACGCCTTCCGCAACTACCTGGCCGAACGGGGCTCCAAACCGCTGCCCCTGGCAGACATGACCACGCTCGTCACCGGCGTGGTCGGACTGCGGCTCGCCGCCGACGCCGTCCTGTCCCTGTGGCGGCACGCGGATGACCCGCGCCCCGGCGCGGAGCGGGCCGAGGACCGCCACACGCTGCTGGCCGCGACCACCCGCGTGACCGGCTGGTTCACCGCGCTCGCCGCCACCCTGGAGGACCACACCGCCCTGCCGGATCCGGTCGAGAGCGATCCGGCCCTGGCCACCCGCCTGGCCGACGCCATCTTCCGCGCGATGCACGGCGACCAGGCGCGGGCCGCCACGGCCGTCCGCCTGATCTGGACCCGCGACCACCTCGACGCCGCACGCCGCCTCCAGCCGAGCCTCGCCGCGGCGGTGACCGGCCGGGCCGGCGAGCGATCGCCCGCGCAGGCAGCCGCCGATCACTGACAGCGTTCCGGCGGCACACGGCCAGCCTGGCCCTGCCCTTGCCCCTTACCCTCACCCTGCCCCGGCCCCGGCCCAGGCGGGTTTCGGCGCCCACGTCGTCCCGTCCGACCGCGGACGTCGTTCCCTTTGGCCTCTGTGACCTACATCTCGATCATGAGAGGGCCTCCGGCCTTGATCCGTGATCTTCCGCCTGTTTGGATCCTGGCGCGGAGCCGGTCTTGCTGGTCGCACGCACAACGCGACCTCGACGAAGGCGGTTTGAGGCATGACGTACAGCATGGACACACCGCGCCCCGTCACGGCAGTCACCGGAAGGCGGAACCGGCCCATGACGGACCAGCTGACGGCGGCGCGCCCCGACCCCGGCCCCGACCCCGGCCCCGGCCCCGAGCCCGAGCCCGAGTCCGTGGCCGAGCCCGTCGTCGACCGCGTCGCGGATCGCCCCCATCTGCTGCTCGTCGGCGGACGGGACTCGGGTTTCGCGTCCCTGGCCGAGCTGGACATCCGCATCACCCTCGTGCAGGAGCGCGCCGGGCTCACCCCGCTCCAGACCGAACGGGCCGACACCCTGATCGTTCACGACCGGCTCGGCCCCGCTCTGGCGGAGTCCACGGCGGTCTTCCTCCACGAGCACGGGGAGGCTCCCTTCGACGGGGTGCTGTCCTTCGCGGAACAGCATCTGCTCACCGCGGCCCGCATCGGTGAGCGGCTCGGGCTCGCGCACAACCCGTTGCCCGCGGTGCGTGACAGCCGCGACAAACTTCGCATGCGTGCCCTGCTGGACGAGCACGGGCTGCGCAGCGTCCCGTACCGCGCCTGCGGCTCTCTGGCGGATGCGGTGCGCTTCCAGGCCGGGTCGGGCGCCCCGGTCGTGCTCAAGCCCGCGGCCGGCTCCGGCAGCCGCGGTGTCCGCCTGGCCGAGGGACCCGACGGGCTGGCCGCCGCCTGGGAGCACGCCTCGGCCGGGGGCGGCGCGGTCATCGCCGAGGAGTACGTGCCCGGGCAGGAGGTCAGCGTCGAGACGCTCACTCTCGACGGCAGGCACGAGGTCCTGGCGGTCACCGAGAAGGCCACCACCGGATCGCCCGCGTTCGTCGAAACCGGTCACCGGCTGCCGGCGCCGCTCGGCCCTGCCGTCCACGAGGCGGTGACGTCGGCGACCACGGCCGTGCTCGACGCCCTGGGCCAGCGGTGGGGGCCCGCGCACACCGAGTTCAGAATCCGTGAGGACGGCACCCCGGTCGTCATCGAGACCCAGACCCGCTTCGGCGGCGACCAGATCTGGCAGATGGTGGAGCTGGTGACGGGCGTGCGTCTCGCGGCGGCCACGGCCGCCGCGATGCTGGGTGCCTCGGGCCCCACCAAGTCGCACCCCCGGGCCCCTGCCGCCGCGATCCGCTTCTTCGCCCACGAGAACACCGTCGTCCGCGCCGTCGGCGCAGTGGAGGCGGCCCGCGCGCTGCCGGGAGTGGTGAGCGTGCGGATCACCGCGCACGAGGGCCAGAAGCTCGGCCGGCTCGAGGGTTCCGGCAGCCGACAGGGGTACGTGCTGGCGACCGGAGCCGACGGCCGGGAGGCCGCCGAGCGGGCGGAGGCCGCCCACGAGGCGGTCGGCTTCGTGGTGGGTGACTGACCGGCTACGACCGTCGCCCGGACGCGCGGCTCTCCGACCGTCCCGGGACCGCCGTTTCCGCCCCCGGGAACGTCGGGCGGCCCGCGGCGGGACCGCCGCCCGCCCCCACTCGTCCGGGTGACATTGCGTTCGCCGTGGCCCCGCAGGCGGCAGGCTGATCCCGCTGATCAACCCTCAAGGAGCCCCTGATGGCGAACGTCCCGACAGATCTCCGCTACACCGAGGACCACGAGTGGGCACGGACCGCGAGTGACACCGTGCGTATCGGTATCACCGACTACGCCCAGAAGCAGCTCGGCGACATCGTGTACGTCGAGCTGCCGAAGAAGGGCGACAGGTTCGAGGCGACGGAACCGTTCGGCAGCGTGGAGTCGGTGAAGGCGGTGACCGAGCTCTACATGCCGGTGACCGGCACGGTGACCGCCGTGAACGAGATGCTGAACGATTCGCCGGAGGACGTCAACACCGACGCGTACGGCGACGGATGGTTGATCGAGGTCAAGGTGGCCGACAGGGCCCAGCTCGACGGTCTGCTCGACGCCAAGAAGTACCAGGCCTACTGCGAGGCGGAGGCCGCCGGGTAAGGCGGCATCGCCGGGCCAACAGGCCGGCGTACCGGGAGCCCGACGCGGGTGCGGGAGGCGGCGCGGTCGCGTGCCGGGCTCGTCGGGCTCCCGGGAACGTACGGTCCGCTGATCGAGGTGACAGCGGCGCCGGCCCCTCGCGTCGTGTCGCCCCGGTGGACGACCTGGGGACGGCGGCCGTCGCCCAGCGCAAGTCGATCGTCTTCACGGAGAACAAGGCGGGCACGCGTCCAGGCTCGACACCGTCGAGGAGTGGACGATCAAGAACCACAGCGACGAGGTCCACTCGTTCCACGTCCACACCAACGACTTCCAGGTGATGAGCGTCGACGGCAAGCCGCAGACGAACTACGGGCTGCGGGACACCGTCGACGTCCCCCCCCACGCGGAGACATGGTCATCCGTATCCGGGCCGCACGGTCGTGCACTGCCACGTACTCGACCACGAGGACGCGGGCATGATGGCGGTCCTCCAGATCGAGAAGTAGCCGTCGAAGCGGGAGCCGTCCACTTCGGTTGACAGTGCGGCGACGCTCGGGGGAGGATCACGATCCGGTTCGGCCGTGTCACCTTCCGTTCTCCAACCGGGTTGTTTTCAGGCCGAGTTGACGGTCATACGCAGACGTTCACCGAGTTGCCCGCCAGGGGGAAGTGTGAGTGCCTTACCGCCCCTCCCCGGCGGCAGGGAGCCGCACGCCGGTGTCCGGGTGCGCCGGCGTCACTTACGGGACCCGCGCCTCGGGCAACGGCGGCACCCGTCCCGGGTGCCGCCCGGAGCCGGACCGTTCGTCCGGCCGCGCGGTGGCGGCCCCCGGCCCGCACGCCACCCCCAAGCCAAGAGGTTGCCATGAACCCGCTCATGCAGGACGTGCTGCTGTGGGCTCCGTCCGTCGCCGCTGCCGCCGCGGGAAGCGTCGCGATCCGGTACCGCGTCAAGGCGAGCCGCTCCGCCAGAGCCGCCGCCGAGGCCGACCGCCGAGCCGCCGTTCTCGAGGCGGAGGCCGCACACCTGGCCGCGACCCGGTTGCCCCGGCACCTGCTCGCGCAGGAGAGCCGAGCGGACGCCGCCACACCGTCCGAGGGACCGCTGCACGCCGAACTGGGCGGCACCGCCACCGACACGGCGTACCTGTCGGTCCTGGAGCAGATGAGCAGGCTGATCGCGGAGCAGACCGAGCGGTCGGAGGGCGCGGCACGGGTCGCCGTACGCGCGGCCACGCGCTCGGTGCAGTCCCTGGGCTACGAACTCCAGGTGGCCATCACCCAGTTGCTGGACACCCGGCACGACGACAGGCTCCTGGAACTGATCCAGCCCATCGACCACGCAACCAGCCAACTGCTGCGCCGCCTGCAGCTCTTGAGTGTGCTGACCGGAAGCTGGCCCGGCCGCCGCCGTGACGACACGGCGCTGCTGGACGCGGTACGCGGAGGCATGTCGCGCATCCGCGACTTCCGCCGGGTCCAGGTCCCCGCCACCTGCGAGTTCCACGTCTCGGGCCGGATCGTCGAGGCCCTGGTGCTGGTGCTGGCCGAGCTGATGGACAACGCGGCCCGCCAGAGCGCGCCGACGACACCGGTCGAGGTGACCATCCTGGAGGCGCACCGCGGAGTGAGCATCCAGATCCACGACGCCGGACCGGGCATGGCCGTCGAGGTGCGGCACAAGGCCGACCGGCGGCTGTCCGGCCGCGAACCCTTCCGGTTCACCGAGATCGACAACCCGGCCGCCTTCGGACACGCGGGCGTCGGCGACCTGGCCTCCCGGTACGGCTTCCACGTCAGCATCGACGAGGAGTACTCCCGCCACGGCGGAACCCGGGCCGTGGTCTTCGTACCCCGCGACCTCCTCGTCGACGCACCGGCCACCCCCGCCCCGGAGCCCGCCACGCGGAGCACGCCCGCTCCCGCCGGCACGGACGCCGGGAACGCCGCCGAGCCGGCGCGCTCGTACCCCGTGGCGGAGGACGGACTGCCGATGCGCCGCCGGGTCGCGCCGCAGCGGGCGGAGAGCACCCTGCCCACGACCGAACCCCCGCCGCGTGACGCCGGCCAGGCCCTGGCCGCGTTCGCCCGCATCACCCGCGCCCACGCCCCCGCCCAGCCCTCCGCACCCAAGGAGCCGACCTCGTGACCAGCAGCGTCCGACCCGACCTCAGCTGGATCGTCGACAACCTCGTCCAGTTCCCGCACGCCCGTCACGCGGTCGTCCTGTCCTCCGACGGACTGCCGATGGTGGCTTCCCAGGACGTCGAGCAGGACCTGGCCGACCAGATCTCCGCGACCGCCTCGGGGCTCCAGTCGCTCAGCCGCAACGCCGCGCGGTTCGTCGGCGACGAGACGACGCCCTGGCAGCAGACCATGGTCAGCTACCGCGGCGGGTTCCTGTTCATCATCGCCGCCGGCAACGGCTGCTTCCTCGTCGCGTCCGCCGACAGCGACGTCGACATCGCCGCCTTCTCCTATCAGATGACCGACGTGGTCAAACGCCTGGGCACCGAACTCAGTGTCGGGCCGAGGCAGCTCCGCGCCGAACACGGATGAGCCCGGCAGGACATGGTGACGACCGGCTGGTGCGGACCTATGTGATCACCGGAGGGCGGTCGCACGCCTGCCGCAACACCCTCGACCACATCACCCTGGTCACCCTGTCCCCGTCGTCCGGCACCCTCTCCCACGCCCGACTCAACCCCGAACAGCTCCGGATCCTCGCGGGGCTCGCCGGCGGATCCCAGTCGGTGGCCGAACTCGGAGCACTCCTGGAACTGCCGGTGAGCGTGCTGCGCATCCTGCTCGCCGACCTCATGGAGAGCGGGCACATCACCACACGGCAACGCATCACCGCCCCCGCCACCGCCAAGACCCGCGAACTGCTGGAGGACGTTCTTGCCGGGCTTCAAAGCCTCTGAGCCGCCCGCACTGCGCGGGACCGAACGGACCGTGAAGATCCTGATCGCCGGGCACGTCGGGGCCGGGAAGACCACGCTGGTCCACGGGCTCTCCCAGATCCGGCCCGTCAGCACCGAAGAGGTGATGACGGAAGCGGGCACCGCAACCGACCACACCGATCTGCCGGACAAGTCCACCACGACCGTGGCGATGGACTTCGGCCGGCTGCACCTGGCCGACGACCTCGTCCTGTACCTCTTCGGCGCGCCCGGCCAGGAACGGTTCTTCCCCATCCTCCAGGACCTCGCGGCGGGCGCGCTCGGCGCACTCGTCCTCGTCGACACCCGGCGCCTGCGGGAGACCTATCCGATCCTCGAACTGATCGAGAAGCTCGGGCTGCCGTACACCGTGGCCGTCAACGCCTTCGACGGCGCGCCCGTCCACCCTCCGGAGCGCCTGCGCGAGGTGATGGACCTCGACGGTCCCACCGCCCTCGTCATCTGCGACGCACGCGATCCGGGCAGCTCGCGGACCGCGCTGACCGTTCTGATCCGCCATCTGCTCGCCCTCATGCCGGAGTCCCCCTGATGAACCCGCATTCCCCGCCCGCCGCGCAGTGTCCACCGGGTGCGCACACCTCACCGTCCGAGGCTCCGCTGCCGATCCACGGCCCGGAGTTCGACGCCGACCCCCACGCCACCTACCGGCGGCTCCGCCTGCAGGGCCCCATCGCCCCCGTCGAGATCGCCCCCGGCGTCTACGGCTACCTGGCCGTCACCTACCGTGCCGTCGTCCACCTCCTGCGCAACAGCCCGAAACTGTTCGCGAAGGACCCCACGACCAACTGGGAGGCCCTGCGCGACGGGCGGGTACCGGCCGACAGCCCGGCCCGGATGATGATGCAGCCGCGGGACAACGCCCTGTGGAAGGACGGCGAGGAGCACCTGCGGCTGCGCGGCGCCATCACCTCCGCCCTCGCGCGCGTCGACACCTACGCCGTGACCGACGCCGTCGCCCGCATCGCGGACCAGTTGGTCGACACGTTCTCCGCGGCCGGCGAAGCCGACCTGGTCGGCCAGTACGCGGACCCGCTGTCGATGCTCACCGTCATCGACCTCTTCAGCTGCCCGCCCGAACTGGGCGAACGGATCGTCCACGCCGTCACCCGGCTCTTCGCCGCCGGCCCCGACGCCGCCGACGCCAACGCCGACCTCGAATCCGCCTGCCTGGACCTCGTACGGCTCAAGCGCGACCGGCCGGGCCGCGACATCGTCACCTACCTCGTCCAGACCGGCCTCGGCGACGAGGAGCTGGTCCAGACCCTGCTCCTCGTCTTCGGCGCGGCCGCGCCCCCGGCCGGAAAGCACATCGCACGCGGCGTGCAGCGCTACCTCACCGACGAACGGTTCTCCGGCAGCGTCCACACCGGCATCCGGCCCGTCGCCGCCGCCCTCGAAGAGGTCCTGTGGGACGACCCGCCCGTCGCCAACTACTGCCCGCTGTACGCGCAGGGCACCCAGCGGATCGACCACGTGCTCGTGGAACCCGGCTACCCGATCCTGTGCAGCTTCGCCGCGGCCAACCGGGACCCCGAGCTGGCCGTCGCACCGGACGAGCGCGTCGGCAACCGGGCCCACCTCGCCTTCTCGGCCGGCCCCCATGCCTGTCCGGCCCCCGGACTGGCCCGCGTCATCTCCGAGACCGCCGTCGAACGCCTCCTGGACCGGCTCACCGGACTGAGCCTCGCCATCGACGCGGACCGGATCCCGCCCCTGCCCGGCACCTTCCTCGCCGGCCCCGCCGCCCTCCCCGTCCGCTTCCAGCCCCACGCCCCACTCGCCCCCGCCGGAAAGTGATGCCATGACCTCCCTGACCCCCGTCACCGGCTGCCCCTATGCCCTCGACGCAGCCGGCGCGGACATCCACGCCGAAGCCACCGCGCTGCGCGCCCTCGGACCGGCGGCCCCGGTGGTCCTCCCCGGCGGCATCAACGCCTGGTCGGTCACCGACCCCGCCCTCATACGCCGCCTGCTCGTCCACCCCGACATCTCCAAGGACGCCTCCCAGCACTGGCCCGCCTACATCGACGGGGAGGTCCCCGCCGACTGGCCCCTGCGCATCTGGGTCGACGTCCGCAACGCCCTGTCCGCATACGGCACCGAGCACCGCCGGCTGCGCCGCGCCCTCTCCACCGCCTTCACCGCACGCCGGGTACGCGCCCTCGTCCCGCGGATCGAGGAGATCACCGACGGGCTGCTGGACGAACTCCAGGACGCGGGCCCGGACGAGACCGTCGACCTGCGCGCCCGCTTCGCCTGGCGCCTGCCCCTCCTCGTCGTCAACGCGATCCTGGGCGTTCCCGACGACCTGCACGACGCGTTCCGGGACAGCATCGGCCGGCTCTTCGGCACCAGCACCACCCCCGAGGAAGCCGTCGCCGCCGCCACCGCCGTGTACGGGCTCATCGGCCGGCTGATCGAACACAAGCAGCGGCACCCCGAGAACGACGTGACGTCCCAGCTCGTCCGCGCCCACGCCGACGGCGAGATCACCCAGCAGGAACTGGCCGACAGCATGATGCTGCTCATCGGCGCCGGCCACGAGACGACCGTCAACCTGCTCGACCACGCCACGGTCCTCCTGCTCACCCATCCCGACCAGCTCGCCCTCGTCACCTCGGGCAAGACCGCCTGGGAACAGGTCGTCGAGGAGGCCCTGCGGCTGGAGGCCCCCATCGCGACGATCATCATGCGCTTCGCCGTACGCGACGTGACCGACGAAGCCACCGGGATCACCTTCGCCCAGGGCGACGGCCTGGTCATCAACTACGCCGCCGCCGGCCGCGACCCGGGCGTCCACGGCCCCGACGCCGACGACTTCGACAGCACGCGCGACACCGCCCGCGAGCACCTCGCCTTCGGCCACGGCGTGCACCTGTGCCTCGGCGCCGAACTCGCCCGCATCGAGGCACGCATCGCGCTCTCCGCCCTCTTCGCCCGCTTCCCCGACCTGCGCCTCGCCGTCGAACCCGGCGAACTCGAGCCGCTCCCCAGCTTCATCTCCAACGGTCACCAGAGCGTTCCCGTCCACCTCGGCCGGTCCGCCGGGCCGGCGTCCCTCGCGCACTAGCGGCCCACGTGGCGGACCGTCCGATGCCGTGGGACTTCCGCGCCGCCGGTATGCCCGTTCCTCGCCGTGGCCGATGAGCCGTCACCTCTGCCGCCGCGTCCCGGAGTTCCGGCGGGACGCGGCGGCAGCGGGGTGCGGTGTCGTGGACCGGCGCGGTCCGTTGTCAGTGCCGTACGCCATCATCGGACGCATGAACGAGATCGACACGGTCGCCCCCGGGACCCCCGTCCGCACGTGGAACGGATACGCGGCAACCGCCGCCCTGCAGGGTCTCGTCGGGGCCGGGGGCTGCTGGAACGACGACACCTTCGCCGACATCCGACGCGTCGGCCGCTACATCGAGGGCAGTTGGGCGCCCGGCCCCGGTGAAAGGGAGGTCCGTCTCCCCGCGGCGGGCAGCTGGACGGCGTTCATAGGCCGCGTGGGGGCGATCGCGCTGCGCGCGGCCGCTCCCGAGACCAGGCCGGTGCGCCGCGAGGTGCTGCTCGACTTCCTGGAGATGTGGGCACAGACACCGTTCGCCGACCCGGCCTACCGCTTCCGTCTCGGCCGGCTCGCCGGAACCACCTCGTTCACCGTCCGCGACCACCAGGGCGCCTCGTTCGGACTGCACCTGCCCGCCGCGCGTGAGACCCGCTACTTCGAGGCCGTCCTCCCGGGCGGCGGGACCGCGCCGCGCCCCGAAGACCCGCTCCACGTCGTGGACTGCCACCGGGGCTGGGGCACCCCCGGACAACTGCTGCGCCTGGTGGAACTCGTCCGGGAGCGCGGCCCGGTCGCCCGGGACGCCGAAGCGGTCGTCGCCCTGAGCGAGGCGACCGGTCTGAGCCGCCCCGCCGCGGCCCTCGTCCTTGCCGGCAACCCCGGTGCGGGAAGCTACCACCCGCCCTTCCTCGACACACACGAGCGCGCCGCCCTCGGCTTCAAGGCCGGCGAACTCGAATCGGCACACGCCGAGTTGGGGATGCTGTGCGACGACGAGCGGCTCGCCCTGCTCGCCGACGTGATGCCCGCGGACCCCGCGGACCTCTGGCTGCCGGACGGCCTCGCCCGTGTCGCGGAGCGCACCGCCGCGGCCTGGGACGAGCAGCACGGAGCCCGTCCGCACGCGCCGTGGAGCACCTGGCAGGCCGCGGTCGCCCTGGAGACCGGGATGCCGGCCACCCACCTGTGCCACCTGCTCCTCGACCCGGTGAACGCGACCCTGCCGCCGGGCTTCTACCTCCGATTCCGGTCCTGCCCGCCCGAACACCGTCACCTGCGCACCGCATGGGACGTCATGAGCGACTACGACGCCACGGCCGTCGCGGACGCCCTCTTCACCGGCCTGGCGTGGGCGTACGCGGACCTCCCCGCAGGCGACCCCGTACGCGCCGGAGCGCCGGAGGCCGTCCGCCACCTGCGCAAGGTGCTGGCCGGCCACGACTCACCGGCCAGGGTCCTGCACTCGGGCCTGATCCGTGGCAGCCGCGGCAGCCGGCGCCGGGAGTGGCTGGCGCACGGCACCTGCGACCGGGTCATGGCCCGTATCACCGCCGACGACCTGCCTCCGGGCAGCTACGAGTCCGACCCGCGTGCCTGCGTCCCCGACCTGGTCGCCGACGTCGCCGCCACCCTCGGCCTGCCGGAGGACGCCGCCGCCCTCTACCTCCAGCTCCTGCTGCTCCCCATGCCGTCGGACCGCAACGTGCGGCGCTGGAACGCCTGGACACCGGCCCGTCACAAGGCGGCCGCGGCGCAGCTGGTGGCGCGCGGCCTGGTGCTGGAGGACCGCCGTGCCCGCGCGGGACGCACGCTCTTCCTGCCCGGCCCCTGGGCCCACGCCAAGAAGCCGCTGCCGCCGATGGAGTCGTGGAAGGCGTCCCTGCTCGGCGCGGAGCTGAGCGGCGACGGCAGCGAGGTGAGGTCCTTCGAACTGCTCCCCGGCACGCTCCCCGAACTCTTCACCGAAGCCTGGCGACTGGTCCGCGAGGGAGAGGGGCCGGCCGCCTGACCGCCGGCGCCCCGAGCGCCGAACCGCCCCCGGCGACCACCGGTCCACCGGGGGCGCCCCCCCAACCGGTGCCACCGCTCAATCGGCCGGGGCGCTCCCCGCCCCCGTCTCAGCCGATGCCGTACGCCGTCACAGTCCGATGCTCGTCACGCGCACGGTCACATAGCCCTCCCCGGCGCGCGGTGCCCGGTTCCACGGCTGGGTCCGGAACGTATGCAGCCGTCCGTGCCGGAGCGCGAACCGCGGCAACCGCACCCCGAACTCGACGGCCAGCGCTTCGAGGGCCCCCCGCTCGCCCAGCCACTCGGCATGCGGGTCGTCGTCCTGCCGGAAGAGCCGGTCCGGGTCCAGCACGTTTGGCACGGGACCGCGGGTGACGACCGAGGTCCCCGTCACGGTGAACGCGTACTGCTCCGCCCCGTCCACCGCGACGGACAGATGGAAGACACCGGGCCCGCGCCCCCCCGGCGGGCTCGCGCCACACCGTCACCGCGGGTGCCCCGGGAAGCGGCGATGCCGGGGTTGACGAACCGCTGCCCGGCGAAGGTCGCGCCCGGACGCGGCTCCAGGGCGAAGCTCCAGCCCGGGCCCGCCCGGCCGACAGCGGTGAGCGCCCGGTCCTCCCACGTCGACGCGTTCCCGCGCACCAGCGTGCGGGACTCCCACAGGGTCATCGGTTCGTTCAAGTGATAACACCCTTGGACCGTAAGGCGGTTCAGTTCGAGTCGCACGGGCGCGCAGGAAACGGGGCCGGGTCCGTCGGCCCGGCCGTTGTCGGTGCCGACTGGCAGGATCACCGGCATGACACCTTTGCTTCTCACCGACATCGAACAAGCCGTGCGCGGGAGTTGGAGCGCGCGGACGTGCACGCCCGAGTACCGGTCGCGCTGGAGCGAGGAGAATCCGGCCCGCGACCAGTGCGGGGTGACCGCCATGGTGCTCCATGACCTGCTGGGAGGCGAACTGCTCAGGGGAGAGGTCCTCGTCGGCGGAGAGCGCGTGGACTACCACTGGTGGAACCGCCTGGGCATGGGCATCGAGATCGACCTCACCCGCGAGCAGTTCGGGCCGGAGGAGATCGTGACCGAGGGCGTCGTCATACCCCGCCCGCCCGTGACCGAGTGGCGCAGACTCCGCGAGGAGTACGAGCTGCTGCGCGACCGCGTCATGGAGAAGCTGGGCCGGCCGCAGACGCCGACGCCCACCGCGAGCACGTCCCGTCAGCTGTCCTGAGCCTGCTCGGCGCAGGCGCGGCGGCACTGGTACCGCGACCCTCCCGGATCGCAGCGGCCGAGGGCCGGCAGTACCGTCGACAGGTACCCGCGGATGCGAGGTCGCCCGAACGAGGCCGGGACCCGGCGCGGTACTCGGCGCGGGAACCGCGCGCCCGCCCCGCCGGAGTCACCGCGCGAGCCAGCCGAAGGAGAGCCGGTCATGACCACGTTCCCCACCGCGCGAGCCGTCAGGACCACCCCGGAAGGCCTGCTGTGGGAGCCCTGCGAACGCTGGGTGCGAGGCCGCAAGGGTGACGTCACCGTCGTCGACAGCAGGCACCCCGTCCTCGTGTGGGAGCCCGGCGTGCCGGTGCCGTTGTACGCCTTCCCGCGCGGGGACGTCCGCGAGGACCTGCTCCACCCGGCCAGGAACCCCCCGAAGGACACGCACACCGGATCGCGGACCTTCTACGACCTCGAAGCCGGCGGCGAGCTGATGGAGAACGCGGCCTGGACGTTCCCGGCCGAGGACCTGGCCGGGCACATCGCCTTCGAGTGGTTCCGGCGTGCCGGCCGGGGCCTGGACCACTGGTACGAGGAGGAGGAAGAGATCTTCGTCCACCCCCGCGACCCGCACAAACGGGTGGACGCCATCGCCAGCAGCCGCCACGTCCAGGTCGAGATCGACGGCACCGTCGTCGCCGACACCCACCGCCCCGTCCTGGTCTTCGAGACCGGCCTGCCGACCCGGTACTACATTCCGCGCGAGGACGTCCGCCTGGATCTGTTCGAACCGAGCGACCACAGCACCGGTTGCCCCTACAAGGGCACCGCCGCGTACTGGTCGTGGCGGGGCGAGGCCGACGTCCCGTCGAACGTCGTCTGGAGCTATCCGGATCCGCTGCCCGCGGTGGGCGCCGTCAAAGACCTCCTCGCCTTCTACAACGAGGCGGTCACCATCACCGTGGACGGCGAACGCCTGGAGCGCCCGGTCACCCCGTTCACCAGAACGCTCACGGAGCCGCCGCCGACCTGACGCCACCGGCGGCGGTGGTCACGAACACCGCCGAGGCTGTCCCCCGTGTGCGCCGGCAAGGCCCGAGAAGGGGCCGACGAGCAATGCCGAGCCAGGCCTTCCCCGAAGCGTCAGCCCCGGCAGAACGGCATGGTCCGCACGTATCCGCCATGGTTCTCGTCGTCGGTGCCGAGGAGAGCGTCGGTGGACCCCGGAAGGCACTCCACCGCCTCGATCTTGTACTGGGGGAACGCGCCGAGGACGACCGGAGACGGCGTGAGCGTGACCTTGACCCGGCCGTCCTGCGACAGGATCACCCGGCCGGCGTCGCTGACCGCGGAGTCGAACGGACCGTCGTCGCCGGCGTCCGCCGCCGAACTGACGATGATCCGGCCGGAGTCGGACACCGAGATGTCGGAGATATGCCGTGTCCCGTCGCCCGTCGGATACGCCGAACGGTAGGAGTGATGGGTCACGGTCCCGAGCGACCGGCCGCAGGTCCTGTCGGCTGGCTAACCGACGAGTTCACGGACGAGTGCGGCGACCTGCTCGGCCTCGATCAGGAAGCCGTCGTGGCCGTAGTGGGATTCGATCACGCGGAGACGGTCCGCGGCAGGGATCCCGGCGGCCAACTCCGCCTGCTGGGAGAGCGGATAGAGGCGATCGGAGCCGACTCCGGCGACGAGGGTCCGAGCGGTCACCCGGCGCAGGGCGGTGCGCGTGCCACCGCGGTCACGGCCGACGTCGTGGCTGTTCATGGCCTCCACCAGCGTCACGTAACTGCCCGCGTCGAAACGGCGGACCAGCTTGGCCGCGTGGTGGTCGAGGTAGGACTCGACCTGGTAGCGGCCGCCGCGCCAGGGGTCCTCCGCGCCCTGTGGCGTCCGGCCGAAGCGGGCCGCGAGCTCCGGCTCGCTGCGGTAGGTGACATGGGCGAGGCGGCGGGCCAGGCCGAGTCCCGCGTGCGGTCCGCGGCCGGGAGCGGCGTCGTGGTAGTCGCCGCCACGCCAGTGCGGATCGGCGCGGACGGCGTGCAGTTGGATGTTCGCCCAGGCGATCTGCTCGGCGGTCGCCGCCGCGGTCGTGGCGAGCAGCAGGAGCGCGTCCGTCCGCTCCGGATACGTCACCGCCCATTCCAGGGCGCGCATCCCGCCCATCGAGCCCCCGATCACCAGTGCCCAGCGCTCGATGCCCAGGTCGTCGGCCAGACCGGTTTCCACCGCGACCTGGTCGCGCTGGGTCAGGAACGGGAAGTCCCCGCCCCAGCGCCGCCCGTCGGGGCGGTGCGAGGACGGTCCGGTGCTGCCCTGGCAGCCGCCCAGCACGTTGGGGGCGACGACGAACCAGCGGTCCGTGTCCAGGGCCAGCCCGGCACCGATGAGCGCGTCCCACCAGCCGGGGGAGGGGTGCCCGGGTCCGGCGGGTCCGGCGGCATGGCTGTCGCCGGTGAGCGCGTGCAGCACCAGCACGGCGTTGGAGCGGTCCGGTGCGAGCCGTCCCCAGGTCTCGAACGCCAGCCGTACACCCGGCAGTTCGCCGCCCGCCTCCAGGGGCAGCGGCTTCTCCCGCAGATGCCATCGGCGGCGGCCGGGCGGGTCCCCCTCCCGCCAGGCCCCGGAGGCCGGCGGAAGAGGGACCGCGGACGGCGTGCGCACCATGTTCAGGACGCGGCCTTCGCCGCGCGGAAGCCGGCCTCCAGGTCCGCCTTGAGGTCGGCGAGGTTCTCGATGCCGACCGACAGCCGCACCAGACCGGGCGAGGTGCCGGTCGCGGCCAACTGCGCCTCGTCCAGCTGGCTGTGGGTCGTGGACGCCGGGTGGATGATGAGACTGCGTACGTCCCCGATGTTGGCGAGATGGCTGAACAGCTCGACCGCGTCCACGAACCGCTTCCCGGCCTCGACCCCGTCGCGCAGTTCGAAGGCCAGCACCGCCCCGGCACCGCGCGGGAGATAGCGCTGCCCGGCCGCGTACCACCGGTTGGATTCGAGTCCCGGGTAGTGGACGGCGGCGACCTCGTCGCGCTGCTCCAGCCACTCGGCGAGGGCCTGGGCGTTGGCGGAGTGCCGTTCGAGGCGCAGACTGAGGGTCTCCACGCCCTGCAGGAGCAGGAACGCGGAGTGCGGAGAGAGGGCGGGACCGAGGTCGCGCAGCAACTGCACCCGCAGTTTGACCGCGAAGGCGCCCGGTCCGAGCGCGGGCCAGTACCGAAGACCGTGGTAACTGGGGTCCGGCTCGCTGAAGTCGGGGAAGCGGCCTGGGTGCGCGCCGAAGTCGAAGGTACCGCCGTCGACGACGACACCGGCGATGGTGGTGCCGTGGCCGCCGAGGAACTTGGTCGCGGAGTGGACGACGATGTCGGCCCCGTGCTCGATGGGCCGCAGCAGATACGGGGTCGGCACCGTGTTGTCCACGATCAGCGGGACCCCCGCCTCGTGGGCGACGTCCGCCACCCCGCGCACGTCGAGCACGTTGCCGCGCGGGTTGCCGAGCGTCTCGGCGAACAGCGCCTTGGTGTCCGGCCGGATCGCGGCCCGCCAGGCGTCGAGGTCGTCGGGGTCGTCGACGAAGGACACCTCGATGCCGAACTTGGGCAGCGTGTGGCGGAAGAGGTTGTAGGTGCCGCCGTACAGGGACGTGCTGGAGACGAGGTGGTCGCCGGCGGACGCCAGGGTCAGCACGGCGAGGGTCTCCGCGGCCTGCCCGGAGGCGACCGCCACCGCGCCGACCCCGCCCTCCAGGGCGGCGACGCGCTGCTCGAAGACGTCCTGGGTGGGGTTGTGGATCCGGGTGTAGATGTTGCCGGGCTCGGCCAGCGAGAACAGGTCCGCGGCGTGCTGGGTGTCGCGGAAGACGAACGAGCTGGTCTGGTAGATCGGCACGGCCCGCGCCCCGGTCGCCGGGTCCGGCACGGCGCCGGCGTGGATCTGCCTGGTCTCGAACGACCAGGCGGAGGTGTCGGGGCCGACGGGCTCGTCCTCGGGCGTGTGGCCGGCGGCGACGGAGTCGAGGGGCTGGCTCATGGTTCTCCCTTGTGCTGGCGTGCGGGAGCGCGGGTGCGCAGGAGGAGGGTGGAGGCAGGCACCGAGAGGCCGTGCGCCGTGCCCGGGCAGCGGACAGCACGGGTGCTCGGAGAGTGGAGAGGGCGGAGAAGGAGGGGGGAGACGATCGCGTGCCGGAGGGGAGCGTCAGCTCACGGCGGGACACGCCGTGGTGGTGACGCGCACGTAGTCGACGTGGCGGCGGATCACGAGCACGGTCATGCAGTCAGGTAACCACAGGCGGTCACGAAGTACCAGCATGACGTGCGGAGTTGAAGCACGGGTATGCGCCCACCCGGCCGGACGGGCGGAGCGCGCACCCGCGTGCGCCCCCGTCCCCCGGTCCGGCCGGACAGGGCGCCGGCCAGAGTACCTGCCGGGGCACGCGTGACGCCGCGTGCCCGGTTCGGCGTGAGTCGCAGCGCCCCGCAGCCATCGGGGCGGCGCCGTGCAGGATAATGCTGTCATGCGGATTTCGGCCAAAGCAGACTACGCGGTGCGGGCCGCGCTCCAACTCGCCGCGGCCGGCGACGCCGGGCCCCTCAAGGCGGAGGTGATCGCGGAAGCCCAGGCGATTCCGCACAAGTTCCTCGAGGGCATCCTCAACGACATGCGCCGCGGCGGGCTCGTACTGAGCCAGCGCGGCGCGGGCGGCGGCTACCGCCTGGCCAAGCCCGCCGCGTCCATCAGCATCGCGGACGTCATCCGCGTCGTGGACGGGCCACTGGTGTCCGTGCAGGACGTACGCCCACCGGACCTGTCGTACTCGGGGCCCGCCACGTCGCTGCTTCCCCTGTGGATCGCGCTGCGCGTCAACGTCCGGCAGATCCTCGACGGGACCTCCCTCGCCCACGTGGTGTCGGCGCAGCTTCCCGCCGAGGTCGTGGCGCTCTCCGAGACGCCGGACGCCTGGCTGAATCCGTAACCCTGTTCCGGTGGGCGAGACGCTCGTGTCCAGGTGCTGGATGCTCCCTTGCTCGCGGCATCTCCCGGCCCGCAGGATTAATTCCTACTAAGGCACTAGGAATACTAGGGAATGGTCCGAGGTGGCTGTGAGCGCGGGTTCCGGGCAAGTGCGGGGTGCGACGACGAGTGAGGCCGCGGCGGAGGCCGGTGCCCCTCCCGGGGATTTCTGGCAGCGCGTCGCCCACGAGTTCGGTGAGGACCTGGCGGTGGACGCGCCCGACCGCGACAGGGCCGGCAAGCCGCCGTACGACGAGGTGGCACGCCTGCGTGAATCCGGCCTGCAGACCGTTCTCGCGCCGCCCGGAACGGCGGTCGCGGGGACAGGGGCAGCGACGAGAACGGGGGCGGAGGCGGGGGCAGGCGCGGAGACGGCGACGGAGACGGCGACGGGGACGGCGTGGGAGGACGCCTGCGCCATCGTCCGCCGGATCGCGGCCGCCGACGGCTCGATGGGCGAACTGCTGGGCCGCCACTATGTGCTGTCCTGGAGCCCCCGGTTTTTCGCCGCACCCGAGCACGCCGCGGACCTGGAATCCCGCGCGGCGGCGGAACAGTGGCTGTGGGCGGGGGACTTCGGCCTCCCGGGCCCGGGCGAGGCCGGTCGCCCCGGCGGCGGGGGAGCCTCACCCGTGCTCACCCCGGCCGCCGGAGGCTTTCTGCTCAGCGGGCACCGGGTCCTGGCCACCGCGGCCAACGTGGCCGACCGGTTCGTGCTCGACGCGGTGTGCACGTCCACCGGCGAGGCCCTCGTCGTCCTCGTGGATCCGCGTCACCCGGGTGTCACCCGCACTCCGTCGCCCGAGCGGCTCGGCCAGCGGCTCGCCGACGCGGGCACCGTCCTCTTCGACGACGTGCCGGTCCCCGCGGATCAGGTGCTCGGACCCGCGGCCCACGACGAGGACAGCAGCGCGCCGTACGCCACCGTCGCCCCGCTCGCCCTGCGGCTGATGCTCGCGCACGTCGCCCTGGGCATCGCCGAGGGGGCGCTGGCGGAGGCGAGGGACCTCAGCCTCGCCGAGACCCACGCCCGATGGGCGGCCCACGGCACCGGCCCGCTCGCGCCCATGCCCGCCACGGACGCCGATCTGTTGCTGGCCTTCGGAGAACTCGCGCTGGCCTCCTGTACCGCGTCCGCGGTCGTCGAGCGGGCGACGGCGGCGATGGCACGCGCGCTGCGCGCCGGACCGGAACTCGACGCCGGGCAGCGTGCCGACGTGGCCGCACTCGTCGCAGCCGCCGAGGCCGCCACCTTCAGGACCGCACTCCTCACCGGGGAGCGCGTGCTGGAACTCGCCGAAGCCGAAGGACTCGACCGGTTCTGGCGCAACGTCAGAGTCCTGATGGGCCGCGCGCTCGCCGCCCCCACGCTGCGCGCCATCGGCGACCACTTCCTGCACGACACACGTGCCCACCGCCGTCAGGACCCGGCGTAGCGCGTCCCGGAAACGTCCCGGCGGCCGACGGCCCCTCGCACGGTGCCCCGGGCCGCGGCCGTCGCGTCCCGGGGCACCGTCGCGCGCCCGTTCCTACGGGAACTGGGTCACCTTGGAGGGAATGGTGCTCGTCCCGGAGGTGGGGGAGCCCGTGTTGTTGACGACGTGGGCGTACTGCCCCTTGCCGCCGAGGGAGATCACCAGCAGATCGTGCATCCTGATGCCCGATGTCGTCGGGACCTGGAAGCCGTGGGCCTGGACGATCGAGGGATCGGACGTGAAGTTGCAGTAGCTGCCCAGGCCCCACGCCTCGTGCGAGGTGACCGAGTCGGCGACCTTGTAGGCGGCGTAGCCGACGATGCCGTCGTGCGTGATGGCGGCGGAGTTCGGCACGTCGTAGGCCTTCTCGTTCTGGAAGAAGATCGTGCGGCCTCGCTCGCCGCTCCAGAACACGTCGTACTTGTTGAAGTGTTCGACGAACAGGCCTGTGGCGAGTACGTCGTTGCCGTTGACCCGCAGACCGTAGTCGGCGCGGTTGGTGTCCCAGCCGACGCCGCTGCCGTGGTCGGCGCGCCAGAGCCAGGTGTGGTCGATGACGACGTTGTTGCTGTTCACCACGACCGAGTTGGTGGCGAGGCCGGGACCGGCACCGCCGATGCGGACGAACACGTCCTGCATGGTCGTGGGGTTGGCGGAGTGGTCGGCGGAGGAGCCGGTGGGGCCGATGCGCAGGAGCGTGTCGGAGTTCGCGGAGCCCGCGTCGATCAGGAATCCCGCGAGCCTGACCCCGTCCACGTCGGCGACGTGCACGGCGTCGACGCCGTTGTCCGGCACGAGGGTGGCGAGGCCGAGGCCGAGAACCACCGTGTTGGCCCGGGTCACCTCGATCGGGCGGTCCAGGTGGTAGACGCCGGGAGTGAAGAGGAGGTTGAGCCCCTGGGCGAGCGCGGTGTTGATGGTGGCCGCGGTCGCGCCCGGCTTCACGACGTAGAACTGGTCGATCGGGAGTGAGGTGCCCGCGTTGGCCGGCCAGGACACCCCGCGGGCGTTGGTGCGCTTGGCGGGCACGAACACCTTGTAGGCGGAGCCGTCCAGATAGAGGAACGGCTTCTCCCGGGAGACCGGAGTGGTGTCCAGCGTGGTGTACGACCCGCTGTCGAAGTCCGTCGCGGGTGCGCCCTGTACGCCCGTGAAGGTCATGTTCCAGACGCCGTTGGTCCAGCCGCCGATCGAACTGTCGCGGGTGTACCACTGCTGCTGGGAGTACGGGCCGACCGTACCGTCGATCTTCGAGTCGGCGATGTAGCCGCCGGAGGCCCAGCCGTAGCCGTTGGGCGCGAGGTTGAGGCCGCCCTGGACATGGATGCGGCGGAACGGGGCGGCCTGGGCCACGGCCCACCGGTCGGTGCCGTTGGAGGGCCTGATCGCGAGGTTCTCGGCCGAACGCCAGAAGTTCTGCGTGGCGTTGCCGTTGAACCAGCCCGCGTCCACCGTGATGTCACCGTTGATCTGGGTGTCGTCGGGGTTCATGCCCAGGCCGGAGATGGAGGTGTAGAAGCCGAGTTGGGCGTTGATGCCGTTGTAGGTCCCCGGCTTGAGCAGGAACTGGTAGCGGCCGGTGCCGAACTGGTTCGACTCCTGCTGGGCGAAGACGGAGTCGAACTTCTGCTGCAGGTTCGGGGTGGAGGGGTCGACGACGATGACGTTGGGGCCGAGGTCGCCACCGCCCTGGACCGGCGGGACGCCGGTGGAGCCGGTGTGCACGGCGACCTCCCACAGGGAGTAGCCGTAGACCGTGCCACGTGCGGTGCCGTAGACGCGGACGTAACGGCCCGATCCGCTGACGTCGTAGGAGGCGGTGCCGCCGCTCGCGCCGGTCACGCTCTTGAGGGTGCTCCAGCCCTGGCCGTCGGAGGACGTCTGGATCTGGAAGTCCTTGCCGTACGCCGCCTCCCAGGTCAGATCGACCTTGCAGAGGTCCTGGACGGAACCGAGGTCCACCTGGACCCACTGCGGGTCCGAGGCCTGGCTGGACCAGCGGGTCCCGGCGTTGCCGTCGAAGGCGGCGGAGGCGGGGGTGCCTGCGTTCTCGGTGGAGGAGGCGGTGGCGCTCCTGCCCTGGGCGGCGTTCGACGTGCCGCAGGCGGGCTGGGCGCCGCTCGCCGTCCCGAAGACCTGGAACTCCCAGAGGGAGTAGCCCCATTGGGTGGCGCGGTGCACGCCGAGCATGCGCACGTAGCGGCCCTGGCCGGAGACGTCGAGCGTGTCGACGCCGCCGTCGGAGCCGGTGACGGATCTCAGATCGGTCCAGGTGCTCCCGTCCCCGGAAATCTGGACCTTGTAATCCTTGCCGTAGGCGGCCTCCCAGTTCAGGACCACCTGCGTGACGGTGGCGACGGCGCCCAGGTCGACCTGGAGCCACTGGTCGTCACCGGCGGCGGAGGACCAACGGGTCCCGGTGTCGCCGTCGACGGCCTTGGCGGCGGTGGTTGCTGCGGTCTCCTCGGACGACGCGACGACCGTCCTTCCTTGCGACAAGGGGGTCTCGGCCGCGACGGCCGACGGATGGGTTGCGGGCAGAGCGATCAACGCCGCGAGGGCGGCGAGCGCGGTACCCAGGGATCTCAGTCTCATGCGGCGGCTCCTCGACTGGGGGTTCAAGTCACCTGTCCCACTGCTTAGTTCATGTTTTGATTTAAGGGGTGAGTCAATCGGACGGCAACCCTTCGGAAGCCACATCCTGAAAACCGCCGCACCGCGCACCGGCCTTCGGACCCACCCGCACGCCCGGCCACCGGCCATCCGTACCGGTACGGCACGCGCACCCTGGTGGGCCGCCGCGGTCACCCCACCCGCGCGGGAACACGACGGCCGCCCGTGGACACCGGCCACCGCGCGTTCCGTGCCGGCGAAACGGACCGGCGTCCGCCGAGAAGTGAACGCGGACACGCGGGTACGCGGGCCCGCTCCGGTGACGGGGGCGGGCGGCCGCACGCTTCCTGACCCCCGCCACCGAACACCTCGCCTCGGCGCCCGGTCGGGCGGGAGAGGCCCGATCCACGCCTACTGGGCGTCAGCCAACGGCACACCCCGGCCCACGGCTCGCCGATCTCAGCCCAAGGGATCAGTGGTTGGGGGCGGGAGCGATGGAGCGAAAGCTGTGATGCGGTGCCAGGACGGGTGAATAACCGGTGACCCGTTCCAGGTCACGATGGATGCGGTCCGCTTCGCCACGCACCATGGCGGGAACATCTCCGCGCTCGGTGATGAGGCGGGTGTAGATCGGTGTCTCCTGAAACATGCACGCTTCTCTGGTGGGATCGAACGGCCCGCAGGCCTCTTACCAGGAAGATTCTGTCGCACCGCGTCCAAGTGATCGAATCGGTGGGCAGCCTGCCCGGATCGCGCGGTCCCGCGCGTGGTCGCGCTCGCGATCGAGACAGCCGAAGCACCTGGAGGAAACAGCTTCACGCGGGTGCGCAGGGCGGTGTGGATGCGGTCGAAGGTTGCGATCGGGTGTTGGCCGTCGTCGGGCGCGAACCGAGAACGTGGCGAGGATTCGACGGACGGTCACAGAGCAGGTCAACAGGCTGCGATGGGGAGCTCTCGGGGAACAAGGGCAGCGCGGTTCGCCGGGGCCCGGGGCGGGTGCGGGGGCTGTCCGGCGGTGATCTCCGCACAGCGGGCGGTGAGGCGTTCGAGGGCGCCTTGAACCTGCCCGGTTCGCGGCGAGTTGTCTTGCTCACCCAGTGGGCCGTTGCTATGCCTTGGGCACTCGACTCTAGGGAGCACGCTGTGCATCAAGAGCCCCCTCTTCCCACTCCTCCGCGTTCACATGCCCGGGGATTCATCTGCGCCGTCGCGGCGATCGCCCTCGTGACGCTCACCGCCGCGACAAGTCCCCCCGACGCGCACACCCGGACCGCGGCGGACCCGGCAGCCGTGGTCCGCGAGTGGAACGCCATCGCCACCGACACGATCAAGACCAGCCTCGGCCCACGCCCCTCCGGGCAGGCAGCGATCTGGGAGGGATTCGTCTCCGCCGCCGTGTACAACGCCGTGGTGGGGATCGAAGGCGGCTACGCCCTGTACAAATGGCACGAGCGCGGTCCGGCCAAGGCATCCTCCGCGGCGGCCGCCGCCACCGCGGCCCACGACGTGCTGCTCACCTACTTCCCCGCCTTCAAGGAGCGGCTCGACACCGCCTACGCGGACTCGCTCGCCGCTCTTCCGGCCGGTCACACCAGAGACCAGGGCGTGGACTACGGAAAGCGCGCCGCCGCCCGCATCATCGAACTCCGGGAAGGGGACGGAAGGTTCGCGGACGTTCCGTTCACTGCATCCCCGGCACCGGGGGTCTGGCGGCCCACCCCGCCCGCGTTCCAGCCCTTCATCGACACCTGGCTCGCCAGGCTCCGCCCCCTCCTGCTCGCCTCCCCGCAGCAGTTCCGGCCCGGCGGACCACCCGCCCTCTCCTCGGCCGCCTACGCCGAGGATGTCCAGGAGCTGAAGACCATGGGCGTGAAGACCGGCTCGGGCAGGAGCGCGCAGCAGACCGAGACCGCCCTCTTCTTCAGCGGCAACCTGGTCGAACAGGTCCAGATCGCCGTACGGGACCACGCCGCCCGGCACCGGCTCGGCATCGCCGAGACGGCCCGGCTGTTCGCCGCGGTGAACGCGTCGGCGACCGACGCCGTCGTCACGGCATGGGACGCCAAGCTCCACTACGGCACCTGGCGGCCGATCACCGCCATCCGCCTCGCCGACACCGACGGCAACCCCGCGACGACGGCGGACCCGGCCTGGGAGCCGCTGCTCCTCACCCCACCACACCCGGACTACATCGCCGGCCATACGACCGTCGCCGCCGCCGTGGCACGCGCGCTGACCGGCGTCCTCCGCACCTCGCACATCGACCTCTACGTCCCCTCCGAGGTCACCGGCACCACGCGGTTCTACGGGTCCGCCGACGACCTCAACCGGGACGTCGTCGACGCGCGTGTGTGGGGCGGCGTCCACTCCCGCACGGCGGACGTGGCCGGCTGCCGGGCCGGCACCCGCGTGGCCGCCTGGGCGCTGGACCACTACTTCCAGCCGGTCGCCAAGGACGGCACCCAGCCGTCCCTGCCGACGCGAGCGGCTCGGCAGGGCAGCCTCGCCGAGCCGGAGTGCGGCGACGACACCGACTGAACCACAGATCCGCAGAGGACCCGGCGTCGAGCCGGGTCCTCTGCGGATCCTGCCTCGAGCACTGGATCAGCGGAGAGGCCTTTCCCTTGCAGGGGCCGGCCACTTCCGACAGAGGGAAAAGGCCGTGAACGCGCCTTGATGACCCATGTCATCCGGACCCGCTGCCACACGGCGGGGAAACGGCCCTCCCGGGCCGTCGGCAGACCGATCTCCGGCCCGTACGCCTGGTAGACGGTGACCGCGGAATCCGCGTATAAGGCGCGGATCTGATAATTGGGTTCTGCCACGGGGACCAGGGTGGACACAGTGGTTCGCGTGCGCCATCGATTTACCGCAGCGGGTGGCCGTCGCCCTTGCGTGCGAGTCGCTCGCGGACAAGGTCACCACCCTTCGTGTGAGGTGACGTGCGCGGACGGTCCTGCTCCCCTGTGCCGGGGGAGGGCGCGACAGCTGCCCGTGACGAACCGCCGCTTCCAGGGCGTGACTTCCTCGGCCCGGACCCGCTCATCCTCGCCCGGGGTGAAGGACACGTGCGGCTCACGCGTGATGATCAGGCGCATGAACCGCGGATACGCGGTCCGCTCGATGGCGCGGGCGGGTTGCCTCGCCGGGATTCGAACCCGGGTTTCCGATTCCAGGCGAACCTGAGACCGGTGTCCTTGGCCGCTGGACGACGAGGGATGTACGGCATCGTACGGGCTGGGCCGAAGCGGCGCACCAGGGTTCCGGTGTCAGGAGCCGGTGACGCGGACCCGGAGCTCGTACGGTGCGCCGCTGCTGATCGCCTCGGACCGTCAGGGAGGACGGACGGTTCGGAGCATCGCCGACGTGCCGTGAACAAGACCACACAACCCGGGTCTGGGTATCGAATGATGTCCGCGAAGGCATCGGGGGCGTCGCTGTTGGCCCCAGCCGTGTGCTGCGCTGGGCGGTCCAGTGCACTCAACAACGAGGAGGGCGGCATGGAGCCGTTGGAACTCCGTCGCGCGGTTGCGGCGGGACGGGTGACCGCCTCGGAGCTGGGGCTTCGGGTCGACGATGTGGTCGTCATCCACGACTCGGACCGCGTCGCGCTGAGCCTGGTCCCCTGCGGTGTTCTGGCTCGGGTCGCGCCTTTGGGGCAGCTGGCTGATTCAGAGTTCGAGGTGGAGGTCGCTCGACGTCTCGCCGACGTCGACGCTCCGGTGGCTGAACTCGAGCCGCGGGTCGACCCGCGAGTGTATGTGCGTGATGCCTTCGCCATCTCGCTCTGGACCTACTACGGACCCGTGGAATCGGAGATCGCGCCGGCGGACTACGCGGACGTGCTCCTGCGGCACCATGCGGCCCTGCGCCAGATCGATCTGGACGCACCGCATTTCACTGATCGAGTCGCCGGGGCGCTGAGAGAGGTGAACGACCGGGAGCGGTCTCCCGAGCTGCCCGATCCGGGCCGGGAACTCCTCAGCGACACACTCAGCGGACTGAGCGCCGCGATCAGCGCCGAGAAGGCCGGCGACCAGTTGCTGCACGGCGAGCCGCATCCGGGCAACCTCCTCAACACCAGGAGAGGGCCGCTTCTCGTGGACCTCGCCACGTGCTGCCGTGGGCCGATCGAGTTCGACCTCGCCCATGCGCCCGAAGAAGTGGGAGCACACTACGCGGGGGCTGACCACGGCCTGATCCACCGGTGCCGCGCCCTGAACTGGGCGATGTTCTCGGCCTGGCGCTGGCGCCGAGACGACCAGATGCCCGACCGGGACCACTGGAGAGCGGAGGGGCTCACCCGGGTTCGTGCCGCACTCGACCGCTGCGGACTGGGCTGAACTCCCCAGCACGGCAGCACACTTCGACTCGGAAACCGTCAACGGCGCCGTCGGAACGAACCTGCCGACGGGGCAGCTCGACACCACGTGAACGAGCGGCGCGTTGTTCTGCGCGAGCAGGCCGTCATCGGCGCCTGGGACCGAAGACAGTGCGGGGACGACGGAGACCCGACCCCGTCCCGGGCGAGCGCGCCGATGCCGGCGCGCCGACGTCAGCCGTGGTGGCTGATGGAACACTCCTTCCCGGTCAGCGGACGCACGTCCCCGGCCACTCTGCTGCACACCTCGCGTGATTCGAGACTTCCGTCGGCAGCGTGCCAGACCTCCATCAGGACGATGCTGTGCCCGCTGCGGTCGCCGTAGAGCGGGGCGTGGGTGAAATCGATGGTGCCCGTCGCCATCCCCTCCAGATTGACGGTCCTGAGGTTCACCCAGGTCGCGGCGCGGCTCTGCGGGATGCCGTTGCGGGTGGCCGCCCAGTACAGGGCGCGGGTCGCGTCGTGCGCCAGGGCTGTCTGGCCGCTCGCGAAAGTGGCGGTGTCGTAGCGGGTGGACTGCTTGTCGAGCCCCGGCAGGTATCTGCCGGCGTCCTGGTAGAACGTCGTCCCCCTGGCGGGCTTGCGCAGTTCGGCCAGCGAGGCGTGATAGAGCGTGACCCTCGGAGCCACCGCGTCCCTGCCCTGGGCGAAGTCGGCCTTGGACAGGTCGTCGCCGGTGATGATGGAGATCTTCTTGTCGGCGCAGCCGGGTTCCGTGCCCAACTGGGTCATCAGGGGATCGACGTCCTCCACCCGTCCCGCGAAGTAGATCACCGACGGTACGCGGTCCCCGCCGCAGAACTCCTCGGCGGGCAGCCGGAACTCGGGCTTGCCGCCGGTGAGGGTGTAGCGGCGCTGGGGGAGTGGGGTGAATCCGTACCTGCTGAGCATCTGCCCGCCGTAGCGTGCCTGTTCATCGGTGTAGCGGTCGTCGGTCCGGGCGGTGTCCCGGGCCAGCGTCAACGCGAACTGCGTGGAACCCGGCGTCCGCAGCTGGCGTGCTATGAGGCCGAGTTGAGAGACCTGCCACTCGTCCGTGGCGGCCAGGCTGAACCAGTTGGCGAACTCACGGGGCAGATACGTGGCGGAGTTCGTACCGGAGACCACGGGCAGCCCCGCGTCCCGGAGCGTGCGCGTCGTCGCCTCGCTGGACTTCAGGTCGCGCCCGGTGCCGACGACCCCGACCAACGTCGGATCCGTCGCCGCGTAGGAGGCGATGGCCTTGGCCATGTCGGTCTGGTGGTCCAGGTCCACGCCCCCGTTGGCGATCAGGACGCGCAGTTTCACGGTGAAGGTGTCGTTGATGACGGCCTGCGCCAGATACACGCCCGCCAGTTCCTCCACCCCCTTCACCGGTGCCGAGCCGTCATGGGGATCGACACTGAGTGGACCCGCGTAGACCACGCTGACGTAATGGCCCGGATGCGTGTCGAGGACCTTGTCGTTCTCCTGGCCGATGCGGCCCTCCAGCTCGGCCAACGTCCACGGCGCGTGGCTCACGCCGGTGGACGCCTTGGCGTCGTGGCCGCCGGGCTCGCTCTTCGGCAGCCAGTCGGCGAAGCGCACGTCCCCGGTGGCGATGCCTATGCACTCCGTGCTCCCGCCCGACGTGGCCTCGCGCCGGGTGTCCCGGTTGGCCGTCAGCACCGTCGCGGAGCAGTACTCGCGGGAGAGCTGTTCAGCGCGCACGGCGACGGTGGCCGCGACCACGACGGCCACCACGACCAAGGTGTGCAGCGCCCACGCCACGCGCGCGAGGGTGGGCCTCGTGGAGGCCTTCACACAGTGCCGCCGGCGATCCCGCAGCGGCGCCAGCTCGGACGAGGGCAGCGGGATCTTCAGCACCCAGGGCACCACCGCCCGCTCGCGGCTGGGGGACTGCCCGGACCGGAGGCTGCGCGCCCACTCCTCGTACCAGTCCCGCAGCCGGTCCTGGAACGGCCGCGCCGTCCGGCCGGGCTGCGGCTCACCGACGACGCTGCGTTCCAGCCGCTGTATGTCCGCCGCCGGTACGGCGGCCACACACAACAGCGGATCCAGTTCGCTGCGCCGGCTGCGCACGTCGCTGACGGCTTTGATCAACTCGATCCCACCGTTGCCCGTTCCCACGTGAGGCAGGAACAGCATGGGCGGCCGGGGACGTTTGAATCCGCGCAGATCCCAGCTCCAGCGGCGGTGGTTGTCGCGCAGGTCCTCGAAGAGTGCGAGTACGTACAACTGGAGCTGGAACTCGTCGCCTTCATTCAGCGCTTCTGCCACGTCGAAGGCGCGTGCCGCGATCGCCTGCCACGAGCGCACGGGTCGGAGCAGCGAGACCTCGGTGACCCGGCCCCGTGCGGCCGCCCTGAGGAACGTGGTGGTCATGAACCACTTGCTCTCCCTGCGGAGCCACAGGAAGATCGGCGCGCGGCCCGGCAGGACGGAGCTGAGCACCGCCAGGAGAAGCAGAAAGCCCACTCCCAGGATGACGGCCGTGTACCAGTCGGTGCGGGCCAGGAGCGCGGTCAGTACCGCGACCAGACTGGCGGGCAGGATGTGCGCCATGTCGAACAGCGGCACTCCGGAGTGCCAGCGTGCGGCGCTCTTCGGCCGCCAGCGCTGCTTCGCCAGTTGGTTGAGAAGGCGTTGTGCGGGGTCGTACGCGCTCGCGGCGGGGGAGGCGCCGGCAGGCGGTGCGGGCCAGTCGGGCCCCAGTTCACGCACCGCGTCCTCGATCGCGTGCACCAGTCGCAGGCGCGGGAACGCGTACCGACGGTAGAGGGAAGCGCGCGTACCCCAGCGCTTCGGGTCACCGAGGTCCCGTACCAGTGCGGCCGCCCGCCGCACCTCCGTGCTGCCCTCCTGATCGGGCGACGCGACCGCGCAACGTGTGCCGTGGGCGTTCTGGCCGGCGCAGAGTTCCTCGACGGATCCGACGACCCGCTCGTCGTCGTCGGCTTCCTCGGCGTGCAGCACGACGACCGGCATCGGTGGATCACTGGTGCGGAAGTCCCGGATGAGTGACTCTAGTTGCTGCTGGACGTCGATACCGCCCTCGGTCGACATCCCAGGATGATCCACAGAGCAGCCCGGCAATCTGCCACGATTTCTGTCGCGCACGCCCAACCCCCCGACCTCTGAGCCAACTTACTGACCATCCGACCGTGACGGAACAGGTCTGATGTTCCGCACGGCCCGTCACACCAAACCGCACGGAGCACGGCGAGCATGCGCGTGCCGACCCCCCCTGGCCGCAGGCGCGCATGTCTTGCGCATCACCGCGATGTGCCGTGCGCACGCGGAACTCGATCCCGGCGGCCTGTGACGATGCGGGCGAGGCGGAAGCGCCGGGCACGAGACGGCTTCCGTTCGAACCCTTGGGAATACCGCGCCGCATCGCGTGGCTGCGCCGCGTCTCAGCCCGTCGCCCCGGCTGCCTGCTCGCACGCGCGTATGTAGTCGCGCACCAGCGGACGGCGGTCGTCGGCGCGCCAGGCCAGGACGAAGCGGCTGGGTGAGATGCCCTTCACCGCACGGGTGACGACTCCGCCAAGGGAGATCAGCGGGGCGTTCCCGGTGGCCAGCAGCACCACGCCGAGACCCGCGACGAGCGCCTCGTACGTCTCCTCGGCGCTCGCCACCTCCGCGCCGATGAGCGCCGGCTTCCCGTCGCGGGCGTCGTCGGCGAGCCAGTGGTCCCGGAGCGGCCCGGCGCTGTCGGGCAGAGCGAGGAACGGTTCGTCCATCAGGTCGGTGAAGTCGACGATCTCCCGCACGGCGAGCGGGTGGGTGTCGGGCATGGCGACCAGGCGGGGCTCCTCGGCGACCACCACCCACCGGTAGCGGTCCGGATCGGGCAGCGGCAGCCACACGAACGCCGTGTCGCACGTGCCGTCGGCGAGCCCGGCGGTCGGGTCGTCCCAGGGGACCTGGCGAAGTCTGATGCGGGCGTCGGGACGCGCGGCGGTGAAGCGGGAGCGGATCGCCGGCAGCACACCCCCGCGCCCCGGGCTGGTGCTCATCCCCACGACGAGTACGGCCTCCCGGTCGGCCACCACCCGGGCGACCGCTTCCTGGGCTGCCTCCCACTCGGCGAGAATCCGCTGAGCGTGCGGCAACAGCGCGGCGCCGACCTCGCTCAGGTGCACGTCGCGCCGGTCGCGATCGAACAGTCTGGCCCCCACCTGTCTCTCCAGTGCCCGGATCTGTTTGCTCAGCGCAGGCTGCGAGACGTACAGGCGCTCGGCAGCGCGCGTGAAGTGCAACTCCTCGGCCACAGCGGCGAAGTACCTCAGGTCCCGTCCGTGAACATCCATGACCATCGGCTATCACGGCGGATCCCGGACGGGCAACAACGTTGTTCTGTAAGGAAGTTGGCAGCATCCGCCCTGTCGGGACACGGGGGCCGGCCGGTCCGCCCGGCGGCTGTGACCCCACCTCGGCACTCCAAGGGGCTCACCACGTCGTCAATGACAGGACCGGCGACCTGATTCTGTACGACAGACGGAAATTCCACCCGATCTGACCATAGATTCCTCATAGCGGCATCACAGGCGTCATGATGGCCCCTCCAGTACAACGTCCAAGGGGGGACCTTGAACACCCGCACTGCCGCCGCGCTCCTCGCGGCCGCCGCCACCCTCGCACTCACCGCCTGCTCCGGCCCTGGCCACGCCGACGGTCCGGGCAGCGGTGAGCATGCCTCGACGACCGGCAAGAAGAGCGAGACCGCCGAGGCCGGCAAGTCCGGCGAGACGAGCAAGTCCAGCGAGGCCGGCAAGTCCAGCACGTCCGGTGAGACCGGCAAGAACGGCAAGCCGAAGGGCGCCACGACGCCGGCCACCGGCCAGGGCGCCGCCGCGAAGGCCATCGGCCTGCCGCCCGAGCCGACCGGCGCCAAGCGCGCTCAGCTGCTGCACGACCTCTCCGCCGTCAGCCCCAACATCGTGAAGTACGAGGACAAGGCCGTCGACGCGGCCCGCAATCAGTGCACCGCGATCAACGGCGGCGCCGTCAAGCTGGACCGGTCGGCCTCGCAGCGCTTCTCGTACAAGGACGTCACGACCACGCAGGCACAGGGCAAGCAGATCAACCGGGCCCTGAAGACCAGCGGCTTCTGCAAGGTATGACCGTGGGGCGGCTGTGACCGCTCCGCTGGTCCGTGCGTCCGTGCGTCCGTCCGCCGGCCACGGCACGGAGGCGCGGTCCGCCGGACAATGTGCGCAAAGGCACACTGTGCGGCCTGTCGGCTGGAGCGCGCCACCGCGGACGCGGTTGGTGCAACCGCGCGTGCGGGTTCCCCGGAAGAGTCCTCGGGGGATCCGCACGGTACGCCGGACAGGGCAGACCGCGAGAACGGACGTGAGCCATGAGCACGTGGGTGCTACGACCGGACGGCGGGCGGCCGGAGGGCCGGCACTGCGCGCATCTCGACCAGCCCGCCCCGTTCCCGCCGCCCTGCGGCGGCTGCCAGGAGTGCACGGCCGGGAACCAGCGGTGGATCCATCTGCGCATGTGCCTGACGTGCGGGCATGTCGGATGTTGCGACAGTTCTCCCGGTGCCCACGCGACCGCGCACCACGAGGAGAGCGGACACCCCGTGGCCGTCTCGGCCGAGGCCGGCGAGGAGTGGGCGTGGTGCTACGTGGACGAGGTCTTCCTGCGGCCACGATAGAAGCCGTGATCCCCTGAGAGGTGTCGGCCGCTCACCCGCGCGTGAGCGGTGTCGGCCGCTCACCAGCGCGGCAGACGCCCGGGCCGGGTCACCATCCAGCCGTACCCGGGCCTCCCTTGAACGGGCCCTCGATCTCGACGGTGACCCATCCGCCGTAGAAGTCGCCCTCCTGTGCGGTGGCGACCTCGCCGTCCACCGTGCAGAGGTCGACTCGGGAGGGGTAGAAGGCGAAGTGGCCGGTGAGCCGGTCGTACCCGCTCGATGGGTGAGGGTAGCTCCAGGCCGCCCGTCCGCGGACGTCATCGCCCACGGCCAGGTCCCAGTAGACGGCCCGCCCCTTCCATTCGCACCAGGTGCTTCCAGGCGCGGGCGTCAGCAGATCGGTGCGGACGTCCTGGGGCGGGATGTAGAAGACCGGCGGGTGAGACGTCTCCAGCACGCGGACAGCCCGTCGCGTGTCGGCCACCGGCGTGCCCGCGCAGGTGACACGGACACGCCGGCCGTCGGCTCTCAGGGCAGGCGGGCGGGGATAGTCCCAGACGGATTCCGTCGTTCGCGCCGGGTGATCGGACATGACGGGCCTCATCGGTGGTCGGTACTCGGCCCGGGCCCACGCGGGGTCGGGGGAGGCGGTGGCAGCACCCACCGGATCAGCCCGGTCACCGCGGCTCCGGCCGGGCGCACGCACCAGCGCTCGGCACGGGGCAGCACAGGCAGCCCCAGCTGGTCACGTGCCCAGGCGGGCAGCAGGGTGACGGCCGCCGCGCCGAGCAGGAGGTACGCGGGCAGCAAGGGCCTCGGCAGCGGCGGGTGCAGCAGGACGTACCCCATCGCCTCGCGCGCCTGCTCGGTGGCGTGCAGTTCGGGACGGTAGGCGTCGATCCGCTCGATGAGTTCCGCTAGCGTCGTGGGCGGCCGTTCCACGCCCAGTGCCGCACCGACCGTTGCCATGTCGGCCACGTAGCCCTCCCGGCCCGCGGCGTCCAGTGGCCGTGCCCCATAGCGCTGGTGGGCCTTGAGGAAGCAGTACACCTCCGCTACGTGCACCCACGCCAACAGGTGCGAGTCCGAGGCGTGGTAGGGCTCACCACGGGCAGTACGGCCCCGGATCCTCTCGTGCACGGTTCGCACCCGGTCGACGGCCCGCTGGGCGTCGTCCGCGGTGCCGTAGGCGGTGTACGCCAGAAACGTACTGGTTCTGGCGAGCCGGCCCCACGGGTCGGACCGGTAGCCGGAATGGGTGGCGACCGCTGTCATCGCCAGTGGATGCAGGGACTGCAGGAGCAGGGCGGACAGCCCGCCGGCGAACATGGCCGCGTCGCCGTGGACCACGCGGATCGGCCGGTCCGCCGCGAACCAGCGAGGCCCCGGCGTGCCATGAACACGCTGCCGGTTCTCGGGTCCCCCGGGCCCGGCGACCCCACGGAACAGAGCGTCGCCGAGCCGCCCGCGTACCCCGGAACGGGCGGTGCCCACGCGCCCGGCGACACCGCCATCCGGATCACCTGCCGGAATCGGCGGCCGATCAAGGCCTTCCCGGGCACTCAGCAGTGCGGAATCCGGACGACCGCCGGGTGGTACGGAACCTGAGCGACCGCCGGCCGCGAGGCGTCGGCCCGGCCTTCGGCGCGACATGGTCACGGCCCCGGGATCGGGACAGTGGACAGCCCCATCACGGACACGGCCACGGGCACGCCGCACACGACGAACGGCGCCCGTGGGCGTGAGCATCGGTCGGCAGTCACCCTTCCCCCAATCACTCACCGGTACCCGGAAGGCGCAGCGCCGACATGCCCCTCACCAGCAGGGGGACGGCGGCGGCACGCGGGCCCGGCAGCAGCCGTACGTGAGTACACGACCGCGGCCGAGCAGGGCCACTCGCCACAACTGCGCCCAGTCGACATCGTGCGACCAGGATGCGGGCGGGTGCCAGCCGCGTCGTTGATGCGTCGTTTTCCCACCTTTCCTCCTCCATACTCGTCGGCGAGCCACAGTGCGGGGAGGGTGTCGTCCGGCGGAAGCGGCGGACTCTCCCCGCCGCCGGGGTGTGACCGGGCCTGCTGCATTGGCAGGACCGACGTCACCGGGTCGGAGGACTGAGCCGTCGGCTGCCGAGCCGGACATCCCGGATAAGTGTGACTATCACTTCAAGGTGACATGGCGACTCCCGGCCGTCACCACAGCTGGCAGGAGGACCCATCGATGAACCTCACCCTGAAACGACTGCTCGGCGTCACCGCGGCGGTGGCCACGGGCGCCACGGCCCTGCTCGGTACCGGTACCGGCACCGCGGACGCCTCCGGCCGCAACGTCAGAGCGCACTGCGACCGCGCCGAACGGCCCGTCTGGAGGGGCGACCCCAGCCGCAACATGACCAGCCACGGATGCAGCATCCCGGCCAGCAAGCGCCCCTGGTACATCGTCAGGATCGACACCCTCGTACAGCCCCACTACAAGACGGAGTATGCGAACGGAAAGGCCGACCGGACCGAGACCCTGCACGACAGAACCATCAGATGCATGGGCTACACGTCCGACCCCGGCGCGGTGAACTGGTTCGGCTGCGTTCCCCGCTGACGCATCCGTGGAGGGTTCCCGCGCCGACGCGTCAGGTCCCCTCCGCCGCCGTGTCCCGGCCCGGCGGACCACCGCCCCTCACCTGGCGAACAGACCAGGGTGCGGGCAGTGCTCCAGCGGGGCCGACGGGCGGTCGGCCCATCTCCACCAGACGTGTCGGCTCGAACAGCTCCAGACCGATCGGCAGGCGCGCTCGTCGTCCTCACGCCGGCACAGGACGAGGCCGCCCGCCGTCAAGGGCTCCCCGCACTGCGGGCGGACGGGCAGGGATTCGGACGGCATCCTCGTCCTCCAGCGGTCGGCGGGAAAGAGGTCCTCATCGTGCCGACGG
The DNA here is from genome assembly GCF_036347055.1 of Streptomyces sp. NBC_00820. Classification (NCBI taxonomy): domain Bacteria; kingdom Bacillati; phylum Actinomycetota; class Actinomycetes; order Kitasatosporales; family Streptomycetaceae; genus Streptomyces; species Streptomyces sp. NBC_00820. The sequence goes on along the minus strand of NZ_CP108882.1, from coordinate 340,998 downwards.
TCGCTCTCGTACGGCGGATCGTCCGGCCGGAGGCTTTGACCTGCGGGTTCGCGGGCTAGACACCCTTGCGGCGGAACCAACCGCGTCGGGGCGCGGACGGGGCCGCCGGGCCCGGGAACGGCGGGGGAGTGGGGCCCGGGTACGCAGCCGGGGGCGGTCCGTACGAGGACGCGGGCGGGCCCGGATGGGCCTGGGGTGGCGTCGGCCCGGCGAAGTCGGGCAGCGTCTTGAACTGATCGTGGAGAGTGAGGGTCGGCGTGATGCGGTTCAGCGCGGCGCGTACCAGGGTGAGCGGGTGGTCCGGGAACTGGGGATCCCACTGCTCCAGGTCGCCCACGTGGTACGGCAGCCCGCCGAACTGCCCGCCGCCGGCGTACGGATGGGGCTGGAAGAAGTCGGCCGGCCCCACCTGACCGAGCACCACGGCCTCCCGTAGACCGGTCGTCCCGCCCTCCGCGGCCTGTACCTTCACCACGGTGCTGCACCGGTCCTTCGGCAGCGTCCAGCTGCCTATGAACGCCTGCCCCCGCCTGCTCTGCAACGGCATCTTGACCAGCTGGCGCAACGCCGGGACCCCGTCCACGGTCCCCACCACCGCCTCGATGAGGCCGCCCCCGGACCCTGCCGTGCCCTGCGCGCTCCCGAACCGCAGCCGCTCCAGCTCGTGCAGCGGGGCCGACAGGTCCGGGACGAGGGGGAAGAAGTGGACCGACAGGATGAGTCCCGCCGTGTCGCTCCACACGCCGGGCTCGAGTTCGGTGAATCCGGTGAGATCCAGGCTGGTGATCGGTGTCTGGGCGATCGAAGTCATGCGGATCATCATGCCGAGTCCGGGAGCCTCGGGGTGCGCCGGGTTTCGGGGCGCCCGTGAGGGAAACCGTCCGGAGCCGTGATGCCCGGGAATCGATCCGGGCCGGCCACGGCACACCCGCGCGGACAGCCGCGTCGGCGACAGCGACCCGTCGGCCGCGGTGCACGGTCAAGGCCGGTGCGAGTGGGGCGTCCGAATGGCGTTATCCTCCTCCGGCCGATCATCAACGGGAGGGGAACCATCATGCGCAGAAGGCGCTTTGGTCTGGCGGCCGCGATATGCGCCGCCGCGCTCACCGCGGGGTGTGCTGCGGGCGGCACCACCGACGCGGCGTCCTCGGCCGGCAAGGCGAGGAAGCCGACCGCGAGTTCCGTGCCCACCGCGCCGAACTCTCCCAGCGACGTGCCCACTTCCGCGGCGCCGCGGACGTCCGCTCCGGCTCTCCCCGAGGGGTACGACGCCACCCGGAACGCGAAGGCCGACATCAAGGCCGCTCTTGCCACCGCGGCCAGGGAACACCGGGAAGTACTGATCGACTTCGGCGCCGACTGGTGCCCGGACTGCAGGGTCCTGGGCGGGATGTTCCGCTCGGCCCAGGTCGAGCCGGTGCTGCGCAAGGACTACGTCGTGGTCGCCGTCGACGTCGGCCAGTTCGACCACAACCTCGACGTCGCCGACGACTACGTCAACCTGCGGACCAGCGGCATCCCGGCCCTGGTCGTCCTGAAGCCGGACGGCACCCTGCGCACCGCCACCAACGACGGCTCCTTCGCCGACGCCCGGACCATGAGCCCCGCCCAGATCAAAGCGTTCCTGACCCACTGGGCACCCAGAGGAAACCGGTGACCGCGGCACGTCGGCACCACGTCGCGGGCGGCGCGGCCGTAGCGGCCGTCCTCGTCCTCACCGTCGGCGGCTGCGGCCGGCAGCAAGTCCCCGAACCCACGGGGCACATCACGGCCAACGGAGTCAAGGTCACCGCCACCCTGCTGAGTTCGGCCGACGGCCGGCGCGAGCTGCGCACCACTTTCAGCCCCCGACAGCGCGGCTTCCACATCTACAGCATCGATCTGCCCGCACACGGAGTCGACGGACTGGGCATCCCCACCAGGCTCGCCGTCCGCGGTGACCTCACCGCAGCGGGCAGGCCGAAGGTGAACGCCGCCACCCGGCTGCTGCGGCCGGCCGGTCTGCCGACCGAGATCCCCGTCTATCCGGACGGCCCCGTGACGTTCACGCTGCCGGTCCGGCAGACAACCAGCCCGCGCCACGCCGAAGTCGTCGTCAGCTACGGGGCGTGCAGCGAGAACAGATGCCTCATGCCCGTCATCGGCGAAGTGATCCCACTCGACCTGAACTGACCGTGCTGCGCTCACCAAGGCCTCAGCGACGTTGGGCACGCTGTCCCTTGACACCGTGTTCCTGGACGGACAGCTGGCCCAAGGGAGTTGACCCACGGCGTGCCGGCCCGCGCCGACGCGAACCCCGGCCGGTGATCCGGGTCGAGTCCGGTCTCGGCGCCGCTGCCGTCAGTCCGCCCGGGGCGCCGGGCAGCCGCACGACTCACGGTGCACGAAGGACGGGTTGATGGTGACCCTGCGCGGCGGGAGCGACGGCGTGGCGATGCGGGACAGGGCCATGGACACGGCCTGCTCGCCGATGGACAGCGCGGGCTGGGCGATCGCGGTGAGCCGGGGGTGGAAGAGGTCGGCCCACTCGAAGTCGTCGAAGGAGACCAGCGCCATGTCCGCGGGAACACGCAGACCGGCGTCGCGCAGGGCACGCATCGCGCCGATGGTCATGCGGTTGTTGCCCACGACCAGCGCCGTGGGCGGTTCGGGGAGCGCCAGCAGCCGGCCGACCGCCGCCGCGGCGCCCTCCTCACTGGAGTCACCGCCGGCCTCGTACCGGGGCTCGGTGTCGATGCCGTTGCGCCGCAGGCCTGTCCGGTAGCCGTCCCGGCGCTCGTCCGTGGTGGTGATGCCCTCCCGTCCGGTGATCATGGCGATGCGGGTGTGCCCGATGGACGCGAGATGGTCGACAAGCGCGGCGGTGGGCTCGGCGTTGTCGACAGCCACCTGGTCGACGCCCGCCGGAACGAACCGGTCGATGACGACGACGGGGACGTCGACCCGGTCGGCGTAGCTGAGGGCCTGTGCCCCGTCGCCGGACGGCGCGAGCAGGACCGCGCTCACCCTGCGGCGCAGCAGCTCGCCCACGGCCTTGATCTCCGTGTCCCGCTCGTCACGGGTGTCCGCCAGGACCAGGGAGTAGCCCGCGGCCGAGGCGTGGCGGTCGATCCCGTGCACGACGTTGCTGAAGTACGGGTTGGAGAGGGCGGACATGGCCAGACCGATGGTGCCGTAACCGGTGCTGTCGAGGGCACGGGCGACCGGGTCGGGTACGTAGCCGGTATCGGCCACGGCCTCCAGGACACCGCGTGCCGTCGCCGGGGCCACGGGCCGGGTCTTGTTGAGCACATGGGAGACCGTCGAGACGGAGACACCCGCACGGCGTGCCACGTCCGCCATCGTCGGTCTCTGTCGCGGTGCTCTGCCTGGCATGCCGGGGAGCCTATCCGACCTCGCCGAGCACCAGATCGGCACGTGAGACGGTGCTCCGGATGAGCGCGCTGGTGTCCTCGTCGACGCCGCCGGCCTTCGCGTACGCGGCTTCGGGAGTGAAGCCGTACCGCATGTAACGGCGCGCCAGCCGCTCGCGGCGTGCCCGTGGCTCCGCGTCCAGGAACCAGGTCTCGTCCAGCTCGCCCTTCACCCGGTGCCACGGATCGCGGTCCGAGAGAAGGAAGTTGCCGTCCACGATGACCAGGCGGTGGCGCGGGCTGACCTCGATCGAGCCGGCCACGGGATCCTCGAGTTCGCGCGTGAACTCCGGCCACCACACGCTGTTCCCGGTCTCGGTCCGGGTACGGCGCAGCAGCGCGAGGAAGCCGTCCGCGTCGAAGGTGTCGATCGTGCCCTTGACGGCCGACTGCCCCCGCGCGTCGATGACCTTCTGCGCCAGGTGGAAGCCGTCCATGGACACCGGGACGGCGAGACCGGGCCGGTCGGCCTCCAGACGTTCCCACAGCTGCGCGGCGAGCGTGGACTTGCCGGCACCGGGCTCGCCGACGATGCCGAGCAGTGTCCGGCGCGTGGCCGCCAGGGCGTGGGCCCGCTCCACGAGACCGTCCAGGGACGGATGTCCGTAGAGCGGGTCACGCCCCGAAGTGCCGGTCGAGGGCGCGCGGTCGGCGCCCGTGACCGTCATTCGGCGGACTCCGAGGCGCGCGGGTGCGGAGCCTCGTCCGGGGGCATGGGCTGTGCGGTGTTCTCCAGCAGGGTGCCGTCGGAGCCCGTCCGCAGCGCGCCGGTCATGAGGCCCACCACCTCGGTCATCGTGCAGGTCCGCGGGGTGACCAGGGCGGTCCGCCTGCCGAGGCGGTGCACGTGGATGCGGTCGGCGATCTCGAAGACCTGCGGCATGTCGTGGCTGATGAGGACGACGGGCACGCCGCGGTCGCGGATACGGGCGATCAGGTTCAGCACCTGGCGCGACTCCCGCACGCCCAGCGCGGCGGTCGGCTCGTCCAGGATGATCAGGCTGGTGCCGAACATCGCGGCGCGTGCCACGGCCACGGCCTGCCGCTGACCGCCGGACAGGGTGCCGACGAGCTGGGTGATGTCCTGGACGGTGGCGATGCCGAGCCGGTCCAGCTGCTCGGCCGCGCGGGCCCGCATCGCCTTGTGGTCGAGCATGCGCAGCGTCGACCCCAGGACCCCGGGGCGGCGCAGGGGGCGGCCCAGGAAGAGGTTGGCGGCTATGTCCATCTGCGGTGCGACGGCGAGGGTCTGGTAGACCGTCTCGATCCCCGCGGCGCGCGCGTCGCGAGGCCCGCGGAAATGGACCGGGCGGCCGTTCAGCTCGATGGATCCCGCGTCCGGTACGAGCGCCCCGGTGAGGGCCTTGATCAGGCTGGACTTGCCCGCGCCGTTGTCACCGACGACCGCGAGGACCTCGCCGGCGCGGATCTCGAAGTCGGACTCGCGGATGGCCACGACGTTGCCGTACCGCTTCACGAGTCCCGTCGCCCGCATCACCACCTCGACGGCACCCGCGCCCGGTTCGTCGGTGCCGGCCGCCGGGGCGGCGGTTCGCTGCACGTTCATGCGGCCCTCCCGCGGACGACACGGTCGACGGCGACGGCGGCGATCACGAGGATGCCGGTGGCGACCTGCTGGTAGAGGCTGTCGATGCCGGCCTGGGTGAGCCCGTTGGCCAGGACCGTCACGACGAGGGCGCCGAGCACCGTGCCCGGGATCCCGCCCCGGCCGCCGAACAGGCTGGTCCCGCCGATCACGACGGCGGTGATGCTGTCGAGGTTGCCGGTCTGGAAGGCGTTGGGGTCGGCGTTGGGGATACGGCCCAGCGCCTGCCAGGCCGCCATCGCGTAGACGAACCCGGCCAGCGCGTACACGCTCAGCAGGATGCGCCGGGTGCTGACGCCGGTCAGCCGGGCCGCCTCCACGTCGTCGCCGACGGCGTACACGTTGCGTCCCCAGGAGGTCTGGGTCAGCAGGAACCACAGGCCGGCCGCCAGGACCAGCATGACCCCCATGCCGTACGTGACCTCGATCTGGCCGAACAGGTAGGAACGCTCGCCCAGAATGGTGAGGATGCCGGAGGGGACGGCGAAGCTCTCGCCGCCCGCGAACAGTTGGCCGGTCGCGGTCAGCACGCTGAGGACGCCGAGGGTGACGATGAACGGCGGCAGCTTCAGACGCGTCACCAAGGCGCCCGCCACGCAGCCCGCGGCCGTACACAGCAGGATGCCGGCGACGAGGGCCAGGCCCCCGGGCAGCGCGTGCTGCCCGAGGCGTGCGACGACCAGGGTGCCCAGCACCATGACGGCCGCGTTGGCCAGGTCGATGCCGGCCGTCAGGATCACGAGGGTCTGCCCCAGCGCGAGGGTGCCGACCACGAGGAACTGCTCGACGATGAGCGAGCCGTTGTCGAGGGTGAAGAACGTGTCGGTGCTGAGCGCGAACACGGCCACGGCGACGATCAGCGCGGCCAGCGGGCCCGCCGCCGTGTTGCCGAGAGCGCGCACGGCGGCGTCCTTCAGGGGCGACGCGGCGGCGGTGCTCTCCGCCGCCGCGGGGGAGGGAGTGTGCGTGGCGGTCACGGATCAGCCCCAGCAGTTCTTCAGGCCCCAGGCGGTGTCCTTGGACGCGAGTCCCGCCAGCGGCTTGTCGGTGATCAGCTGGGAGCCGGTGTCGTTGAAGCCCGAGGGCTTCTTCCCGCTCTTGGCGTAGTCGACCACGGCGTCCACGCCCAACTCGGCCATCTTCCGCGGGAACTGCATGACCGTCGCGGCGAACTTCCCGTCACGCACGTTGCGTACGCCCGAGCAGGAACCGTCGATCGAGCCGATGACCACGTCCTTCTTGCCGCCCAGGGCCTCGGAGGCACCGGCGGCGGCCGGCTCGTTGAGCGTGTAGACGGCGTTCACGTTCCGGTCGCGCTGGTAGAGGTTCTCCATCGCGGTCTGGGCCTTGGTCTGGTCGCCGTTGGTGACGGCGGTGCCCTTGATCTCCGGGGAACCCTTGCTGAGCCCCATCCCCTGCAGGAATCCGGCGTGCCGCAGCTCGTCGACGGTCGAGCCGGGCGTGCCGTCCAGCAGGACGACATCGGGCTTCCGGTGCCCGAGCGCGGCCTTGACGTACGAGCCCTGCGCGACGCCGGCCGCCTTGTTGTCGGTGGCGATCGTCGCGTCCACGGCGTCGGCCGGGTCCGTCGCGGTGTCCAGGGCGATCACCACGATGCCCTTGGCGCGGGCCGCCTTGATGGCGCCGAGGATGCCGCTGGAGTTGCTCGGGGTGATCAGGATGCCCTTGACGTGCTGCGCGACCAGGTTGTTGATCGCGTCGACCTGCCCCTCGTTGTCGCCGTCGAACTTGCCCGCGAGGGCTATCAGCCGGGCACCCCGCTTGCCTGCCTCGGCCTTCGCCGAGTCGCGCAGTTTGACGAAGTACGGGTTGCTGTTCGTCTTGGTGACCAGCCCGACGGTGATCTCGCCGCCTGCCTGGTCGCCCTTGTCCGCTCCGCCACTCTTGGTCGACGTGCACCCGGTCACCAGCAGGGCCATGCCCGCCATGGTGACGACGGAGGCCCTGACAGGGAAACGCAGACGTCCCACGATCCGCCCCTTTCCTCGGCTTTCCTCGGTACAGGTCGCCGTCGACCTGCCCAGGTGCCCACAAGCTAGCGGCCCGAGGCGCCCGCGCATAGCCATTGCGCAAAGCTTTGCGCGCCGGATTCCAGGGGCCGGCGGAAGTCGGAACTCTCCTGCAAGTGACGCTATTTCAGACCTTGTTGGTGATTCCAGGCCGCCGCCCAGGACCCTGCGGGAACCCCTGCCGGAACCCGGAACCCTGCGGGAACCCAGGACCCTGCGGGAACCCAGGACCCTGCGGGAACCCGGGATCGCGCAGGTCTTCTAGGATCGGGGCCGATCACCGTGTCGAAGGAACAGGGATGGCACTCGAGATAGACCTGCCGCTGGGCGAAGTCGACGAAGCTGACGGCGTCGTCGAAGCCGCCCATGCCGCCGAAGCCGCCCGACTCGCCTCCGCACTCACCGAACTTGGCAACGAGCGCTTCCTGCGCGCGGTACTTCGCACCCGAGCGCGCTGCCACCACCGCAGCACCGAACGCCTCGTCGGCTGGTCCTCCGACACTCCGGACGGCACGGAGCCCGCCTCCAGCCTCCTCCTGCGCGCTCTCCACCTGTGCTTCACGGCCCACTTGCCACTGAGCCTCTCACCGGATCTGCTCTGGTACGCCGTCGTGCACGAGGTGGCCGTCCACGTAGGCCTCAACTCCGATACGTACGCGGGAGTCTTCACCGAATCGCCCGGGCGCCGGCAGACGATCACGATCCGCGACGATCTGGCCTCGCTGGACTGGGAGCGCTCGATCAACCTCGTCCAACAGCCCTTGCGCGCCCGCATCGGCGATGAGGTGGCCGACCTGTTCCAGCCCGCGTTCTCGACCACCACCCCCGCCGACGCCACGGCCGCGCTGGTGGCGCTGATGGACGTGGTCAGCCCGTACTACCGTTTCAAGTGGATCTCGCTCTGCGGCATCCCCAGGATCCGCCTGGAGGGCACCGACCGGGACTGGCGCATGCTGGCGGCACGAGTGCGGGAGCTGGAGGGGTGGTTCGAAGGCCTGAGTCCGTGGTTCGCCGCCCTGCATCCCGTGCTGGACGCGATCAGTGCGACGGCCTCGGGTTGGGGTGTCGACCAGAGCTTCTGGCGTTCGCTCTACAAATGGGAATCGGCGTCCGGCGGTGATCGCGTCACGGGCTGGATCACCGCCTTCCTCGCCCACGACTACCCCGACGAGGGGCCTGCTCCCAAACGGTCGTTCGGCCCCGGAAGCACCGGCGAAGAGAACTTCCCCTCGCACGTCTCCCGCGTGCCCTTCCACTGGGAGACACCCGGGGGCACCGTCGAGATGACCTTCCTCGGCGGCGTGCTCGGCATCGAACGCGACGGTGAGTGGATCCGGCCGCGCCTCGGCCACGCCGTGGTCGAACCGCTCCCCGCCACCGAACCGCACGCCGAGCGTCCGCCCGAGCCGTGAACCACGGCCGACATCCCGTGCCGGGACACCCGCGACCCCGACCTCGGCAGCGCCGGATCCGGCCCAGAACTCTCGCGCGTTCGGAAGGCAACGGTGCTGCCGACGTGCGTCGGCGGTGCCGGGGGGAGCCTTCCCCCGGCACCGCCGCCCGCGTAGTGACGCGGGTCCGGATCAGCGTGCCTGCGAGGCGAGTTCGGTCGCCGGGTCGTCGGTGCGCAGCCAGATGGTGCGCTGCGGGAAGGGGATGTCGATGCCGGCGGCGTCGAGGGCCTCCTTCACGCGACGGCGCAGTTCGCGTGTGACGGCCCACTGCTTGAGAGGGGAGGTCCGTACGGCGATACGGACGACGACGCCGTCGGCGTCCAGCGACTGCACGCCCCACACGCTGGGGTCTTCCAGCAGGACGTCGGCGAACTCCGGATCCTCGCGCAGGGAGTGCCCGGTGCTCTCCAGCACCTGGTAGACGGCGTCCAGGTTGGCGTCGTAGGCGACGGCGACGTCCAGGACGGCGCGGGCCCAGTCCTGGCTGTCGTTGCGGACGCGCAGGATCTCGCCGTTACGGATGTGCCACAGGCCGCCGTTGAGGTCGCGCACGTGAGTCAGGCGCAGTCCGACGTGCTCGACCTCCCCCACGGCCTCACCCAGGTCGACCGTGTCGCCGACGCCGTACTGGTCCTCCAGCATGATGAGGAGGCCGGAGAGATAGTCGGCGACCAGGCTCTGCGCGCCGAATCCGATCGCCAGGCCGACCACGCCGGCGCTCGCCAGCAAGGGGCCCAGGGCGATGCCGACCTGGTCGAGGATCATGGCCGTACCGATCAGGAACAGCACGATCGTCACGGCGCTGCTGAGGACCGAACCGATGGTGCGCGCTCGCTGCTCGCGTCGCTGCGAGGCACGGGACCGGTCGCGGTGCAGGACGGCGGCGCGCTGGTTCGAGCGCCGCTGCCTGGGTTCGCGATCACCGCCCGAGGGTTCCAGGATGTGCTGGACGACGCGGGTGATGGCCCGCTTCGCGACCCAGCGGACCAACGCCAGCGCGAGGACGATCAGGGCGATGCGCAGCGGTACCTCGACCAGGGCGGCGGTGTGGTCCTCCACCCAGCCCGGCCAGGCGGCCGCCAGTTGAACGGCCGCTGACGCGCCGGGCGGGGCGGGCAGGGGCTCTGCAGGCATGGGAACTCCAATGTCGGAAAGCTTTCACGCTCGACAGACGCGCCTACCCCGACTTGCGAAGATCATGATCATCCACACCCCTGGACGTCCCTGCCTGCACACGACGTTCACGCGCGACGGCGGGAACTGCGCGGGAGCTCGGCGGGACGTCGGCGTGATCAGCCCTCTGGGGTCTCCAGTGCCCGCTTGAGGTTCCGCAGCGTCATGTGGATGTTGCGGGTCTGGAAGTCGGCGAACGTGCTGCCCGCGGTGGCTATCCGGTCGAAGGTGTTCGCCACGAATGCGGGCCACGCCCGCCGGTCATCGGTCCACGTCTCCGTGACCCGCGTACCGCCGTCGGCCGGCTCGAAGCGGTACTCCCAGGTGGCGATCGGGCCGCGCAGCCGCGGGCGGCTGAGCCCGATGGAGTGGACCCGGAACGCGAAGCGACGGCCCGGATCGGCCGCCGTGACCGTGCACCGTGTCACCCAGCGGAACCTTCCGCGCTTGTTGCGCCCGACGAAGGTCGTGCCCAGCTCGACGGGTCCGTCCGCCGCTCCTCCCGCCGTCCCCAGGTTCTCGGGGCTCCAACGGCCCATGTCAGCGGGGCGGCTCACGGCCTCGTAGGCGGCGTCGGGCGAGACGTCGATGACGATGTCGCCGCTCACAGTGAATACACGGGCCATGCCGTGACCTCCGATCAGCACACATGAACCTACTGGGCGGTAGCAATCATGGCATGCACCCGGAAGCGGACATGGGGCGGATCTCTTCCTCCCGCATCTGGAGGGGCTTGCCGGGCAGTGCTGCCCGGCAAGCCCCTTCCCAGCACGTTCCCCGATGCCTTCCCGGATCCCTTCTCCGATCCCTTCCTGGATTCCTTCGCCGACGGAGCGGTGGTGTCAGCCGACCTGGAGGGTCAGGTTCTTGGGCCAGTGAGCCTGGTTCAGGTGGGCGAACAGGTTCTTGATGTCGGCGGGAGCGAGCTTGACGCACCCGTAGGACTTGTAGTTGCCGCGCCAGCGACTGGCACCACCCGGGGTCATGTTGCTGTGGATGAACAGATCACCGCGCCTGACGGGCTTCTGCCCACGCTTGGGGTGGCAGGCCTTGTCCGCGAGGTGGATCGCGTACCCCTTGATCGCGCTGTTGCGGTCGGTCTGGTGCCCGAGGACCTTGTAGGTGCCGCTCGGCAGCCAGCCGCGCTTCTTGGCGCACTCGTCCGTGCTGCCCATGCCGGATCCGGCACGGTAGCTCTTCACCAGCCGCCCGTCGCGGTACAGGGCGAGCCTCGAATCGTCCGTACGGTCCCAGTTCTTGCTGAACTTCAGCACGTACCCGCGGGGCACGGGCGTCGCGCCGGCGGGGGCGCTGACCAGCGCGCTCCAGGTGTCGGGTCCGACGACGCCGTCCGCGCGCAGGTGGTGCCGGTTCTGGAAGGCCTTCACCGCGGTCGTGGTGCGGGAACCGAACACGCCGTCCGCCTTCGCGGCATGCCCCCGAGCGGTCAGGAGCTGCTGGGCCGCGATGACCGCGTGCCCGCGGCTGCCGGAGCGCACGGTGACGACCAGCGCGTTCCAGGTGCCGGAACCCACGGCACCGTCCGCGCGCAGGTGGTGCCGGTTCTGGAAGGCCTTCACCGCGGCCTTGGTACGGGAGCCGAACACGCCGTCCGCCTTCGCCGCGTTCCCCCGCGCGGTCAGCAGGTGCTGGACCGCGCGGACCGCCGGTCCGCGGCTGCCGGAGCGCAGCGTGGGCCAACGCCGGGCGTGCGAGGCGCCCACCGCCTTCGCGCCGGCGTGGACGGAGCCGAGCGGCTGGGCCAGGCGCGCCGGAGCGGTGGTGCCGGCGTCGCGGGCGGCGGCGGTGCCGACGGGTGTGGCCACGCCGATCGCGGCGAGGAGTCCGGCGGAGGCGGCTGTTCCGGCGGCGATCCGCAGGCTCGTACGGTACTTCGCGTTCATGTGGGTTAGTCCTTTCGTGTCACGTCTCCGCGCATGTCCGTGACGCGCCAGGGCATGGCACGGCCAGGGACCGCGGAGGAGAGGAGTGGCCGGGACGTTCTCACCGGCTGACGACAACCTTGGACCAAGTTCCGACCGGGTTCTACGCTATGCCGCGTATCGGCCATACCTGCATATACGCCGTCGCGCGTATGGGGTTTGACCTGGCGTTATGGACTGGACAGAGGGAGCGTGCGAGTGGACACCCAGCCTCCGAACGACACCGGCGGCGGCCAGGAGCCGCCGACACCCGCAGGAGTCGAGCTGGGGCAGACGCTCAAACGCTGGCGTGAGGAGAGCAACCGGAGCCAGAGCGCCGTCGCCAGGAAGTTGGGAACCAGGCAACCGACGGTCTCACGGTGGGAGTCGGGGACCACACTCCCCACCGTCGAGGTGATCCGGGAGCTCCACCGGATCCACACGCGGCCCACCGACGCGCCGGCGAACGACAACGAACTCGCACGCGCCCTGGAACTGCACCAGCAAGCGATGGCGGAACGCGGCCGCGGCCTCAGGCCGACTTCCACACCTGCGCCCCCGCCCGAACCCACCGCACCGACGACGCCTTTACCGGCACACGCGGAAGCCGGACCGGGGCAGTCACAACTGGGCCAGTCACAACCGGGCCAGTCACAACCAGGGCACGCACAACAACCGGGCCAGGCGCCGAAAAAGAGGACCGCACTCACGATCCTGGCAGCCGCAGGGGCGGCCGTCGTCCTCGCGATCGCGTTCCTGACCTGGTATTTCGCCGGCTCCACCCAGGCCGGAGGGGCACCGCACCGGACGACGTCGGGGGCCTCGGCCCGCTCCGCGCCCCCTGCCACCTGCGGCGGCGCTTCCTGTACGTCCGTAGAGCCGACCACCACGGTGTGCGCCCAGGACGCCACCACGGCGTACTCCGGCCGCGGCTACGGAATTCTCGTCGAGCTGCGCTACAGCCCGCGCTGCCGTGCCGCCTGGGCCAAGATGAGCGGCACCTCCCTGGGCGACCGCGTCACCCTCACGGTCGGGCACGACGAAGAGAACTCCCAGGAATACCGGCAACAGCGCGGACAGGACGCTCACACCCGCATGGCGCACGTGGACGACCGCGCCGACCTCGCCGGTTTCCGCGCCTGCGCCATCGTCGACGGCCGCGGCACCGTCTGCGCCACCAAGGCAGTCGCCTCCGCCACCACCCGCCCGTGACCGCCCGCTCCGGCGCTCACCACCGCGGACATGACCAGCCCGGCCTCGTCGGCGCCCCAGCCTCACACTGTCCCGCCCGCCATGGACCTCGGCCACATTCCACTGACCCACGTTCCACCGGCCGCGTCCGGTGGAACGTGGGTGAGCGAGGCCCGAGAAGGCCGTCAGCCCGTGTCACCAAGTGACGGGCAGCCGCAAGGGGAAACGCCGGATCGTCTCCGTGTCCCAGAGCACCTTCTCCGGCGGCACGGCCAGCTGCAGCTCGGGGAAGCGCTCCAGGAGTCGCCCGATGGCCACTTCGAGTTCAGCCATGGCCAGAGGCACCGCGATGCACCGGTGCCCGCCCCAGCCGAACGTCATGTGAGGACGGTTCGGCCGGTCGACGTCGATGACGTTCGGGTTCGGGTAGTGCTCCGGGTCACGGTTGGCCGCGAGGTACGACACGTGGACGAAGTCCCCCGCCCGGATGTCCGCGCCGTCCAGCTCCACGTCCTCAAGGGCCACCCGGGGGATTCCGACTCCCTTACGGAACGGGATGTAGCGAAGCATCTCGCTCAGGACGTCGGTCAGGTCGTCGGTGCGGCTCCTGAGGTAGTCCGCGAGCTCGGGACGCGTGAGGAGGAGATAGACGATGTTGCTGATCTGGCAGGTCGCGGTGTCCTGGCCGCTGAGCGCCAGCGTCAGCGCCATGACCGCGAGTTCCCTGTCGTTGAGGCAGTCGTCGCCGTCCCGGGCTTCGGCCATGAGGCTGATGAGGTCCGGTCCCGGCGTGTGCCGGCGCTCTTCGACGAGTTCGGCGAAGTAGGCCGTGAGGTCTGCCTTGGCTTTCGCGGCGGCCGCCTTGCTGCCGGCACCGACGATCAGCAGCCGGCGCACGTACTCCTGCATGCGCGGCCAGTCCTCGCGGGGGACGCCGAGAAGGTCCATCACGGTCTGCTGGGGAAGCGTGTTGGACAGGTGCTCCACCAGGTCGGCCGGCGGCCCCTGCTTCTCCATCTCGTCCAGGAGGTGGTCCGTGAGCCGGACGATCCGGTGCCGCATGCCGTCGGCCTGCTGCTGGGTGAACGCCTGCGAGGCCAGCTGGCGGACACGGCTGCTGTGCGGCGGGTCCATGACGTTGATCGACTCGGGTGAGACGATCGGCTCCGGCGTGAGCCGGGGGTAGTCGTGCTCGATGATCCCCGCCCGGCTCAGCCGCTGGTCCGTGGTCACCCGCTTCACCGCGTCGAAGCCGGTGATCAGCCACGCGTCGGCATCGCCGTAGGGAAGCTTGATGCGGGCAGGAGAATCCTGTTGCATCAGTTCGGCGAGCACGGGATCGAATTCGAGGGCATCGCTGAAATCAAACGGACAGGTGACTGCGTTTTTGTCGCTGGGCATAAGCCAGTTCCTCCGGGGAAGGGTACGAGATCGGTGGTGTCCACAGCGCGACGCAATCGTCGGCGGTACATGCGGTGTCACCGACGGCCCGGTGGTGGACGAAGAGTAGACAGGGTTCGTCGGTCAGATTGTGACCGTGCGCTTCGGCGACCTCGAAGCCGCCGCGCCGCAGGGCCGCAAATGCGCATTCGATAGCCGTACAACCGCCCCTCCGGAACTCACGGCCGGCCCGCATGCGAAAGAGGCGAGGACCAGGCTCCCGGAATCGCACCCACGTTCCAGCGACCCTGGCCGCCCGCGCACCCTCACCACCCACGGCCCCACCGCCACCCCGGCATCAGCCCCCACCACCGTCCTACGGCCCCACCGCCCCACGGCCCCACCGCCCCACCGCCCCACGGCCCCACCGCCCCACGGCCCCACTGCCATACGGCCCCACCGTCCACCGCCCGTGCCGCAGCGCACCTCACTTGGTGCGCGAGGCCGGGGCTGGGGTCGGTGCCGATGCCGGGGCGGCGGTTCGGCAGCTGGTAGGTCAGGCTATGCGCGGAGCGAGATGGACGATGTGCTTGATTTCCTGGAATTCCTCCAGGGCACGTTCGCCGTTGAGCCGACCGACACCGCTTTGCTTGAAACCGCCTTCTTCCATTTGGTCGACGACGACGGCCCAGGTGTTGGTCCAGACGGTGCCGGCGTCTAGTTCTCGGCCTACGCGCAGGGGGCGGTCCGCGTCACGGGTCCAGATGGCGGCGGCGAGGCCGAATTCGGTGGCGTTGGCGCGGGTGATGGCGTCGGTTTCGGTGTCGAATATCTCGAAGGTGGCGACCGGGCCGAACATCTCCTCCTGGACGATCGGCCGGTCGACGTCGTCGACTTCGATCAGGGCGGGGCGGACGAAGGCGCCGCGCGCGAGCGGGCCGTCTGTGATCCGGCCGCCCCTGACCAGGATTTTGGCGTACTCGGCGGCGTCGGCGATTTCGTTGTCCACGCGGTCGGCGTTGGCCTGGTCGATGAGCGGCCCCATCTCGCTGCTGGGGTCGCTGCCGGGGCCGACGCGTACTGCTTCCAGGGCCGCCGACAGCCGGGTGCGCAGCGTGTCCGCGATGCCCCGCTGGACGAGGACGCGGCTGCCCGCCATGCAGAACTGCCCGGTGAAGGTGGTGATGGCCTTGGTGAGCACCGGGACGGCGGCGTCCAGGTCGGCGTCGTCGAAGACGATCATCGGGGTCTTGCCACCCAGTTCCAGGGACATGCCCTTCAGCGTCGGGGACGCGCCGGCCATGATCGTACGGCCCACATGTGTGCTGCCGGTGTAGCTGACGACGTCGACCTCGGGGTCGGCCACGATCAGCCGGGCGCCGGCGCTGCCGGACTCGGTGAAGGCGTTGAAGACCCCCTTCGGCAGGCTCTTCACAGCGGCGACGATCTCGAACAGCATGCTGTTGGTCAGCGCGGTCTGTGCCGGCAGTTTCAGCGCCACGGTCGCACCGGCCGCCAGCGCCGGGGCGAAGCTCCGCACGGAGAGGATGACCGGCGAGTTCCACGGGGCGATCACTCCGGCGACACCGACGGGCTGGCGCAGGGTCATCGAGTACAGGCCCGGCTTGACCTCGGAGGCGCGCCCGCTCTCGGTGAGGGCGAGGGCGCCGTAGTAGCGGATCTTGGAGATCGTCAGATCGACCTCCAGAGCCGCCTCCGCGGGGATCTTGCCGTTTTCGCGGGAGAGCAGGGCGACCAGTTCGTCGCGGCGGGCCGCCATCCGGTCGGACATCTCGAACAGGGCCCTGGCGCGCAGATCGCGGTCCCGGGCCCAGTCACCGGTCTCGAAGGCGCGCCGCGCCGCGTCGATCGACGCACGTGCCTCGGCCGCGCCGCCGTCGGCGAAGGTGCCGAGCACTTCACCGGTTGCCGGGTCGGTCGATCGCCCGATCGTGGCGGAGTCGGTCCAGAGCCCGTCGATGTGGTTGCGGGCGTGGGGTGTCGTGGTCATGAGAGCTGCTTCCTCGGTGGTTCGGGATTCTTCGCGATCGATGAATCGGGGAGGGGAAGGCTGGGGACGCGTCCTGGCGCGCTTGGACGGGCTGTCCCGGCGAGCGGCGGTGTGTGGGCCGTCGCCGTGGGCGCCGGGGCAGGTGAAGCGGATGCCAGGGGGCAGCCGGCCATGCCGGTACCCCTGGACGCGGAGCCGCGGCCCGGGCTGCCGTTCCGACGACGGACGGGTCGCCTCGGCGCGCACGGAGCACGCCCTGAGCGGTTCGACCCGACGGTCGTGCCGCGGCTTCCAGCCCATCCGCGGCCCATCCGCGGCTGGACCGCAGGCCGGTCCGCAGGCCGGTCCGGAGCCGATCTGCAGCCGGTCCGGAGCTCATCCGCAGCCCGTTCCCGGCCGTCCTCGGCGGGGTCCGGGCAGGTCGCCCAGGAGCGGTCCGCCGGACGCCGAGCCTCGGTCGCCGGAGGCGCCGCGGCTGGTCCGGACATGCCGCGAATCCAACCACATGGTTCGTTGCGCAACGAAGCGTAGCAGTCGTCGTGTGGCCCGTGGAGAGGTGTTTTCGCTCGGGGGAGTGTGACGTCACCCTCGCTTGACCGCGATTCCGATGCGACCTATGGTTCGTTGCAGAACGAACTAAATGCGCCTCGGGGTGTCACGCCGACGCCCGGTCGCCGCAGGTTCGCCTCCGTATTTCGCAGCACGCCCCCACAGGGGCGGCCGAAGGACTGCCACGCCCCACGTGACCGTCGGGTCCGTCTCACGGGGCGTGCGTCCGGTTGGGAGAAACAATCATGGTGACAGCGCAGGGTTCGCCCTCACCGCGGACAGGCGGGGACCCGGGTCCCGCCGTCTCCGTCACAGCGGCGGTGGTGCGTGAGAAGGGCGGTCCGTTCGCTCTCGAGGACCTCACCCTCAGTACGGTCCTCAGGCCCGACGAGGTTCTGGTCAAGGTGGTGGCCTCCGGCCTGTGCCAGACCGACATCCACGTCCGTGACCAGCATCTGCCCACCCCGCTGCCCGCGGTCCTGGGGCACGAGGGGGCGGGCATCGTGGAGCGGGTGGGCGACGCGGTCAGCACCGTGAGCCCCGGCGACCGCGTGGTCCTGTCCTACCAGGCCTGCGGCCACTGCACCCCGTGCCTCACCGGGAACCCGGCGTACTGCGCCCTGTCGTTCCCCGCCAACTTCGGCGGCTCCCGCCTGGACGGCACCAACGCGCTCCGCGCCGGGGACGAGGAGATCCACGGCCACTTCTTCGGGCAGTCGTCCTTCGCCACGCACGCTCTCGCGACCGAACGCAACGTGGTCAGGATCGATGACGAGGACATCCCGCTGGAGCTGCTCGGCCCGCTGGGCTGCGGTCTGCAGACCGGCGCCGGAGCGGTGCTCAACACGTTGAAGGTGGCGGCCGGTTCGTCTGTCGTCGTCATCGGCACCGGCACCGTGGGCCTGGCCGCGGTCATGGCGGCCAAGGTGGCCGGAGCCGGCTCGGTCATCGCCGTGGACATCGTCGACGAACGCCTGGAACTCGCCCGCGAGCTGGGCGCCACGCACACGGTCAACGGCAAGGAGGAGGACACCGGCGCACGGATCGCGGAGATCACCGGGACCGGAGCGGACTACGTCCTGGAGATCACCGCGCGGCCCGAGATGCTCACCCTCGCCGTCGACGCCCTGGCTCCCCTCGGGACGGCCACGCTGATCGGTGGAGCCCCGGCCGGGACCCACGCCCCGGTGAACATGAACGCACTGCTCGGCGGGCGCACCGTGCGAGGCGTCGCCCAGGGCGACTCCGTCCCGCAGCTGTTCATCCCCCAGCTCATCGACCTTTACAAGGCCGGACGGTTCCCCTTCGACCGGCTCATCACCTTCTACGGCTTCGACCGGATCAACGAGGCCGTCACCGACACGCGGACCGGAGCTGTGATCAAGCCCGTGCTGCGCATCGGGGAGTAGCGGCACGGACCCCGAGCCGCCGCATCCCCACCGTCCAACAGTCAAAAGGCAAAAGGCAAGAGGAAAAAGGATCATGACCGACTTCGCAAATCCCGGCACGCCCACCGACCGTCACCAGCTCGGCGCCGCGGGCATGCCGCTCAACACGCTCGCCGACTACCGCCCCATCCCCGCGGACGGCTACGGCGCGCTGTTCCTGCCGGAGCGGATCGCCAAGGGCTACCACGTCGAGGAGATCCACGACGGCGCGTACTACGTCACCTCCGGCGCGTACGACACCATGTTCGTCCGCACCGGCAACGGCGTCGTCGTCGTGGACGCCCCGCCGCTGCTGGGCGAGAACCTGAAGCGTGCCGTCGCCGAGGTCACCGACGAGCCCGTCACGCACCTCATCTACAGCCACTGGCACTCCGACCACATCGGCGCGGCCGGCATCTTCGCCAACGACCACGTGAAGGTCATATCCCACGACTACACCCGCGAGATGATCCAGCGCTGGCCCGACCTCGGTGGCAAGCGCGGACTCCCGGTACCGACCGACACGATCACCGAGAGCGACACCCTCGACGTCAACGGCGTCCGGTTCAATCTCGACTACCACGGCGTCAACCACACCCCGGGCAACATCTTCATCTACGCCCCGCAGCAGAAGGCGCTCGCGGCGATCGACATCATCAGCCCCGGATGGAGCGCCTTCAAGCACTGCGACGCCTCCGAGAACATCCGCGGCTGGGCCGAGGCCCACGACTGGATCCTCGGCTACGACTTCAAGGGCGTCGTCTCCGGTCACGTCAACCGCTACGGCACCCCCGAGGACGCCAGGGCCTCCCGCGACTACACCAACGACATCATCGAGTTCTCCAAGGAAGCCCTCGACCACGGCCAGGAGTTCGAGTACATCGAGCGCATCGGCTTCAGCAACGCCTGGGTCCTGTGGGAGAACTACTTCAACGAGATGACCAACTACGTCACCAAGAAGACCCTCGAGAAGGTCACCGACAACGGCCAGACCTGGGCCCAGCGCCTGGCCGGCGCCGACGTCATGACCAAGTACCACGCGTACTCGGTCCTGGAGGCCCTGCGCCTGGAGTACGGCATGGTCTCCGGCTTCGAGAAGCTGATCATCCCGCAGCCCGGCGAGTAACCTCCGCCGCGGTGCCGGGCTCCGGGGGACGTGCTTCGTCCCCCGGAGCCCGATATAATTCGTTGTGAAACAAACTTCTGGAGGGCATTCGTGAGCCACACTGCCGAGAACCGCGCGAGCGAGGACCGAGGCAGGACCTCGGATCGGCAGGGTTCGCCGTCCCGTCCGCTGAACGACGACGAGCGCTCGGTCTGGCTCGGCTTCCTCGCCACCCATCTGAAGCTGCTGCGCACCCTGGACGCGGAGCTGATGGCCACCGAGCGCATGTCGCTGTCCTCCTTCGAGGTACTGCTCACGATCGCCGAGGCCCCCGAGGGCCGCGTGCGGATGAAGGACATAGCCGCCTCCCTGCTGATCAGCCGCAGCGGACTCACCCGCATCGTGGACGACCTGGAGCGCCAGGGCCTCGTCGTACGCGAGAAGTGCCCCACGGATGCCCGGGGCCTCGACGCCGTCCTCACCGCCGAGGGCCGCAAGGCCTACCGCCGTGCCGGCAAGGTGCACCGGACCAGCCTCCGCGAGAAGTTCCTCGACAAGCTCTCCGACGAGGAGCTCACCAAGCTCGCCGGGATCTGGTCCACGGTCGGCTTCGACGAAAAAGCCGAAACCTGCTGACCTCCCTAGGGGGTGTCGTTTGGATCAGCTCGGGTCCGCGACGCCCGGCACGGCACCTCGCCGCGTTGTCGGATCAGCCGAGTACGTCCGGTACGCGGCAGATCCTCCGCCTTGCGAGGCACCGCACCGGACGCCGCGGCCTGATCCGACCTGATCCAAACGACACCCCCTAGCACCCGCACACCTCACACTCGGCCCTGTCCGGACCTGAACCGTCCAGACAGGGCCAGGCGCGTTCGACGGCCCCGCCGCAAGCGCCTGACGGTGGCCACGTTCTCACGTGAAGGAGCGGTGTCGCGCGGCCTGGGGCTCTGCCCGTCCGTGAACCGGCACATGAACCATGCGGCCGCCCACTCCCCGTGGGCGGCCCGAGTCGGTCAGGCGCGCCGCGAGACGCGCTGCCGGAGTATCAGCCCGCCGATGCCGAAGCCCGTCCAGGCGGTCAGTACGGCGATGCCGCTGATGATTCCGTCGCCGTGGAAGTAGGCGAGGCCGTTGACGGCGCGTACGCCCACCCCGACCGGGAGGACGGCGGAGAACGGCTTCAGCCAGACGGGCAGGAAATCGGGGGGAAGGCTGCCGCCGCTGGTCGCGTTGCCGACCGTCATGAACACCACGGCTGCGGCACTGGAGCCCAGAGCCCCCAGCGTCCGTACGAGCAGCATCGTGGACGCGCCCACGGCCATGGCGACGAGGGCCACCAGGCCCGCGACCCCGAAGAACGGTGCGGGCAGCACATCGAACGCCGCTACGACGGCGGCCACCGTCAGGCCGCCCGCACCGCCGAACGCGGCGAGCGAGAGCAGGCGTCGTCCCGTGGTCAGTCCGGGGCCGAACTGGAACGTCATGATGCCGAACAGGTAACCGGCGAGGACCAGTCCGAAAGTCGTGTAGAAGACGACGAGTCCGTTGGCGTCCCTCGGTGACGCCGGGACGACGTCGACAGCCGTCAGCCGCTCCCCACCCGCATGGGCGGCCGCACCGAAGGCCCTGACCACCAAGGTCTTGACCCCAGGTCCGTGGGCGCCCGCGAAAAGCAGCTCCGCGGTGGCGTGTCCGGGAACGTAGGCGGCGTAGACCTCTCCCCGTGCGACGGCGGTACGAGCGGTTTCCCTGTCCGGCACCGCCTGGACGCGGAAGGTGTCCGGGGACTGTCGCGACAGGCGTGCCGCGACCGTTGCGGCTCGGTCGGAGGACACCACGGCGACCGGCAGACCGCGGGCGGTGGGGGCGTGGAACGCCGACAGGTACACACCGATGAAGATCGTCCCGATCGCGACGGCCACAGCGACCGGAACCAGCACCGACCGCATCCACGCGGGCCCCCGGGGACGGACGGGTTGCCGCGAACGGACTCGCGAGGCCACGGGAGCGTGCTGGGCTGAAGTGTCGGGCATGCCTGGTTCCTTGCTGACGAGGTCTGGGACCGCGCGGATTCCGCAGGGCCGTGACCGCGAGGCGGGAGACCGCCTCAGCCGACCCCCGGTGCCGGGAGGGCTGTTCCGGCGGACAGGGGCGACGCTGACTCCACGCGCTGATTCGCGGCAGCCAAAGGGCCTGCGTGGAACCGGAACACCTCAGGTATAATTAGTTGCGCAACGAACTATATGAGAGGTGTGGAAGCCCGGTCAAACGTGTCGGGAACGCGGGTCCTCGCGCGACCGGTACGCCGGATGACGCTCCTGGGCAGCACTGTGGATGATTGCGGGGTGCTGGTTGAGACAGAGGCGACGAGGCAGGATTCAACGCCGTCCCGGATGGTGCGCGTGCGCTCCGCGCTGGGGACCGTCGTGGTGCCCTGGCGGGGGGACCCGGCCGGTGTGGGGCGTGAGCATCATGTCGAGTGGACGGTCGACGAGGACATGACCTGGGCAGGCAACACGATGCCTGCCGCCATTGCTTCGTCCGCGGTGGGCGAGGAGGGCGACTGGATCGTCCTGCGAGGGCGCTTGAGCCTGACCGCCGACAAAGCGGCCTTCCTCGAGGTCGGCGGCTCGCAGATCCTCTTCGACCTCGCCGACCCGCTGCCGCCGGACGGGGCCGATGGAACCTGGGTCGAGGTCCGTGTCCGGCGGGACAGCATCGGACTGTGGCCTTACCAGCTCTGAAACGACGGAACGGGCATCGGATCTCGGTGATGCGCGACAGCAGGTGAATGCCGCCGGCGTCGCCGAAGACGTTGGTGGTGGTAACTCGGACGACGAACGGCAGTCCGAGAGCGCCGACACTGATTGGGGCGCTTGCGGGCCGGCTCTCTCCTGGCCGGGCCGAGTCCACATGCGCGGGGGACTTCATGGTCCGCGCGGGTGGTCCCGTTTCGTCGTCGGCTTCGTATGCGTCGACCGCTCCCTCGGCGTGCGCAACAGGCGTAGGCCGGCGAGGCTCTGGAGCGTCATCGTGGTGGCGGCCCGCGGCGGTGACGATGAACCCACCGTGCGCCCCGAGCGAGTCGATCGCCCAGCCGGAGACTGCCGCCGCAGCGGCCGAGCCCGCCGCGTTGGCGGAGCCGAGCCAGGAGAACGCCTGGGTCAGGACGGTCTGGTGGACAGTTGACACGGTGAGCACCGAGAAGAGCACCAGAAGGGGCGGGATCGTGGCACCGGTCAGGGCCACGGCCAGTCCGAGCCCGCACGGCGAGCCGACCGTGAGCAGGAGCAAGGTATCGAGCGTCAGCGCACAGGTCGCCGCCAGCAGTTGCACCGGGTGCGAGGCGCGCCATCGGCGTAGTCCGTACAGCCATCCGGCAAAGCGGAAATTCTCGTCGCCGGGGCCGTCGTAGTCCAGCCGGTCGTCGGCTTCAGGGAGAACGCCTGTGGACGAACAGGGCTTCAGGAACGCGACTGACGGTCCTGGATCGCGCGGGCCAGGGCCGGGAGCGCGACCTTCACCGCGCGCTGTTCCGGCTCGGCCAGTTCCTCGATGAGCTGCTGCAGGGCCTCGGCGCGCTCTGCGCGGCGCTGCCGGAAGACCTCGAGACCGGTCTCGGTGGCTTCCACCAGCACCACCCGGCCGTCGCTGGGATCGGCGACCCGCTGCACCAGCCCGCCACGTTCCATACGGGTGACGAGCTGGGTCATGTTCGGCTGAGAGACTCCCTCGGCCCGGGCCAGCACGGTCAGCCGCTGGGGACCTTCCCGGCCCAGCCGGGCGATCGCGGTGGACGCCGCGGTGCTCAGGCCGCCGGCGGTGGCGCTGTGGCGCATGTAGCGGACCAACTGCTCCACGGCGATCATCAGGTCGTCCGACGGCACCCCGGACACCGCAGGGTCGGCACTTGTAGCCCGCTTATGCATCGATCGATTATATGTGGCCGCCGACGAGATCACTCTGACGTGGACCGGCGTCGCTCCACGTGGCAGAGAGTCACGCGAAGGCCACCTCGGCCGTGGCGTGGCGCCGTTCACGATGCGTCGCGATGCTCAGGGCGGCGTTCCGTCCCGTCGGTGCTCCGGACGCCAGCAGGTGCTCGCGCGCGAACGCGGGACGCCGTAGCCGGTACGACACCGACCGCACAGGGCGGGAGGGAGCGTTGCGGCGTACCAGTTCGAGCATGGTGAGCACCAGGAGCGGGCCGTGGACGACGAGGCCGGGATAGCCCTCCACGCCCTGGGCGTACGGAGCGTCGTAGTGGATGCGGTGTGCGTTCGCGGTGAGGGCGCTGAACCGGAACAGCAGCGCGGGGCCGGTGCGCAGGGGAAGCCGCCATGCATCCTCGGAGTGCGGCTCGGCGGTGACGTCGAGATCCACCGGATGCCGTCCGGCGCTCCGCCCGGACCGGTAGACGATGTCCTGTTCCTCGACCACGCACGTGGCGCCGTGCTGAAGGTATTCGCTGCGCACGGTGACGAAGAGGAGTTCCCCGGTGGAGCCCTGCTTGGTCGCCACCGTGCTCACGCCGCTGACGCGCTGAGCGGGCTCACCGACCCGCAGCGGTTCGACGACCTCGCAGCGTCCGCCGGCGAACATCCGCTGCCGGTCGGGGACGGTCGGCAGGAAGTGGCCGTGACGGGGGTGTCCGTCGTCTCCCAGGTCCAGCTGCGCCGGCCATCGCAGGAAGTACAGCCAGTGCCACAGCGGGGGCAGTGGATCGCCGGCCGTCGTGACCGGCTTCGGCTGGTCCAGGAGCGCCGACAGCGCGGCGACCGGGGCGGGGGAGAGGACGTCGTCCTCGGTGACCGCTGAGGGACTCCACGATTCCACGTAGGGACCGAGCCCGTTCCGGACGATGTGCATGACTTCTCCTCAACAGGTGGCGAGGGCGGCGCGGTCGGCCACTGCGGCTCGTTCAGGGCACGCCGGGCGCGCTCCACCAGGGCCGTACCGGCTGCCGGGCATGGGGCCGTCGAAGATCAGTACTTCACCTGAGGCGCCATGAGCATCCATGATGGCACTGCTGCCGGAACGAGGGAGGCTCCCGGAACGCACCGGCCGCACGACGGTGCATCGGGCGACTGGAGGGCGCGATCGCACCCCTATTCCGCACCGACGGAGCTGCCGTGTGAACCCTGCGGGAGATCCGCCGGTGACGGGTCCTCCGCGCAGCACGTTCCCCGTAAGGCTCCTGGAAGATCCCTGGAGGTCCGAACATGACCGCACTTCCGCTCTCTGGCGTCACCGTCGTGAGTGTCGAGCAGGCGGTGGCCGCACCCTACGCCACTCGCCAGCTCGCGGACCTCGGTGCCCGCGTGATCAAGGTCGAGCGGCCGGGAGACGGTGACTTCGCCCGCCGTTACGACACCACCGTGCACGGCCAGTCCAGCTATTTCGTCTGGCTGAACCGGTCCAAGGAGTCGGTGACGCTGGACCTGAAGTCCCCGGCCGGCCGGGAGGTGCTGGAGGAACTGCTGGGCGGGGCGGACGTGTTCGTGCAGAACCTTGCTCCTGGTGCGGCGGCCCGCCTGGGGCTGGACGCCGGATCCCTCACGGAGCGGTACGCCTCGCTGATCCCGTGCACCATCTCCGGGTACGGCACCAGCGGCCCGTGGGCGGACCGCAAGGCCTACGACCTGCTCGTGCAGTGCCAGACCGGCCTGGTCTCGCTCACCGGCACACCGGAGGAGACCGCTCGGGTCGGGGTGTCGGTCGCCGACATCGCCGCGGGCATGTACGCCTACTCCGGCATCCTGACGGCGCTGTACACGCGGGCGACCACGGGTGTGGCGCGGGCGGTGGAGGTCTCGCTCTTCGAGGCGCTGGCGGAGTGGATGGGCCAGCCCGCCTACTACACGCGGCATGGTGGCACGCAGCCCCCGCGCATCGGCACCCAGCACGCCACCATCGCACCGTACGGCGCCTACACGGCGGGCGACGGCAAGCAGGTGCTGTTCTCCGTCCAGAACGAGCGGGAGTGGGCGGCGCTGTGCGAACGCGTCCTGGCCCGGCCGGAGTTGGTGGACGATCTGCGGTTCGCCACGGGACCGGACCGGGTCGCCCACCGGGGTGAACTCAACGTGATCATCGCCGAGTGGTTCCTGCGGTCCGACGGCGACGAGGTGATGAAGCTGCTGGACGCGGCAGGGATCGCGAACGCCGGGGTCAACGACGTACGGGAGTTCATCGACCATCCGGTGCTCGCCGGGCGCGGCCGCTGGCACGAAGTGGCCATCCCGGGCGCCGTGGTGCCGGCACTCCGGCCGCCTGCGGACCTGGCCGGCATCGGGCCGCGCATGGACCCCGTGCCCGCCGTCGGCGAACACACCGAGCGGATCCTGACCGAACTGGGACTCTCCGCAGCCCGGATCGAGGGACTGCGGGCCGACGGCGTCATCTGACAGCACGCTTCGGCACTGAGCGCACTGAGCGCACTGAACGACCTGAGCGCCCTGAACCACGAGGAGTACACCGTGAGCACCCTGGACGCCCTCTCCGAGGACGAGCAGTTCGTCGTCAAGACCGTACGCGAGTTCGTCGACAAGGAGGTGAAGCCCGTCGTCCAGGAAATGGAGCACTCCGACACCTACCCGGAGGCCCTGATCGAGCAGATGAAGCAGCTCGGCATCTACGGGCTGGCGATCCCCGAGGAGTACGGCGGCAGCCCGGTCTCCATGCCCTGCTTCGTCCTGGTCACCGAGGAACTCTCCCGTGGCTGGATGAGCCTGGCCGGTGCCATGGGAAGCCACACCGTGGTGGCCAAGCTGCTGGTGCACTTCGGCACCGAGGAGCAGAAGGGCCGCTACCTGCCGAAGATGGCCACCGGCGAGACGCGGGCCACCATGGCCCTGACCGAGCCCGGCGGCGGTTCCGACCTGCAGGCCATGCGCACCGTAGCCCGCAAGGACGACGGGGGCACCTCCCGGGCGGGTGAAGCCGAGCGTGGGGGTGAAGCCGAGCGTGGGGGCGGTTACGTGGTCAACGGTTCCAAGACCTGGATCACCAACTCCCGGCGGGCCGGGCTGATCGCGCTGATGTGCAAGACCGACCCCGACGCCAGCCCCGCGCACAAGGGCATCTCGATCCTCCTCGCCGAACACGGACCGGGGCTCACCGTCTCCCGCGACCTTCCCAAGCTGGGCTACAAGGGCGTGGAGACCTGCGAGCTGGCCTTCGACGACTACCGAGTGCCCGCGGACGCGGTGCTCGGCGGCGTCGAGGGCAACGGCTTCTCGCAGATGATGAAGGGTCTGGAGACCGGCCGTCTCCAGGTCGCGGCCCGTGCGCTCGGCGTCGGCCGGGCGGCGCTGGAGGACTCCCTCGCCTACGCCCAGGAGCGCGAGTCGTTCGGCAAGCCCATCTGGCAGCACCAGGCGGTCGGCCACTACCTCGCCGACATGGCCACGTCGCTGACCGCCGCCCGCCAGCTCACCCTGTACGCCGCCAGGGAGGCCGAGGCCGGCCGGCGGGTGGACATGGAGGCCGGCATGGCCAAGCTGTTCGCCTCCGAGACCGGCATGCAGATCGCTCTCAACGCCGTCCGCATCCACGGTGGTTACGGCTACTCGACCGAGTTCGACGTCGAACGGTACTTCCGCGACGCCCCGTTGATGATCGTCGGCGAGGGCACCAACGAGATCCAGAAGAACGTGATCGCGGGCCAGCTCGTCAAGCGCGGCGGCCTCGACGCCTGATGGCGGGAACGACAGACATGAAGGCGCCCCGGGCGACGGCCGCCATGGAGAACAGGGGTGCGCCCGGCGTTTCCCTTGCCCGCTACCGCCGCGGGAGGATCCGGGCGTGACCCGTCAGCGGCACCGGCGGGCGTTGAGCCGGGCGGCCTGGCGCGTCAGGTGATCGCGCTCGGCGAGACTGGGTGCCTTGTGGGCCGCCTCGGCGTACAGCCGTGCCGCCGTCGCCAGGTCGCCGTCGCGCTCGTGGAGGTACGCCGCCACCGCGGTGTGTCGGGGCAGCGAGTCGTCCAGCGCCGCGAGCGCCGCCAGCCCGGCGCGCGGTCCGTCGGCCTCGCCGACGGCCACCGCGCGGTTGAGCCGCACGACCGGGCTGTCGGTCAGGCGCGCGAGTTCGTCGTACCACTCGGCGATCTGCACCCAGTCGGTCTCCCCGGCGGTGGGCGCGTCGGCGTGGAGGGCCGCGATGGCGGCCTGGGCCTGGAACTCGCCCAGCCGGTCACGGGCCAGGGCCGCCTGCAGGATCTCGACGCCCTCGGCGATCGACTCGGTGTCCCACCGGCCGCGGTCCTGCTCGGCGAGCGGCACCAGCCTGCCGTCGGGCCCGGTCCGGGAGGCGCCCCGGGCGTGGTGGAGCAGCATGAGGGCGAGCAGCCCCGCCACTTCGGGGTGGTCGATCGCGGCCGCGAGCTGCCGGGTGAGCCGGATGGCCTCGGCGGCGAGGTCGACGTCGCCGGAGTAGCCCTCGTTGAAGACCAGGTAGAGGACGCGCAGCACGGTGGCGACGTCGCCGGGCTGGTCGAAGCGGACACCGGAGACGGTGCGCTTGGCCCGGCTGATGCGCTGCGCCATGGTCGCCTCGGGCACCAGACAGGCCTGGGCGATCTGGCGGGTGGTGAGGCCGCCCACGGCGCGCAGGGTGAGCGCGACCGCGGACGACGGCGTGAGCGACGGGTGGGCGCACAGGAAGTAGAGCTGGAGCGTGTCGTCCGTCGCGGGCGCGGGCCCGGGCGCCGGCTCCTCGTCGACGCGGTCCTCGCGCCGGCGACGGGAGGCGTCCGCCCGGGTCGCGTCGAGGAACCGGCGCCAGGCCACGGTGACCAGCCAGCCCTTCGGGTCCCGGGGAGGGTCGGCCGGCCAGACGCGGACCGCCTCGACGAGCGCGTCCTGCACGGCGTCCTCGGCCGCCGCGAAGTCGGCTCCGCGGCGGACGAGGATCCCGAGCACGCTCGGCGTGAGGCTCCGGAACAGGGCCGCGTTCACGTGAGGCTCCGGAGCAGGGCCTCGTTCATCGGAGAAGTCACTCCGTGATGGTGGGCGCCGCGCCGAAGAACGGGCGCACTTCGAGCCACTCGTGGATCGGCTTCCCGCCCGCACCGGGAGCGGCCGACAGCTCCCCGGCCAGCTCGACGGCGCGCTCGTGGCTGTCGACGTCGATCACCATCCAGCCGGCGATGAGGTCCTTGGTCTCGGCGAACGGGCCGTCGGTGACCGGCGGGCGCCCCTCACCGTCGTACCGCACCCAGGTCCCCTCGGGGGCGAGTGCCTGACCCTCGACGAACTCGCCGGTCTTCTCGAGCCGGGCGGCGAAGTCGTGCATGTACTGCATGTGGGCCGAGATCTCTTCCGGAGTCCACTGGTCCATGGGCACGTCGTTCACTGCGGCCGGAGCGCCGCGGTAGTGCTTGAGCAGCAGGTACTTGGCCATCGTGCTTCTCCTCGGTGCTGGTGCGACCCATTGTGGTCACGCTCACCTCGGGGACGGAGCCGATCGCGCGTTCTCGACATCGCCGTCCAAGTTTTTTTGACTCTCCTGGATGAGCCTCGGCCCACCCCGGCAGCCCTCCGAAGCCACGCCGCGTACCGGTCGAGGCCCAACCCGCCAACCGGCTGGGTCCACCCCGCCAACCGGCGGGAATCACGGATGGGCGACCGATGCCCGGCCTCTGGGGTGGTACGGATCCACCGGCGAACCCGCGACGAGTGGAGCGCACGTGATCCAGGTCCTGGTGGTCGACGACGAAGCCCTGGTCCGCGAGGGCTTCTCGCACATTCTCAACGCGGCGGACGACATCAAGGTGGTGGGTGCGGTTCCCGGCGCCGACGCCGTACGGGCGGTGCGGGAGCTGCGACCCGACATCGTTCTGCTGGACATCCGCATGCCCGACGTGGACGGGCTCACCGTATTGGCCGACATCCGCCGGTTCCAGGAGCCCCCGGTGGTGGCCATGCTCACCACCTTCGACACCGACGAGTACGTCACGGCCGCACTGCGCTCCGGAGCCGCCGGATTCCTGCTCAAGGACACCGACCCCGAGCAGCTTCCCCAGCTGGTACGAGCGCTGGCCCGAGGCGGCCCCGTGCTGTCGTCCAAAGTCGCCCGCACCGTGGTGGACGGCTACCTCGACGCGGGCGCGCGTGACCCCTCGGCCGTCCGGCTCACGGCCCGGCTGACCGAGCGCGAGCGCGACGTCCTCGTGCTGGTGGCCGAGGGGCTGGCCAACACCGACATCGGCGACCGTCTGCACCTGAGCACCGGCACCGTCAAAGGCCATGTGAGTGCCGTGCTGAACAAGCTGGAGGTCAGCAGCCGCGTCCAGGCGGTGCTGATCGCCGAGCGGGCGGGGCTGCTGGCGCCGTCGAAGGAAGAGGACGCCGGATGACGCCCCGAAGGGTGCCTGCTCCGCTCCTGGACGTCGCTCTGGTCGGCGTCGCGCTGGCGGACGCGTCGGTGCACGTCGGCCTCGGCGACCAGCCGGCCATGGCCCTGGCACTGCTCGCCGCCTTCGCTCTCCTGCTGCGGCGCCGGCTTCCACTGACGACCTTCGTCCTCACCCTCCCGACCGCCCTGATCTCCGACGCCGCCTTCGCCACCACGGCCGCGCTCTACACCCTCGCCTCACTGAGCAGACATCGCCTTTTGCTGGGCGCGTGCGCACTGGTCTTCGGGGTGGGCGCGTTCCTGCCGTGGCCCTGGTCGTCGCTGAAGACCACCGAACTCACCGGGACCGCCAACCTCTTCCACCTCACCTACACGCTGGCCACCGCGACCGCCCCCGTCTTCCTCGGCCAGCTGGTACAGGCCCGGCGCGACCTGTCCCTGCGCCTCGCCGAGATCTCCGAGGCCCGCGAGCACGAACGGCTGCTGACCGACCAGAGCGTTCTCGCGAAAGAGCGCGCGCAGCTCGCCCGGGAGATGCACGACGTCGTCTCCCACCAGGTCAGCCTCATCGCCGTACAGGCCGGAGCGCTCCAGGTCGCCGGACCGGACGCCAAGACCAGACAGGCCGCGGCCACGATCCGGCGACTCAGTGTGCAGACCCTCGACGAACTGCGCCACATGGTCAGCGTGCTGCGCGCCTCGGGCAGCCGGCCCACGGAACTCACCCCCCAGCCCTCCCTCGCCGACCTGCACCAGCTGGTCGACGCCGGCGGTATCGAAGCGAAACTGCACACCGACCTGCCGGAGGACCTTCCGCCGACCGTCCAGCGGGCCGTCTACCGAACGGTGCAGGAAGCCCTGACCAACGTGCGCAAACACGCCCCCGGCGCGACGGCCGTCATCCGCATCCACCACAGGGCCGGCATCCTGCACACCACCGTCACCAACACCGCCCCCACCCGCCTCGCCCTCGTGCTGCCCAGCTCCCACCACGGCCTCGTCGGCCTGCGGCAACGTGCGGAACTCCTCGGTGGCAGCGTCACATCGCGCCCCATGCCCGACGGCGGCTACGAGCTGCGCCTGGAACTGCCCGTCGATCCGAACCGGTGAACCCCTGCCACCGCGAGCCCACGGGCGGTCGGTCAGCGGACGGAAGCCAGCTTGCCGCCGTGAGCGCCGGTCCCGGCCCCGGCCGCTGTTCCAGGGCCTGAGCAGGAGCAGTTCCGCACGGCAGAGACCAGGGCGGCGATCTCTTCTTCCGTGTTGTAGTAGTGCACGGACGCCCTGACGACCTCCGCGAGGCCCCGGGCGTCCATGTCGAGCCGGGTCGAGGCCGTACGAGAGACACTGACGTTGATCCCTTGAGCGGCCATGGCCGACTTGATGTTGTCGGGCGCTACGCCGTCCAGGGTGAACGTGGTGATACCGCAGCGTCGTACCCCCAGATCCCGCACGGTGATGCCGGGCACCTCGCCGAGCTGCTCGCGGAGTGTCTCGGCGAGCTGGGTGACCCGCGCCTGGATCCTCGGCAGGCCCCAGCCCAGGGCGTGGTCGATGGCGGCGCCGAGGCCCAGCCGAGCCGCGTAGTTGGCCTCCCACGTCTCGAACCGGCGTGCGTCCGGCCGTATGTCGTACCGGTCGGCGGCGGTCCAGGTCGCGGAGTGCAGATCCAGGGTCGGTGGGACGAGTCGGTCGAGTACGTCTCGTCGGACGTAGAGCAGCCCGGTGCCGCGGGGACCGCGCAGGTACTTGCGGCCCGTCGTCGAGAGCATGTCGCAGCCGATCTCCCGCACGTCGACGTCGAGCTGGCCGACCGACTGACAGGCGTCGAGGAGATACAGCGCGCCCGTCTCGCGAGCGACCTTTCCCACCTCGGCCGCCGGGTTCACGAGGCCCCCGTTGGTGGGGACGTGCGTCACCGAGATGAGCCGCACCCGCTCGTCCATCGCGGCGCGCAGGGCGTCGACGGAGATCTGGCCGTGCTCGTCGTCGGGGACGACCTCGACGCGGGCGCCGGTGCGCTCGGCGATCTGGAGGTACGCGATGAAGTTGCTCGCGTACTCGACCGTGCTGGTCAGAATGCGGTCCCCGGGCCGGAAGGGGATCCCGTAGAAGGCCATGCCCCACGCCCGGGTCGCGTTGTCGACCAGCGCGATCTCGTCACGGTCGCAGCCCAGCAGCCGTGCCGCGGAGCCGTACACCGACTCGATGTCCTCGGCGGCGTGGGCGGCGGCCTCGTAGCCGCCCATGCCGGCTTCGAGGTGGAGGTGGCGTACGGACGCGTCGAGGACCTGGCGGGGCATGAGCGAGGCGCCCGCGTTGTTGAGGTGCACGACCTTGGCGCATCCCGGTGTGTCGGCGCGTGCCCGGGCGACATCACCGCGCGTGAAGCCCCCCTGCGCCACGACCTGTCCTGCTCGTGTCTGCGTCACTTCTCTTCTCCCATCGCGTCCCGGATGTTTCGAGAGCCCTGACGAGGTGCTCGGGCGAGGATGATGACGCTGAGCGCCCGATCGGTCACGTTTGGTCGGGAAGGCGGGAGGCCGGGCGGCCGACCTCGACCGTACGGCGCCCCACCTGCGAGGCCGGAGAACCTTCCACCCCAGCGCCCGCCCGGTACGTCTGATGGCGCGGTCGGCGGTGTGTCCGGTCTCATGCTCTGAGGATTGCCCCTTCGTCGCCCCGGCCCACCCCGGCGGCGTTCCGAAGGCACCCCGCCGACTGGCCGAAGCGCACCCCGCCAGTCGGGGGGTATCGCCGACGGGCACGCTTCGGCGGACGCGGACGGGCCGGCGCCCGGCACCGCCCGCGACCTGCCGAGCTTTCGCTGTGCCCGTTGGCCGGACCCGGCCGCATCGCATCGCGGAGAAGCCGCGACCCGCGAGGTCAGTCGCGGAGCGGCCGCAGCCGTACCGGAAGCGTCTGGTGGCCGTTGCTGATCAGGGACTGGAGCGGCTCCAGCTCGGCGGCCGGGACGACCGCCTCCACGTCCGGGAAACGTTCGAAGAGCTGACGGAGCGCGGTGGCGACCTCCAGGCGGGCCAGCGGGGCGCCGAGGCAGAAGTGGACGCCGTGACCGAAGGCGAGATGTTCCTTCGTCGGGCGGGTCACGTCGAACGCGTCGGCCGTCGGACCGTGCCAGTCCGGGTGACGGTTGGCGGCGGCGTAGGAGGCGAGTATCGCCTCACCGCGGGCTATCGTCCGGCCGTCGGGCAGCTCGATGTCCCGGACCGCGTAGCGCAGCGGGAGGTGCTTGACGGCCGGCTCGTGCCGCAGGGTCTCCTCGACCACGTCGTCCCAGTCGGCCCGGCCCGCGCGCAGGTGGGCGAGCTGCGCGGGGTCGGCCAGCAGGGAGGTGACGGCCTGGTCGATGACGTTGACCGTGGTCTCGTACCCGGCGCTGATCATCAGCAGCAGGGTGTCCCGCAGCTCCTCGTCCGTGAGCGCGCTGCCGTCCCCCTCCTCGTCGCGGGCGGCGATCAGCAGCGACGTCATGTCGTCGCCGGGCTCCGCGCGCTTGGCCGCGACCAGCTGGTCCAGCCCCTCGTACAGAACCACGGTGTTCTTCATCGCCTCCTCGGTGGTGAGGGTGGTGTCGAAGACACCGTCCACGGCCTGGCGGAAGGCGCCGGTGTGCGCCTCCGGCACACCCATCAGACGGCTGATCACGGCGATGGGCAGCGGGTAGGCCAGATGCTCGCGCAGGTCCACGGTCTGACCCTCGCGCCGGGTGTCCAGCTCGTCCAGCAGGGCGGTCACCGTCTCCTCGACGGCAGGCTTCAGCGCGGCGATCCGGCGCGCGCTGAAGGCGGGCGCGACCATCCGGCGCAGCCTGCGGTGGTCGCCGCCGTACGCCGTGAACATGTTGTTCACCGCGACCCAGAGGGCCAGCGGCCAGGTGGGCACGGTGTCCGCGAAGGCCGGCCAGTGCGCTCGCGCGTCCTTGGACACGTCCGGGCTGGTCAGGAGCTGCTTGAGGAGTGCCGGGTCACTCACGGACCAGGCGGTCACGCCGAGCAGGTCCACGCGTGTGGCCGGACCCCGCTCACGCAGGGCCTCGTGCTCCGCGTGGTGGTCTGCACCGGTGGGGTCCAGGACGAGTATCGGCTGCTCGGGCACGAGGTCTCCTTCAGCGGTGGGGCGATGGAAGGACGGTCGGTCAGGTCTGTCGGGGTACGGTGTAACTGGGTTGACTGCCATCGTAGTTGGGGCCGGAGGGCGGTAAGATCCTTTTCCGGTTCGGCGTCCGGGAGATGGCTCGCCGCCCACGTCCCGCGCCTCGCAGAACCAGGTGGGCGAGCCGTCCTCGGACCTGTTCAGGCCGGCGCGATCTCCTGCGCACGGGCGGCGTGCAGCTCGTGGAAGCGCGATACGAGCGCGATACCGGCGCGACGCGCTCCGCCGACGGCCGCGTGGCCTACGGACCCTCGCCGGAAGCGTTGCGGGGCGCCGCGACGGCCCGGTCGACTCCTGCCGGAGCGTCTTCGGCGAGAACGTTCACCCCACGGCGCGACGGAACGGGGGAGGTCGCGGGTCCCGCGGCCGAACGCACGCCCGCGCTCGCGGCAGCCTCGGTACGTGTTTCATGCGCCGGTCCAGGGCCCTCAAGCCCGGCAACCTGGTCACCGATACACCTCGCAGAAGTCAGGACAAGGGAAACGGCGGGTCGCGATGACGTCGGTTTCGGTACCAGGGCCGGGCACGGTCCCCGACACGGTGATGGGCGCGGTCGAGGAGCTGCGCAGAGGGCGGCCCGTGATCGTGGTCGATGCTGTGGACCGGGAGAACGAGGGTGACCTCGTGATGGCTGCACAGTTCGCGACCGCGGAGGCGGTGGGTTTCTTCGTGCGCTGGACCTCCGGGCTGATCTGCTCACCCATGGCGCCGGAAGTCGCCGAGCGGCTCGGACTGCCGCTGATGGTCCCGCATGCCGGCGGCGTGGAGGCGACCGCGTTCACCGTGTCGGTGGACGCGGCAGGCACCGGTTCCGGGATTGGCACGGCGGACCGGGCGCTGACGCTGCGGACCCTGGCCGACCCCGGCAGCGGTCCCGAGCGGCTGATCCGGCCGGGGCATGTCTTCCCGCTGCGGGCCCGGCCCGGAGGCCACCCGCCGAGGACTCCCCGAACGGCATCCGCGCCGCCGCCACCGCCGGCCTGAACGTCCTGGCGATTCCCCGCCCCGGCACACTCCTGACAGACGATGTCGCCGGCCTTGCCGCCGCACAGGCACCCCATGCCACCGCGGCGCTGCCCCTGCTCGCCGTCATACTGACGACTCCGGTCGGCACCCGGCCCGGGATCTCAGCCGTACGCGCGTGAGCCGGTCCCGTCGCACGCGCGTGAGCCGGACCCGTGTCGCGGCCCAGAGGACCGCTTCGACCGGGTGTGGCCCACCGCCGTCCGGGCCCGGGAACTGGCGCGAGTCACTCCGAAGAGGCCGCGTGAGTTCCGCCGGGCCGTCGCCGAGCGATCGGGCGTCGCGGTTACGTTCCCGTACGAGCACACCGCCGCCCGCGCCCTGGCGAAGGCCGCCGGAGCCGACAGCCTCCGCGCCGTCGGCTCCGGTGTACGCACGCCGGTCAGTGGCTGCCGGTGAGCTCGCCGCTGAGCGTCTGGTGGATGCGGGCGCTGGGCTCGTTCAGGCCGGTGATCTCCACGGTCTTGCCGCGCTGGGCGTACTTGGCCTCGATGGCGTCCAGGGCAGCGACGGAGGACGCGTCCCACACGTGCGCGCCGGACAGGTCGATGACGACCTTGTCGGGGTCCGTGGCGTAGGCGAAGCGGCCGACGAGGTCGTTGGAGGAGGCGAAGAACAGCTCGCCGGAGACCCGGTAGACCACAGTGCCGCCATCGGGGTCGGTGGCCGCGGTGACTTCGGCGTGGTGGGCGACGCGCTTGGCGAAGACCACCGTCGCGGTGATCGAGCCGACGACGACGCCGATGGCGAGGTTGTGGGTGGCGACCACACACGCGACCGTGATCACCATGACGGCGATCTCCCCGGCGGGCATCCGCCCGAGGGTCTTCGGGGCGATGGAGTGCCAGTCGAAGGTGGCCACCGAAACCATGACCATCACCGCGACGAGTGCGGCCATGGGGATGTCGGAGACGACCGGCCCGAAGACGATGCACAGGACCATCAGGAACGCGCCCGCCAGGAACGTCGACAGCCTGGTGCGGGCGCCGGACACCCGCACGTTGATCATCGTCTGGCCGATCATGGCGCAGCCTCCCATGCCGCCGAAGAAGCCGGTGACGATGTTGGCGATGCCCTGGCCGATGGACTCCCTGGTCTTGGAGGAATGGGTGTCGGTGATCTCGTCGACGAGCTTGGCGGTCATCAGGGACTCCATGAGACCGACCAGGGCCATGGCGAGCGCGTACGGGGCGACGGTCGTCAGCGTGTCCAGGGTGAACGGCACGTCCGGCAGGCCGGGCACCGGCAGGGAGGACGGCAGCTCGCCCTTGCCGCCCACGGTCGGTACCGCGATGCCCGCGGCCACCGTGATGGCGGTGAGGATGGCGATGGACACCAGCGGCGCCGGGATCACCTTGGTGACCTTCGGGAAGAACACCAGGAGCGCCAGGCCGGCGGCGATCAGCGGATAGACGGCCCACGGCACGTTCGTCATTTCCGGCACCTGCGCCATGAAGACGAGGATGGCCAGGGAGTTCACGAAGCCGACCATCACGCTGCGCGGTATGAACCGCATCAGCTTGGCCACCCCGAGCGCGCCGAGGACGATCTGGAAGACGCCGCCGAGGATGACACCCGCTACGAGGTAGCCGAAGCCGTGTTCACGGTTGAGCGGGGCGGTGACCAGGGCGACGGCGCCGGTGGCCGCGGAGATCATCGCCGGGCGGCCGCCGACGACGGCAATGGTCACCGCCATCGTGAAGGACGCGAACAGGCCGATCGCCGGGTCGACGCCGGCGATGATCGAGAACGAGATCGCCTCCGGGATCAGCGCCAGCGCGACCACGAATCCGGCCAGGACCTCGGTACGGAAGACCTTCGGCGACAGCCAGGAGGGGCGGGCCGGCCGGATGCCGCGCAGTCGCTCGGCCGGGGACGGTGCGGGGGAAGACAAGAGAAGCGGAACCTGTCGTGCTCGGGCACACCCGACATCACGGCGGGCGTGCAGGAGGGTATGGAGAGCCGGGGCGGCGATCCACGAAGTCCGCGAGCGGCGGACCGAAGTCAGTGGGCAGCGACACGACCGGCGAGGCAGACGGACACTGCTTGGGGGCGAAGGGTCACGGCGGACAGACGGCAGCGCCATGCACCATGGTCACGCGCTCGCTCTCTCCTACGGACAACGATCTTCGCCGGGGGCGTCATCGGCCCCGACAGGACTGACAGGCGCGGGACGACATCCGGCACCGTGAGGCGGGCGCGGCAAATGGTCCCCCGACGTCAGGGCAACCCTACCCTAACGTTAGGGTAGGGTTGCCCTGACGTCGGAGCGGCCGTACCGAGGGACGAGGAAGCTACCCCGCGTGAACAGCGAGCACATGCAGATCGGCGAGGTCGCCGCACGCACCGAGCTGTCGCTGCGCACGATCCGCCACTACGAGGAGGCGGGCCTCGTCGTCCCCTCCGCCCGCTCCCAGGGCGGTTTCCGCCTCTACGGCGAGGCCGATGTCGCCCGCTTGATGGTGGTCCGGCGGATGAAGCCGCTCGGCTTCACCCTGGACGAGATGCGCGCCCTGCTCGACGCCACCGAGCGCCTCGACTCGGGCGAGGAGTTGCCGTCGGGGGAGCGCGGGGAACTGCTGGAGCGGATACGCGGCTTCGAGCGGGCCGCGCAGCAGCGGGTCGCCGATCTGCGCACCCAGCTGGCCCGGGCGGAGGAGTTCGCCGGCACGCTCGCGGAACGCCTCACGAGGATTCCCACCTCCTGATACAGCCACCTTCGGGGTGGATGCGCCGCGCTCTGTCCGTGCTTGATCGCACATCACGTTCGGCGGCGAGCCGACGGGCGCGGCGTACCCGTTCAGCCGACGGGCGAGATGGATACACTGCGCCGTCTGCCGTCTGCCGTCTGCCGTCTGCCGTCTGCCGTCTGCCGTCTGCCGTCTGCCGTCTGCTGGCCGCCTGGCCGTCGACTGCGCCGCCGTGAAGAGCCCGGTGGGATCTCGGACGAGCACAGCGAGTCGACGACAGGACGAAGCGGACTGCAGACCCTGCATGTGCACGTCTCGAACCGAAAGACGGGGAGTGATCCAGTGAGCGCGCGTTTCGAAGAACTCGACTGGCAGAAGACGTCGTTGGGTGAGCTCGCTCTCCGGCGGCGCAGGTATCCGGGTATCGCCGAACCGGTCTACGAGATCAAGCTCAACGACGAGTTCCTGATGTCCAGTCTGTTCACGGTCGCCGAGGTGAAGCTGGCCGACCTCGCCCTGGCGGAACTGGCCACCCCCGAACTCGCCGCGACCGCACCGTTCGACGTGGTCGTGGGTGGCCTGGGCCTCGGCTACACCGCCGAGGCGGTGCTGAAGAACCCGGACGTGGGCTCGCTCGTCGTCGTCGACGCGATCGACGCGGTGATCGACTGGCATGAGCGCGCGCTGATCCCCAGTGGGCTGGCGGCGGATCCGCGGTGCCGGCTGGTGCACGGTGACTTCTTCTCAATGAGCCGCTCCACGGCCGGCCTTGACCCGCTCGCCCCCGAGCGCCGGTTCCACGCGATCATCGTCGACATCGACCACTCGCCACGCCACCTGCTGCACCCCGGCAACGCCGACTTCTACCAGCTCGACGGCCTCCGGCGCCTCGGCGAACGCCTCCACCCGGGCGGTGTGTTCGCGCTCTGGTCCAACGACCGGCCCGACGAGGAGTTCCTCGCGGTGCTTGCCCAGGCCTTCGTCGAGGCGCGGGCCGAGGTCGTCTCCTTCGACAATCCGCTGCAGGAACGCGAGTCGGCCAACACCGTCTACCTCGCCCACACCCCCCGACCCGCACCACGAAGTGCGCCGTGACCGAACACCGACAGCCGCGCGGCGGTGTCAGGGCCGGCGGGGCTGTCGGGATCAGTGTCCCGGCGCCTGCCGAGCGGGGTCCGCGGGCCGGCCGGGAGTCGCCAGGGAGGTGAGCCAGCGCAGGAGGCGGGCTCCTTGGCGGGCCATGATGTCGGGGTCGCGCAGGGCGTTGGCCAGGAGCGACATGCCCTGATAGGCGGAGACGAGGGTAACGGCGAGGTCGTCCGGTTCGGGCAGGCCCATGGCGCGGAACTGGTATTCGGTCCAGTCCAGAAGGTGCCGGATCGCCGTACCGGCCTCCGCGTCGAGGGTGCCGTCGGCACGCTTGTCGAGTTCGACGGCGAGGGTGCCGGTGGGACAGCCGTGGCGGGCGGCGACCTCCCGCTGGTCTACCCAGGCTTCGATCAGCCCCTTGAGACGATCGACCGGGGCGGGCAACTGGTCGAGTCGGCCGATGAGTTCGTCCAGGTGCGCCCGGTGCTCGGAGAGCGCGGCCAGGACCAACTCGTCCTTGGTCTTGAAGTAGTAGTAGACGTTCCCGACGGGAACGTCGGCCGCGCGCGCGATGTCCGCCAGAGTGGTGCGCTCGACGCCCTGTTCGTGCAGCACCCGGGCGGCCTCGGTCGTCAGCCGTCGGCGCTTGTCTGCCGAACGCGCCCGGGAATTCGCTGAGTTGGTCACACAACTAACTATAGACAGCCCCCAGGAGAGCCGTGTTACGGTCCACGAGTAAGTCAGTCGACCAACTCACTTTGAGGTGATGGAAATGATCGTGGTGACCGGCGCGACCGGCAAGATCGGACGTACCCTGGTGCCCCTCCTCGTCGAGGCGGGGCAGGACGTCGTGGCCGTCTCGCGGCATCCACGGCCCGAGGAGTTCCCGGCCGGCGTCCGGCACGCCCGGGCGGACATCGGGAACGGTGCGAGCATGCGGCCCGTCCTCGACGGCGCCGACGCCTTATTCCTCCTGCTGGGCGGCGAGCTCAACGGCCGAGGCGAAAGCCCGGACGTCCTGATCGGCGCCGCAGAGGAGGCCGGGGTCAAGCGGATCGTCCTGCTCTCCTCCCAGATCAACTCCACCCGCCCCGCAGCCCTTTCGCACACCCGCCTGCGCGACTTCGAGAGCGCTGTGCGTGCCTCCGGGGCGGACTTCACGATCCTGCGCCCGGGCGCGTTCGCCTCCAACGCCCTCGCCTGGGCCGAGCCGGTCCGTACCCGGCGCAGGATCTTCGCCCCGTTCGGCGACGTGGCCCTGCCGGTCGTCGACGCGGCCGACATCGCCGCAGTCGCCGCGGCCGCACTGCACGAAGAAGGGCACGAGGGCCGTACGTACGAACTGACCGGCCCCGAGGCCATCAGCCCGCGCCGACAGGCCGCGGCGATCTCCCGGGCCCTGGGCGAGGAGGTCGCCTTCGTGGAACTGTCCCGCGAGGAGGCACACGCGGAGATGGCGCGGTTCATGCCCGACGACATCGTCGACGGCACCCTGGACGTCATCGGGGAGCCGCTGCCGGTCGAGCAGGCGATCAGCCCTGACGTGCAGACGGTCCTCCGCCGCCCTGCCAGGCCCTTCGACGACTGGGTCGCGCGCCACCTGCCGGCCTTTCGGTAGCACCTGCCGGGGTGTGCGAAGGGGTGATGACGCCCCGCTCGCTGAACTCCTCGGCGACCCGCGGGCCGTCAAGGTCGACGGCGTCACCGATGTCGGGGCCACCGGTCGATGCGAACCGCCTTGGGTCCAGGCTCGTACGTGCCCTCAGCCCGTCGGGTGGGAGCCAGGGGTGTGGCCGAAGGCGCGGCGGAAGACGTCGATGAAG
The DNA here is from genome assembly GCF_036347055.1 of Streptomyces sp. NBC_00820. Classification (NCBI taxonomy): domain Bacteria; kingdom Bacillati; phylum Actinomycetota; class Actinomycetes; order Kitasatosporales; family Streptomycetaceae; genus Streptomyces; species Streptomyces sp. NBC_00820. The sequence goes on along the minus strand of NZ_CP108882.1, from coordinate 300,577 downwards.
GCGCTGGTGGACGACCAGCCGCACTGATGTGCCACCGTGGTCACCGGGGTCGCGGCGCCTGTGAAGGGGGACGATGCCGGTGCCGCCCCCAGTCCCACCCCTGCCGGCCCCCGATGACCACGCTTTCGTGATGCTCCAACGAGGGCAACTCGCCAAGTTCACTGCCCCGCCCGCCGGGCAGCACTGATCCGTTGGAGCGCTGCGAGGTGAGATCGCGATGAGTCGTGTTCACGAGCAGCACCCCCTCGGACCGAGGAAGTCGGTCAGCTCGTGCTCAACACGCTGGACTTGGCAGGGAGTCCCCGTTCCTGGGTTCTGCCTGGTGCGAAGCCTGGGGCCGGACGACCCGCCGTGCTGCCGGACGACCCGCCGTGCTGCCGGGCGGCCGCCCGGCCGGACCAGGAAGGCGCCAGAGGTTGTCCTCGCGGACAAGACCTACTCGTTCTGAGCGATCCGCACCCTTCTGCGTCACCCGGACTGATCATGGCCGAAATGTGCGGCTTTCGTTGACACGCCCCCAGCCGCTTCGTATCTTCTCGGATCGTTGGAATTTCGATGATTTAAGTTCTTGATCATTCAGATTTCGGGGGAACAATGTCCGAACGAACGACACCGACCAGCGGGCGGGGTTGGACCCTGGCCGTGGTGTGCGTGGCCACGTTCATGCTGCTGCTCGACCTCACCGTGGTGAATGTGGCGCTGCCTGACATCAGGGACGCGTTCGACGCCAGCTTCACCTCACTCCAATGGGTGCTCGACGCGTACGCCCTCGGGCTCGCGGCGGTGCTCCTGACGGCCGGATCGCTGGCGGACCGCCTGGGCCGCAAACGCGTCTTCAACGTGGGCTTCGTCGTCTTCGTGCTCGCGTCACTGGCCTGCGGCCTCGCGAACGACGCCGTCATGCTGTCCGTGTCCCGGGGGGTCCAAGGCCTCGGCGGGGCCGTGCTGTTCGCCGTCGGCCCGGCGCTGATCGGGCAGGAGTTCCAGGGCAAGGACCGGGGCAAGGCCTTCGGGATCTTCGGCGGTGTGGTCGGGCTGTCCATCGCCTTCGGCCCGCTCATCGGGGGCGCGCTCACCGACGGGCTGAGCTGGCGCTGGATCTTCCTGGTGAACGTCCCGGTCGGGCTGATCGCCCTGGCCGTGAGCGGACTGCGGATGCGTGAGTCCCGCGCCGAGTCGGCCGTCGCCGTCGACTGGTGGGGCATGGTGCTCTTCACCGGTGCGCTGACGCTTCTCGTCCTCGCGCTGCTGCGAGGCGAGGCCGAGGGGTGGGGCAGCGCGCCCATCGTCGGCATGTTCGCGTCCTCCGCGGTTCTCCTCGTCGTGTTCGCCCTCGTGGAGCGGCACCGCGGCGAACGGGCCATGTTCCAGCTCGCGTTGTTCCGGAACATGACCTTCAACGGTGTGTCGGTCGTGACCCTGGTGTGCGCCGCCGCGACGATGTCGGCGATCTTCCTCCTCGTGTCGTACGTGCAGAACGTGCTGGCGTTCTCGCCCTGGCAGACCGGACTGCGGTTCCTTCCTCTGACCGGGACGCTGTTCGTCGCCGCCGCGGTCGCGGGTTCGCTGACCACGCGCGTGCCGCAGCGGCTGCTGATGGGGACCTCCCTCGCGCTCATCGCGCTCGGCCTCGGTCTCGTCGCGCTCATCGGTCCGGACACCGCCTGGACCGCGCTGCTGCCGAGCATGTTCGGCATCGGCCTCGGCATGGGGCTGTTCAACCCGCCGCGTGCGTCACTGTCCATCGCCGTCGTCGAGCCGGCCAAGGCGGGCATGGCCTCCGGGATCAACGAGACGTTCCAGCAGGTGGGTGTCGCGATCGGGATCGCCGGGTTCGGTGCGGCGTTCCAGAGCCGGGTGAGTGACCTGTTCGCGACGTCCGACGTCGGTCGCCAACTCGGCTCCTCCGCACATGAGTTCGGCGATGCCGTGGCGGCCGGTGGCGGCGCGGAGGCCATCGGCCGGGCGCCCGCGGCGATGGCCCCCGCGCTCCAGGCGGCGGCCCGTACCGCCTTCGTGGACGGACTGACCGACGTGATGTTCGTGTGCGCGGCCGTCGCCGTCGTCGGCTCGCTCGTGGGCTTCCTCTTCATCCGCACGCGGGACCTGCACGAGAGCGCCCGGGGCGATGTCGTGAACACCCCGGACTCGCAAGGCATCGCAGGCGGCGCGGGCGTCGAGGGGCTTTCCGCGGCGGAGTCCGTGCGCTCCGGCGGGGAGCGGTAGAGCCGGTCGTCGGGCAACTGGCGGTGGTACCGGCCTTGGAGCCCGGCGCCACCGCCAGTAGCCTTTGTAGAATCGACGATCGGCACCAGGGACGTTCGGCTCCACCGAGTACTTCGGTACCACCGGCCGGCGGCCAGGCGCTTCGGCATCACCGGCCGGCCACCCAGTGCTTCGGCGCCGCCGGCCGACAAGCAGGCGCTCCGGCACCGCCGAGCGGCGACCGGGCGACGAAGAGCGACAACCGAGCGAGAAGGGGGCACGGCCCGCATGACACAGGCGACGCCCACCCCGGCGCAGTCCACCGGCGGCTTCGACTTCCCTCTCGTCCGCAGAACCGGTTATCTGCTGAACAAGGCCGGGGCGATCCTCATGGAGGACGCGGAGCGCGCCCTCGCGGAGCAGGGCATGCGGCTGCGCTACTTCTACGTACTCGCCGCGCTGGAAAGCGATCTGAGCCTGTCCCAGCAGGATCTGAGCCGGCTGCTCCACCTCGACCCCACGACCATGGTGGCCCTCGTCGACGAGATGGAGCGGGCCGGCCAGGTGGAGCGGCGGCGTAACCCGTCGGACCGCAGGCGCTACATCCTGCGCCTGACGGACGAGGGCCGGGCGGCGCTGGAGCGCGCGGGGCGCGCCGTTGACGCGGTGGAGCGGGACTTCCTCGCGGCCGTACCCGTGGAGGACCGCGAGCGGCTGCGGGCCCTCCTCGGCGATCTGCTCGCCGACCGCTGGCCCCGCGTGATCGCCTGCGAGTGAATCCGGTCCGCGACCTGGTGACGCCCGGTTTCGGTGAAACCCGGACCAGAAGGCGAATCGGAGGCCGCGCCGGAACGGAACCCGAACCGCGGAGATCAAAGCGGAACTGGAATTAATGAATCCCTTTTTGAGGATCAATTGAGTTTGATCTGTGGAGGGTGTCACACCTCTTATCATGCTTTCTCCGGGACCTACCCCCGTGTTAGTCTTTTTCCGTCCGGGCCGTGCGGCCCGGACACGGGGGAAGGTTTAACGGGGAATGAACTCCATAGAGAACGGTAAGGGCAGCAGCGAGTTACTCTACGCATCTCTGGAAAGCTGCCTCGGGTCGGGCAGCTCGCGCTTTTTCGGAAGCGGATACAAGCGCGTCACTCAGACCCTCACGGACATCACCACTGACGGGAGCCCCCGGCCGGGCGCGCTCGTCACCGCGCGCGGCACGCTGACGTACCCGCGCGACTGGTCCCGCAAATCGGGCACCGGCGATCTGAGGCCGCACCTGAGCAGCATCGACGCGTTGGTGCTCGCCGCCAATCTGGCGGAGGTGCACCTCGCCCGGGCCTTCGGTCTGAGCCCGGCCGAGCGGCGCAGGATCTGGCTGCGTCACGCCGACGTACGGGCCGGGAGCAGCCCCCATGAGGAGCTGGCGGACTTTCCCGTACAGGGCAGGCTCGTCACCGTCGAAGGACCGTCCGCGCAGGACTCGACCCTGGCCAGTACGTTCGAGTGCCGGGTCGGGCGGCTGAAGGTCCGCTGCACACTCGTGCACGAACAGGGCGACGCGGCAGGGGAGCCGGCCAGGTACTCCGACGAGAAACAGGCTCTCGGCCCCGCGCACGCGCGTCACTACGGCAAGGGCTACAAGCGGCGCGAGCAGCGCGCCGAACACGTTCGCGTCGACCTGGACCGGCAAGAGGTCCGCGTGCTGCGGCACGTCGTCGCCGAGGGCGCGGAGGCGGCCCCGCACACCTGCGGAGCCGAAGCGGCGTACGGGCCGTCGGTCTCGCTGGTCGACGCGATCGTGGGCGTGGCCCAGCTCGCCCAGATCCTGCTCTACGCACAGGACGGCCTGGCGCGGGGCGACAGCGACACCCTGTGGATGCGGCGCTTCGTCATGAACGCGCGCACGCCGGTGCGCCCCCTGGGGCGCAGCTTCGTGCCGACGGTGCGCACCGCGAGCAGCCGGCTCCTGCCCATGGGCGACGCGCTATGGCGCACCGCGGAACTGGCGATCGACGACTTCGCCGGGATCGGCGGACGCTGCTGGCTGGCCCACCGCCTGCCCGCCGCCGCGTAAACGGCACATCAATTACTCGCGAAATCTCTGTGTCCGATTCTCCGGAACGTCCGGTCCGCCGGCGGGTGATTCGGCATGCGCGAAGCCGTCTTTTTTTCGCGCACATTTCGTGGCAGAAAAAACGGGGGAAACACATCATGCGTTTTACGCCCACGCTCCGGTTGGGAGACGTGCTCGTCATACTCGAGGGACCGGCCCGCGTGCTCTGGAACGAGCCCGCCGTCGAGCCCGGAAGGAGGAAATGGACCCCGACGGGACTGTGGCCGGACGAGGCACAGCGCGCCCTCGTGCGCGAGTACCTCGACGACGAACGCCCCTTGCTCGTCCTGCTGGACGACGCCCGCCGTCACCTGCCGCTGCTGCGCGAGGAGTGGCAGGCCGCCCCTCGCCGAGTGGTGCGCGATCTCGTGGCTGCCGTCCGCGAGGACCTCGCGGACGACGGGGACGAGGTCGTCGAGGTCCGGCTGCCGTTCCTGGACTGGCTGCCGCAGGCGGACCGTGAGCGCGCCGCACGCTTCCTCGCGGAGAGCGACGCGGCGCTGTCCCGCACACCGATGGCGCTCCTGCCGCCGCTGCTGATCGAGGAGACGCGGCCGGGAGTGCCCCAGAGCCCCCGCTTCGCCCGGCGGCTGCTGCCGAGCGCGCTGACGACGGACCGCCTGGCGGCGGCCGTGGAGTACCTGTTCGCCGACGGCGGGCGCCCGTGCGCGGCGTCGGCGGGCTGCGAGGCGGTCCGATGAAGCAGCAGCCTCCGCAGCACACCGAGCCGCTCGGCCCGGTCCTCAGCCGGTGGGACATCGGCCGCCTGCTGGCCGAGACCGCCACGGGCAATCTCGCACGTACCGGCTGGCGTCCGTACCGGCCCGACACCACCGCCCCGAGGAGCCGTTGATGGGACGCTCGGTCATGGTCACCGGCGGCAACCGCGGCATCGGACTCGCCGTGGCAACCGCCCTGGCAGCGGACGGCGACCGCGTCGCCGTCACCCACCGCGACACCGAACCGCCCGACGGACTGCTCGGCGTCCGCGCGGAGATGACGGACCCGGCGAGCATCGACGCGGCCTTCGAGAAGGCCGAGGCCGCACACGGGCCGGTCGAAGTACTCGTCGTCAACGCGGGCATCACCCGGGACACGCTGTTCCTGCGCATGGACGAGCAGGACTTCACCGACGTCGTCGACGTCAATCTGCACGGCGCCTTCCGTACCGTCCGCCGCGCGGTGCGCGGCATGGTGCGGGCACGCTGGGGGCGGATCATCCTGATGTCGTCCATGACCTATGCGTACGGGGCGCCCGGACAGGTCAACTACGCGGCGGCGAAAGCCGGAATGCTCGGCATGGCCCGCTCGCTCGCCTGGGAACTCGGCCCCCGGAACATCACGGTCAACGTCGTCGCGCCCGGCCTGATCGACACGGCCATGAGCCGCGAGATCACCGACCGCCGGCGCGACCACCTACTGGCCATCACGCCACTCGGCCGCGCCGGGGAGACGGCCGACGTCGCCGCCGCCGTGCGCTACCTCGCCGGTGAGTCGGGCCGCTTCGTCACCGGAGCGGTCCTGCCGGTCAGCGGCGGCCTGGGCCTGGGCGGCTGACCCCTCCACTCCACACCCCGGCCGCGGCCGGGCCATCCACGACGGGAAGAGAACACACCATGGGGAACACGAGTACCCCCGCCCCGACGAGCACGCCCGCCCCCGACGTCCCGCAGCGCGGTCTGCACCTGGCGATCTCGGGAACCTACTCCAGCGGCAAGAGCACCACGACCGAGACCCTGTCGATGGCGACGGGCATCCCTCGCACTCACGCGCTGACCTCGCGCGAGATCCTCCTCGACCTCGTCCCGGGCAAGCAGGTCCAGGAACTGAGCGCCATGGAGCTGACGATGCTCGGCCTGCGCCGGCTCGAGGAGCGGATCCACAACGAGTCGGGCGAGGGGCCGTTCATCTCCGACGGCTCCGTGATCCACGAGTGGATCTACGGTGAGGCCCGCATGCGGGTCGGCATCAACCCCGGCGCCAACCTGTTCGTGCGCACGGCGAAGAACGTCGCCGGACTGCCGGTCAAGCGGTTCTACCGCCAGTACATGGACGCGTACGGCGCCGTCGCCAAGGCGCGCGCCAAGCGGATCTACGACGCCTACGTGCATCTGCCGGTCGAGTTCGAGATGAAGGCCGACGGCCACCGGCCCGTCTCCGAACCCTTCCGCAAGATGTCCGACGAGCTGCTGATCGAGACCCTGGAGGAGCTGGAGATCCCGTACCACGTGGTGGGCGGAAGTGTCCGCGAGCGCGTGGAGCGAATCGTCGAGATATTCGGCCTGCCCCTGGTGATGCCGCTCGACGAGGCGATCGAGCGGGCAGGCGCGAAGGTGCGCGAGGCCACCAGCGTCCTGGAGCAGGACTCCCGCTTCCACGACGCCCAGCGGGTCAAGTCCCTGCGGCGGCGCATCTCGTACGCGATGCGCTTCTGACGGCAGCGACCGCGCCGACGGAGAGGCTGGGCCGGGCTGGTGGCCGGGACTGGCCGGTGGGCGACACACATCGCGCACCGGCCGGTCCCACCCACCGCCGTCCAGGAGATACCCCGTTACCGCAACGGTGTTTGTGGTGATGGGGGGAGCCGGTGGTGGTGTGTGTCCTCGTCGTCCGTAGGGGCTGGCGCGATCGCCAGAGAACTGCACATGGGCGGTTGCACCGTCCGCCACAACGCCTGCGCGGCAGTCCCCGAATCAGCTGCTGACCGGAAGGCGCCGGCCCCCCGGCCAGCCGGCTCGAACCCCTACAAGTCCCACCTGGACAAACTCTGGGCCCAAGGACACCCCAACGCCATCCAGCTGCTTGCCGAGCTCCAGAACCTGGGCTACCGCGGGAGCTGCCGGACCATCAGTGACCGGGAGCTGTCCGGCCGATCACGTAGAGGCGGAAAAATCGGAGGGCCAAGGGGTTGTTGGCCTGGTAGAACATGGGCCGATGGGCATCAAGGAACGCGAACGCAAGGTGTACCGGCCGCTACGGCGGGCTGGTCTAGAAGTCATACCCAATGCCGTACCGGTGGGCACGATGCCCTTCGTCCGTGGATGGGGCGGCGAAGACGTGACCGACGGCTTCTCCCATCGGTACGACACCCCGCACCTGGTCGAGAGGCTCAATGCGGACTGGTACGACCTCGCTGTCTCCTCGGGCCTGTTCGGTGATCGGCGCGAGTTCCTCGTGCAGCTTCCACAGGGCACCCGATCGCACCGCGCCGCAATGCAGCGCCTGAACGGCTACCACGCACCGGTGCTTTGGACTCGCGTCCGGCTCCTGGAACGCTGGGACATCGGTTCTGCAGCAGATGCCACCGGTCGGCCACTTCGGTCGCCCCGGTGGCGGCCTGCTTGATCGCGCGGGTGTAGCCGGTGGCCCGGTCCCGGCAAATGACCTCTGCTCCGGGATGAGTCTCCAGCCAGGCAAGGAAGGTCTCCGAGCTGCGGTCGGGCAGAACATCGAACGGCTTGCCCTGTTCCACGTCCACGAGCATCGTTCCGTAGGTGTGGCCACGCCGGAAGGCGAAGTCATCCACTCCCAGGACCCGCGGAGCCCGGGCCGGTACCACCGGCGCCGACAGCAGACGGATGAGCGACGTCCGGCGGCCAGACAACGCCAGCCGTCGGCCCTTGCGGTTGCGATCAGTAGGGGCGCTTGATGTCGTGAGCCTCCAGCGCGCTTTCGTAGCGGGCCAGCAACTCGTCGAAGTTGGCCAGCAGGATGGTGGCAGCCTCGTGCGCGTCATCGACGTTGCCCTGGGCGCAGGCTTCCACGATTTCAGCAACGTCGCCGCGGATGATCGACAGCGAGTCCCCCTGGATCAGCACGCCCGGGAAGTGACGTGGTGGCAGGCGGACAACCGCGTCGTTGCCTGGATCCGTGAACAGCTCAGCCTCAATGCGCTCCATCGGGCTATCCAACAGCAGACGCCGTACCTCATCCATCCGTAGTCATCACGGAAGCGCGGTCACAGCCCTGAAAACGGCCAGCGATGCTCTTCGCTGCCCAGACCGTTGCCTTCGTCAACTGGGGCCGATTCGCCCGCCAGCGCAGGGTTCGGGGCGACTCGGCTCCGTCAAGGGCGCCTTCGGCGTCGTAGGCGACGGGCTGCGGCGGCCCTGGACAGCTGGTCCCGGTCCAGGGCCCGCCAGTAGGGCTTCAGGATTGGATGCTTCAGGGCAGTGCCAAGCTGTTGTCGGGGATCAGGCCGCTGAGCTTCTCGGGGTTGACCTGGAAGCGCAGGTTTTGGATGCGGCCGTCGACGAGGTCGAACGAGAGGGCGCCGACGGTGTGTCCGCCGAGGGTGGCCAGGACGCCGAGCTCGCCGTTGATGATGGCTGGCTCCATGGTCAGGGCCGCCAGTTCGGGCTTGGCCAGGAAACCCACGATCCAGCGCGCGACGTGGTCGGTGCCGTGAAGCGGGCGGCGGGCAGCGGTGACCTTTCCGCCGCCGTCGGACCAAGCGGTGACCTCGGGGGCGAGCAGCTCCATGACGGCGTTCAGGTCGCCCCCCGCGCAAGCGTCCATGAACTGGGCGGTGACCAGCCGGCGCTGGGTCTGGTCGGCGTCGAAGCGATGGCGGCGGGCCTGGACGTGCTCGCGTGCGCGGTGAGCGATCTGGCGGACTGTCGGCTCGGGGCGTTCGAGGGTCTCGGCGATGTCGGCGTGCGAGTAGTCGAAGACCTCGCGGAGCAGGAAGACGGCGCGTTCGACGGGGCTGAGGGTTTCCAGGACGACCATCATCGCGGTGGAGACGCTGTCGGCCAATTCGGTCTCCGCTGCGATGTCGGGGGAGGTCAGCAGGGGCTCGGGGAGCCACGGCCCGACGTAGGTTTCGCGGGTTGCCCGTGCGGAGGTGAGGCGGTTCAACGAGAGGTTGGTGACCGTGCGCACCAGGTAGGCCTTGGGGTGGCGGATCGCTTCGCGGTCCGCGGTGCTCCAGCTCAGCCAGGTGTCCTGAAGGACGTCCTCGGCGTCGGTGACGCTGCCCAGCATGCGGTAGGCGGTGGCGAACAGCAGCCTGCGGTGTTCGATGTACGGGTCCTGCTCGTCCCTGGCGTCGACCATCGGCTCATGCTGCCAGCGCCGTAACCAGGGCGGCAAGGCCCGAGAGCACGGCGCTGGGAGCTGATGTGCCCGTCATGCCGCGGGCTCGCGGGTGGCGCGGCCGCCCTTGGAGACGATGGTGGTGACGTTCATGTGCTTGCTGAATCGGTAGGTCATGAGCGGGCTGGCGCTGACCATCTCCTTGTACGCGACGGCGCTGCGGCCGGTGAGGTGCATGCGGCGGGGGGTGTCGTCGGCCTTGGTGAACTGGATGACGGCATCACGGCGGCCGAGGCTGACCGGCTGGTGGAAGTAGCCGAAGCGGAACGGCTTGACCGCCTTGCCGCGCACGAGCCGCGCGATGGTGTCGGCGGTGTACTGGGCGGTGGGCAGGCCGCTCTGGCAGGTGCCGTGGATCTGTCCCCAGGCCAAACGGACGGCGGCGGCGTCGCCGATGGCGTGGATCTCCGGGTGGGAAACCGAACGCAGGGTGGCGTCGACCAGGATGAGGCCGCGGTCGTCGGTGGTGATCCCGGCGGCAGCGGCGAGCGGCGACACCTTGACGCCAGTGGTCCACAGGCAGGCGTCGGTGCGGACGAGCCGGCCGTCGGCCAGTTCGACGGCGTCGGGCAGCACCTTGGTGACGCGGGCGCCGGTTTCAAGAGTGACGCCGAGGCGGCCCAGTGCGCCGTAGAGGTAGGCCCGAGCCTTGGCACCCATCATGCCGCCGGGCTCGTCCAGGCTGATCAGCGTGACGTCCAGGCCGGGGTGGCTCTCGGCGATCTCGGTGGCCGCCTCGATGCCGGTCAGGCCGCCGCCACAGACGGTGACCGTGCCGCCGGACGCGGCGACCTCGGTGAGCCGCGCGGCAAACCGACCGGCGATCTCCGGGTTGTTGAGGGTGAACGCGTGGGTGTCGGCGCCGGGGACCTTGCCGGTGTCGGTCGAGCTGCCCAGCGCGTAGACGAGCGTGTCGTAGCCGAGGGTCTCGGCGCCGTCGACGGTGATCTGCCGGGCCTCGGGGTCGATGGCGGTGGCGGTGCCCTGGACGAACGTGACGCCGGTCCCGGCGAGCAGGTCGGGGATCTGATGGTCGGCCAGCTCCTGCCCGGCGGCGAACTGGTGCATCCGCAGCCGCTCGACGAAGCGGCTCGAGGGGTTGACCAGGGTGATCTTCACACCGGTCCGGCGAGTGCGGTGGGCCAGCCGGATGGCGCTGAACAAGCCCGTGTAGCCGGCGCCGAGGACGACGATGTGGTGGCCGTTGTTCATTGGATCTCCCAAGGTCGGGCACCGGCTTCGATGCCGGTGACGCCCATGGGACAAGCAACCCGCACCGGACGTGACAGGCCGCTGATGTGAACCACATCACACCAGGTGCACCGTTGGTGTGCTGGCAAGAACCCGTCGTTTGCCTCGCTGTACCGGGTCCGGCCGAGGCAGAGCAGGACGCCGAAGAGGACGGGCTCCGGCTGCCGCCCAAGCCGGCGCGTGTCCGACGCCGCGACGCACCCCTCACCCCCGAGGAAGCCGGACTCCGCGAGCGACTCCAGCGCCAGGTCCTCGACGGCGCAGACTGATACCGGCGGGACCCCGGCCCCAACTGCGGCCAGATCTCAGGCGAATCCGGAGGTGCGCCGTTCCGACGCAGGTCGGCTGGCCGCCGGTGGGGAATTTCGGAGAGCAGGTCTGTCCCACCCCCGATCACGGAGTGGCCGAATTCAAGGAGCCCCATCAGCGTGGCACTCCGAGCATCCGGCCGACGGAGAACGCCAACAATTCGCCCGCCCTACGTGCCAACTGCCCTGAACTGAAGGCCCTCCACGAGCGCGTCCGCGGCTTCGCGGAGATCCTTCAAAGATGCTCCGGTCAGCACCTCAAAGCTGGATCATCGCCGTCCGCACCCCGGACCTGCCCCGCCTGCATGCCTTCGCCACCGGCCTGGAGGAAGACCAGGGTGCCGTGCTCCAAGGCCTGAGCACACGCTGGAACTCCGGACCCGTCGAGGGATGCGTCAATCACATCAAGATGGTCAAACGCCAGATGCTCGGACGAGCCAAGCTCCCCCTGCTCCGCAAACGCGTCCTTCTCACGGCCGCAGCAAACAGGTGACCCGGAGCCAGGGCTGTCAGACCCCTGCGGCATGCTCGCCAGCATGAACGAAGACGCCTTCTGGCAGCTCATCGAGGACTGCAGGCCCGCGGAGACTGACCCGGACGGCGAACTCCTTGCAGTCACGCTCACCGAGCGGCATGCCCAGTCCCCGTTGGCGCTGGTCATCGGCTTTGCCGAACAACTGTCATGGGCGCTCTACCGGCTGGACCGCAAGGAATACGGACACAACCTGTCCGACGACGCCTTCCTCTACACCCGTGCCGCGGTCGTCGCCGCCGGCCGCACCGAATTCGACAACGTCCTCCAGGACCCTGCAGCTTTCACTCCTTACGCCATCGACCTCATCTGGGCCGAGCCCCTGCTCTACGCACCAGACCGGGCGTACGAACGCATCACCGGGGAGGAGTGGGACCGCGATACCCGCTACTCCTACGAATCCTGCGCCAACACCGAGGGCTGGGCTGATTGAACGGCATGGCCTGCGGGTGGTGACGAACTCCAGCGTCGTTGATCGGTTCTGGCTCAACTTCTGGGGTGGCGCTGCGCCCAGTGGATCGGTCCTGTGCCCCCGGAGAACCGACATGGCCAAGGTCCGCTTGGCCGGTTCGGCCAAGCGGACCGGTCCAGCTCATGTACAGATCAGGGTGCCAGGCATGCAGCGCCAGTGACCTCTGGAGGGGCTGCGGGGCTGGCGGGGTCCACGAGGCTCGTGATATCGCCAGCGGCCTGGGTGAGACATGTGGTCTCGGTCTGTGGGTCCGGAGGAGGATCAGCACTGGCAGGCGTGCCGGCGAATCCGAGGAACGCGAGGCCCCCGAGAGTCACTGCGGCGATACGACGCATGAATGCTCCCTGTGAAGTGCGATGCATGTCGTCACAGCACTTACCGCGCAGTCAGGACGACTTTGCCGCACGTCACCCGTTCACGTGCCCTGACTCGCCCGGCAGGGCTACGCAGACAGACCGCACCAAAGAACTGGCGAGCCCTGGCCCGGCACCACGGTCGCCGCGACCCCATGAGCAACCCCGTCCAAGCCGTCGCCGCACTGCTCTCCCGGCAGCAGACCGTCGCCCTGCCCACCGCTCCGCGAGTGTGAACCAACCGGCGAATCCACGATTCACGACGCGCACCGCCAACCGTGCACGAGCTCGTCAGGGCGCGTATCGAAAATGGATCACCGGCGAAGCTCGACGTCTAGGATCGTTTTCCTCGGCACGTCGACCCGGGGAGGCGTCCCAAGTGCCCAGCGCAGTCTTGGTTCATGGTCTTTATCACCAGCCTGAGCACTTCAGCCGGGTTGCCGAGGGCTTGCGAGCGGCAGGCGTGGACGTGGTCGCTCCCGAACTGCACAGGGGCTCTTTGGCTGCGGATACGGCGGCGGTGCAGGCCGCCGTTGACCGACTGGCGGAGCCTCCCTTGGTTCTGGGCCACTCCTACGGAGGGTCGGTGATCACTGGCCTGTGCGGAGTCGGGCGTCTGGTGTACCTGGCGGCCTTCGTACCGGATGCGGGGGAGAGTGCGGCGGGCTTGGGCGGCGCATCCAGCCAGTTGAAATCCGCCATCGAGCCGCAGCACGACGGTTCTACGCGCCTTGACCCAAACCGCGCCGTGGATGCGCTGTATGCAGATTGCCCTGAGCACCTGGCCGCTTGGGCAGTGGGACTACTACGCGCCCAGGCCGCCGGCTGCGGGCGAGGAGTCCCGGAACGCCAGAGCTGGAAACATGCCCCTTCCGTCTACGCCGTCTGCACGAAGGACCGAGCCATCGATCCCGAACTCCAACGGGTCATGGCCGCGCGCTGCGACTCCGTCCGCGAGTGGGAGACGGGGCACTCTCCGTTTGTGGGTCGGCCGGAGCTGGTCATCGACCTGACCCTGGAACTGCTCGGCGCCTCGGGCACTCCGGGCTGGGCGGACCGGGGTGTCGCAGCCACTCGTCGCGGTCATTGAAGAGTGGCTGTGATCAGCGCCTTCGCGCCTGGTCCGGTGGCTTTCACTGGTCCTCGGCCTCGAATGCCTGGGCGACGGCCAGGCTGTCCTCGTAGACACGGTGCCGGGTGACAAGGCCGTCTTCGACGGTGAGATGCAGAGCGAACCGCGCCTGATATGCACGTCCGGTGGGCCGGGCGGTCTGTCGGATCTCGCCGAGCACGACCGCGTCGCTTCCGTCGACAAGAATGCGCTCGACCTCCGTCGCCACATGCTCCGGCACGTGGTACTCGGCAAGCTCTCGATAGTGGGCGGCCACGTCGGCCCGCGTGGACCGGCGACGGATCCACGGCGTGCCAGTACGGCCGTGCTCGGCCTCCGGCCAGTCGAGCTTCCAATCGCTCTGCTCGGCATACAGCTCGGCGATGCGCTCAGGGTCGCCCTCGCCGATTCTGCGCAGCAACTCCTCAACCACAGTACGTGTGTTCGTAGGTCCGGCTATGGACGTGGCTGACCTCTCCGTCCTGGCCCGCGTCCTCCGACGCGGGGAGATCACCAATCCTGCCAGCGCGTGCACGCCGAGACGGTTACCTCTGGAGCAGGGCAAGCGCATCACCTGGGTCCACTTTCGATATACGACCCTAGACCCACGTCGCCAGGAAGGCCGACCGGTATCCGTTCCGCGTGTCCTCTGACGCTGAACCTTGTGTGATTGCCGCAGAAGCTTGGGTAGCGGGTCTCATCCGCGGATACGACGTCCGAGCTCGTCGTCCGGTTACTGTGCTGTGGCGCTGTGCTCCCTGCGGGACCGCAACCACGAGACCAGGTACCAGCAGGCCACCACCAACGCGGACGTCACCGCGGTGGTCGGCCAGCCCCTGTAGATGTGCGCGAGGCCGGTGACAAAGCGCATGACGACGGTGAACGCGGCCCAAACCACCAGCCAGCGAACCAACTTGGCTATTCGATCCTGTCGTCGCATGGCGCGAGCATATCCGCAGGATCGGAGGGGAGCAGACCAGGGTCGTCGCTCGCACAGAGGTCGATCGGCCGATGAATCGGCCGCCGCAGTGGCGGGGCATCGGGGTGGAGGCAATTGCCGCATGCTGGAGATGCCGCACACTCCGGAGGCGAAGCCGGGACGCGGGCTCACCCGGAGGGTCCATGACCGCACTGGACAGCCCGTTGGAGGGAACGGAGCACTGATCTGATGCAAACCCCAGGGCTGTGAACACGCGAGAGGCCCTCTGTTCGCGGTGTGGAAGTTCGGACCCGGCCCCCGAAGCCACCGGCAACGGCGACGACGGCTTGGAGGGTTGCCGCCCATCGGTGACAAGCCTTTCCGCGCCACTCCGTGCAGGAATGCGGAGGCTTCCGCATCGACGGCTCTTACGGTCCTTCCGCCCCGCCTCGGTCCGGTGCGCCCATCAGGGTGGTGACATAGGTATCGAGTCGCTCCTCCACGGCTCGCGTCGTCAGCTCTGTCCTGCCTGCCTCTCGCCATGCCCGTGCCGCCGACTGCAAGTCCTCCGAGAATGCCAGCGCGTCTCGAACTCGCCAGTACAGGCGCTCACTCGCGGCCGCGGCCAGCACTCCGCCGGCCTCCTCGTACGCCTCGGCGAACCGCTGAGCCCACGCCGGGCCGTGCAGCAGCGCGAGATTGGTGGAGCAGTGCGCCACGTCGAGATCCGCCGGCCCCCAGGAGGCAGCCGCCCAGTCGACGACACCGGTGATCCGCGCATCGTCCGGCCTTGAGGGCGGCACGTCGAACAGCACGTTGCCGGGGTGGAAGTCCCGGTGCAGGAACCGCTCTTCATCGGACGGGGCGGGCTCGCGGATGACGTCGATCGCCGCAGCCCATGCGGTCACGTCGGCGCCCTCCGGAACCACGACGGTGTCGGCAGTCGTCAACGCCTGGTACGCCTGGGGCCGTTCGGTGGGCCGCAACGCGTGGATCGCCACGAGTTGACGGGCGAGCAGAGGAACGCGCGTCTCCAGTCCCGCATCGTCGAGAACCGTCCGTCCCGGCAGATGTGTCATGAGGAGCGACGGATAATCGCAGTGCGCGGCGGTCGGATCGACGGCGACCAGTACAGGAGCCGGTACGGCTGTCCCCGCGAGCAGGGTCAGGGCGCGGGCCTCCCTGTTCAGCCAGTCCTCGGCGCGCTCCACGTAGAGCGGATCGACGAAGGCCCGCAGCACCAGATCACGGGTGCCTCCGTCCCGCGTGCCGATGCTCAGCCTCCGCACCTCGGCGGTGATGCCGCCGTGCAGCGCCTCGGTTCCGACGATCCTTTCGCCGGCCTCCAGTTGCCGGCTCACCCAAGCCCGTGTCAACGGGCGGACAGCCGCCGCCTCATCCCGGTTGGTCACCGTGTCACCTCATCATCCGGACGCCGGCACGCGCACAGGCTTTGAGCTGCGTGACCGGATCTTTCTCCCTGGAGCATCGTGATGCCGGCCTGTCGACCGTCCGGTGCTGCCATGACTCGGGTTCTGGCTCGGCTTCCGCCAGGCCGCGTGACTCACGAATCACGAGTCCAGGTGTCTCACAGGTATGGATCAGTCCGGGGGAGCGAGGCGGAAGCCGAGCGGCTGCGGGGCGTCTTCCGCGCCGAATACGCCCACCAGCTGCCCGGCGTCGAAGATGCCTTCGGCCACCAGCTCCTGGCCCTGCTCAAGCAGCTGGCCGCCTCCGCGAGGCCGCGGACGACCTCGCGGAGGCGGCCACAGCCGCCTTTCACCAGCACGCCGACAGCGAGATCCTGCTCAGCTTCCCGGGCCTGGGGCCCATGCTCGGCGCCCGCGTGCTCGCCGAGCTGGGCGACGACCGGGCACGGTTCGCCGACGCCAGGGCGCTGAAGTCGTACGCCGGATCCGCGCCCATCACCCGGGCCTCCGGCAAAAAGCGCTTCGTCGGCCGACGCTTCGTCAAGAACAACCGCCTCATCAACGCCGGCTTCCTCTGGGCCTTCGCCGCCCTCACCACCTCACCCGGAGCCAACATGCACTACCGACGCCGACGCGACCACGGAGACTGGCACGCCGCCGCACAACGGCACCTGCTGAACCGCTTCCTCGGCCAGCTCCACCACTGCCTCAAGACCCGCCAGCATTTCGACGAACAACGCGCCTTCCCGCCACTTCTCCCAGCACCTGCGTGACCGTAGTCCGGGCCTCCCACATTGCCGGATGCCGGAAGGCAGCCGCTCCAGCCACCTGCCGCGCCCTGCAGCTGAGGTCTCGCGCCCGGACTGCCATCATGGTGACCCGGGGCGGGCCTGGCGTTGGGGGCCGCGTGACGTGGGAAGAGTGTGGCGCGAATGCTCGGGATCCAGACCGATGCGTTGGACACGGCCGGGGGAGTGTTCATGACGGTTGTGGCACTGGGCTCTGCGTGGTTGGGAGGGCTGGCCGTGCTCCGGCCGCACCGGCCGCTGCGGCCGATCGTGGGTCCCGTATGGGTAGCCCGCACCTGGGGTCTCGCCTATGTGCTGCTGGGCATCGGTATGGCTGGCAAGATGACGACCATGCTGGCCGGCAAGGAGCCGGCCTGGCCGATGGCCGTGCTCTATTGGGCTGCCGGACCGCTCATGATTTTCTCGATGACCGCTGCAGGCGTGTCCCAGTGGCGAGCGCGCAGTCGGGCCGATGGTGCCGTCAGCGGACGGCACGGACGGCACAAGTGAAGCGGCCCGTGTCCTGGAGCGAGGCGGCACTCGTGAGCGCCGCCTGCTGGACGGTCAGCGGACTGGGATACGGAGTACTCGCCGCCCTCGACGAGCCGCAGCTGTCCCCTGCCCCACTGATCGGCATGGGCCTGGCCCAATGGTTCTTTGCGTATCACCGCTGCTGGCGGGCCGCGGTCGCGGCGTGCCTCGCGGGGTTTGTCGTGCTGTTCGGGCTCGTGGACATCCTGCGGCCGGACCTGGGCCGGTACGTGGCGGATGCCCTGGCCACGGGGGCCGCGTCGACGGTCGCCCTGTCCGTCTTCGCCCTGGTCGATCGCGCAAGTGGACGCCACCACGGCGCAGCAGGCCGACCCTGGTAACTCGGCTACGTCCACCAGCTTGACTTCTTAGCCCCCTGAGATGTCTTTGAGGGCCCGGATGCGCGAGCCGTCCACGGCACAATCGAGCAGGTCGAGCAGGTCGAGCAGGTCGAGCAGGTCGAGCATGTCCAGCAGGTCGGCACGGCGCAGCTCGCCCAGCAGGGCGGCGTGCAAGCGGGGCCAGACATCGGCCTCGGTCCAGCCTCGACGTCGGCGCCATGCCGTCACCCTGGAGCAGCAGCCGACCTCATTCCGAGAGGGCATTCTGAACTGGTATGGCCGATCCGGGCTTTGGCTTGGGTTGGGCATCGCCTTGGCTGTCACGCTGTCCTTCTGAAGCTTCTACAGTGTCCGAGGCGAAAGAGGCTGAGCAGGGAACGGCAGATCAGAAGGGCTGACGCAAGGACGTGGTGCAGATCAAGCGGTTGGCCGACCTGGATCCCGTCCGTCAGCGTCAGGATGCCGCCCTTGCTCTGTGGCGGTGGCGCGCACCGGTCTTCGCGTTCGAAATGGACGCGGAGTGGGGCGTCGACCTGTCTGTGCTGGATTCGTTGTTCCGACTGGCAGCGGCGACCGCCGACGAACAGTCGCATCACGCATACAGGCAAGCAATCGCCGAGCTGCGCACGGCCCCGCTCTTCACGTCTGAAGTCGACCCGGACACGGTCCAGCTCATCCAACTGGAAACCATCGGCAACCTGCTGGCCTTCGGCGATTTGCTGGACGAGTCAGGCTCGGATGCGGGCGAGCGGGTAGTCGAATCCCTGTCCGGCTTGGCGGACTACCTCGACCGTCTCGTCGAGGGCTCGTTCTACTCCCATCCCTCGGAGGAAGCCCACCGCCAATATCTCGCCCACCTGGCGGACCGGGCGAGCGGGGGATATTTCGCATCACGCAACTTCGCTGTCGAGTCTGCCTGCCACGGCGCCCTCCGGGCTTTCCCCGAATCCGCAGGGCTGCTCGACTCGTCCTCCGGTGGCGAGCTGCTCGCGCTTTGTGAGGACTTCGGTGAAGAGCTCGTCGCAACGATGCGGTGGTTCCGCATGACGGGTTACTAGCGATCACGGCCTGAGCTCGATGAGGAGTGCAGCAGCCGTGACGGACCGGTGGTATGGAGAGAGTTGGCTTCGTTCACGAGAATGGGGGCTCTGGTCCACTTCTTGTGGTGGCTCACGGACAGTGACGTCAGTGGTGTGTGGTGGGATGGCCGGACTGCGCCGTTGATCTTCTGGGAGCCCTTTGTGACGTCCTCGTACCCGTCCCTGACTCATGCCCTGGCTGAGGCACTGGTCGATGTCCTGTGGTTCGTCGACGGCTGCGAGGACCAGCAGATGGATCCAGACGACGCGGTCAAGGTCCTGGAGGGTGTCGCCCATTTGGTCAGCACGCTGTCGAATGATCAGCGACAGGAGCTGCTCGCCCTGGTCGGGGAGATGGCAGCCGCCGAGACCAACCCGGCTCGCCGCGAGTTCCTGGAAGAGTTCCCGGAGGGATTCGGGCTCATCGACGATGCGTCCTGAGCAGTCTTTCAGGAGTAGAGCAGGACGCGCTTGCGCAGGAGCTCGAAGCCTGCGCGGCCGAACATCGGGCGCTTCAGCATCTTGATCCGGTTGACGTGGCCCTCGACCACTCCGGAGTTCCACGGCTGCGAGAGCCCGGCAGTGATGGCGTCGAGGTCGCGCTCCAGGTGCCGGGCGAATCATTGGAGGCTGGGCAGGTCGGCGTTGGTCGCGGCCTCGATCCACGTCGGCAGTTGGTGGCCTTGCAGCTGAGTAAGCATGTGGGCGAAGGAGCGCATGTGCCCCGCGAGTGCGTCCAGTTCAGGGCAGTTCGCCAGTACGGCCTTGAGCTGGAGCCGGTCGCCCTCGCCCAGGGCCTCGGGGTGGGCAAGGATCCAGCGGGTAACGACGCGGGCAGATGGCGGCCGGGGCCGATCGGCTGGGGTTTGCCGCGTAGATGCCGGCTGACGTAGGCGCGAACGTTGCCATAGCCGTCCGGGTAGCCCTGTTCTTTGATCTCCTCCCACAGCTTCCAGGCATTGGTCGAGCCCTCCTGCCATCGCTGGTCGAGGTAGGGCTTGTAGGCATCGAGCTTGGTGGGGCGGCTTGCCACTGGCCGGTGAACAACTGCTCCGGCTCTGCGGCGTGGGCACAGCGAAGGACCGTGCTGAAGCCCCCATCGCCCACGGGTCGCGCCCTGGGGCAACTGGCACTGGCTCCCGCCGATGGGCTACCACCGCACGCGCGGGGACGATCCCCCGCACCGCACCGCACCGCACCGCACTGCACCGCACTGCACCGCACCGCACCGCACCGCCCCGCACTGACGCAGACGCGGCGACGCCCCGCTCCCCGCACATGAGTTCGCGCACCAATCACGTGCCGCCCTACCCCTGCCCCCTCCCCGCACCCGAAGATGATCTCGACGTCGGGTTGTGACATCTTCGCGCGGCGGCCGAGTGGGGCGGGTTCGTGCGCCGAGGCAACCACACTGGCGTCCCTGGAATCTCACCGGGGGAGTCGGCCGTTCGCCGGGATTCGCATCTTCGGCGCGCGCCGTGACCGCGAGCCCGGTCCGGCCGCCAGTGCTTCTCCCCGATCCGGAAGGAAACACCGATCACGATGCGTGCGTTACCCAGACCAGCGGCAGCGGTACGGAGAAAGCGGGGCGCCGGCCCGCGCCGCCCCCTCCTCGACCGCCTGGTGCCCCTCCTCCTCACGCTGACCATGGTGGTCACCGGCTCCGCGCTGAGCACGGGACCCGCGACGGCGCAGGACCAGGACGCTGGCGCGGCCTGCGCCGCGCATGCCACCTCCTTCGGCGCCGTGGCGAACGCCCCGGAGATGACCCTCCGCATGGGCTGTGCGGGGGACGCGGGGTCGCTGCGCACACTCGCCCAGAGCGATGACGACCTCGTCGTGGCCTTCGACTACAACGTGCCCGAGCGCCGCGACGAGACCCGCGCCGAGGCCCAGGAAGTGGTCGACTCCGTCCACGCCGACCAGAACTCCGGGCACACCCTCGCCCAGGCGCTCTACGACCGCGCGCGGGACAACGCGGTGGGGCTCTACCCGACGACGGACGTCGGGGACTACGACGGCCGGATCGAGACCGTGGGCGACAGCATCGTGCTCGTCCTGCCCTCCGGGCGGATCGGCACGAGCGCCACGTGGTGGCAGAAGTTCCTCGCGGGCGGGGCCGGCCTGGCCGCGACCGTGCTGGCGAGCGGCGCCTGTCTCGCCATGTTCGCGCCCGGGGCTGCGGCTGCCGCCCCTGTCTGCGGGGCCGTGGGAGGCGGGATCGGCGGCTTCGTCACCGAGGTGATGAACGCGGCCTTCGACCATGCGGACTTCCAGAACCCGGACACGTGGGGCGGTCTGCTCGCCGCGGCCTTCTGGGGCGCGGCGGGAGGCGCCTTCGGCGGTGCCCTGGTGAAGTGGGCCGGCGAAAGCGCCGGAACCTTCGTCACCCGGATCCAGGAGAACCTGCGCGGCCTCGCCGCCCGGCTGGGCAACTTCGGCAACCCGCTGGCGTACCTGGGAGATCACCTGGCCGAGATGGTGCCGCGCCTGGTGGAGCGCCTCGGAGAGCTTCAACGGGGCGTCGGCAACAGCGTCCCCCTGCGGGTCATGGTCGTCGGCGACTCGATGACGCAGGGGTACGAGGGCGACTGGACCTGGCGCTACCGGCTCTGGGAGTGGTTCCGTAACCAGCACGTCGCCGTCGACTTCGTCGGCCCGTACAAGGGGACCAAGGCGCAGGCCCTGCCGCAGCCCCCGTCGAGGCCGGCCCTTCAGGGCGAGACCCCCGGTGCCTCGTTGGACGACCCGGACACCTCCGGCGGCTACGCGGCCGGCGCCGACCCGGCCTTCGACAGCGACCACTTCGGGGTCTGGGGCCGTCAGGTGATGCAGGACAAGAAGCTGATCCGGGGCATGGTGGCGCAGTACAACCCCGACCTGATCCTCGTCGGTCTCGGCTTCAACGACATGGGCTGGTTCGTGAGCGGCCCGCAGGGGACGCTCGACAGTATGAAGACGTTCGTGGACGAGGCGCGGGCAGCCCGTCCCGACGTGAAGTTCGCCCTCGCGGACGTCCCCCAGCGCACCGCCATCGGCGGGCGGGACGACCTGCCGCTCAGCACCACCGACTACGACCTGATGCTGCGCCAGGCAGTCCCGCAGTGGAGCACCGTCACCTCACCGATCGAGACGGTCGACTGGTCGGGCAACTACAGCTGCGCCCCTGGCGCCTGTCCCGCCGGCTACGACGGGCTGCACCCTAACGCGCTCGGCGAGTTCCAGATCGCGCAGGCCTTCGAACGCACTCTTCACGACCGGTACGGCATCGGTCAGACCGTCCCCGACGTCCCCCACTCGATTCCGGAACGCCCGCTGACCGTCGCACGGAACGTCAAGGCCGTATCGAGCGACCTGGGCGTCACGGTCACCTGGGACCGGGTGTACGGCGCGCGCGGCTACACGGTCCGCTCCCGGCTGGTGGGCGCGACCGCGTGGAACGAGACGCCGGTCACGGCGAACCGTTACGACACGACCTGGACCCAGGACGGCTGGGAATGGGAGTACTCGGTCCGTGTCGACAACGCGGGCGACGGCACCTCGGCGTGGTCCCCGGTGATCCGGGCCACCGCCCACCCGCACACGGCGGCGGCACCCGCGAAGATCCTCACCCACGCCACCCTGGACGGTGTGGACCTCTCCTGGGAGCCCGCCACGGGGCCGTACAGCGACAGCGTGGACCGCTACGAGATCATCACCTGGGACAAGGACACGCCGGGCGCCTTCATCCAGAGCACGGCGGTGCGCGGCACCTCGGCGCACATCGACGGGCTGACCCCGGGCCATCACTACCTGGTCGCGATGGTCACCTGGAACGCGGTGGGCGGCGGCCTGCCGGCGGGCGCCCGTCCCGTCACCATCGGCGCGGGCACTCCGCCGGCCCCGACGGACCTGCGCATCAAGTCCCTGGACGCCACGACGGTGCAGCTCAACTGGAGCGGTTCCCCGCAGGCCGCCGGTTACCGCGTCTGGTACCGCAACCGCACGGAGAACGGCCCCTGGCAGTCCGACGAGTACATCTCGGACACCCCGGACCGGGGCATCGCCTTCCTCTTCCCCGGCAACTGGAACTTCGAGTTCGCGGTCACTGCCGTCAACGGCGCCGCGGAATCGGGGCGTTCCAACGTCGTCTCCGTCCCGGCTCCGCCGACCACCGGGGGCGGCCTCACGGACCCCGGCACCGGCACCGGCATCGGCACCGGCATCGGTGGCGGCACCGGCATCGGCGGCGGTGTCGATCCGGGCACCGGCCAGGGTCTCGCCCTCCTGAGCAAGGCCCAGCCTGCCCCCACCGGCCCGCCACCACTCCCGACCGCACGCTCCCGAGACAAGTCCTGACCGCCCCGCCGCCTTCCGCACCCCCACGCATCGCGGGGTTTTGCGGCCACCCGTAGGCGGCGCCGGCGGCGTGCCGGTGGGCACGGTTGGTGGTGGAGTCCACTGAAACGGTCCACTCCACCGTGCCCACGGCATCATCTTTGACCTGCACGCGCTCCAGAGGCTGCGCCCAGGTTCCGTCCGTCTCCGAGCCGGTGAAGACCGGCCGGCAAGTCAGTCAGCTTCACCGCAGTGGCCCGCCAAGCCGCAGTGAGCACCGACTTCTTCTGCCGAAGCGTGGAACCGCGCACCCGGATCGAACGGCACTGGGCCAAGGGCGGTTTGACCGCGGTGGAGCGTACGGAACCGCCAGGCGACCCGTCTGCCTCAGCAGCCGTAGGAGCGCTGAGCGCCCGCCCCCCGGCAGCAGCAGGCTCACCACGCAGAGGTCGAGGGGCTGCGAAAGCTCTGGAGGCTACGTAAGGCGAGAACCTTGCCTTACGACAGCGTTCGGCTCGGTACGAGGCGGACTGAACTCCGAGCGGAGCCATGGCACGATCCGAGCCCGCGGCGCAGTAGCGCGCCGCAAGGACGCCCCGCATCACCGCGGCTCCTGCCGTGACCGGATCGGTCCGCACTCGGACCTGATGAGGCCTGTCGCCACACCGGCTGCGCCGGTCAGGCTTGGGACATGACCCGAGCACTGATCGTCATCGACGTCCAGGAATCCTTCCGCGCCCGCTCGCTGTGGCAGACCATCTCCAATCCGAAGATCGCCGACCAGGTGGACCGACTGGTCCGCCTCGCCCGCCAGGCCGGGGACCTGGTGGTGTGGGTGCTGCATTCCGAGCCCGGCAGCGGCAATGTCTTCGACCCCGCCCTCGGTCATGTCCGGCTGATGGAGGAGTTGGAGCGCCGGGACACGGAACCGCTGATCCACAAGACCTCGCACAACGCCTTCACCACCACCAACCTGCAGCAACTCCTCACGGAGCGCGGCATCCACGAGCTCACTGTCTGCGGCATCCGCACCGAGCAGTGCGTGGAGACCACCACCCGCGTCGCGAGCGACCTCGGCTACCTGGTCACCTTCGTCATCGACGCCACCGCGACCAATCCCATTCCGCACCGTGACGCTCCCGCCGACCAGAGCATCGCCGAACTGCTGGCGGACCCCCGCACCCTGAGCGCCGGGGAGGTCATCAGGCGCAGCGAGTACGCCCTTGCCGGACGCTTCGCCACCATCGCCACCGTCGGGGAGCTGGAGGCCGCGGCCGGATCTCCGGCATGATGACCGGATCGTGAACCAGATCGCCTTCCTCCTGGTGCCCGGACTCCACCTGCTGGACCTGGCAGGCCCCGCGCAGGTCTTCTCCACGGCCTCCGACTTCGGGCACCCCTACACCCTCAGCTACGTCGCCGAGCAGCCCCTGATCCCCACAGCTCAGGGCCTGCCGTTGGCGGTCCGGATCGACTGGCCCGAGCTCGGCCCCGAGGACCTGATCGTGGTGCCCGGCTGGCGTGCGCTCACCCTGGTCGACGGCCCTGCCATCAGCGAGGCCTCCCTGCAGGCCCTCCGGGATCACCACGCCAGGGGCGGGACCGTCGCCAGCGTCTGCGCCGGAGCCGAGGCGCTCGGCCGAGCCGGCCTGCTCGACGGCCGCCGCTGCACCACCCACCACGGTGTGCAGGACGAGCTCGCACGCCGCTACCCCAGGGCGGTGGTCGTCCGCGATGTCCTGCACACCGCCGACGACCGGGTGATCACCTCGGCCGGCATCGCCAGCGGCATCGACCTTGCCCTCCACCTGATCGCCACCCGACACGGCCCCGCCGTCGCCGCCCAGGTGGCCCGGGACATGGTCGTCTACGCGCGGCGCAACGGCGACGAACCGCAGGTCGGGGCCATGCTCAGGTACCGGTCCCACCTCGACGACACCGTGCACCGCGCCCAGGACCTGCTCGACGCCCGCTTCGACCAGCCGTTGCCCCTGCCCGACCTGGCCGCGGCCATCGGCGTGAGCGAACGCACCCTCACCCGTCGCTTCACCCGCGCCACTGACGGCCTCACCCCACTGCGCTATCAGCAGACCCTCCGCCTCGAACGCGCCGAACACCTCATCAGCCACGGCGCCACGGTCGATGCCGCCGCCCGCGCGGTCGGCTTCGAGGACCCCCGCATGCTGCGCCGCCTGCGGGCCCGCGAGACCTGACCGGTAGTCACGTCGATGTCATGCCGCCGACGCCCTGATCTCTCACTTGGACGAGATCAAGCTGCCGAAGGAGCGGATACGAGGAGGTCGGCCTATAGCGCGCCGGCACTGTCCAGGTGCCGTTCGTCGCAGCGCGAGCATGCCGTCGAGCACCCCGGCGGCGGCCAGCAGGTGTGCGCCCACGCACACCGACACGACCCGCCGGGCCAGCGGCGTGACCCGGGCGACCCACGCCACCACGTCGCCGTCCACACGGGCGACCGGGCCGCCGGGGCCCGCCTCGACCGCCCCGGGGACCAGCAGCGTGTCCAGCACGCCGTCCACCTCATCGAAGGACAGGTCCGCGACCAGCCGCAGCCCCGCCGACGTTGTGACCTCGCCGCGGGCCCGCCCCGCGAGCTCGACCCGGTAACCTGCGGCGCCCCCGGTCTCCCGATTGGCCGGGGCGAAGACCTCGGCCGGGCCGGTGACGTCGAGGAGGTCGACGTCGGGGAAGACCGGGATGATGATGCGGCGGGTGCTGGACATGGGCCCATCCTGACCCGCGTGACTTGGTGGCGGCAATGACGGTCTTCTGCCAGATTCGGACATGACAGTCCGGCATACGCGCCGGCGCCCGATGCTCCCTATGAGCATCGGGCGTCGTTCCGGCGTCGGGGGCTATCCTGGCCAGAGCCTGTCTTTTTGACTTCGCGTTGATCGGACCACGTGCGAGGGTGGTGGCCATGCCGCAGCTTGGTCACGCCCTCCGATCTTTCAGCTTCGAGTTCGGGCTTGCTCCGACGCGCTTCGCTGCATGCCGGGAGACACGTGTCCCGGCTGTGGAGCATGCCTTGATGGAGAGCGAGACGCTCTGTGGCATCCCGCGGCGCCAAGTGACCGTCTATCGGCATCTGTTCGTCGCGAAGAGGTCCGGGACGTGCTCGGACTGCCGGGTGAAAGCGGTCGAGGTTTCCTCCCGGCCCTGAGTCGGATATTCCCCATCTGAACTCGATGCCGTCCAGCAGGACATCCAGGCGTGGGGTGGGACAGCGGTGGTGGCGAGCGGAGCGGCAATCGCTGTCGCCACGCGGGACAGTCCGTTCATGCCGAGGTAACCGCCGGAGCCTGTGGGATCGCGTGGCTGCCAGGTCTGGAACGTCGCCCTGTCGAGGTGCGGGTGAGGGCTTGGACCAGTCGGCGGACGAGGAGGGTGCCGGTGCCGGATTCGGAGGGTGGGCATGCTGCAGGTGGCGAGGAGGCCGAGGGCGGTGTCCGCGGCGATGTTCCGTTCCGCGCGGGTCGGGACACCTTTCCGCCTGTCACATTGCCGAGGGGATTGGTGAACGGGTTCTGTGCGATGCACGCGCGTCACCTTGCTCCGGCTGAGGCCGCGGCAGCGTCGGAGCGCGCCGGGGCCGTCGACGGCGCCGCCGTGCGCGAGCGTGGGGTGGGGGCCGAGGGCCGGCGTCCCGCAGGGGGTGTCGAGGGGACGGCGGAGGGTGAGGCGGTGGCGGCCGGTGGACGGGTGGGAATGGGCGTCGTACCCGCCGAGGAGCGGGCGCCGGGGCGAGGAGTGACACTCGCGGGAACCGGCTCGGCCGGGGTCGGTAGGGCTGTGGGGCTGCTCGCGGGGGGCGGAGCCAGGGGGACCGTCGGGGAGGCGGGGTCCTGGTGGGTGGTGCGCAGCAGCGGTACGGCGAAGAGGGCAGCGGCCGCGCAGGCCGCGCCGGCTCCGACGGCGACGCGCAGGATGCGGCGGCGGGCCGCGCCGCGGCGGATCTCCTCGTACCGGCCGGGGGGAGGCATGAGGTGTCCGGAGGGCGGCCGCATGATGACGGCGAGGGGGTCGTCGGGTTCGAAGTCCGGACCGTCGTCACTGTATGTGATCAAGGCTTCTCCTCAGGTGGGCGCGGAGCAGTTCGCGGGCCGCGTGCAGGTCGGCCTTGACGGTTCCTTCCTTGCGTCCGGTCAGCATGGCCACCTCCCGGATCGGCAAGTCAGCGTAGTAGTGCAGGAGGGTCGGTATGCGCAGTCGTTCGGGGAGCGCCTGGACGAGCAGGCGGACCGAGGGGTCGGTCTGCTCGGTGGGCGGGAGGACGGATGCCTCCACGGTGGCGCGGCGCATGGCTCTGCGCTCGCGCTCCAGGCGACGCCAGTGGTCCCGGACGATGTTGGCGGCCGTGACGTAGAGGAACCCCCGGGGTTCTGACACGGACGTCCAGCGGGCCCAGAGGCGGGTGAACGCCTCCGAGGCGATCTCGTGGGCGGTCTCGTCGTCGTCGACCAGACGGCGGCACCAGCCGGCCAGGCGCGGGTAGAGAACGGCGAACAGCTCTGCTGCCGCTTTCTCACGGGACCGTTTCAACGCTCTCCATGGGGGATGGGGGCACTCTTTGCGCCCGGGTGCGTGGGGCACCCGCGGGAAAGACCCCGGACCGAGGGCGTACGTTCCATCGGCCCGGGATCGGGGCGGGCGGCAACCGGTCAGTGGCTCGCGGTGCTCGACGCGGCGAAGACGATCACGTTGTCGAGATAGCCGTCGCCGGTACGGGGGCCACCGCATGTGATGAGCCGCAGCTCCGGCCGGTCGACGTCGCCGTAGACCGCCTTCGTCGGAAAGTCGGCCTTGGCGACGGTCCGTACGGAGGTGACGGTGAACTCGGCCGCTTTGCCGTTCTCCAGGCGCACAGTGATCCCGTCGCCCCGGCGCAGCCGGTCGAGGTGGCGGAAGACACCGTCCCCGTAGGCGCCGACCGTGACATGGCCGAGGATCACCGACGGACCCGTCTGTCCCGGCGTCGGGGAGCGCTCGTACCAGCCCGCCCGGTCGTGCGCGATGATCGGGGGCACCTGCACGCTGCCGTCCTGCGCCAGCCCAAGTCGCATGACCGGGGTGTCGACGCCGATCCCGGGAATCCGCAGCCGCGCCGGGACCGAACGGCCCAGTGTGTCCGGCGCGTTCGCCGGATCCGCGGAGGAGCGGGCGGTGACGTGCTTGCCACTGGGGCGAGTTGCGGACGCCCCGTCGCCGCCGTGGCCGGCGCAGCTCACGAGCAGCGAGGCCGACGCCGCGGTGACGAACACGCGCCTGGAGAGATGGGTCATGCCCCGGTCGCCCGTCGGCGGCGCACGAGGAAGACCGCCGCGCCGCCCACCGCGAGGGCGCCGGCGGCACTGCCGCCGATCAGCATGCCGTCCGAGCCGGAGCTGTCGGAGCCGGTGGTCACACCGGTGTTGGGAGCGCCGCTCGGTACGACGCCGACCTGGCCGCGTCCCTTGCTCGGCGCGGCGGACGGCACGGGGGAGGCCGCCCGGCTCGGCTTCCGGGTGGGGACCGCGCTCGGCTCCGCACTGGCCGGCGCGCTCGGCCGGGCCGACGGTCCGGAGGTGGCGGAGGGGCGGGCGGTCGGGGACGCGCTCGCCCCGTGGGCGAACGCGGGCACCGTGCTCGCCAGCACGGCGACGCACGCGGCTGCCGTGGCGCTGAGGACTGTTCGGCGCATGAATCGCTCTCTTTCGTCGGCCGACCCGGCGGGTGGCCGGGAAGGCTGCGTGATGGATCGAGCGGAGAGACGAGACAGGAGCGGTACGGGTTGTAAAGGATCGGCAAAGTCGTGGCTGGGGGTGGGGAGTGGCGCGCGGTCAGGCCCGTGAAGGCGCACGCCGGTCGGGGGTCGGCCTCCGTAAGGCGGCGGCATGTCAGGCGCAGGCGACGCGCTCGGCCCCAGGACGTCACCCCCCCAGCTCGGGACGGTTGTCCCTCTGGAACGGTGTGTCAGCTGACCTGCAGGGGCAGGGCCTTCGGCAAGTGGGTGCCGTTCAGCTGGGTGAACAGGGCACAGATGCGGGTCGGTGAGAGCTTGCGTTTCGCGGGCTGCGAGAGTCCGGGGCCATGAGCCTGTCCGCACTCGCGAAGGAGACGGGGCTCAACCGCCCCCACTCCGCACGTACTTGTCCTCCCAGGCATCGGTTGCCCTGCGGTGTCGGGTTGTGCCCGGACATGGCCGTCGGCAGATGGTGGATGAGGTCGCCCAGCTGATCGATGCGATGCTGCGGTCCGGGAACCTGATGAAAGGGAGCCGTGGTTCACGTGAGGCTGGTGGCCGAGCACGGATTCACCGGCACCTACCAGCGGATGAAGCTCAAGGTCCGTGAGTTCACGAATACCGCGCCCGTGATTCCCATGAACCCACGGGCGAGTTCATGGGAATCATGGCGCGACCGGCGGTCAGGTCGGGGTGGCGGAGTGTCGTGGCATAGCGCAAGGCCGCATCGATCGAGTGTCCGAACAGATCGCAGATCCGACGGACGTCAACGCCTGTGGCTTGAGTTGCGCCTTCTTCCACGGTCACTGTTCGGCCGGGGTCGGCTTCACCACCCTCGACACCTCTGTCAACAGCGACTCGACGTCCGCTCCCCAGCGCGAGCTGATCACCAGGTCCCGCGCGGGGTCGATCCACAGCAGATGGCCGCCGCCGTTTCCCCGGGCGCAGCGCCCGGATGCCGGGGCTTCGGGCCAGACCGTGCGGTCGTCGTTCAGCCACCAGGACAGCCCGTAGTTCGGCTTGACCTGGCAGGGCGTCCACATCTCGTCGATCCATCGGCGGGAGATGACCTGACGGTCACCCCACGTCCCGCCCCGCAGGCAGAGGTGTCCGATCCTGGCCAGGTCGAGGGCGCTGATCCACAGCCCGCCGCCCCAGTGTGCGCCTCCGGACACCACGGGTACGGGATGGCCGTCGATGTCCACCACGGAGTCTGTGTAGCCGTGCCAGGACCACGAGGGCGAGGCGCCGATCGGCTCCATGATCCGGCTCCGCAGCACCTCCGGCAGGGACTGCCGCAAGAGCACTGTGAGTGCCAGGGCGGTCAGGTTCACCCGGACGTCGTTGTAGGCCCAGCCCTCTCCGGGAGGACCTCCTGCCGACTCCGTCCCCTCCCGTGTGCTCTGGGCGTCGACCGCCGTGGGCTTCCCCCACAGCTCGCCCTCCCACTGGCTGGTCTGATCCAGGAGATGGCGCCACGTGATCCCGCGTCCGTGCCCGTTGGCGAACTGCGGCAGGTCGACGGATCGGCAGACCGGCTCGTCCAGTCGAAGCCGCCCGTCGTCGAACGCCACACCCGCAACCAGCGAAAGGACGCTCTTGGTCGCACTGAACGCCATCTCCTCCCGTGCCGGGTCCCCCCAGGAAGCGACGACCACGCCGCGCCTCACGACGACGCCGCTGGCCCCCTGCCCGTCGAGCAGGGGACCCACCACGTCCCGGTGGGAATCGTCGGACACCTGCGCCGCCAGATACGACACCATGTCCTCCGCTCCGGGCAAGGCCCGCTCGGCCTGCGCCCGGGCGGCGCGCGCCAGGCCGGCCGCGTCCACCCCCGTCCAGTGGTCACCGAGCTCGACGCCGTCCTCCAGGGGCTCCCCCACGGCGCCGCCCGTCGCGGTCAGCGGCTTCGCGGAGCCATCTCCTTCATTTCGTGCAACCTCTATGTCCACCAGGTCTCCGTACGTTGCCAGACGGCTCGGGAGAGCCGAAACCACGAGGTTTCCAACTTGACGGGCAATCAGTCGTACAGGCCTGACCGTCAAGTGCTCCGAGTGAGCGGATGGGAGGTTGTCAGGCCCGAACACGAAGTGCCCACAGGCCTTCTTGATCATCTTGTTCCCTGGCCACCGTCAGGAAACCCGGTGCGGATGTGAGCACCGCCACCGGTGCAGGAGATCGTCGGTCCGGCCGTGCGGGTGGCGACCACCGGCGTGGGCACGTGCCTTCGCCGACGCCCGCCTGCGCGGCCGATCCCCCGCGTTCCCGCACCGATGAGCGAGGCAATCACACCCACAGGCAACCGAGTTGGACGATGCGGGACACAAGCGGAAGGCTGCGACAACAGGGCCCCTGTTGCTCGGTCGGATTTGAACACCCGCAAGCTGTGCAGGAAGCCCTGTCTCCATGCGCGCACGGCTCGGACACCACGCAACTGGGCAACAGGCGTAGAGATCGCGCTCGCCGGGATCGTTAGCGGATGCCTTGTTATCGGTCCAGGCCGCAGGCGGCCTCGGCGGCCGTGAGCCACCCGAGGTACCAACCGGCGAAGTCCGACCGAGAGCCGCCGGCTTGACGTATCGGATGCAGATCCTCGCCGTCGGAGCGCGGGTCACGCCACATTCGGCCGCGCTCCGATCCCGTGACAACCAGCCAGGCCGTCAGCCCGCAGCCCTCATCGCACAGGCAAAGCGCCCCGGCAGTGAAGCGCGGGTCGTACTGCACATCTGCCAGACGCTCCTCCCACACCTCAAAGGCTGCTTCGAGATCGGCGAGGTCGTCGAACTCCTCCCTGAAAGGCTGCTCGGCCAGGATCCCTGCCGCTGTCTCTGGATCCGCCCCTCCCGGAAACAACTCGGCAACCACGCCCGGCTCGAACTCCTCAGGGGAATATCCAATCCAGTGCCACCCGCCGGACCCCTCGCGCCGCACCGGAAAAACGCCGTAAGCCGGGCCGGCCCCGCCAGCTCCGACGTGCAGCAGGAACGAGCGATAGTCCTCGGGCAGCTCGACACCCAACCACGCCTCGAGATCGGCTACCTCGGCCGCCGTCAGAGGTGCAGCGAGTGCGAAGCCGTGTCCCACCGCCCCGAACACCTTGTCGCTGCCCGGGACGGCGGCCAGAGCAAGAACCCGCTCGCGTACCCCGGTCCAGTCAGTCATAGCGCCCGACCCTATCGGCTGGTCGCTGCTCACCCTCGCCTCGATCACGCTCATGACCCGCAGACTCACCGGCCCGCCGTCCGGCCCGACGCATCCCTGCCCCGATCTGCCGAACCCGTCCACGCTGCTTGAGGCGTCACAGGTCCGACGGGAGCGGCATCGCGATGGACGCGACGATGCCGTCCATCGCGTCGTTCAGGACCGCCTCGCGCTCGGCCGGGTCAGTGCATGACCGACCAAGCCTGGGGCCGGCATGTTCGCCTGGGTCATGCCCCCAGATCCTCCGTCACGGGCAGGCACTCGGCGAGCAGGTCGACGACGTCGCGCCAGGCTCGCTGCGCGTGCTGCGGGTGGTAGCCGACGCCGGGGACCGTGGGGTGGTCGACCGGCGGATGGTGGAAGGCGTGCAAGGCGCCGCCGTAGACCGCGAGGCGCCAGTCGACGCCCGCGGCCTGCATCTCAGCGGTGAACGCGTTCCGTCGCGCGGGCGGCATGATCGGGTCCTCCGACCCGACCCCGGCCCACACCGGGCAGCGAATTCGCGCCGCCTCGCCCGGTCGGCCCGTGGTCAGTGCGTTGACTGTGCCGATCGCGCGCAGGTCGACGCCGTCGCGCCCGAGTTCCAGCCCGACAGCGCCCCCGGTGCCGTAGCCGACGGCGGCGATCCGGTCGGGGTCGGTCCGCGGCTCGGTGCGCAACACGTCGAGCGCCGCATGCCCGATGCTTCGCATCCGGTCGGGATCAGCGAGCAGTGGCATGCAACGGGCCAGCATCTCCTCGGGGTCGCTCAAATAGCGCCCGCCGTGAAGGTCGAAGGCCAGCGCTATGTATCCCAGCTCGGCGAGAGCATCGGCCCGGCGGCGCTCGACGTCGCTGAGCCCCGTGCCCTCTGGTCCGAGCAGCACCGCGGGCCGGCGGTCGACACCGGCCGGGAGCGCGAGGTGCCCGATCATCGTCAGACCGTCGGCCGGGTACTCGACCGTACGCGTCGTAATCGTCGTCATGAGACGGGACCGTAGTGATCGTCGAGCCCGGTCCACCCGCTGTTCTGCCGCTGGCAGAGCAGCGCGGACATCCCCCTGAAATACGGCGAGGGCTCACAAGAACCGTCACAAACCTCGTCCCCACGGCAGCCATCCATCCCGTTGCCCCTTTGACCCGTATCTCGGTCAGGCCTCTCACCGGTCTGAAGATGGGTTCTCGAAGGCACCAGGGGGACTTTCGGGAGGGAGGGGCCCGAACGGTGCTCGGAGGCCGGAGTTCCATCCGCCATGACTACGAGGGGTGTCGCGCCTCCGCGCCCGCGATGGTCTCCCGCAGCACCTGCTCCGCTGAGGCGAGTTCGGCGGCCCGCTGCTCGATGGCCTGCAACTGCTCGCGGAGAGCGCGGAGCACACCGGGGCACGGTTGCACGGTTGCCGTGTCCGTCGTGCAGGGCAGGACTTGGCGGATGACGCGGGTGGGGAGCCCGGCGGCGAGGAGCGCGCGGATACGTCGTACGTCATCGGCGGCGGAGGCGGGGTAGACCCGATAACCGTTGGGCAGCCGTTCGGGCCGCAGCAGCCCCGCTCGCTCGTAGTAGCGCAGCAGCCGCTCGCTGGTTCCGGTCTGTGCGGCCAACTCCCCGATCAGCACGAACCCGTCTCCTCGCTTGACCTTCCAACCGTGTCAGGGGTCAACACTGGCCTGGCCCGGCCGCATTCCATCCGCGGCCCCACTCCTTCGGAGGGTGATCATGATCATCGATGCGCACAGTCACGTTCACGACCCGCTCGGGCCGCACCTGTCCGCGCTCGACGACGCGGGCGTCGACCGTGTCGTCCTCTTCCCCACTCGCCCGCACCCGGAGCGGGCGAAGGATCTGGCATCTCTGCGTCGCGAGATGAGCGTGCTGGACACCGCGTTGAAGGGCGAGGCGGACGGCGCGGCCGCGGCCGATGGCTTCGCCGTGGCGCAGCGTGAGCTGCATGCGGCCCTGGCGGCCCACCCCGACCGGTTTCTCGGTTTCGGCTCCGTGCGGCTGGGCCGCCCCGCCGCCGAGACGGGGGAGGCCGTAGCCCGTGACGTGGTCGCCCGCGGGCTGCACGGCGTCGGAGAGCTCACTCCGCCTCCCGACCGTGCAGCCCTGGTGGAGCCCGTCCTCCAGGCCGCGCACGACCACGCCGGCCTGCCGGTGATCGTCCACGGCTGGGCGCCCACGACCGCGGGCGACATCCGCACCCTGGCGAGCCTGGCGGCGCGCTATCCGAAGGCGCCGCTGGTGATCAGCCAACTCGCCGGAACCAACTGGATGCAGGCGATCGAACTGGCCAGGGCCACACCCAACATCTACCTCGAACTCTCCACCGCACATCTGATCTTCGCCGTCCGGCTCGCCATCCGCGAACTCCCCACCCGCACCCTCTTCGGCTCCGACGCCCCCTACGGAGACCCCGTCGTCGCCCGCACCACGGTGGAACGAGTGACAGCTCCCGGCGAGGTCCGCGACCGGGTACTCGGCGGCAACCTGGCAGAGCTGCTGCGTCTGTCCTGACACGGTTCGATGAACGCGCCGGCAAGGAGGGCGCGGCATCTCGGCGCCCCATGCGACGCGGCCCGGCGAGGCCCGGCCGCCCACGGCGCCTTCCTCGGGCGCGGCGCGGACCACCACCGAAAGAGACCTCGCGACTCGCCCCGCGCGCGGCCGCCGGGTCAGAGTCTGCGCCAGCGCGCGTTGCACCAGGAGAACAGGCCGAATGCCGCGAGGCCGAGCGCGATCAGCGCCAGCAGCCAGGGGCCTGCGGGCAGGTCCCGGAACGAACGCAGTGTGTCGTCCATACCCTTGGCCTGGTCGGGCTGGTGCCGGGCGGCCGCGACGAGGGCGAAGACCCCGGCTACGGCGAAGACGGTTCCGCGTGCCACACCGCCCGCTGTACCGACGATGTCGGTGCCCCGCGTGACCTGGCGGGACATCGTCTCGGTCCGCAGGTGCTTGCGGAACTTCTGCCGCGCGGCCCGGTACGCGATCCACACACCGGCGCCCACCACGACCGCTCCCGCGACACCGACGATCCACTGACCGCCGGGCCACTTCAGGACTGTCGCGGTGACGTCGTCGGTCTGCTGGTCGGAGGAGCCGCTGCCGCTGCCCTCCTCTCCGGCCGCGTACGACAGCACCGAGTACGACACGAAGCCGTAGAAGACGGCCCGTGCGGCGGACATCGCCCGCTTGGACGGCTTGGCGCCGTCAGGCCCGGACGCGCCGAACACCGCCTCGGACAGCCGCCACAAGGCCATGCCGACCAAGGCGAGTCCGACGATCCACAGCATCACCGACCCGAGGGGTTTGTCGGCCAGTTGGCCGAGGGCACCCCCGCGATCGGCCTGCCGTCCGCTGCCGTCACCGCCGAACGCGATCTGCACCGCGATGACGGCCACGAGCAGATAGATCAGTCCACGGGCCGCGAAGCCCGCCCGCGCCGCCACTCTCACCGCCGGGCTGCCACCCACGCGACGAGCCTCACCTCGGCCATTCGAAGAAACGCCCATATCATCGTCACTTCCCCTTGACGCTCCGCACATACCTGACCGAACACCAGGCGCCAGGCCAGCCCTCACCCAGGGCAGCTGAGGTAGAAGGCCTCGAAGTCCAGGGGCGGCCCGGGAGGGGGCCGGACGGGTCGGCCGTGACCGCCGTCCTGGGGCACGGCAGCAGCCGTGAGCTGGCCACGATGCCCGATGCCGGCGGCACGGACATGGTGCGCGCCTGCTCGCGCCCCTCATTCAGGCGAACGAAGTCGCCCCCCGGGTCGCCGGACGGACATCTTCGCGCGGCGGGCGACGGCAACGGCAGTGACGTGTGAGCAACCGCAGCCCCATCGGCTGTCTGGGTGTCGGTCTTCTCTGGGATGGTGTGCCGGATGCCTCGATGTCGCAGGTAGTCGCGAACGGGGGCCGCTGCTCTAGGTCTTGTCCGCCGCGAGACTGTCGGGCTTCGTGCTCACCTGCTGCGTCGGCCTCGCTCTGGACCTGCTGAAGTAGTCGTTCCCAAGTTCCGTCGGCCCACCACAGCCGGTGACGTTCGTAGACCGTCTTCCACGGTCCGAACTGTTCGGGCAGGTCACGCCACTGCACCCCGGTCCGCACGCGGTGCAGAATCCCGTTGATCACCTTCCGGTGATCCCACCGTCTGCCACAACGCCTGTTACTGACTGGCTGGAACGGGCGCAGTCGTTCCCACTCCGCATCACTCAGATCGCCCCGCCCCAGGTCCACCCCAAACGACGCGGAGACGGGACAGACACGTGATCGCCCTGCAGCGGCAGGGCTCGATCGGGGGTTACTCCTGCGGTGGGCCGATGACGGACTGACCGATCTGCTCTGCCAGCCAGGAGGCGTGCCGTTCGCCCACTGCTGCAAGCTGACGCGCCACGCGCAGAGCCAGTACCGGGTCGGTGGTGCGGAAGACCGGGTACGCGACGGGGTTGGACATGTCAGCACCCTGTCACAACCGACAATCAGCAGGCCGGGGCCTAGCCGCAGCCGCGACTGTGCGCATCACCCCCTGCCACCGCGGCAGGGGGTGATGCGTAGCGGGTGGATCACCCTGCCTTCAGCTCCTGGAGTCTGGTGGCCCGGTCCAGGGCTCTTGAGCGTCGCCGCACGCCGCTCGCCGCGTCCGCCGGCAGGTCAGTCCTGCGGCGATTCGCCGGCAGCCGAGCGGCGACCCCCGATGGAGGCGGTCAGCGCGTCTGCCACGATCGCCGCATCCGCCTCTGCGACATCTGCCGGGTATTCCGGCAGCAGATCGTCCCAGACAGGCATCCATGATCCGAACAGCTGGGTCTGTCCCTCGGGTCGGGCGAAGAACCAGATGTGCAGGTGTGCGCCTCCGTCTCCGATGCGGTAGACGTGGGCTCGCGAAATGTGTGGCAGGGCCTGCACGTGGCGGACGATGTGAGTGGACAGAACCCCCAACTCGGCTGCCAGCTCATCAGGCAGGTCAGCCATGTCATAGTGCTCGAGCGGATGCAGCATGAGCACCAGCGGCACACCGACTCCCGTGATCCGGGTGAGCCGCCAACTGTCGTTGAACCAGATCCCGTCACCTCGGCCGCTGTCGCTGCACGCCTCGCAGCTCGACGGGTCCTCGCCGTGCCGCGCAGGCTCGGGCAGAACCGGAGGGCGCAGCGGCGCGACGCGCAATCCGTCTGGTTCGAACGGGCTGATGTTCCACCCTGTCATGCGTGCGAGCGGGAGCCGACGCTCACCATCCGCGGCGGCAAGCGCGTGGTCGTAGAACTCGTCAGGTCGCAAGGCCATGGACCGAAGGCTAGTTCGACCTCGACGCCCTGTGAGGACCGGGGTGACCTGGCTCCTCCCTGATGGGAGGCAGACCACGATCCTGGTCGTGGATGACCTGCGGATTCACAGCATCGTGGCGAGAGCCGTTTTTGAGGAAATCGGAGGCGCGGCGGTTTTACGGCTGTCGGCCGGTGGCTTTCGGGGCGGGCGTGGGATGTTCCGTCGGCCGGGGTGCCGTCATGTCGAGCAGGAGCAGGGCGTCGTGGCCGGGAGTTCCGGGCTCGGCGGTGTAGACGCCGATGCGCTGGCCGGGGGTGCCTTCTACGTGCAGGGACTGCGAGGTGAGGGTGACCGTTCCGACCTGGGGGTGCTGGAAGGTCTTGTGGGCGGGTTTGCGGCCGGTCACTTCGTAGCGTTCCCAGAGTCCCGCGAAGTCGGGGCTCTTGAGGAGGAGTTCGCCGACGAGGTTGGTGAGGTCGGGGGCGTCGGGGGCGGTGCCGGCGATGGCGCGCAGGCGGGCGACGCAGGCGGTGATCTGCCGGTCCCAGTCGGTGAAGAGGTCGCGGGCTGCGGGGTGGAGGAAGAGATAGCGGGCGAGGTTGCGGTGCTTGACGGGCCAGTCGTCCAGGCCCGCGTAGAGGGCGAGGCCGCCGGGGTTCCAGGCGAGCAGGTCCATGCTGCGGCTGATGACGTACGCCGGGTTGGGGCGCAGCGATTCGAGCAGCAGCTTGAGGTGGGGGCGCACGGTCCGGCTGGGGGCGGGCGGGGGTTCGGGGGTGTAGCGGGCGGCCCGGGCGGCGAGCTCGCGCAGGTGCTGGTGTTCCTGGTCGTCCATGCGCAGGGCGCGGGCGAGCGCGTCGAGGACTGAGGGGCTGGGGCGGGTCTCCTTGCCGCGTTCCAGGCGCACGTAGTAGTCGATGCTGATGCCGGCGAGGGTGGCCAGCTCCTCGCGGCGCAGGCCGGGGGTGCGTCGGATGCCGGCGCCGACGGTGAGGCCGACGTGTTCGGGGCGGGTCTGGGTACGGCGGGCGCGCAGAAAGCGGCCCAGCTCGACTCCCTCGCTGTTCGCGCTCTCGGATGCCATGACTCCAGTCTCGCCCGCCGGGCACCCGCTGCGCGGGCCGGTGGGGGGCCCTGTCATTACCCCCGAAGAGCCCGCCCTGCCACCCGCGCGCAATCCGGTCCAAGGTGAATGAGCGAGACGCCGGCACCCCGCCGCCCGAACCACAGCAGGCCCGATCTGCCGGGCCGGGCGAGCGCGAGGGGCCGGACTACGACACGAACCGGAGAGAGCGATATGCGGTACATCAAACTGCGTGACCTGGAGGTTTCCCGGATCGGCCTGGGCGCGATGGGAATGTCCCACGGCTACACCGGCTCCGGCACCGATGAGGCGGAGTCGATCAGGACCGTGCACCGGGCGCTGGAGCTGGGGGTCACCCTCATCGACACCGCCGAGAT
This sequence comes from Streptomyces sp. NBC_00820, assembly GCF_036347055.1. Taxonomy (NCBI): domain Bacteria; kingdom Bacillati; phylum Actinomycetota; class Actinomycetes; order Kitasatosporales; family Streptomycetaceae; genus Streptomyces; species Streptomyces sp. NBC_00820. The sequence goes on along the minus strand of NZ_CP108882.1, from coordinate 262,084 downwards.
CTACGGCCCCTACACCAACGAGGAACTGCTCGGCCGGGCGCTGAAGGGGCGCCGGGACCAGGTGGTGCTGGCCACGAAGTTCGGCCTGGTCTCCCACGGCGGCGACGGCGCCTGGAACCTGGATTCCGGCCCGGCCAACATCCGCACCGCCGTCGAGGGCTCCCTGAAGCGGCTGGGCACCGACCACATCGACCTTTACTACCAGCACCGGGTGGATCCGAACACGCCGATCGAGGAGACCGCCGGCGCGGTCGCGGAGCTGATCGCCGAGGGCAAGGTGCGCGCCTTCGGTCTCTCTGAGGCCGGCCCGGACACGATCCGCCGCGCCCACGCCGTGCAGCCGGTCACCGCGGTGCAGTCGGAGTACTCCCTGTGGACGCGCGGCATCGAGGAGCGCGTCCTGCCCGTCCTGCGGGAGCTGAACATCGGCCTGGTGCCGTTCTCCCCGCTGGGCCGCGGCTTCCTGACGGGCACCGTCCGCTCCACCGACCAGTTCGACGCCTCCGACTTCCGCCGCGACAACCCGCGCTTCACCGGCGAGAACTTCCGGCGCAACCTCGCGATCGCCGACGAGGTGCAGGCCCTGGCCGCCGAGGTCGGTGCCACGCCCGCGCAGGTGGCGCTGGCCTGGCTGCTCACCCGGGGCGACGACATCGCCCCGATCCCCGGCACCAAGCGGGTCGGCCGCGTCGAGGAGAACACCGCCGCCGACGCCGTCACGCTGACCCGTGAGCAGATCGACAAGCTCAGCAGCCTGCCGCCCGCCGCCGGCGACACCCACACCGAGGCACAGGCTCAGATGCTCGAACGCTGATTCCGCCCCCGGTGCGACAGCCCACCCCCCCGTTTGGAGTAACCCCTCTTATGCGTGCAGCAGTGATGTACGGAGCCGGAGACGTCCGCGTCGAGGAGCGGCCCGACCCGAAGATCGTCAAGCCAACCGACGCCGTGGTACGCACGGTGGCCGCGTGCGTGTGCGGCAGCGACCTGTGGCCCTACCAGTCGATGCCCGCCACTGACACCGGCCGCCCCATGGGGCATGAGTTCCTCGGCGTCGTCGAGGAGACCGGTGCGGACGTGAGCGGGCTCAAGGCGGGCGATCTGGTCGTCGCCCCGTTCACGTACAGCGACAACACGTGCGACTACTGTGCCCGCGGCCTGCACATCTCGTGCCGTAACGGTGGCCGGTACGGCTTCGACGGTGTCGACGGCGGCCAGGGCGAAGCCGTCCGCGTCCCGCATGCGGACGGCACGCTGGTGAAGCTGCCGGTGGCCGCCGACTCCGCGCTGCTTCCGTCCCTGCTGGCGCTGTCGGACGTGATGACCACCGGCCACCACGGCGCGGTCACCGCAGGCGTCGGCCGAGGCGATGCGGTGCTGGTCGTCGGGGACGGTGCGGTCGGCCTGTGCGCGGTGATCGCCGCCAAGCGGCTGGGCGCCGAACGGATCGTCCTCGCCGGCCGCCACGCGGCGCGCACCGGCCTGGGCCGCGAGTTCGGCGCCACCGACGTCGTCGCCGAGCGCGGCGAGGAGGGCATCGCCCGCATCCGCGAGCTGACCGGCGGCGTGCACAAGGTGATCGAGGCCGTCGGCACCCGCCAGGCCCTGGACACCGCCCTGGGCGCGGTCCTGGACGGCGGCACCATCAGCCGCCTGGGCGTCCCGCAGTACGAGCAGGGCCCGATCGGCCCGGCCGAGTTCATGCGCAACATCACCCTCACCGGCGGCGCCGGCCCCGCCCGCGCCTACATCGAACAGCTGTTGCCCGACGTCCTCGACGGCACGATCGCCCCCGGCCGCGTCTTCGACCGGACCTTCACCCTCGACCGGACCCCGGACGCCTACCGGGCCATGGCCGACCGCCAGGTCCTCAAGGCCCTCGTCCGCCCCTGACGTCGCCCCAGAACGAAGGATCACCGCTCATGCAGTTCGTCACCCTCAACAACGGCATCGAGATGCCGCTGCTCGGCTTCGGCGTCTACCAGATCCCCGCCGAGGACACCGAACGCGCAGTCTCCGACGCACTGGCCGCCGGCTACCGGCTGCTGGACACCGCCGCCGCCTACGGCAACGAAGAGGCCGTGGGCCGCGCCATCAAGTCCAGCGGCATCGCCCGCGAGGACCTGTTCGTCACCACCAAACTGTGGGTGCAGGACGCCCCCGCGGAGCAGAACACCCGGCGCGCCTTCGAGACGTCCCTGAACAAGCTGGGCCTGGACCACCTCGACCTGTACCTGATGCACCAGCCCTACGGCGATGTCTACGGCCAGTGGCGCGCCATGGAGGCACTGAACCGCGAGGGGGCGGCGAAGGCGATCGGTGTCGCCAACTTCTACCCCGACCGGCTGATCGACCTGATCGTCAACAACGAGATCACCCCGGCGGTCAATCAGATCGAGACCCACCCCTTCTTCCAGCGCGCCGGCTACCAGGAACTCATGCGCGAGCACGGCGTGCGGATCCAGTCCTGGGGCGGCTTCGCGGAAGGCAGGAACGACCTGTTCACCAACCCGCTGCTGGCCGGCATCGGCAAGGAGTACGGCAAGTCCGTGGCACAGGTCGTGCTGCGCTGGCTCACCCAGCGCGGAGTCATCGCCATCCCCAAGTCCGTTCGCCCCGAACGCATGGCCGAGAACATCGACATCTTCGACTTCCGGCTCACCGACGACCAGATGGCCCGGATCGCCACCCTGGACGCCGGCGGCTCGCTGTTCTTCGACCACCACGACCCCGAGATCGTCACCTGGCTCGCGGGGCGCCGCCTGGACGCCTGACCGCACCCGTCCCAGGCACAGCCGTCGCTCTTTTCGCCGAGAGGCCATCGCCGGCCGGCTGCGACGCATCGGCCGTGCGGTCTCCTGCACGGCCTCTGCGTCCCGTTGCGCCGCCTTCTGCGGAGGAGACCGTTCCTGTGGGTCAGTCGGTGGTGTTCAGGGCGGCGGCGTACTCGTCGGCGGTGACGGGCTCCAGCCATGTGGTGCCGTCTCCGTCGGTGTCTCCGACGACCATGGCGATGTGGGCCATGAAAGTCGTGTCGGTGGCCCCGTGCCAATGCTCCTCACCAGCGGGGCACTTGACGGTCTCTCCGGCGCTGACGCGCACGACGCTGCCGTCACGGGTGCCGACGAGGCCGACGCCGTCGGTGACGTAGAGGGTCTGGCCGTTGGCGTGGGAGTGCCAGTTGGTGCGGGCGCCAGGGGTGAAGCGGACGAGCGCGGCGGCGAGGCGGCCGGGGGAGGTGGGGGACTCGATCATGTTGAGGTGGACGTCGCCGGTGAAGCGTTCGGCCGGGGCCTTCAGTGTGGCCGTCTCGGTGATGTGTTCCATGGTTGTTCTCCTTCGCGGGGTCGGGATACGAGGCGGGGTGCGTCAGGCGCCGCGCTCGTCGGCGATCTTCTTGAGCCGGTTGACGGCGGTCATGGCGTTGGGCCAGCCGGCGTAGAAGGCGAGATGGGTGATGGCCTCGGAGAGTTCCTCGACGGTCAGTCCGTTGTCGAGGGCGACACCCAGGTGGTGTCCGAGCTGCTCACTGCGGTAGAGGGCGGCGAGCGTGCTCACGGTGACCAGGCTCCGGTCGCGAGGGGACAGACCGGGGCGTTTCCAGACGTCGCCGAACAGGACGTCGTTCGTGACCTCGACAAGCTTGGGGGCGATCGCCCTGAGTTCCTCGGGGGCGGACTGCTGGGGCATGGTGGTTCTCTCTTGTTCTACGAGTGCTACGAGTTCTGAGCAGCTGGGGTGCACGGGACGTCGTGGTCACAGCCACAGGCTCTTGGTGGGAGTCGGTCAGGGTGTGAGCAGGGTCTTGATGGCGCGGCGCTCGTCCATGGCCCGGTAGCCCTCGGCGACCTGGTCCAGGGGCAAGGTGAGGTCGAACACCTTGCCCGGGTCGATCCGGCCCGTCAGGACGCGGTCGATCAGGTCGGGCAGGTAGCGGCGCACGGGGGCGGGGCCGCCACGCAGGCCGACCTGGGAGAAGAACAGCTCCTGGCCGTCGATCACGACGTCGTGGGGGACGCCGACGAAGCCGACGTCGCCACCTGGCCGGGCCGAGTGCAGTGCCTGCCGCATGGCCTCCGGGGTGCCGACGCACTCCAGCACCGAGTCGGCGCCGATGCCGTCGGTCAGGTCCTTGACACGGTCGACGCCCTGCTCGCCGCGTTCGGTGACGATGTCGGTGGCGCCGAACTCCAGGGCGAGCTTCTGGCGGGGCTCGTGGCGGCTCATGGCGATGATCCGTTCGGCGCCCATCTCCTTCGCGGCGATGACCGCGCACAGGCCGACTGCCCCGTCGCCGACGACCACGGCGGTGGAGCCGGGCCCGACCTCGGCGGCCTCCGCGGCCCACCAGCCGGTGCCCATGACGTCGGACACGGCCAGCAGGCCGGGCCAGAACCGCTCGTCGGGTGTGTCGTCGAGGGCGACCAGGGTGCCCTGCGCGTTGGGGATGCGCACGTACTCGGCCTGGCAGGTGCTCATGAACTCGCGGTGCAGGCAGTTCGACTGGAAGCCGTTCCGGCAGTTCGCGCACGTGTTGTCGGATGTGGCGAAAGAGCCGATCACGAACTGGCCACGCTTGACCGAGGTGACCGCGGAGCCGACCTCCTCGACGAAGCCGACGTACTCGTGGCCCATCGGGTGCGGCTCGTCCGTGGGCTCCAGACCGCGGTAGGGCCACAGGTCGGAGCCGCACACACAGGTCACGGCCGTACGGATGATCGCATCGGTCGGGTGCAGGAGCTTCGGGTCGTCCAGGGTCTCGAAGCGGATGTCGCCGGGGGCGTGGATGACTGCGCCGCGCATGAGAAGGGTTCCTTTCCGAGGCGTGCCGGCGGAAACCGGCCGTCGCCGAGTGCAGAGAAAGGTGGCTGACCGCCCGACCGGCTCGCAAAGCCCGGGCGGAGAGCACCACGTCATCCAGGTAACCCGCTCCCGGCGCACGTAGCGAGACACCGTCAAAGGGTGTACTGCCAGTACATCCCTACGGCCGCCGGCGGGACGTACCGTCGAAGGCGTGGACAACCGAGCGGAGGTCCGCGAGTTTCTCACCTCGCGGCGAGCGAAGATCACCCCCAAGCTGGCGGGCCTGCCCACCGGCAGCCGTCGGCGCGTGCCCGGCCTGCGCAGGAGCGAGGTCGCCGCGCTGGCCGACATGAGCGTGGAGTACTACTCCAAGCTGGAGCGCGGCAACCTCGCCGGCGTCTCCCCGGCTGTCCTCGAATCCGTCGCCCGCGTTCTGCAGCTCGACGACGCCGAACGCGCCCACCTGCTGAACCTGGCACGGACAGCGGACGGCTCCGACGCCCTCACCCGACCCCGCCGCCGAGCCACCCCCCAGTGGACGGCCCACCGAAGCCTGCAATGGACCCTGGACGCCATCACCGCCGGCCCGGCCTTCGTCCGCAACGGCCGCATGGACATCCTCGCCGCCAACCAGCTCGCCCGAGCCTTGTACGCCGACGTCTACGCCGCGCCCCACAACCAAGCGAACCTGGCTCGCTTCAACTTCCTCGATCCGGCCTCCCGACGCTTCTACCCCGACTGGGACAAGGCCGCTGACGTCGCCGTCGCCATCCTGCGCACCGAAGCCGGCCGCAACCCCCACGACAAGGATCTCCACGACCTGGTCGGCGAGCTCTCGACCCGAAGCGACGACTTCCGCACGCGCTGGGGCGCCCACGACGTCCGCCACCATGGCACCGGCACCAAACGCTTCCACCATCACGCGGTCGGCGACCTCGCCCTCGCCTACGAAGGACTGGAGATGGCCGCCGAACCCGGCCTCACCCTCACCATCTACACCGCCGAACCCGGATCGCCCTCCGAGGAAGGACTGCGACTCCTCGCGACCTGGTTCGCCACCCAGGACGCCGACGCCACAGAACCCTCCACAACAAGCTGACGGCGGCTTGCGGAAGCAAGCGTGCCTGACACGGACGGGTGTGTGACGATCCCTTCCGCCTGGGGCGGCCCGGACAGGACCCGGCGGGGCGCAGGCGGACGCCGTTTTTGAGCGGTGCCGGACGTATGCCGTGGTGGTGCCCAACGCTTGGGCGAGGCGGGCGACGGAGAAGTCACCGACGGGTACGGCCTGGTGGAGGAAGCCTGGTGGGGGAGGGGAACGGTGGTGACCCCAGGGGCACCCGCACCCGCACCCGCTGTCGGCGCGCGGCGGGCCGCACGCCGGGTGGTGCTGTCGTTCAGGCCTGGACGGCGGGCTTGAGGACTTCCGTACTCCACTGGCGGAAGCTGGTGGGGGCGGGCGTGGCCCGCGCGTGCTCGGCGTCGTAGATGTCGTCGCTCTGGGCGGTAGCCATGTCGACCAGGCTCTGCGCGAACGGCTCGCTCATCCCGTACTGGAGCATCGTCGCCTTGTGTGTGTCGGCGCCGACCTGCTGGAAGCGGACCGGACGTCCCAGGACTTCGGACAGGACCTCCGCCATGGTGTCGGGCGAAAGGGAGTCGGGGCTGATCACCGGGACGGTGTCCTGCCCGGACCACGAGTCGTCCGCCAGGAGCCGGGCGGCAGCCGCGGCGATGTCGCGGGTGGCGACCAGCGCCAGCGGCCGGTCGGCCGCGTTGGGCATGAAGAACATGCCCTGCGTCGTGATCGCCTGGGCCTGCTGGAGGAGGTTCTCCATGAAGAACGGCATGGCCAGCGCCCGGTAGCCGACCCCGGTGGACTCGATCATGTCGTCCATCGCGAACGCGTCCGACAGCTGTCCGGCGGGCTTCTTGTAGGCGCGGCCCAGGCTGGTGACGCCCACGACCCGCTTCACGCCTTGGGCTGTGATGGCTTCGCAGGCCGCGCGGGTGAAGCCGAGGTAGTGCTCCCGGTTGTCGTCGGTGCCCGAGTTCGGGGGGACCAGCCACAGGACGCTGTCGGCGCCCTTGAAGGCCTCGGCGAGGACCTGCGGGTCGCTGTGGGAGCCCTGGACGATCTCCGCCTGCTCGCGGGTGCGCGGGGTGAGCCGTGAGGGGTCGCGGGCGATGACCCGGACGGGGTGGCCGCCGTCGAGGAGGAGGTCGAGGGTCTGCCGGCCGATCTGGCCGGTGGGGGCGGTGATGACGATCATGAGGTGCTCCGGTCGTTGTCGGCGAGGGCGACGCGGTCGAGCCACTCCTCGAGGAGGGTGCGTTCGTTGTCGGTCAGCGCGCTGCTCTGGGAGAGCACGGCGCGCAGCGAGACGGCGGCGGTGACGGGGCCGGGGTCCGCGGCCTGGGGGGTGTCGTTGGTGATCGCGGCGATCACGGCCTCCCGTCCGGCGGTGCTCAGGGACGGGTGGCGCTCTTCCGGGGGGCGGGAGAGGAGTTCCAGTGCGACCCCGCGGCCGCCGGCGTGCACCAGCTGGGTCGCGAGGGCCTCGTCGACCCGCAGGCGGCCGGCCGCGGCGATCTGGTGGATGGCGTCGGCCAGGATCTTCTCTGCGATCTCCGCCGCCTCGACCCGCACCCCCGGGCGCGGCTCGCCGTAGATGAGTGCGTACAGCGCAGGGTTCTCCAGGGCGAAGGAGATGTTCACCTCCCAGCCCGCGCGCAGGAAGTCCACGGGGTCGCCGTCCGCCTCCAGCGCCCGCTTCTGTGGGATGTGCGCGGCGAAGCCGTGGGCGGCCACCGCGTCGAGCAGCCCCTGTTTGTCTCCGAAGAGGCGGTAGATCGTCGGTGCCTGCACGTGTGCGGCGGTGGCGACCGCCCGGGTCGAGATCCCGTCGCGTCCCTCCTCGTTCAGGAGGGCGAGAGTGGCGGCGATGATGCGCTCACGGCTGTCCGCCGCCGAGAATCGCTCCTTTGTCATGATTCAACGCTAACATTATTTTATTATCGTCGATAACCGAGGGTGGGGTGGCGGCCGCGAAGTGCCCCACCCGGTGGTTCGCCTTTGTCCCCAGCGCTCTGCGTTCCGCGAGGAACTGGAGATCTGCGTCCCGTCGCTCGCGGCCACGGCCGCGCGTGGAAGCAGCAACCGGCTCTGGCGATCGTGTGCAGGCCCCGGGCCCCGCCTGAGCGACCGGTCTGGAACGGATACGTCAGGACGCCGACCGTCCGAAAGGCCTTCTCTGGCTGCTCCGTCGACGCAGGTCCACATTGCTCTACGGGGCAATGGGCCCTTCCCCTTGCCTGGGTGCGCGGACAGGACGTAGCGGGTGGCGGAGAGGTTCGACGGGCCGGAGAGCTCCACCAGCCGGACGGGGTCGGCACTGTGGCGCGCCTCGTCGACGACGCAAGGTTCGCGCCCATCAGCCTGTCGGCGGTGCGGCGGCGGGGCTCAACGGTGGGACCGGTGCCGCTGGAGCCGGTCGGCGGCGAGGAGGATCTCGTCGATCGCGCCGAACGGCGTGAACACCCAGAACCGGGCGATGAGTTGTCCTTCGTGGTGCACGAACAGCAGCTCGTCCTCGACGACGAGGCGGAGGCCGGCCCACGGGTGGCTCCAGCGCAGAACGTCGTTGTCCCAGTGCTGGAGGCCGAGGTTGGTCGTCCGGAGCGTCAGGGGCGACTCCTCGCGCTCCGGAGAACTCTTCGGCCGGTCGTCGGGGAGGAACACCTTGTACTGGGTGAGCGTGTACTCGCCCGTCGCGAGCCCCTCGTCCCGGATGGCGGCCACCCGGCCCGTCTCGGCGCCTTTGCGGGCCTGCTTGACACTGAACAGGGCGGTGAACACCACGAGCGCCCCCAGTCCCCACGAGACCCCGAACAACCCCGAGGCGTCCTCGTACAGCCCCAGCGCCGGGGGCACCACGGTGGCCAGACTCGCAGCGGCATACGACCTCATCTGCCGCCGCACCCGCCGCCGAACCGCATCCACGTCCGCCCCGCCGACCGTCCCACCAGCCATCACACGTCCCCCTGATTCACTCTCCGCGCCATGACGGGGGACGGTCATTCACCTGGCGGGGGTTGCACGCGCCGGGCGATCTCGGACGCCCGCGGCAGGCGCCGTCGTGCGGACCCGGAAACGGCGAAGGGGTTCAACTCCCGGTGCAGCAGCTGTTCTTTGGCCGGGTCGATCGGTTCCTGTCGAATCACGCATGACTGCCGACGACTTGAGAGCATGGGCGTACAGGAATGCCTGGACCTGGAGAGGTTCGTATGTCTGAGGACTCGAGTGCGGGAACATCGCCGCAGGCCGATGCGGACGCAAGGCGGGAACCACAGCCCGGGACGGGTTCAGCGACGCAGCCCTGGGCGCCGTTACGGGACCGCACCCACTGGGCGACGCTCGTGATTCTGCCGCTGCTGGGGGCCATGGGGTTCTGGGCAGTTCAAGGAATATGGGGATGGGCCTGGGACAAGATCTCCGGGCCGCCCGGGCTGACGGCGTACACCCCGGGTCCTACCCCCTGCGCACCCGTCACACTTCCTCTTGTGCTGCAGGCGAAGACCGACCAGGCCGTCATGGTCACCGGGATCAAGGTGAAGGTCCTGTCCGATGTGCCTCTCCCGAAGGATGGACAGAAGCCTTCTCCGGCAACCTGCACAGGTACGGCACATGAGCCCATGTTTGACGTGAATCTGACGCAAAGCCCTGTCCCTGTTGTGCCAACGGCCAAAAAGGCCGAATCCAACCGAACGGACTTCCCCTTCACTGTTTCCGCTGACGCTCCGAAACAGCTGAGTCTCAGGATCAATCCCGGAAAGGGCGATGTCCGATTCGCGCTGAAGGTCGAGTGGGTTGCCGGCGGCGAGTACGGCAGTGCAACGCTCGGCAACGACCGTGATCCCCGCACAGAAGGCAGCGGTTACCACGTAGCAGGGTAGGCGGCCGTGATGCTGTCCGTAGGGGTAACGACACCTTGTGCACGGTCGGCTGTGTCACGCCGAAGGCACGCCTGGCCGCCCGGCCTCCGTCCCCTCCTCCAACGACATCGCGGCATCCGCCCACCGGGCTGCGCTGGACCGGATTCCCGCCCGAGTTGCACATCTCAGCGGGCCCGGCAGGCCAATATGCCGGGTGATCGACTCCGGCGCACCTGCGCGGAGTCGTTCACGCGGGGGCAGTTGGCGACCTGCGCCGGGGGGCGTCGGCGCACTGGCCCGCAGGTCGCACCGTGCCATAACCGCAACTTTGGGCATCGACAAAAACCAGGTCTTGGACTTCTGGCCGTGGGGTCACGAGCATGAACCGCGCAACGACCTCCGCGTGGCTGCCGAGAAGCTGACCGAACGCACCCGCAGCGCCCTCTTCTGCTACGCGAGTTCACCAAGCGGAAGGGACACACATGGAAAAGAAATGGTGGACGCTGCTGGGAGTGTGCGGCGGGACCTTCATGCTCCTGCTGGACACCACCATCGTGTACGTCGTCATGCCCGATGTGCAGCACGACCTGGCGGCCGGCTTCTCCGACCTGCAGTGGGTGATCGACGGATACGCTCTGACGCTCGCCTCACTGCTGCTGAGCAGCGGCACGCTCGCCGACCGGTTCGGCCGCAAGCGCCTCTACGCGACCGGTGTGGGGCTGTTCACCATGGCCTCCCTGCTGTGCGGTGCGGCCCAGTCGCCACTGATGCTGATCCTGTCCCGGGTGCTGCAGGGTGTCGGCGGCGCGGTGATGTTCGCGACCGGTCTCGCCCTGATCGCGGGGAGCTTCCAGGGCAAGGAGCGCGGCACGGCGTTCGGCGTGTGGGGCATGGTCACCGGCCTCGCCTCCGCGATCGGACCGGTTGCGGGCGGATTGATCTCCAGCGGCTTCAGCTGGCGGGGCATCTTCCTCATCAACGTCCCGATCGGCATCCTCGTGTTCCTGATCACCGCGCTGCGCGTCGACGAGACCAAGTCGATGTTCGCCCGCCGCTTGGACTGGCCCGGCTTCGTCCTGCTCTCCGGCGGCCTCGCCACCCTCGTCTACGGCCTCATCCGCGCGGGTGAGACCGAGTGGAGCAACCCGGGCGCGGTGACCGGTCTGACCGTCGGCGGCGTCCTGCTGCTCCTGTTCCTCATCGTCGAGGCCAAGTCCGAGCAGCCGATGTTCGACCTCAAGCTGTTCCGCATTCCCACGTTCGTCGGCGGGTCCATCGCCGCCCTCGCGATGAACGGCTCACTGTTCGCGATGTTCCTGTTCCTGGCGGTCTACTTCCAGGACGCCCTGGGGTACTCCTCTCTCGAGACCGGCCTCCGGCTGCTCACCGCCTCCCTGCCGATGCTGGCCGCGTCCCTGATCGCGGGCCGGCTGAGCACCAGGATCCCGGCCCGCTACCTCATCGGAGTGGGTCTGCTCGTGGTCGGTGCCGCTCTGCTGCTGATGGGCGGGGCGACCGAGTCGACCGGGTGGGAGCACTTCATCCCCGGCCTCGCACTGGGCGGCATCGGCGCCGGCATGGTGAATCCGCCGCTCGCCTCCACCGCGGTCGGCGTCGTGGACTTCTCCCGCTCCGGCATGGCGTCGGGGGTGAACGGCACCTTCCGTCAGCTCGGGGTGAGCGGAGGCGTCGCGGTCCTCGGTTCCGTCTTCTCCGTCGTCATCGGCGACAGGATCCGCGACGGGCTGCGCGGAGTCCCCGGGTCGGCGGGCCGCGGCGATCAGCTCGCCGCACTGGTACGCGGTGGTGAGAGCGGACAGGCCGTGCGGCTCGTCCCGGAGCAGTACCGCGCCGACGTCGCCCACGTCGCCAAGGCTGGTTTGGCGGACGGCCTCAACACCCTGCTCCACATCTCGGCCGGCGTGGCCCTGGTCGGCGGCATGCTCTCCCTGCTGCTGATCCGCGCGGCCGACTTCCAGGCCGCCCAGCAGCCGAAGGCTCCGGCCGGGGAGACTCCCGGCCGGTCGCCGGCGGCCACGCAAGGCTGAGGAGCGGCCACCTCGTGACGGCCTCGGTGGCGCACGGCCCCCGGGCAGAGCTGACCGGACATGACAGGACGAGGCACGCGAAGGCGTCGGCGTCGGCGCCTCCTCTTCGTACGATCCCGCGGACCGGATATCCGGCCAGTGCCGTACCGCTTGTGCTGTGTCCGCATAGGTTCGCCGGGTCAGCGGTTGGAGCAGTTGGAGGAGCGGCAGACATCCGTGCCGAACGCTGGAGGTCTTGGTGGCCCATCCCTGTACGCGGTACGCAGACTGACCGATGCGGCTACGATCCACGGCGTGGGGCATAACGGGTGGCGAGCACTGATCGGCGCGGCGGGGGCGAGTGCCTTGTGCTGGGGAGTGGCCGGGACGGTGCATCTGGGGTTGGTGCACCACAACAATGGGCGGCGCCGTGGCGGTTGGAGCCTTCCCGACGGTGGAGGGTTCTACGAGTTCGCGTTCGTGGCAGGAGCCATCGTGACGTTGTACTGGGTTCCCGGGTTGCTTCGCCGCAAGGAGTGGTGGCCGGCGCTGAGTCTCAGCCTCGGAACTGTGGTGGGTGCGGTTTCGGTACTCGGCCTGGGACAGGAACCGCGGCATTGGGTCACCGCGGTGGTCATGGTTGCTCTCGGGGTTACGGCACCCTTGGTGAGTCTGCGATGGGGGCGTCAACGACCTGGTGCTGTGACCGCGTAGGTTCGCCAGGTTGGTCAGCGCGCGGCTTTGAGGGGGCGTCTGCCCCAGCGGATGCCTTTCTCGTGGTTAGGGCGTCCGCTATCGGCCGCACCGAGGCGAGTTGAACTGGCCCCACCTTGGGTCTTGCGGTGGAACGGTGTTTGTGGTGCGCCGAGGGTGGGTGCTGTGGATGTCCTTGTCCAAGCAGGAGTTGTTTGACCGGATCCGCCGGGACAGCTGGCAACAGCAGGTGTCGATCCGGGCCTTGTCGCGGAAGGACGGCGTACACCGGCGGCTGGTGCGGGAAGCTCTGGCCCTGCCGGTGCCGGTGCCGAAGCCACGCAAGCAGCCGGCGCGAACATCGCCGCGGATGGAGCCGTACAAGAAGACGGTCGACGACTGGCTCCGCGCCGACTTGGAGGCGCCGCGCAAGCCGTGGCAGATCGTCGGCCGGCACGGCACGCCGCTTGCGGTCACGTTGACAGGCGGCAACCGCCACGACGTCACCCAGCTCCTGCCGCTACTGGACGTCACCCCACCGATCCGCGGCCTGCGCGGACGCCCGCGACGACGACCCCGCAGACTCTTCGCCGACCGGGGTTACGACTACGACAAGTACCGCCGCATCCTCCGCCGCCGCGGTATCACGCCGAGGATCGCCCGCCGCGGCCTGGCCCACGGCTCCGGACTCGGCAAGACCCGCTGGGTGGTCGAGCGGACCTTCGCCTGGCTCCACCAGTTCAAGCGGCTCCGCATCCGCTACGAGATCCGCGCCGACCTCCACCAAGGTCTGCTCCAACTCGCATGCAGCATCATCTGCCTGCGACAACTCAAGGCCTCATGCTGAAATGATCAGTAAGCAGCCGTGATCGCGGCGAGCAGTCCCTCAGCCGCGTCGAAGGCGATCGCCCCGTCGAGCGGGTTGGAGTAGATGCGCGACCAGGTGATCAGTCCGTCCCGGATGCGGGCGAACATCACCATGTCGAAGGCGAACTGCTTCCCGGTGGCCAGGACGCGGCCGTGGAGGCGGTAGTCGGCCACGACGAGTTCGGGATCGGTCGTCTCGTGCACCTGGACGCGGTCCATGGCCGTGAACTTCTGCAGCTTCGCCCTTCTTGCAGGTGGCCCCGGAAGGCGTCTCGTCCCGGCTCCTGCACGGGTGCGCCCGGCGGCAGGTAGGGCATCTCGAAGACGGCGTCCGCGGTGAACAGGTCTGCCATCCCCTCGCTGGGGCCGTCGGCGGTCAGACGGAGGAAATGCTGGAGGACTTCACGCGGTGCTGCAGTGGTCATGGGGCACTCCTCTCGACGTAACCGGGGCGATGGCCCCGTTTACGTGATTGAATATACGGGGCGCAGGCCCCGGTTATCAATACTCCAAACCCCCGTCCCTGGAGGGCACTTGACCACCGAGCGACAGCGCCCCTTGCGTGCCGACGCGCGCCGCAACCGAGAGCGCATCCTGCAGACCGCCCGTACAGCCTTCGCCGCCGAGGGCCTCGCGGTCCCGCTGGACGAAATCGCCCGGCGGGCCGGGGTCGGATCGGGCACCGTCCACCGCCACTTCCCCACCAAGGAGGTGCTGTTCGAGGCCGTCGTGCGCGAGCACCTGGAGCAGCTGACGCTCGATGCCCGCGCCACCTTGGCCGAGGCGGAGGCCGGGCCGGCGTTCTTCGCCTTCCTCGCCCGGATGACCGCCGAGGCATATGCGAAGCAGGACCTGACCGAGGCCATCACGGCGGCGGGCGGCCCCATGGGCGTCGAGGCCGAGGGGCTGGCGGCACAGCTGCGCGAGTTGTTCGGCGCGCTCCTCTCCCGCGCCCAGCGGACCGGGGCAGTGCGCGACGACGTGGGCGCAGCAGACGTGCAGGCCATCGTCGTAGCCGCACTGACGGCCAGCCGCCGGCGCGGCACGAGTGAGAGGCCCGGGAGGCTGGCAGAGGTTGTTTTCGACTGCCTGCTCCCACGCCACACCGATGCCGACGGGAATACAGCGTGACGCACTCGCTCGACGGAGGCCGGAGATCACCGCACGCTGAAACTCGATCAGGCGCTCGCCCCGCACCTCTGTCAGCGGTGGTCCCAGATCAAGCTACCCACCGGGGCCACCGCACAACGCCCGATCTTCACGGATCATCCGCGAACCGGGGCCAGTTCAACTCGCCTCGGCGGGGCCGGTAGCGGACGGCCTGGCTGTTGCAGGACGTGACGTTCATGACGGCGGCGTGGGCACCGTTCGGGGCTGCGAACTCCAGCGGTGCGGCTCAAGCTTCGCGGACGAAGGTCGCACAGTCCGGACAGTCGTCGAGGTATCGGTGCCGGCACTCAACGGTGTGTTGCAGGAAGGTGATTGCCTGCTGCCTGTGGACGACTTCATCTTCGAGTGCCGCGATCTTCGCCCTCACGACGGCCTGTGCCGCCGACTTCGTCGGCGACATGGCGGAGGTGACTTCGGGCAATGAGAGCCCAACGCGTCGCAGTTTCAGCACGGTACGTGCCTGTTCCAGCGCGCTGTCGTCATAGATGCGGTAGCCGTTGCGATCGCGACGCACGGTGAGGGCACCAACGTTTTCCCAGTGCCGCAGCACGTGAGCCTCAACGCCGAGCTCTGCGGCTACTTCCCCGATCGTCTTCACCGCACGCTCCTTGCCTTCATGTCGACCTGAACCCATAGCGTCTCGATCATGCCTGATACCACCGACCCCACAAGCTCCCCGTGCCGTCCATCTATCCTGGTCACCGGAGCGACTGGCAATCTCGGCCGAGAGATTGTTGACCGTCTCCAAGCACACGGCGCGCGCGTACGATGCCTGGTGCGCGATCAGGCCGGCCCGCGACCAGGAGTCGAGTGGGTGGTCGGTGACCTCACGGACCCCGGTGCCATGCGCGAGGCGCTCGTGGACATCGACGCGGTCTTTCTGATCTGGCCACTGCTCGATTCCGCCCCTGCCCACGACCTGATCGCAGAACTCACTGCGGCGGCGCCGCGTGTCGTCTACCTGTCCTCGACCGCCATAGACGACGAAGCCGCTGGTCAGAGTGATCCCATCGTTCAAGTGCACGCGGATATGGAATCCCTGCTCCACGATGCCGGTCTGAGACCCGTGGTGCTGCGTAGCGACACGCTGGCCTCCAACGCACGTGGCTGGGTGCAACAGTTGCGGTCGGGTGATGTCGTCTCAGGCCCAGAGGTGGCGCGCACAGCCGTCGTCGACGAGCGCGATGTCGCTGATGCGGCCGTAGCTGTATTGCTCGCACACCACGATCACCTGGACCACGGCCCACACATGTTGACCGGACCCGAGGTACTCAGCCGCGCCGACCAGATCGCTCACCTCGGTGCTGCGCTCCGACGCGATCTGCGATTCCAGGCACTCCCCGCTGATCTCGCGCGTTCACGGATGCTCGCAGACGGTCGTCCCGAGCCACTTGCGGAGGCGCTTGTCGCCGCTGCGGTGTGGCGACCAGAGTCCAACCGCACCACCGATCATGTTGAGCGCCTCGCCGGCCGACCGGCCAGCACCTTCGCGAGGTGGGCCATCGACCACGCGGCCGAGTTCAACTGACGATAACCGCGGGACGCCCCACCAGACCATGACGCACGTGCTCGATGACCTGCATGGAGTCCTTGGGGCGGCAATCGTCGTTCAATTTCCGGCAGGAAGGCGTCCATGACGCACGCCAACGCTCCGCTGTCCATCGAAGGGTGCCGACGCCTGGTCGAGCGCTGCCAGACTCGGCCGATCGCACACGTCGCCGCCGAAATGGGGATATCCCGTGCGTGTGCGTCGAAGTGGGTCAACCGCTGGCGGCGTCACGGTGAGGCTGGCCTGCAAGACCGGCCGTCGACCCCGCGCCGGAATCCGAACGCGTCGCCCGCGTAGGTGATCGACAAGATCGAGATCTGGCGGCGCGAGCACAAGTGGTCCACGCAACGGATCACCCACGAGTTGGCCGACATCGGCTTCACCATCAACCGCCGCGCAGCTACGCGATCATCGGCACCGGTTCCCGCCGGACGGGGCCGGAAGCATCATCGTGCGCCGGTAACGCACTGAACTTGTACTGCACCGGCGCACGATCCGCTGCAGCCGCTGCCCCTCCTGGTCGGTCAGTCTGCGCACACGGACAGGCGCGGCCACCGCGCTTCCAGCGGTCGGATCGGACGTCACCACGCATCCAACCGCCACGACCACCAACACGGCGAGCCTATGCGGTCACAGCACTGCCGTCGGCCACTCCGCTCACCGGCACCAGCTCCTCGCGCCGTGGCTCGCCAAAGGATCGCCGGCAGTGCACCAGCAATTCAGACAGTGCCGGGCTCTTGGTGGGCGCGGCGATCAGGGCCAGCACCGCGGAGATGCCGACGTCGCTGATGGTCACGGTCCGCAGCTTCTCGTGCCGGGCGACCATGGACTCGGAGAGCACGGCCACCCCGAGCCCTCGCTCCGCGAGGTTGACCACCGCGCCGGGGGCGCTCGCCTCCAGGGAGATGGTCAACGTGAGACCCAGTGCGGCAGCGGCCTGGTCGAGTACCGCGCGGATCCCGGTCCCGCGAGGCAGGCAGACGATCGGGTGCGCGCTGAGTTCGGCGAGGGTGACCGAACCCTGCTCGGCCAGCGGATGACCGGGTGGCACCGCGGCGATGATGGGCTCGGCGACGATCTGCCATCCGTCGAGGTCGTCCGGCGGCTCGCCGGCCGTGCCGACCAGGGCCAGGTCGACGGATCCCTCGCGGACGCGGTCGACGAGTTGGTCGGAGTCGTCCTCGACAAGGCTGATCTCCACGCCCGGATACGCGCGATGGAAGCTGGACAGCGCATCGAACAACGGGGTGATGGTGCACGCCGTGACCATGCCGACGACGAGCTTGCCTCGAACGAGTCCGTTCATCTCGTCGACGGCCTGCCGCAGCGAATCCACCGCCGCCAGCACAGACCGCGCGCGGTCGAGCGCGACCTCCCCGACCGCGGTCAGCCCGGCGCTGCGGCCCGACCGATCGATGAGCGTCGCCCCGAGGTCGTTCTCGAGCTGACGGATCTGAGCGCTGATCCCGGGCTGGCTGATATGGACAAGTTCGGCGGCGCGAGTGAAGTTCGCTTCTTGGGCAACAGCGAGGAAGTACTTCAACTGCCTGAGCTCCATAACTCCTGATTGTAGAACGGGTCGTGACGATTGATTGGCCTTTGGTCGAGTCGCCGCTCGAAGACGGACGCGCTGGAAATCGGCCCGGGGGAGGGGGCGTCGTGTCCGAGAACGAGAAGGCCCTGAAGCCGGAGGACCTCACCCGCCTCTTCGTGGAACGCGCCAACGCCGGTGACGCCGCCGGCCTCGCCGCGCTGTACGAGGAGGACGCGGTGATGGCCTACCCACCGGGCAGCGTGACGACCGGTCGGGAAGCCATCCGTCAACTGTGGGAGAAGGTGCTCGCCGGCGCGCCCCGATTCGAACCGGAGAAGCCGCTTCCGACGCTCGTCTGCGGGGACATCGCCCTCACCTCGACCCCACCCAAGGGCGGCGCCGGCGCCCGAGCGCAGGTGGTCCGCCGGCAATCCGACGGTACCCGGCTACGCATCGTGGACCAGCCTGAGTTCCGCTCGCTCACCCGCTGAGGTGGTCGGTCCGGAGTTCCCGTCGGCGGCCACCTGACGGCGAGCTGTCCGGCCGTGCCCCGTCACCTTCCGTGGCTACCGGATGGGGACCGTGCCGGCGACCTGTCTCCGACGAGCGAGCCGGTGGCCGTCAGGATCCGCGGAAGCGGTCTGACCGGGCCCGTGGCAACGCGTGCACCGGGCCGCGCAGTCTTCTTCGGCCAGGAGTGTTGCCTGTCAGTGCAGGTGGTTGAATGCCTGGTCGGCATCGGCCACGGCCTCGGGGTGGACGTCGCTGGCGGTCCGGCCGTCGGCGATCTTCTGCCAGTTGGCCCGGGCGAGCACCCGTTGGACCGCGAGTACCTGGGCTGCTCGCAAGCGTGCCTGGATGCCTTCGCCGAGGGCGTCGGCCAGTGCCTCCTCGTCCTCGAGCTGGTACTGCGTGAGTCGTCCCGCGAGGCTCGGTGTGCTGAACACCAGCCGGTGGAACGCCACCACCTCGGGATGATCGTTGAGGCCGGTGACGGGGTCGTACCGATCGAGGCCGGCCCGGAAGTGCCGGTGCAGCGCCGTCACCGGCTCGATGCCCGCCCCGCGGTCACGTACGACGCGTGCCGCCTCGCCCTGATGGTCCGCGAACCGGTGCAGCACCAGGTCTTCCTTGGTGGGGAAGTACCGGAAGAGGGTCGGCTTGGAGATCTCGGCCGCCGCGGCGATGTCGTTGACCGAAACGCGGTCGAAGCCGTGCTCCAGGAACAGTGAGACGGCCGCGTTGCCGATGGCGTCGCGTGTCCGCTCCTTCTTGCGGGCCCGCAGTCCCGTCGGCTCGCTCATCCATCCACCGTAACATTCATTACCGAGTTGCTTTTTTAACCGAGTAACGTTTTCATGGCGGCGTGAATCAGACAGACATTCCTCCCGTGCTCGTGACCGGGGCGACGGGCCGGATCGGCCGCGTCGTCATCGACCGACTCCTCGACGCGGGCGTGCCGGTCCGCGCCCTCACCCATCGCCCCGAGGCGGCGGCAACCCTTCCGGCGAAGGTCGAGGTCTTTACCGGCGACCTCACCGCGCCCGAGTCGCTCGACCCGGCATTGAAAGGCGCCGGTGCGGTCTTCCTCGTGTGGACCGCCCCGCCTCGCACCGCCGCGGCAGTCATCGAGCGACTGGCAGCCCACGTACGGCGGGTCGTCTTCCTCTCCTCCCCGCACCAGACGGCGCACCCCTTCTTCCAGCAGCCCAATCCCATGGCGCTACTGCACGCCGACATCGAGCGACTCATCGCGGCCACCGGTCTCGAGTCGACGATCATCCGGCCGGGGATGCTCGCGTCGAACTCTCTGGCCTGGTGGGCGCCCGCGATCCGGGAGGGCGAAGTCGTCCGGTGGCCTTACGGCGCCGCCGAGACGGCACCGGTCGACGACCGCGACGTCGCAGCCGTCGCGGCGCGGACGCTCTGTCAGGACGGACACGTCGGAGGCGACTACGTCCTCACCGGACCCGAATCGCTGACCCAAGCCGCGCAGGTGGACGTCATCGGTGACGCCCTGGGGCGCCGGATCGCATTCGAGGAGATGACGCCGGACGAGTTCCGAAGCCTGTCGGAGGGTACGGCGCCCGCTTCGGTCGTCGACATGCTGCTCGCCGCGTGGAGCGCGGCGGTCGGACAGCCCGCGTACGTCACCACTGCGGTGACCGACATCCTCGGGACCGCACCGCGAACGCTCCGCCAGTGGGCCGCCGACCACGCCACCGCGTTCACGGAGGGCTCGTAACCTCGTCGAGCGCGACCTGGGGCCCCGGCCCGCAGCCCTCAGTCCACCGTTGCTCCGGCCCCCGCCTCCGGCCCCCGCCTCTGGGATGTGCCGGGCGTGTGGACGCGTGAGACTCAGGTGGCCCGGGGCATCGGCGTACCGACAGAACGCGCAGCCTGCGGTCCAAGCATGCTTCGTCGACGGGGAATTACATGCGAGAGGTGTGCGCGCCGCTCGCAGGCGTCGGGAGGCGGCGGTCGCCGGCGGGGCGGAGACCGGGCCACCGTCAGCTCCCCCCGTCGTCCCGCCGGCGGCCCATCGGCTCGCACAACTGCTTGCCCAGCAAGTTCATCCACCGCGGTGCCCGCCGCTCGGGTGAGCCGAACTGATCGAGGTCCGCCCACCGACTCCCCCGTGGATCACGGGGGTTCGACCGGCTGCCCATCGCGCGCGCTCGGCAGGACGAGGGTGAAGCAGGTGCGGCCGGGCCTGCTCTGTACCTCCGCGCGTCCCGAATGCGCCCGGGCGACGGCGTCCACGATGGCGAGTCCGAGGCCGGTGGAGCCGGTGGCACGGGCGCGGGAGGTGTCGCCCCGGGTGAAGCGGCCGAACACCCGCGCGCGGAGATCGGCGGGGATGCCGGGGCCGTCGTCGGTGACGGAGAGCCGCGTCCACCGCGGTCCGGCCGACAGGGCGATGTCGACGCGGGTGCCTTCCGGGGTGTGGCGGCCCGCGTTGCTGAGGAGGTTGGTCACGGCCTGCTGGAGGCGTTCCGGGTCGCCGGTGACCTCCACCGGTTCTTCGGGGAGATCGAGTTCCCAGCGGTGTCCGGGGTGACGGGCGGCGGCGTCCTCGGTGGCGTCCAGCACGATGCGGGTCAGATCGACGGGTTCCCGGCGGAGCTCGCGTCCCGCGTCGAGCCGCGCCAGGAGCAGGAGCTCGTCGACCAGGACGCTCATGCGCCGTGACTGCACCTCGATGCGCTCCAGGGCGTGCCGTACGTCGCCCGGCAGGGGTGCGGCCTGCCGCAGGGCGAGTTCGGCGTGGGCGCGGATGGTGGCGACGGGGGTCCGCAGTTCGTGTCCGGCGTCGGCGGCGAAGGTGCGCAGGCGCTCTTCGCCCCGGTGGCGGCGGTCGAGGGCGTCGCCGACGTGACCGAGCAGCTGGTTGAAGGAATGGGTGAGGCGGCCCACCTCTGTGTCGGGGCGGTCCGCCGGCAGGGGCGGTGGCATGGCGACCTGTCCGGCGGCCAGCGGGAGGGCGGTCACGTCCCGGGCCGTACGGTCCAGCTCGTCCAGCGGACGCAGAGAGCGTCGTACCCACAGCGCGCCGGCCACGCCCGCGGTGACGAGGACCGCGGCGAAGACGACCGACTCCACGGCCTCGAGCCGGTGCACGGTCTCCTCGACCGGGTGCAGGGGCAGGCCGGTGAGCAGGATGTCACGGTCGTCGCCGCGCCAGGCGGCGACGCGGTAGGCACCGGTGGCGCTCAGGTGGATCGTGCGGGGCCGGCCGTCGGGGAGTACGGCGAGCAGCGTGCGCCGGTCGCGCGTGGTCAGCGGAACGGTGAGGTCGGCGGCCCCGTGCACGACCGCGGCCACGGTGACCCGGCCGTCCAGGGTGCGGGCGCCGAACGTGCCGTCGGCCTGGCCTCGGGTGTCCGGGACGTTGTCGGCGTCGGGCCGTGCCTCGTGTTCCAGGCTGGCGGCGAACCGGCCGCCGGCAGTGACGAGCTGTTGGTCCAGGCGGCTGACGAGGAACCCTTGCAGCGCCAGGACCGTGACGATGCCGACACACGTGCAGGCGAGCGCGAGCAGGCACACGAGTCCCGCGGTCAGACGTGCCCGCAGGGACCGGGGCATGCCCCTCGCGCGGATCATCGCAGTGCCGGGCGCAGGACGTAGCCCACGCCGCGGACGGTGTGGATGAGTGGCGGCCGACCCGCGTCGATCTTCTTGCGGAGGTAGCTGATGTACAGCTCGACGACGTGGGCACGGCCCCCGAAGTCGTAGGCCCAGACGCGGTCGAGGATCTGGGCCTTGGAGAGTACGCGCCGGGGATTGCGCATGAGGTAGCGCAGGAGCTCGAACTCGGTCCGGGACAGCTCTACGGGGCTGCCGCCGCGGGTGACCTCACGGGCGTCCTCGTCCATGACCAGATCGCCGAAGACGAGGTGTGTGCTGTCCGGTGCGCTCCGCGCGGTGAGGCCGGCTCTGCGCATCAGACCGCGCAGCCGGGCCAGGAGCTCCTCGATGCTGAAGGGCTTGGTGACGTAGTCGTCGGCGCCGGCCGTGATTCCGGCGACACGGTCTTCCACGGCGTCGCGTGCGGTGAGGAAGAGCACACAGATGCTGGGACGGTCACGGCGCAGTGCGCGCAGGACGCCCGGTCCGTCGCCGTCGGGCAGCATCCAGTCGAGGACCACGGCGTCCGGCTCGAACGAAGCGGCTGCGGTGAGCGCCTCGGCCGCACCGGCCGCGGTGCGCACCTGCCAGCCCTCGGAACGCAGGGCGGCCGCTACGACGTCGGTGAGGTCGGCCTCGTCGTCCACGACGAGGGCGCGAGGCATCCTTCCGTCGGAGGTACGCAGGGGCGGGGTGGGGGAGTCGTGGGTGTTCATCGCGCCTCCAGCATGCGGCATGCGTGAGGACCCACGCGTACGGGAATCCTCTGAGTTTCCTCTGAACCACCCGGTCATCGCCCCCGTTCAGAGGGTTTTCAGAGCCTGCTCGGCCACGGTGCTCTCATCGCGCCGCCCGGCGCGGTGGTCCCCGCGGGCAAGGAGCACCACAGCGTGAGCACTGACGGCATACGACTCCTCAGCGCGCCGCGCGATCACCGAGGACCGGTCCGCCGGCGGGGCGTGCCTGTCGCGGTGATCGTCTGGTCGGTACGACTGGCGGCCGTGGCCGGGGGGATCGGCGTACTCGGGCTGTGGTGGTCGGACACGTCCACCGTGGTGGGTCTGCCGGGCTGGCTGACGGGAGCGGGACGCCTGTCGGGGCTGCTGGCCGGATACCTGTGCGCGCTGGTGGTGCTGCTGATGAGCCGGATGCCCTGGCTGGACCGCACAGCCGGTCCGGACCGCCTGGCGCGGTGGCACGCCTGGCTCGGCAGGTACACGATCACGCTCGTCACGGCCCACCTGCTGCTGATCATCGAGGGCTATGCCCTGACCGGTCGCACGTCGCCGGTCACCGAGGCAGGTCAGGTCTTGCTGCACTACCCGGACATGCTCAAGGCGCTCGCCGCGTTCGTGATCTTCCTGGTCACCGCCTTCGTCTCCGCGCGGGCCGCACGCCGCCGACTGCGCCACGAGACGTGGTACCACCTCCATCTCGCCACCTACGCCGCCGTGTTCCTGGCCTTCGGGCACCAACTGTCGACCGGGGCGGACTTCGTGGGTCATCCCGCGGCCCAGGCATGCTGGTACGCCCTGTACGGCGGTGTCGCGGGACTGATCTGCTGGTTCCGCGTGCTGGAACCCCTGCGTCTGTCGCGCCGGCACCGACTGCGGGTCGCCGAGGTCAGGCCCGAGGGCCCGGGCGTGGTGTCGGTGCTCATCACGGGCGACCGCATGGAGGAGCTGCACGTGCGCCCCGGGCAGTTCATGCGCTGGCGGTTCATGGCGCCCGGCATGCGGTGGACCTCCTCGCCGTACTCGCTGTCGGCGCCGGCCGACGGCCGTGGACTGAGGATCACGGTCAAGGCCGCCGGCGACCACAGCGCCCAGCTGGCGCGGCTCCGTCCCGGCACCCGGGTCTGGGCGGAGGGGCCGTACGGCGCGCTGACGCCGGATCGCGCCCGCGGTACCGGGAGCCTGCTCCTGGCAGGGGGTGTCGGCATCACGCCCCTGCGGGTTCTGTTCGAGACGCTGCCCGGCGACACCGTGCTGCTGTACTGGGCCCGCAGGCCCGAGGACCTGGTCCTGCGCGGCGAACTGGAGACGCTGGCGGCCACTCGCGGCGCCCGGCTCCACCTCTCGGTGAGCGAACCGGCGGGCTACCGGCTCCCGCTCGACGCGCGGAACCTGCGGGCCCTGGTCCCCGACGTCCGTGCCCGTGACTGCTACGTGTGTGGACCGCCGGGGATGGCCGAGGCCGCCCGCGACGCCCTGCGGGCGGCAGGAGTGCCCTCCCGCCGCATCCACAGCGAGTCGTTCACCTTCTAGGCCCTGTCCGGCAGCGTCCCCGTAGCCCGTTCCCGGGCGTCGGCCGGTTCGTGCCTGCCTCCACCACCCTCCCGCCGGAGACCTTCATGCGCCGTACCCTGTTCACCTTCGCCGCCACCGCGGCCGGCATCACCACGCTGCTCGCTCTCAAGCCGCACCAGCCGCCCGCGCCCGCGGCGGCGGCCGGCCCCACGGGCGGAACCTCGCCGCTGCAGGGACACGGCACCACCGCGAACCCCTCGGGCGTCTACACGGGCGACACGGTCGACACTCCCTACGGACCCGTTCAGGTGCGGATCACCCTGCGGGGCGGAAGGCTCACGGGTGTGACCGCACTGCGCACGCCGGACGGCAATCCGCGGGACCGCGAGATCGCCTCCTACGCGGTGCCGCGCCTGACCGGTGAGGCGCTCGACGCACAGAGCGCCCGCATCGACGCCGTCTCGGGAGCGACATACACGAGCGGCGGGTACGTCCGTTCCCTGCAGAGCGCCCTGGACAAGGCGAGTGGCTGAGGCGGACGAGCGGATGCGGCACACCGAGGAGGTCATGGGCACGGTCGTCTCGTTCGACCTCCGCCACGCGCCCACCCCCGGTCTGCGGGGTGCCCTGACCCGCGCCGTGCGCCTCCTCCACGATGCCGACCGGGTGTACTCGCCTTTCCGCACCGACAGCGTGATCAGCCGCCTGCGCCGCGGCGAGGTCCGGCGCGACACGGTGCCCCCTCAGGTACGGCACGTGCTGGAGCTGTGCGAGACGGCACACAGTCGCACCCGGGGGGCCTTCGACGTCTGGGCGGACGGTGCGCCTGACCCCTGCGGGCTCGTCAAGGGCTGGGCGGCAGAACGCGCGTGGCGCCTTCTGCGGGAGGCGGGAGCCGCGGACGTGTGCGTGAACGCCGGCGGCGACGTGCGGGCGGGGAGCACGGGCGTGTGGCGGATCGGCATCAGCGACCCCCGGCGCCCCGGGCACCTGCTGACGTGCGTCGAGGGCCGCGACATCGCCGTCGCCACCTCCGGCACGACAGAGCGGGGCGGCCACATCAGCGACCCACGTACCGGACGGCCGGCACGGGGCCTGCTCTCCGCCACGGTCACGGGCCCCACGCTGGTGTGGGCCGACGTGTTCGCGACGGCGGCGGTCGTGCTGGGAGCCGGCGAAGCGCACGAATGGATCGCCTCGCAGCCCGGCTACGCCCTCCTCACCGTCTCGGACGACGGTTCGGTCCGGGCGAGCAGGGACTTTCCGCCGTCGGCCCTCACCGCTGAGTGATCACCGATCCACGCGGCCATGGCGACGGGATCCGGCTCTCTCTGCGATGAGTTCAGCCGTGCACGAGGTCGTCGGTTGCCTCCCGTACCGTCTCGCGCAGAGGCGGTGTCGGTCACTCCTCCGGCAGCACGAGCACGCACGTCTCCCCGGGGGCGACGGTCACCGCACGGTCGGCCAGTACGACTCGGATCGACGACTCGTCCGAGTCCGGGACGGCGATCTCCAACTGACCCCCGCGGCGCCGTACACGAATGCCCCAGTGACCGCGATAGTGCATCGTGAAACCGTATTCCGAGAGCGTGGGGAGAGGCACCGGGTGCAGCCACAGGGCGTCCTCGCGCGTCTCCAGTCCCGTCAGGCCGCGTTGCACCAGGTCGAGGGTCCCGGCCATGGCCCCGAGATGGACGCCCTCGCCTGTCGTGCCGCCCTGGATGTCGGCGATGTCCGCTTCCAGGGCGTCGTGGACGTACTGCCATGCCTCGGCCCGTCTGGCTTTGGCGAGGACCAGGCCGTGGACGAGTTCGCTGAGGGTGGAGCCGTGGCTGGTGCGCCGCAGGTAGTAGTCCACGGTTCTGCGCCAGATGTCGTCGTCCAGGTCGTAGCCGAGACGCCGGAACAGAGCCCGCAGCTCGGCGGGCGAGAACAGGTAGCCGAGCATGAGGACGTCGGCCTGCTTGGACGCCTTGAAACGGTTGACCGTGTCGCCCTCGGACTCGAGGATCCGGTCCAGCCGCCGGAAGGTGCCGTAGCGCGCGCGGTAGGCGTCCCAGTCGAGTTCGGCGAGGTTGTCGTAGCCGTCGAACTGGCTGATGACGCCCTGGTGGAAGGGCACCCGCAACCGACGCGAGACCTCCTCCCACTTGGGCACTTCCTCAGCTCCCAGCCGGACCCGCTGGAACAGTTCCTCGCGACGCCATGCGGGAAGGCGCCGCAGGAGTTCCAGCGTGCGGGTGAGGACCCAGGCGGCGGTGACATTGGTGTACGTGTTGTCGTCCAGTCCCGGCGACTCGGCACCCGGGTAGCTGTCGTGGTACTCGTCGGGGCCGACCACCCCGCGGATCCGGTAGCGGCCCGTGGCGGTGTCGAGGACGGCGAGGTCCGCCCAGAAGCGGGCGATCTGCAGCAGCATCTCCGCGCCCTTGGTGTGCAGGTACTCCGTGTCGCCGGTGGCCTCGCAGTACTGCCACACGTTGTAGGCGATCGCCGAGCCCACGTGGTGCTGAAGCCGGGAGTGGTCCGGCAGCCAACGGCCCGAGCGGGGATTGAGATGCCACTCCTGGGACTCCTCACGGCCGTCGCTGCCGCTCTGCCACGGGTACATGGCCCCGGCCCGGCCGGCCGCGGCGGCCGCCCGGCAGGCCCGCGGGAGGCGCCGGTGGCGGTAGTTGAGCAGCGCCCGGGAGACCTCCGGGAAGTGGAGGTTGAGATACGGCAGGACGAAGAGCTCGTCCCAGAAGACATGACCCCGGTACGCCTCGCCGTGCAGTCCCCGGGCCGGGACGCCCACGTCAAGATCCGCGGTGTGCGGTGACAGCGTCTGCAGGACATGGAAGAGATGGAATCGCAGAGTGCGGCCGGCCTCGCCGGACACCTGGATGTCCGCTCGCCGCCACAACTGCTCCCACGCGGCGGTATGGGAGTCCAGGAGAGTGGGGAAGTCCGCCGCGTTTGACACCCGGTCGACCGCTTCGCCGAGGGGGTCGCTGATCGCTGTGTCCCGTGAGGTGTGGAGTGCCACGGTCTTCTCCACGGTGACGGGACGGCCCGGGACGGCCGGGATCACGAGGCGATGAGTGGCACGGTGGCGGCCAGGACGAAGCTCCGACGACGGGGGCCGGTCGGAGACCACCTTTGTCCGGGCAGCCAGGGCGACAGCGATGTCCGACGTGCTGGTGCGACAGCTCAGCCAGACCGTGTGAGGCTCCTGTGCGCCCGTCCGCACCCGGGTCACATGGCGGTGACTGAGCGCGCGGTAGCGGTGCACATTGCCGTTGATCACTTCACCGTCGAGACAGCTCTCGATCTCGATCTCTCCGGACCAGCCCTCGGCGGTGAAGACCGTCCGAAGCGCGGCCAGGTGAGGATCCCCCATGTGCACCAGACGGGTCTGTTCCACGCCGAGCACACCCGTCTCGCCGGTCCGGTGACGGAAAGACCTGGTGAGGGTGGCACGGCGCAGATCCAGGGTGTGGCGGTGGTCCAGGAGGGAGTGCGTGCTGGGAGAGAACCACGGGCCCCACGTGCCCTCGGCGCGGCGCAGACGGAACCGGAGAAGCAGCCAGTTCGGGAGATTGACCAGATCCTCGTTCACCACCCGGCGCCCCGCCACGGTCGAATCCAGGCGGTCGTAGCACCCGGCCGCGTAGGTTCCCGGGTAGTGCACCAGGTCGGCCCGGCACTCCGGCAGCGCGCCCCGCGTGGCGAAGTAGCCGTTGCCCAGTGTGCAGAGAGATTCACGCAACTGTTCGGCGGTGGGGTCGTAGCCCGTCCACTCCCATGTCCATTCCGACATCCGCCGGCCTGTCCGCCTACTGATCGGCCGGAGTGATCCGGCGGCCCGTGAGGCTCGCGGGCCTGATCGACACCCACATCTCGCGCTCACCGCCCGCCCACGGCGTGGTGTGGGCATGCTGGGTGAGCCTGCGTACGGCGTCGGGCTCCGTCACCACACTCGCGGGACCGACGGCGAGTACGCTCCAGCCCTGACTCAGGGCTTCGTCCACGTGGTCGACCTCGAATGCGACCTCCTTGCCCGCGGCCGCTGCGGTCACGGAGCCCGGATCGGTCCGGAAGACGATGGCGTCGTCGATGACCTCGTAGTTGACCGGGACGACCGCCGGGCGGCCGTCGGACGTCCGTACCGCGACGCGTCCCACGCCGTGCGTGGAGAGCAGGGTGCGGCATTCCTCCGGGCCGAGGTCCCTCAGCCGAGGGTGCAGCAGTGCGTGTCCCTGGCCCGGTGGGAGATCGATGCCGCCGCCGCGCAGAGCGGCGACCGTGGTTCCCAGTGCGCCGGCCAGCCTGATGAGAGTGGACGAAGTCGGGTCCGCCGGCTGTTCCTCGAGGTAGGCGAGATAGTCGGGCGACATCCGGGCGCGGCGGGCTGCCTCCTCCATGCTGACTCCCTGTCGCCGGCGCTCGAGGGCCACGCGGCGGCCGATGTCGCCGGGGTTGGCCGCCTCGCGCGGTGGGGCGGTTGTGGACATGGTCCCCGCCTCACCCGTGTCCGGCTGTGCTTCTCGCGCGGTCTGGAGGTGGCTGATGTGTGCGTCGGGCCCGGGGAACACGAGCGTCACCTCGTCCGTGTCCGACCAGCGCACATCGTAGGGGGGTGTTCCGTCCTCGTGGTGGAGTCCGACGATCTCGCCGTCGCGCCTGCCGGCGCCGGTCGCCCGGCTTTCGACGACGAGCTGGTCGCCGAGGTGAGCTCGCATGATCGCCGCCCTCTCCTCAGAATGGTGATGTGTCCAACCTGCCACGCGGGGCACGGTGCCGCAGGAGTTCGTCGCCCGGCAGAAGCCTCACCTCGGGGTTTGGCACGTGGGACGCCCGTCGCACGCCGGCGTCCGTGGCGGGGCGCCTCGCGCAGCGCGGCCGTTCCCCGCCGGGCCGGTTCAGGGCTCATACGGACCGCCGCGTGCCGAAGGCGGCCCGGGCGGCTCTTGCATCACGCTCCGGGCAGCCGGTCCCAGCAGGTCGGCCGGCCGCCGGAATACGTCCAGGAACAGGTCGTCGGTGGTCAGGACGCCGACCACCCGGCCACCGTCGAGGACCGGAAGGCGTCGCACACCGGCGCGGCGGAACGTCAGGTGGGCCACCTGGAGGTCGTCCACAGGGGAGACGCTGCCCGCGACGCACACGGGAGGGGCGGTCGTCACCTCGGAGACCTTCATGGTGCTGCCTCCGTCGTTGCTCGGGCCATGCCATTGCTCAGACGATGTCGAGCACTTCGTTCACCGGCCGGCGCGGGCTCGGGTGGCCTTGGGGGCCGTAGCCGAGCCGGAGCACCATCTGTACGTGGGCCATGGACGAGACCGGGTCGCGAGCCACCCACCTGAGTTCCGGCCATTCCAGCGGCTGGGAGGTCACTGAGGCGACCAGCCCGTCCGTGGTGGCCCGGAGCAGGACCCGTTCCAGTGCCTGTCCGGCGCGAAGCCATTCCGCCGGCCCGTCACGGGCTGTGCCCAGAATCGCGATCTGTGGGTTCTTCTCGAAGGACGCCCACGGGCGGCCCGGCATCGGGCGTCCGACGGCGAAGTCACGCACGGGGGCGGCGGTACCGCGCTGCCGTGGGCCGAACGCCTCGGCGGGGATCCCGTCAGGCGCCTCAGCGGTCCCCGACGGTTCCGTCCGTGCCCACTGCGCGGTTTCGCCGCGCACTCCGGCGTCCTCCGCCTCCTGCCCCTCGGCGTCCCACACCAGCTCCAGGATCGACCGCACGTGCCAGGCGCCGGGGAACAGCAGCTGCGCACCCTCGGCGCGGGCAGCGCCGCACAGGTGCTCCCGTACCGTGGCGGGGATTTCCTCGTCGCGGTAGGGGTGGCGGCTGGAGTGACGGCGGTGGATCGCGGGGTGCAGCAGGGCGAGCGCCTGGTCGGGGGGTGCGGTGGCGCGCAGGTGCACCTCGGCGAGGAACCCGGGGTCGGCCGGGTCCGGGAGCAGCCGGACGACCGGCGCCAGCCCTGCGGCGGCGGCTGACACGCGCAGGTTGAGCAGCGCGGCACCGCAGCCCAGATGCAGACCCCGCCTCTCCGGGTCGGTGCGCGGCAGGGCACGTTTCAGGTCGGCGTACAGGCGCAGGACGCCGACGCCCCCCAGGTAACGGAATCTCCAGGGCTGTGCGTTGTGCAGCGAGGGGGCCGCTGTGGCGTCCGCCACGAGCCCTGTGATGGTGTCCTCGTCAAAGGGTTCTGCAGACACGGTGGCTTCCCTTCGCTGCCAGGTGCGCCGGCCTCGGTCAGCTAGACCGCGGCCGGCGCCGCGGACGACAGGCCGAGTACGTCGCTCCGGATCCGGTCTCCAGCGTGGGCTTCGCGCACCGCTACGGGCAGGGGCCATACGGGCCTGACGCGGGGCCGGGTGGACCGTGACGGCCGCGGTCGCCTACGCGGCCGTGTACGGGACGGCGATGACGGGGCAACGAGCGTGGTGCAGCACGCCCTGGCTGACCGAGCCCAGCAGCATGCCGGTGAAGCCCCCGCGCCCTCGGGTGCCCACCACCAGGCCCAGCGCGTGGGCCGAGGCCTCGGTGAGCACCTGCACGGGATGCCCGACGACCAGTTCGTGGCGCAGGTCGACTTCGGGGTAGCGGGCGCGGCGGCCGGCCACGATCTCGGAGAGCATCCGGCGGCACTCCTGCTGCGGCCCGTGTTCGTCGAAGACCCTGAGCATCCCGGGCTGCCAGACGAACAGGGCTCGCAGCTCGGCACCACGCAGGGCGGCCTCCTCGAACGCCACGTCGACCGCCGCGGCGGAGTGTTCGCTGCCGTCGACCCCGACGACGTAGTACTCGGGGCGCTCGGGTTCCTGGCTGACGTGTTCCGGCTCGGGGACGACGACCACAGGACAGTGCGCATGGGCCATGACGGGCACCGCGACCGAGGCGGAGCCGAACACCTCCTGGGCCCGGCTCAGGTGTCGTGAGCCCAGCACGACAGCCGTGGCGTCGCGGCTCTGCTCGCGCAGCACCCACACGGGATCGCCCTCCGCGAGGAGCGTGTCCACCTCGAGCTGTGGGTGCTTCGCCGCGACGAACTCCGCGGTCTCTTCGAGTGCCCGCTTCCCGGCCTTGTGCAGGGCCTGGTTCCACTCCTCCCAGGACGGAGGGATCTCCCCCCTTCCGTAGCCCCTGGTCGGCACGCCCTCGACGAGGACCGGACGCAACGGCAGCCGACGGCGCGTGGCCTCGTCGGCCGCCCAGGCCAGCGCCATCCGGTGAGCGGGGTCGGGATCGACGCCCACCACGATCGGCCGGCGGTCACCGGGCCGGGACACGGCTGCCTCCGATCACCGACAGGGCGGCATGGTCGCTGTTCTTCGTCGATGCGGGAGTGGACATCGCCCTTGCCTCCTTGCTGCGGCGGCGTGGAGGAGTGCCGTCGCCGATTCCATTGAAGGCCTCGGTACGGCTGATGTGCCAGTGCCCATCGGTCGTCGGGCCGATCCCGGTGGCCCTTCCTGGCCGGCCCGGTTCGGCACGGGTGATGTCACCCGCGGGCATGGTGAGCACCGACAGGACGGTCACCGGCCCCGGGCGGCCCTTGAGTCTGCCGCAGCGTTCGCAGAGGGACGCGAGGTCGCTGTAGAGGTAACCGGGGTAGGCACCGGCGGGCCGGTACCTGACCTCTGCCTGACCGAGGGTTCCGCGAGCGCGATCAGTGCGCGGAGTGGTTTCCGGTCTCGTGCTGGTCCAGGTGGGAGGCCAGGACGGCCGCCTGGACCCGGCGCTGCACGCCGAGCTTGGCCAGCAGCCGGGAGATGTGGTTCTTGACGGTCTTCTCCGACAGGTACAGCTTCTTGCCGATCTCGCGGTTGGTGAGGCCGTCGCCGATGAGAGCGAGGATGTCCCGTTCCCGTGGCGACAGGCCCGTCAGCTCCGGGGGGAGGGACGGTTCCTCGGCCGGGCCGGCGCGCAGCGAGTGCAGGAGCCGGGCCGTGGTCGCGGGGTCGAGCATCGACTGGCCTGAGGCGACGGTGCGCACGGCCGAGACCAGGTCGGAGCCCTTGATCTGCTTGAGGACGTAACCGGCCGCGCCGGCCATGATCGCGTCCAGCAGGGCCTCCTCGTCGTCGAACGACGTCAGGATCAGACACGCCAGTTCCGGCATCCGGCTGCGCAGCTCGCGGCAGACGGTGATGCCGTCGCCGTCCGGGAGACGTACGTCGAGCACGGCCACGTCGGGGCGCAGCGCCGGTCCGCGCACGAGGGCGTGCTCCGCGGTGTCCGCGTCACCGATCACACGGATGTCCGGTTCGGCGTCGAGCAGGTCGGTCAGGCCGCGTCGCACGACCTCGTGGTCGTCCAGCAGGAACACCCGGATCGGGTCCTGTTCCGTGAAGGTGCGTGTCTCGGCCATGAAGACCCCTCGTTTCCCCGGGATGGACGGACTGCGGCCGTCCATCCCGATCATCACTCGTGGGCCGCGGTCGCACCAGGGCCGACCGGGCCCTGCCGCACAGCGACGAGGACCCCCTACGCCTGCCCCGGCCTCTCGCCCTGGGCGAGGTCGAACCCCACGTCCACGACTCCCTCGACGGCCAGCACCAGCCGCGCGGCCACGGGGACCAGGGCGGCGTCGCGGACCCGCCCTGTCAGTGTGGCGACTCCGTCGTGCACGTCCACATGGATTCTGGAGGTCGGCAGTGGGAAGAGGTACGACACGATTTCCCGCCGAACCTCCTCGGCGATGTCCTCGTCGTCGCGCAGGAAGACCTTGAGCAGGTCGGCGCGGCTGATCACGCCCTCCAGCAGCCCGGCCTCGTCGACGACGGGCAGCCGCTTGACCTTCTCGCGAGCCATGATCCGTGCAGCCTCGGCCAGGGTGGCGTTCGCCGGGACCGTGATCGCGGGGGAGGACATCAGGTCCCCCGCGGTCAGTGCGCCGGCCTTCGTCACCTCGGCGGGGCGCAGCAGCGCGTAGCCCTTCTCGGGGCTGTCCCGGAGTTCTTCCGTGGGCAGCAGGTCGGCCTCGGAGACCACACCGACGACCCGGCCCTCGCCCTCGAGTACGGGCAGGGCGCTGACCCGCCGCTCCTGCATCATGCCGACGATGTCCTTGAACGAGGCCCACCGGCCGACGGAGACGACCGTGCGGGTCATGACATCGCTGACGATGTGCGGGCTGCTGAACATGATGCCTCCGTATGGCCGTCGGTGGGCGTTCCTGCCGACTTCCAGCATGTGCCGGTACGACGACCTGCGACAGGGCCCCTCGGTCCCCGGCCGGGCCGTTCGGCCTCTGCCCCGGCCTGTCGCCGCGCCGCCACGCTGGAACCGGATGCGTTGCCCAGGAGGTGGAGACGATGTCCCGACCCCTCACCGTAGGCCTCGTGGACTCGCCCGAGAGCCGGGCTGCCGGCGCTGTGGTACCAGAGTCTGCCTGACCTCGACCGGCGCGTCCTCCAGCCGCCGGCGTCGAACGACTGTGGTGCGGACGCCGGTGCCATGGTCGGCCGCGGTCTCGCCCAACAGTGTGTGGCGAGGGCCGTGTCCACAGGCCTCAGGCCCTGCCCGTGGTCCCGGCGGTCCCGGCCGCCCCCCTGCGTGGGTGGATCGGGTCTCCCCGGCCGCCCGACTGCCGCCCTGGCCCGCTGCTGTGCCGTCGTCGACGCTACGAGCCGAAGCGCGGCTCGGAAACGGCCGGTAGGGCCGACCGGATCCGGACGAGGGCCACCAAGGGCATCGGGACCGGGCGCGGGCGGGCGCCGACCGACCGGCCGCGAGGGCCGGTCGGCCCAAGCGGAGCCTGTCGCACAGCCCGCACTCTTGAAGGTGCGGGGCCCTTCCGGCACCGCGCCGGGGCCCGGCCCGACCTCCCTGTCGGGCGCACCGGAACGGGGTCCCGGGACAGACCGAAGAGAGGGGCGTCATGAAAGGCTTCGTCTTCCACGGTCCCGGGCAGGCGTTCTGGGAAGAAGTCGCGGATCCCGGGATCAAGGAGCCGACCGACGCGATGGTGAAGGTCGGCGTCGTGACCATCTGCGGGACGGACCTGCACATCCTCAAAGGGGACGTGCCCGAGGTCCGTCCGGGCACGGTACTGGGTCATGAGGCCGTCGGTGAGATCGTCGAGACCGGCGGCGACGTGCGCACGGTGCGACCGGGCGACCGGGTGCTGATGTCGTGCATCTCCGCCTGCGGCCGCTGCTCCTACTGCCGGGACAGCAGCTACGGTCAGTGCCGGGGCGGCGGTGGCTGGATCCTGGGCCACCTGGTCGACGGGACCCAGGCCGAGTACGTGCGGGTGCCCTTTGCCGACCTGTCCGTGTACCCGCTGCCCGGCACGGTCCGCAGTGAGGACGCCGTGCTGTTGGCGGACATCTTCCCCACCTCGTACGAGGTGGGCGTCCTCAACGGCCGGGTGCGTCCCGGAGACACGGTGGTCATCGTCGGTGCCGGCCCGATCGGGCTCGCGGCGATCGCCACGGCCCGCCTGTTCGCGCCGGCGCGGATCGTCGTGGTGGATCTGGCGCCCGCCCGCCTGGAGGCCGCCCGGCGGCTCGGCGCGGACGCGGTGGCGGACGCGCACGAGGCTCCGCGCCAGCTGGTGGCGGATCTGACCGACGGGCTCGGCGCGGACGTGGTGATCGAGGCGGTCGGGGTCCCGGAGAGTTTCGAGCTGTGCACCCGCATGGTCCGTCCCGGCGGGCACGTGGCGAACATCGGCGTGCACGGCGGGCCGGCCACGCTGCACCTGGAAGAGCTGTGGAGCAAGAACGTCACGATCACGACCGGACTGGTCGACACGTACTCAACCCCCACGCTGCTGCGGATGGCCGCCGCCGGCCGACTGCCCACCGCGGAGCTGGTCACCCACACCTTCCCGCTGGACCTGATGGAGGAGGCGTACGAGATCTTCTCCCGGGCCGCCGAGACGGGCGCGCTCAAGGTGGTGCTCGGCGGGGAGCAGCACGAAGTGGCCGTGCCCACGGCCTGACGAGACAAGGTGACCGATCATGACCGAACGAGCGAGGGCGAGCGTGACGACGGACGCGTCCGTCGAGGTCGCCACGGGGGCGCCGTTGGGCGATCTGGGCCGTCGGCTCGTCGCCCGGCGGGTGAAGCTGCGCCTGACACGACGCCAGGTGGCGGCACGAGCCGGGATGGCGGTCAGTTATCTCGGGTACCTGGAGGAGCATCCGGGGGCCACACCGGCCATCGATGCGCTGACGAGGCTGGCCGAGGTACTGGAGACCACGGTCACCGAACTCACCGGCGGCGCCGCCGACCTGCCACCCGGAACCGGACGCGCCGGGCACGCACCGGAGTTCACCACGATGCGTCCCGGCGAGTGCCGCACACTCCTGGCGGCCCACGCAGTGGGAAGGCTCGCGGTCCCCACGGAATCCGGGCCGGTGATCGTGCCCGTCAACTACAGCATGGTGGACGGTGCCGTCGTCTTCCGGACCGCCCGAGGGGCCACCCCCTCCCTGGCCGACGGCTGCCAGGTCGCCTTCGAGGTCGACCGCATCGACGACGCGTTCAGCCAGGGCTGGAGCGTTCTGGCCCGTGGACCGGCACACGTCGTCACGGACCCCCACGAGCAGCGCCGGCTCACGGAACGGGCGCACAGCGAACCCTGGGCAGGGGGCTTTCGCAGCCTGTGGATCCGCATCGGTCCCCTCGTCGTCTCCGGACGACGGATCACCGTGTGAGGGGGCGCACTGGGTGGTACGGCAGGGGCTCCAACAGCTCTTGAATACGGTTCAGTTCGTCGGTGTCGGTCACCAGGCGCGCGTATCCCGTGACGACGACGCTCCAGCCCAGGCGCGTGTCCGGGTCGATGGCGTCGGCTTCATAGGCGACGACGACACCGGTGCCGGCGGCATGCCGGGCCTGGGAGGTCAGGGCCGCGCCCTCGTGGGTGCGGATGACGACGTCGCCGCCGTCCAGGACATGGTTGACCGGGCGGGCGGTGGGCAGCGCATGTTCGGTGAAGACGATCCTCCCCAGGGATGCGCCTGCGCCCCGAGTCGTCATTGCGGATCATGGCCGCGTTCCCTCTCCGGTACCGGTGCTCATCTGCTGTCGCTGAAGTCCGCACTGCTCAGCGCGGCCCGGCCGGCCTCCAGGCGGGCCACCGGGACCCGGAACGGCGAGCAGGAGACGTAGTCCAGTCCGGCGGCGTGGAAGAAGTGGATCGAGTCGGGGTCGCCGCCGTGCTCGCCGCAGACGCCGCCCTGCAGTCCGGGGCGGGTGGCTCGGCCCTCCTCGACGGCGATCCGGACCAGCCGGCAGGTGGACGTCGTCGGGGCCTCGCGGGCGTCCTTCAGCAGGGCCATGGCCTCGGCGAACAGCGTCGGATCGACACCCATGACGGTGCTGCCGTACATCTGGACGAGCCGTCGGTAGGAGTCCCAGGCGAAGCCTTCGCGCCCGGACACCTTGGCAAGACCGCGCCCGGAGGCGTCGTTCAGTCCGATGTCGAGGACCTTTCCATCATGTCGGGCATGGAGAACCGGGCCCCGGAGCGCACGGACACCAGCAGGGGATCGTCCGGCTGTCCCAGCCGCCGCCCGGTGGCGGTCTCCAGTGCGGTGGGCCGACCGGCCCCCGAGGCGTCGGCCTGCCTCAATGCCGGGGCCGAGGCATGGGTGGCCACGGCGGTGAAGTTCCGCCTTCCACGGCGGGCCGATACCGTGGAAGGCGAAGCGATCCGATGGGTCCGCGCCCGCGTACCGAGCGGCCAGGAGGAGCGTGGTGAACAGCCCCGAGGGTTTCCGCATGGCACTGCCACAACTGAAGCTGGACGACCTGCTCGATGAGCTGCAGGCACGTCTTGAAGCGGCGCGGGGCACCCGCGACCGGGTGCACAGCCTGCTGGAGGCCGTTCTGTCCGTCGGCCGGGAACTGGACCTGGAGCAGGCCCTGCACTCCATCGTGGAGACGGCCGCGGTCCTCGTGGACGCGGAGTACGCCGCCCTCGGCGTCATCGGCCCCGACGGCAGGACCCTGTCGGCCTTTCACACCGTCGGTGTGGCCGAGGAGGGGATCACCGCGATCGGTCCTTATCCCGAGGGTCACGGCATCCTCGGCGAGCTGATCCGTCACCCGCGGCCGCTACGGCTGGAGAAGATCTCCGAGCATCCGGCCTCCTACGGCTTTCCGCCCCACCACCCGCCCATGAACAGCTTCCTCGGGGTCCCGATCCGAGTGCGGGAGCAGGTCTTCGGCAATCTGTATCTGACCGAGAAGCGTGGCGGCGCGCGGTTCGAGGAGGAGGACGAGTCTTTGCTGTCGACGCTCGCCGTCGCCGCCGGCGTGGCGATCGACAACGCCCGCCTGTACGAGGACTCCCGGCTGCGCGAACGCTGGCTGCGGGCCAACGCCGACATCACCCACTGCCTGATGTCCGACAGCGCGCGCGCCGAGGCGCTGGACCTGATCGCGGAACGTGCCCGGGAGATCACGGGCTCGGCGCTGGCTGCGGTCGCGATGCCCGTGGAGGACACGAAGTCACTCACCGTGGAGATCGCGGTCGGCGTGGATGCGGAGGCACACCGAGGGCTGGTGCTGCCCCTGCACGAGAGCCTGATGGGACTGGCGTACACAGCCGCCGCTCCGGTCGCCAGCGACGACGTCACCCGTGACGCACGAATCTCTCAGGAACCCCCGCGCTTCAGCGGACTGGGCCCCGCTGTCGCCGTCCCCATCGGTACGGCAGAGGGCGGGACCCGAGGCGTGGTCCTGCTGGCGCGTGAGGCCGGCCGGACGGTGTTCTCGCAGAAGGAGACCGAGATGCTGCGGAGCTTCGCCGCGCAGGCCGCCATCGCGATGGAACTGACCGAACGCCGGCAGGACTCCGAGCAGATCGCGGTGCTCCAGGAGCGCGACCGGATCGCCCGGGACCTGCACGACCTGGCCATTCAGCGCCTGTTCGCCACCGGGATGACGCTGCAGAGCGCGGGCCGCTTCATCGAGCACCCGGAAGCCTCCGAACGGGTCCGGCGGGCCGTCGACGACCTGGACGAGACCATCAAGATCATTCGCTCGACCATCTTCGGCCTGCGGGCGCGCGAAGGTGCCAACGGAAGCGGACTGCGCGCCAGAGTCGTCGGCGTGGTGGGCGACGCCGTTCCCGTGCTCGGCTTCACCCCGAGCCTGCGCATGGAGGGCCTCGTCGACACCGACGTACCGCGCGACATCGGCG
The DNA here is from genome assembly GCF_036347055.1 of Streptomyces sp. NBC_00820. Taxonomy (NCBI): domain Bacteria; kingdom Bacillati; phylum Actinomycetota; class Actinomycetes; order Kitasatosporales; family Streptomycetaceae; genus Streptomyces; species Streptomyces sp. NBC_00820. Next base: position 223,970 of record NZ_CP108882.1, on the reverse strand, counting down.
ACCACGTCGTGGCCGTGCTCTCCGAGGCCCTCACCAACATCGCCCGGCACGCCCGCGCAGGCCGCGCGCAGGTCGTACTGACCACGGACGGCCGCGAAGCGGTCCTCGTCGTCTCGGACAACGGCGTGGGCATCCCGGCCGACGGTCGTCGCAGCGGACTGCGGAACATGGCCGAGCGGGCGGAACAGCTGGGCGGCCGCCTGGCCCTGTCCAGCCCCGACGGCGACGGTGCCAAGCTGGAGTGGCGGGTCCCGCTGCCCGCGGCCTAGGGACGACGGCACAGCTGGCGCTGCCGTGTGGTTCATGTGGCTGAACCACCACGCGATGTCACAGGGCTCGAGCTTGATACAGCCGTTCGACTTGTAGTCGTCGGGAAGGCCGGAATTCCTTCGTCGGGCCCGCCTGGGGCCGTGAACGGGCCACTCGGCCCATGCCTCGAGCGGGTCTGTGGCCGCAGGCTGAAGGTGTCGCAGACGGCATCCGAGCCACCGGAGAACGCCATGGACGGAATTCCGACCGTGAACGACGTGATGACCCGCACGGTCGTCGCCCTGCGCACGGGGGCGGCCTTCAAGGACATCGTGAAGACGATGCGCGAGTGGCGCGTCAGCGCCCTTCCGGTGCTGGACGGCGACGGGCGCGTCGTCGGCGTCGTCTCGGAGGCCGACCTGCTGCCCAAGGGAGGAGTACCGCGAGGGCGACGTGGGCCGCTACGGACAGGTGCAGCACCTTGCCGACGTCCGCAAGGCGGACGCGGTGACCGCCGCGGAGTTGATGACCGCCCCGGCCTTCACCGTGGCACCTGAAGCCACGCTCGGCCACGCCGCTCGCCTCATGACCCGCAGCAGGGTGAAGCGGCTGCCGGTCGTCGGGAGCGACGGTGCGCTGAAGGGCATCGTCAGCCGCTCCGATCTGCTGAAGGTCTTCCTGCGCCATGACGAGGACATCGCCGAGGAGGTGCGGCGGGAGGTCGTCGGCCGCCTCTTCGGCACCGGCCCGACAGCCCTGGGGGTCGAGGTGCACGACGGAGTCGTCACGCTCACCGGTCACGTCGACGACACGGCGCTCGTGCCGCTCGCCACGCTGCTGGCGCGGGCCGTACCGGGCGTCGTCGATGTCCACTGCGCCCTGACCGGACGCCGTCGTCACCCGGATCTCGATCCGGACCTGCCGGACCCCAGGCCCACAGCGTCCGCCTGACAGTGGCCGTCGGCAGGCGAGAGGAGGCGCGACGATGGCGCGGACACCTCCCACGACGGTGACACGCGTACGGCTGTGGCGGTGGCGGCGCAATCCGCTCCGGCGGCGCAGCGACGTCGCAGAGGCCTGGATCGTGCTCGTGGCATGGACACTCGCCGTTCTCGGTGGAGGCTTCGCGGGCGTGGTGGCGGCACAGGTCACGGACTCGGGGTTCGCCGCACGGCGGGCCGAGGTGCACGCCGTGTCCGCCGTCCTCACCGACGACGTGGCGAAGACCCCGACCGCCGCGTCAGGGGACGACCGCGGCCGGGTATGGGCCACCGTGCGCTGGACGGACCCGGGCGGCTCGCCGCACACGGGCCTGGTGAAGGTGTTCCCCGGCGCCCCGGACGGAACCCGGCTCACCGTGTGGACGAACCGTGCCGGCCGCGTGGTGTCCGAACCCGTCACGGGGACCGAGGCGACGTTCCAGGTGGTCCTGACCGGCGCCCTCGTCGCCCCGCTGGCCGGTGCGGCAGTGTGGGCCGCAGGCTGGGCCGGCCGCAGCCTGCTCATGCGGCGGCGCCTGGCCGAATGGGACGAGGAGTGGAAGCAGGCCGGACCCGAATGGCGGAGGTTCAGCGGGGGCAGGGGCTGATCGCGGCCCTTCCCCGGGGACTCGTCATCCGATCCCGGACGCCACCGTCCTGCCCTGTGGCGTCGTGGTCGGCTGCGGCTTCTTCACCCTCTTCCGGGAAATCCCCAGGAAGCGCCTCTCAGGCTGTCCAGGTCCGTTCGTGGTTCATCGGTTCAATCCGTGTCGGCCGCGGTCAGCCGGCAATTCACACCCACCACGCCCTCGACACCCCGCACCATGCGAACGGCCAGCGGAAGACGGGTGGCGTCCCCGGCGCCGATCCGGCCGGTCAGGGTCGCGACTCCTTCGCTGACGATGATGTGCACGGGCTCGACGGGTGCCGGGAAGAGGACGTCGACGATGTCGCGGCGGATCTCGTCGGCGAGGTCGTTGTCGGGGCGCAGGAACACCTTGAGCAGGTCCCCGCGGCTGACGACGCCTTCCAGCAGCCCCTCGGAGTTCACCACGGGCAGCCGTTTGACGTGCTTGATCGCCATGATGCGGGCCGCCTCGGCGAGTGTGGCGTCGGCGTGGACGGTGACGGCCGGGGTGCTCATCAGTTCCTCGGCTGTCACCGCGCCGGCCTTGGCCAGGTCGGACAGCCGGCGCAGCTGTGTGAGCCGGTCCGGATCGCTGTCCCGGAACTCCTCCTTCGGCAGCAGATCGGCCTCGGACACCACACCGATCACCCGGCCGTCGCCCTCCAGCACCGGCAAGGCGCTGACCTGCCACTGCGCCATGCGCTCGACGATGTCCTTGAACAGGGCGTTGCGGCCCACCGCGACGACGGCACGCGTCATCACGTCACTCACGTGGTGCGGACTGCCGGGCATGCTCGCCTCCTCGGAACGCCGGCGAGGCCCGGAAACGGTGGTCATGTCAGGCCTCCGCTGCCGTAGGGTGCGTAGAGATCCAGCAGCCGGACGCGGGAGGCGTGCAGCCGCTGGGCGACCACCCGGCCGACCCAGACCGCTGTCGCCCGGCCGAACTCGGCGTTCGTCCGGACCGCCTCGGCCTCGAACTCCCAGGCCCGCACCGGGCTCAGCGCTTCGGCGCCCAGGTGCCAGATGTACGGCGGGAAGTGCCAGGACCAGCCGACCAGTTCACCGTGGCCGAGGGATTCGACGACGGCGGGACGGCGGCCGGGGACGTGCAGGTCGAGGGCCACAGTCCCTGTACGCACGATCCAGAAGCGGTCCGCGCGCCGACCCTCCTCGAACAGACGGGTCCCGGCCTCGAAGGAGACCTGGTGGGCGGCCCGCATCAGCTGTTCACGATACTCGGCGGGGAGCGCCGCGTTCATGGTGGTGATGGCGGAGGTCATCGCACCGGCTCCCTTCGTGGTTCCTGATCCCAGCGTGCGCCCCTCACCGGCCATTCACCACGGGACGCCAGGCCCCACCCGCTGGATCCCTACCCCGCCTGTTCCGGCCCTCGCGAGGGACTCCGTGCACATCCGTGGTAGCGAGCGCCTCGTCCGGCGGGCCGTGCCCGCCGGCGACTCAGATGCTCCATCGGCGGGTTCTGGTTGTTCCGACTCCGGGATACGAGGGCCCAATGGCCCCCTCACATTGGCCCTACCGGCTCATGACGTGCGCCGTGGCTCGGATGAGGGTCAGGAGCAGATACCTGGCCGAGGCTCACCACCACCTGACCGTCCTGAGGAAAACCACCGGTGACGGTCAGGAGCAGATACCTGGCCGAGGCTCACCACCACCTGACCGTCCTGAGGAAAACCACCGGTGACGTTCTTGGGGCCGGCCGGCGCTGACTGGAGGAGGAAGCCGTGGATGAGAGACCCACCGTGGGTGGCCTGATGCAACGGGCGCCACACTCGATCAGCGAGGACGAGACGCTGCTGATGGCCTGGGAGGTGGTCGAGCGGTCCGGGCAGCGCCATCTGCCGGTGGTCCGGCAGGACGGCTGCTGCGCCGGTGTGCTGGACCGCGCCGAACTCGCCGTCGCCTGCGCGGCCCCAGCAGTGACACTGTCTCGCCGGAGAGTGCGCGACCTCGTGTACGGGCGTCGCACGGTCACGGTTCATCCGGAGGAATCGACGCTCCACGCGGCGGCCATGATGGCCGAAGAACAGGTGGACGCACTGCCGGTCACCGACCCGCACGGACGTCTGACCGGCCTGCTCACGGCGCAGGACTACGTGGCTGCTGCGGCCGGTCTGCACCCGCACACCGGACAGGCACAGGAGGCGTCGCACATAAGGGCTACGCTGCCAGGGCTGTCACCTTGCGGAACGGAGCCGCAACGCGGAATTCCCATTCCGTAGGCGCTTGCATGCTGCCCGGGAAGCGGCAGGACGAGGTCGTGCGACATCACCGTACTCGGGGAGCCGATCCTGCCGTCGCACCATGCGGCAGACCCCGTGGTCATCGGGGCTCGGCGGAGGGCAGGGCACCCTGGGCGTATATCGGCCGTATGGGTCGCACGCCGCTCCGAGACGCGGACACCGGGTGGCGGTAGTTCCCCACCTGCATGGATTCTCATCCCAAAGGACGTCCGTAAGGGAGAGGAGCCTTCATGGGAGTACGGTCCCGCGCCGCGCTCGCGCCGGTGCTGCGTGACGTCGACGCGGTCGTTCTCGACACCGACGGGGTGATCACCGACTCGGCCCGGCTGCACGCGGCTGCCTGGAAGGCGGCTTTCGACGCCTTCGTCAGCGAGCACCCACCCGAGGATCCCATGCAGCGGCGCCCGTTCGACACCCGCGACGACTACCTGCGGTACGTGGACGGCAGGTCCCGGCTCGATGGCGCCGCCGCGTTCCTTGCGTCACGCGGCCTCGCCCCGTCGTCGGAGGCGGCTCGCGCGGTGGCGGCGGTGAAGGAGCGCTTGTTCACCGAGCACCTGCGCGCGCACGGCGTCCGAGCCTATCCGGGCACTGTACGGCTGGTACGGGTCCTGCGTCGGGCAGGAATTCCCGTCGCCGCGGCCTCCGCATCGCGACACGCCCGGGAGCTCCTCACCCTCGCCGGTGTGCTGGACCTCTTCGATGTGCTGGTCGACGGCGGCGAGGCGACTCGGCTCGGGTTGGCGGGCAAGCCGCAGCCCGACCTCTTTCTGGAGGCGGCCCGACGGCTGGGCGTCCCGGCCGAGCGCACCGCGGTCGTGGAGGACGCCCTGGCCGGCGTCGAGGCCGGCTGCCGCGGACACTTCGCCGTCGTCGTGGGCGTGGACCGCGCGGGCGGTACGGACACCGGGGAGAGACTGCTGCGGTACGGCGCCGACATCGTCGTACACGATCTCGGAGAACTGTTCGAAGGGGGACCGGCACAGTGACGTGCCGTCGTCCCGCGGCGGCCGTGTGCGGCTCAGAGGCTCGCGGTGTGATCGGGGACGTACGTCTGCAGATCGCGCGGAGGCCGCTCGTATCCGGTCGACGGCGGCCGAGGAGGCAGTTCGAGAACCGGCGGTGGTACCTCGTGGTACGGCACGGAGTCCAGCAGGTGGGCGATCATGTTGAGGCGCGCCCGGTGTTTGTCGTCGCTCTCGACGACGTACCAGGGCGCCTCGGCGATGTCGGTGTGGACCATCATCTCGTCCTTCGCCCGTGAGTACGTCTCCCAGCGGGTGATCGACTCCAGGTCCATCGGCGACAGTTTCCAGCGGCGCAGCGGATCTTTCAGCCGGCGCCGGAACCGCTCCTGCTGCTCGGTGTCGCTCACCGAGAACCAGTATTTGCGCAGCAGGATTCCGTCCTCCACCAGCATCCGCTCGAAGATCGGGCACTGCCGCATGAAGAGGTGGTACTCCTCCTTGGTGCAGAAGCCCATCACGTGCTCGACCCCGGCGCGGTTGTACCAGGACCTGTCGAACAGCACGATCTCCCCCGCGGCCGGCAGATGCTCCACGTACCGCTGGAAGTACCACTGTGTGCGCTCGCGGTCGGTCGGCTTCGGGAGTGCCGCGATCCGCGCCACCCGCGGATTGAGACGCTCGGCGACCCGCTTGATGGCGCCCCCCTTGCCTGCCGCGTCCCGTCCCTCGAAGACGACGACCAGTCGGGCGCCCTCCGCCCGCACCCACTCCTGCAGCTTCACCAACTCGGTCTGCAGATGCAGCAGTTCCTTCTCGTACGTTGCGCGCGGCAGGTGTGCCGCCTTCTTGCCGGCCATGCCGCTCCACCGCCTGCCGAGTCGGAACGTCGCCCACGACCAAGGTCGAACATTAGGACACCGTCATAGGGTCCGACGAGGAACGCTACGCCACCGCGGCAGGCCCTGGGTAGCCGCCACGCGCGTCCGCCATCGTGGCCAGGGCGAGTGCGAAACGGACGCGTTCGAGCCCTCTGGCCGGACTCGGATGAGCCCGCCATGTCGTCGCGATCAGTTCCGAGGCTCGCCGCAGCAGGAAGCACCCTGGTGAAAGGATCCCGTGTTCCTGCCGTTGACCTGGGAACACGGAACTGCGGCCAGAGCTTTGAAAATGGCCGGGGCTGCTCCTCGCCCCGCTTGCTTGGTCTTTGACCTGTCTGGGGAGGATGGGGGCGGAGAGCGGTCCTTGATCACCAGAATGCGGGTTTTGGTCATGCCTGATCATTGGCGGATGGATCGGATCGGGCCTGCACGGCCCCGGTGGTGAGTGTGGGGCGCGGGCCGTTGGCTTGATCGGTCCGTGAGCCTTGATCATTGCCGAACCTGCTGATTGGTTGGCCGGCATGACCGAACTCGGACCCGTCGCCTGGCCGCCTGACCCGATCAAGACCGAGCGGCTCGTGCTCCGAGAGCCGGAGGCCCGGGACCGTGCGGCGTTCATCGAGCTGCTGGCGTCGCCAGAGGTGCACGCCTACCTTGGCGGACCCCGGCCACGTGACGAGCTTGAGCGCGAGATGCCCGAGGTGCCCGGGCGGCGGCCGGGAAGTTTCGTCGTTGATCTCGACGGGGCGATGATCGGCCAGATCCTGCTCACGAGGGCAACGGAGCATCGCTGCCCTGCTGCTGTGGGGAAGGCCGATCTCGGCTACCTGTTCCTGCCGCGGGCGTGGGGATTCGGGTATGCCGCCGAGGCGTGCGCGGCGGCGCTCAATTGGTTCGACGGCGTCCTTCTCGGCGAGCCGGTGGTGCTCACCACCCAGACCGCCAACGTCGGCTCGATGCGACTCGCGGCAAAGCTGGGGTTCACCGAGGTGGAGCGGTTCCAAGCCTGGGACGCCGAGCAGTGGCTCGGCTTGCGCTCCCCGGTCACGCCGTCCGCTTGAGCTCGTGCTCGACGGCGCGGAGCCCCAACGCGAAAACTGGTCGCAGGGGGGACAGTCCCGGAGGGCCGTCGGTGCCAGGAGGTCGACGGTTGCCGGGGCTGCTGGCTGCGGGGCGGGCGGGAAGGGCCCGGGGGTGTTCGACCAGGCGGCGTGCTCGTTCTTCGTCGCGGGTCCGGGTGCGTTGTCTCTCCGGCTCGCGACGGCATTTGGGGGAGCAGCAGATCTGGCGCAGTCGGGGGTTCGCGGTGATGACGCCCTCGCAGACCGGGCAGGTGCGGGCGACCAGGGCGGCGGGAGCGCGTCGGTGGGCAGCGCGCTTGCAGCGGGGAGAGCAGTGGATCTGCCTCGAGTTCGGGAGGAACTCTGTTTCGCAGTATGGGCAGTTGGCGGGCCTGTTGCCGAGCTGTTCGTCGTTGCGAGTGAGGTCAGGAGACACGCGCGTCGACTCCCCTGCGCATGGCGTCGGCATCGTTCTGGTGGCCGCGAAGTCGGTAGGGGGTCCGTCGGTCCCGACGGCGGCGGCTCGGCGCAGGAGCCATCACCGGCTTCGGCGCCCGGCAGGTTGACGGCTCGCAGGAATCGGGCCCTCGCGTGGGCACGGGAAAGCCGCTTTCGGTGGGAGGGAGAGGGCTGTGCCAGGTCCGTGGTGCGGCCGTTCAGGGCCGATGGCCCAGCGTCACTCGCCTGTGGCTGCCCTTTCGTCGCAGACCTTGCAGCCCGCCCGGAGTCCGGGATCCCGGGCGAGCTGCATCGATGCGGTGGTTGTCAGTGATCGGACGGCAGCGTGCTGCCGGAGTGGTCGAGGACGTTGCCGTTGGAGCAGTTGTTCTTGTGGTTGCCGGTCCAGTCGCTCAGGGCGGGCACCACCGCAAATTCCTGGATGCACACGTCGGATGCCGTGAAGTTCCAGTTGTTCGTCGCGTTGACCCCGCTGCCGAAGTTGCTGTCGTTGTCGGCGAAGGCGGGCGTGGCGGCAGAAAGGGCCGCGGCGGCCAGCAGGCCGCAAGTGATGATCTTTCGCATGCCCCGTGAACGCGTCCCGCCTGCGCAGGTCACGCGGTAGACGGCCGAATGAGAGACGCTGTGTTGCCGGGTCCCATCAACGTTGACGTAGGCGTCAAGGCCGAGCCCGGGCTGCGGACGGGCCGCAGTTGACGGCTCCACCGGCCCGCGTACGACCGACGTGGGCAGGTCCGGGGCGCGGGCGACCGTGAAGGTGCCGTTTGCGGCCTTTGGCCTTCTTTGCGCCGTCGAAGCCCCTGCTCGCGGCGGGCACTGATGCGGCGGCCTTGACCGACTGCGCGTCGATGATCCCGGCGGTCGGCTCTCGGTCCCGGCCGGCGGCCTGGCGGACCCGGTCCCGCAGCCGGTCGTGGAACTCGGCGACCAGGCCCGCGTCGCGCCACCGTCGGAAGAAGGCGTAGACGCGATCCCACTCGGGGAAGTCCGCCGGCATCGCCCGCCAGGTGATACCGCCAGCGACCAAGTAGCGCACTGCGTCGACCATCTGACGGCGGCAGTAGCCCTCCGGCTGCCCACCCCGGCCTTCTAGCCAGGCAGGGACGGGCATCGCGTCGCGCACGACGGCCCACTCCGCATCGCTCATGTCGGACGGATACGTCGGTCGCCTGTACGGTCGGTCGCCGGCATTCCCGAACCGATGAGCAAGGCAATCACACTCAGGTGAAGCCGAGTTGGCGCCAGCCGGTGCGAGGGCATGGAACAGCGACAACAGGACCTCCTGGTGTGCTCAAGGTTTCAACAACCCCGAGCTGCACCAGAGGCCCTGTCTTCATGCACGGACAGACCGAAGATCGCCCGACCGAGCCGCCGCATTCGAACCCATGCTCACCAAGATCGTTATGACAACGGCTTCTGAGGGCAGCGAAGCCAATCAGGTCTCGCTCGGCGCAGGCGAGAAGACGGCGGAGCTCGGTGACGGACACCTCGGCGTGGGGGACCGGACGGCCGACCATCGCGGCCGCGACGACGTCATCGGAGAAGGTCTCTCTCCAACCTTGACCGTGCCCGCGGCTCGGCGGCCTGGCTGGTGGGGGTGAGCGAGGGTTTCGTGGGTGATCGTCGGTAGGCTGCGGTGGTGCGTACGGTCGAGCTTCTGTTGGATGAGGCGTCGGAGGTGGCGGTTCGTGAGGCCTGGCGGCGGCTCGCGGACGCGGGGCTGCCCAGTCAGGCGCGTCACCGCTCACCGACGAACAGCCCGCACCTCACCCTGGCCGCCTGCCCGGAGCTGACCGCCCCGATCCGCTGGGAGCTCGCCGAGGTGGCTGCCGCCCTGCCGTTGCCCGTGCGGTTCACCGGCGTGGTCCGCTTCGAGCGGCCGACCTCGGTACTGGCTTGGGCACTGGATCCCGACTCCGTGCTGGCCGGCTTGCACCGCCGGGTGTGGGAGGCGGTGGCCTCGGACAGCCCGCCCGAGACCCTCAACCCCTTCCATGAACCCGGGCGCTGGAGCCCGCACGTCACCCTCGGCCGTACCCGGCGCCCTGGTGCCTTCACCGGCCGACGGATCCCCGAACTGCTGCCGGCCCCGCCGCTGTCGGTCCAACTCGTCACCCTGCGCAGCTACGACACCGACACCGGCGCCGTGGAGGTGCTGGAGCCACGCTCCTGAGGCGCCCCCGACGCCGACCGGTCAACGCACCGGGGCCGTTCGGTCTGCCGTGGCGAGAGGGGAAACGCCCTTACGGGCACGGCGTGTTGAAGACTGCGGCGACCTGCCTGAAGGGCTTCTACCTTGAGCCCTTCCAACCTCAGGCTCGGTGGAGCAGCATGGTCGGCGTGGTCGCGTCCAGCACCTGCTGCAACACCTGGTGTGCGATGCGGTCGTAGTCGCCGGCGCGGAGCACGCTGGAGTGGAACTCGGCGCGAACGTCGTCGGCCAGAAACTCGCCCATCGACTCGTGCATGAGCATCAGGAAGTGCCGCTTGGGCGCCCAGCGGACGTCCGGGAAACAGGCCCGGTTCTGCTGCTCCAGCCGCTGCGCCCAGTCAGAGCCGAACACTTCGTAGACCCCGTAGGCCAGGCCGCGGGCCAGCGGATGGCCCTCCTGCGCTTCGTCATTGGGGTAGCCGAAGATACTCTGGGTGCATGCGACGAAGGTGACGTCAAGCACGCCGAGGTCGTTCATGACGGGCATGAGCACGTGGCAGCCGTGCTCGTCCATCAGGAGCTGGCCGCCGCCAGTGGTCGTGAGGTCGTGCCCGAGGTCCAGCTCGACGGTGCGCGGACTTTCTTCCTGCAGCACGCATGACTCCATAACACTTGCGGCCGGATCGGACGCCAGTGGGATGCCTCCAACTTGGCCGAGCAGCTGGCTAGTTGGCGCGGGGACGGTGTCCGCATGAGGTGAAGCGCCTGGTAGATGGGTTGTCGACCGAGATCAACCTGCTGCCTGGAGCTTCACGTGCTTGTCTACCCATCGGGGATCGATCTGTCCAACTCGCCCCTGCCGTACCTCTCCCGCCTGCTGGTCACCCGGCGTCAGAAGCGCGGCACTCGGTGGCGCCGGCTCCGCGCGGGCCGGCAGGTCCTGCCGGTTCTGGCCCACCTGCGCTGCGGCCACACCTGCGCCCAGTTCGCGGCCGGTTCGGCGTCGAGATCGCCACCGTTGACCGCCACATCACCGAAGCGGTCGAGGTCCTGGCCTCCGCCGCCCCGGACCTCGCCACAGCCGTAGGCACCGCCGCGCACAAGGCGTTCGTGATTCTCGACGGTCACCCTGCTGCCCATCGACCGGGTCGCCACCGACCGGCCCTACTACTCCGGGAAGCACAAGAAGCACGGCACGAACGTGCAAGTCTTTGCCGATCCGTTCGGCCGGTTGCTGTGGGCGTCGCCGGCATGGCCAGGGTCATGGCCACTCTCAAGTCCTGGCGGATACTCCGCAAACTTAAGGCCGCCCATGTGTGTATCTCGCAGGGCAGAGCCACAATGACCGCATGGAGCCAGACCGGCCAGCATGCCGGCCGCACCGACCTGCCGCTGACCGAGGCGGGGGAGAACGTGGCGCGTGCGCTCGCACCTCGGCTGGCCGAACGGGAGTTCGCCGCCGTCTACAGCAGCCCGCTGACTCGCGCCGTGCGGACCGCCGAACTGGCGGGGCTGAGCGGCGCGGAGCCCGACACCGACCTGATCGAGTGGGACTACGGCCGCTATGAGGGGCTGACCGCCGAGCAAATCCAGGAGCTCAATCCCGGCTGGGAGCTGTGGCGCGACGGCGTCGACGCCGGCGAGGACCTCGGGCACGTGACGGTGCGGGTCGACGCCTTCCTCGGCCGGGTCCGGCCGCTGCTGGACAAGGGCGACGTGGCCGTCGTTGCCCACGGCCACCTGTCACGCATCCTCACCGCGCGCTGGCTGGGGCTCGACGCGTCGGCCGCGCGGCAGTTCGGGCACCCGCATCCGGGGACGATCAGCACGCTGGGTTACGAGCACGAGCTGCCAGTCGTGCTCGGGTGGAACGTACCGTAATGGCGGCTGCCCCTACCCCGTCCAAGGTGTAGCTACTGGCGTGTCAGGCGACGTTCGCCCGGGCGACCACCCGCCGCGGTCGGGGATCGGTGGCGTGGTTGTTGCGCCAGATGATGTAACGGCGGATCATGCTGGCCTGTGCCTTGTGGCTGGGGCGGTCGGTGCCGTCCAGGGCGAAGTAGCGCAGCGCGGTGAACTGGGCCTCGATTCGGTTGAGCCATGAGCTGTTGGTCGGGGTGTAGGCGATCTCGACGTTGTTGGCAGCGGCCCAGTCTCCGACGCGGGCGTCCTTCCTCGTGGTCAGGTGCGGGCTGAAGTTGTCGCAGAGGATCACTATTCGAGCGGTCGGCGGGTGCAGGGTGCGTAGGTAGCGGCAGAACTCCGGGAACTGCACTCGCTTCGTTGGGGGCTTGACGTGCCCGAACAGCTTGTCGTCGATGAGGTTGAAGGCGGCGAACAGGTGCCGGACGCCGTCGTTGCGGTTGTAGGTCGCTCGGCGCCGGGGGCGCGGGTCCCGGTCGGGATCGGCGTCCTTGCCGCTGCTCGCGGCCCAGTGCCGGCCGGGGTGCGGCTTCAGGTTCATCGGCCCGAACTCGTCCAGGCACCAGATCACCGTCGGTTCGTCTTCCTCGGGCACGACCTCGTCGTCGGCGATCGCGTACAGGTGCTCCACCCTGGCCTTCTTCGCCTCGTACTCCGGATCACGGGAGGTCTTCCAGGTCTTTATCCGTTGAAACGAGACGCCTTCGTCACGGAGCAGGACTCTCAGGCCCTCGGGGGAGATGTCGTCGACAACCCCCTCGGCCTGAACCCGCTCGGCCATGCCGAACAGTGTCCCGCGACGACACCGGCCGAGAACCGAACCCGACCATCGCGTCACCAACTAGCAGGCGAACGTTGCCTGCCGCGGCAGTAGTAGTGCTTAGTGGTCGGCTCCGGAAGTCCTTCGGGGGTTGATCAAGCTGCTGGCGCGGCGGAGCGCACGCTGCTTCAGCTGAAGTGTGGGCTTGCTGTCGGCTGCTGCGCCTTGCGGTCGGATGGTGGGTCAGAGGGGTGGGTGGCGGCGCAGATGGTGAGTGCCTCGGTTGGCTACCCTCTCAGGGTCAACCCCTTGAAAATCGTCTTACCTGAGAGTTCCTCATGCCGCAGATCACCGTTGAGTACTCCGCTGAGCTGACCGACGCTTTCGACCGGCGAGGTTTTGCGCTCGCTTTGCACGCTCCGGCGGCGGGCCTTCTCGAAGGTCCGCTGGACGACTTCAAGACCAGGTTCTACGCAATCGGGGAGAGTGTCATCGGCGAGGACTCCGGGAGCAACGCGATGATCCACGTGGAGCTTGCGATCCTGTCGGGCCGCGCACCCGAGACCAAGCAAGAGCTGGGTCGTATCGCCTTGGAGACGGCCAGCCGCTATCTTGCGCCGGTGCCCGGCTTGACCGTCCAGGTGACAGTCGAGGTGCGCGACCTCGACCGGGTCAACTATCACAAGCGTGTCATGGTGTGACGGGTCCGGTGGGCAGGCGGGAGTCCTCGTAGCTGTCGCTGCTGGCCAGGTAGAGAGCGAAGCCCCACCTGGTGGTGGTGCCGGGGTAGCGCAGCCGCATCAGCTTGACTCGTTCGCCGTGGGTCAGTTCCGCTTCCACGTGGGCGAAAGCTCTGCGGTGGTGGACGTGCAGCCGGTCGATCTGCGGCCAGGCAGCGCAGGCGCGTTCGCTGAGGGGCGCCTGGAGGGACAGACGGGTGTGTTCCGAGGGCGTGGGAATGGCGGCCATCCTGCCCGGCGGGCCGGATCGGGGGTGAGGCAGGAACCGGCAGGCCTTGGCCCACTTCGAAGGACGAACCTGACCAGGCCGGCACCACCACGTCACTCTCGTCTCCGTCGCCCACGCCTTCTGCACCCTGCAGCGACTGAGCCGATCCCCAAAAGAGGCGGCGCCGGCCTCAGCCTCTACCGAGTCGTTCGCGAGATGCAGTCACTCCTCGTGATCTGGACCGGCTCCTGCCCCACCTGTCACCGCGCCATGCCAGACCTTGCGCCAACACGACCAAGCACTGCTAGCTGCGGTCGCGTCATTTCTCGCGCGTAGTCGCTCCATCGGACCCTGCGCCGCATCACCGAGCAGGGCCAGGAGGGCCGGTTCGACGCGCTCGGCCTGGCGCTGAACGCCGCTGTGCAGTGGACGACCCGCTACTGGTCTGCCAGCGCTGGTCAGCGTTGGGGAACGGGTGCCGTGCAGACCTGGCGCGTAGGCAGCCGCGCCGATGCCATCCGATCCGTGGTGGGCGACTCCCGCATCGGGACCGCCCACCACGAGTCGGTGTCAGAGGTGCTTCTTGTAGAACGGGACGAGGTGGCTCAGTGCCTCTTCGACCGGCTTGGGCTGATCGTAGAGGTCGTAGTGCGACGCACCTTCGACGACGACGAGTTCCTTTTCCTTGGAGGCGGCGCGGCCGTAGATCTCGAAGCCGGCACGGTAGGAGCCGAAGCCGCCCGGCCTGTCCCCGATCACGATGCAGATGGGCTGGGTCAGCAGCACCTCGGCCCGGTCGAAGGCATCCCAGTTGGCCAGGGCCGCCTGGCGCGAGAAGCGGAAGCTGGTTGCGCCGTGCGGCGCGCCACCACGATCGGTCTTGTAGTACTCGGTCGCCTCGCACAGGTCGATCTCGGTCAGGCCGGCCTCCCTGGCCGCCTCCGGCGACGCGGGGAGCAGGTCATTGACCACGCCGTCCGCGCCGCGGGCCTCGGCCGTGCGCTGAGCGGCGATGGCCTCCAGCGCGGCAATGGGGTCGTAGTTCACGAAACCCTCGCGCATCAGACGGCCGACGTTGCCTGCGACGACGGTGCCGAGCGCCTTGATCCGGCGCTCCGTCATCGTGGCGTTGATGGCGTAACCGCCTCCGCCGCAGATGCCCAGGACACCGATGCGGTTCTCGTCCACGTAGGGCTGCGTGACCAGGTAGTCGATCACGTAGCTGAAGTCGCCCACCCGGAAGGCGGGGTCCTCGGTAAACCGTGGTTCGCCGCCGCTGGCGCCCTGGAAGCTGGCGTCGAACGCGATCACGACGAACCCTTCCTGGGCCAGCGCCGTGCCGTACACGTGGCCCGAGGTCTGCTCCTTACAGCTGCCGGTCGGGTGGGCGCTGATGATCGCGGGGTACTTCTGAGTCTCGTCGAATCCCGGCGGGAAGTAGATGTCTGCCGCGATATCCCAAGCCAAGCCCTTGACACGGACCGGCTTGACGTTGTCGTTGGTCATTTCGTTTTCTCCTCGGGGAGCGGTGTACTCCCACTGCTGCCACCTGCGAGCGATCGGCACGTAGTGCCCACTTGCTCTCGCTGGAGAGCAGCAGTTCTGGATCGCCAGACAGGTGTCTGTTCATTTTGACGCCCAGCAATTCCGGCGGGTCGCACATTCAAGTTGGCACGCATTGCACACCTCTGCAATGGGCCATCCTTGTCCCCCGACAAGGCTGTCCTGGGACAAGACCGGCCCCCTCACAAAAGGAGCCCCACGCTGTAAGAATTAGTTGCATGAGCAGCAGCAACCGCAGCGAGTTGGGTGCGTTCCTCAAGGCCCGGCGGATGGACCTCAGCCCGGCCATGGTGGGGCTGGCGGATCCCGGCGGTCGGCGCTGCGTCACGGGCCTGCGCCGGGAGGAAGTGGCCCTGCTCGCCTCGGTCAGCACCGACTAGTACACCCGTCTGGAGCAGGGTTGGTCCTCTTCAGCGTCATCGCCCCCGAGGGTTGGCGGCTCGGGCTGGTCAGGATCGAGGACGTGGCCCTCGGATGCGCCGTCAGCCTGGTGGTCGGCCTGCTGTTCCGGCCCCGGGGCGCCGCCGCCGCACTGGGTCGCGTGCTGTGCGAGGCCTTCTCCGACGGCGCCCAGCATCTGCGCGGTGCCGTCGTATCCGGACTGAGGCGATGCGACGGACCGGGAGCCGCAGCCGCAGCCCCGGCCCCGGCCTCCGGCGACTACGACCGACGGCGTGCGTCGGCCTCCGCGCGTCGGCTCGACGCCGCCTTCCGTGAATACCTCGCCGAACGCGGCACCAAGCACCTCGCGCTGGCCGACGTGACCGCGCTCGGGACGCGGTCGCCATCCTGCGGCTGCCCGCCGACGCCGTCACCGACCTGTGGTCACGCGCGGGACACACGCGCGCGGGCGACCGGGGCGCGGCGGGCGTCGAGATCCTCGGTTCCTGCGAGTCGGTCGTGACGTGGTTCGAGTCGGCGGGCGAAGCGCTGGCCGGCGGCGGCGCGCCGGGTCCTCCGGTGAGCCGCTCGGTAGTGGACGTGGCCCTCCGGGAAAGCGTGCGGCGCGACCTGACGGCGGGCACGGAACAGGGCGCGGCGACGGCCGTGAGAATGGTCTGGATGGCGGACCGCCTCGATACGATGCGCCGCCTCCAGGCCGACATCGACGGCCCCGTCCGCGCCGCGGCCGCCGCTTCCGCGTGGCGGTAGCGCAAGGTCGCAAGGTGCCGTCGCGGCGATGTACGGACGTGGCGTCCCGAAACGACGGGTGCCGGGGGAGTGTCACATGGCCTCGGCCGCCGGCCGACCGTGCTGCGGCTCGCCCTGGCCCTCCTCCTCGGGGCAGACACACTTGGCGAGACAGCGGGTGCGGGACAGCGCGAACACTCCGTAGACCACCAGGGTGGCACCCAGGAGCGCGGGCAGGAGCCACCATCCTCCGCGGGGAGACTCCGCGTAGAGCGTCACCCCGAGGAAGAAGCTCACCGTGGCGTCCCCGAGCGTGAGCGCGGGCTGGGAGCCGATGAGCGGGCCCCCTTGCATCGCGTAGCCCAGCAGGAGGATGGACACCGAGCCGGCGATCGCGAAGCCGTAGGTCTGCCAGGCCAGGAAGAACCCCGCCGCCCCCTGCTGCGACAGGACGTACATGGAGGACTTCACCAAGGCGGCCGTGAGAGCGTTGCCGACCGCCGCCGCTGCCGCCAGGCAGGCGGCCCGCGCCAGTCCCTGAGGGCGCCGCAGGCCGGCGAGGACGAGTGCCGCACCGAGACCGCCGAGGACGACGAGCGTCGGCACCCACCACATGCCGGGCACCTGCGGCCGCCCGCCGGAGGGCGCGGCCGAGAACAGGGCTACGGTCAGGCCGACGAAGATGCAGATCACGCACCCCCACGCCTTCCGGGACACGCCGACCCGGGAGACCGCGCTGCCGATCACGAGAGCCAGCGGGAGTTCGAGGATGAAGATCGGCTGTACGGTCGCCAGCGACCCCCACATCAGGGCCAGGGCCTGGAACAGCGCCGCGAAGACGGTTCCCAGGATCCCGACGAACCAGGCGGGATTGCGCAGCAGGTCGCGGACGAGACGGAGTCCCTGCCCACGGGAGTCGGGCACATGGACCACCGCCCGCCGCTGAAGCACGGTGCCCAGTGCGTTACTGGCGGCGGCCAATACGGCGAAGATGACCGCGAGAAGCATGCCGGTCGCACCGCCTCCGCGTCAGCCCAGTGCCTTCCGCAGCGCCTCCAGGCCGTCGCTGTAGATCCCGGTGAAGAGAGCGACGACGTCGGCGTCCGGGACGTCCCGCGGCGTGAACCGTCCCGACCACTGCACCTCGCTGACCGCGTCGTCCCCGGTGACGGCGTAGACGCGCAGGGTGGACAGGTAGTCGGTCACGGGGAAGGGGGCTTCGACGATGGAGTAACTGTAGAAGCGCTGCTCCTCGTCGAACGAGATCAGCCGTTCGACGATGGTCTGGCCCTCCGCGTCGCTGAGCCTTCTCATGCGGCCACCGTCCTCCAGCGTGCTGGAGGGGATGAACGGGAGCCAGTCCGGCAGCGAATCGAAGCCGCCGATCAGCCGCCATACGTGTTCGGGGGAGGCCGGGACGATCCGGCTCACCGATGTGGATGCCATGGCGCGTCTCCAAGCTCGTCGAAGAGGAGGCAGTGCGGGGTGGGGGAGAGGCAGAGGCGCCCGGCGGGTTCAGACGCCGCCCGGCAGGGGTGCCAGGGGGCTCACGAGGTCCGCCTCACGGAGTTCTCGCCAGAACTCGACGGGGATCTCCTCGTGCAGTGCGGCGAGGTCCTCGGTGATGCGGCTGGGCTTGGTCGCGCCGGGGATGACGGCGTTGCTCACCGGATGGGCGAGGGAGAACTGGAGCGCGGCGGCCTTGATCGAGACACCGTGCCGGTCGGCGATCTCCTTGATGCGCTTGACCCGCTCGATGATCTCCGGGGGCGCGTCCTGGTACTCGAAGTGGGTACCGCCGGCGAGGATGCCGGAACTGTAGGGGCCGCCCACGACCATGCCGACGTCCTGCTGCTCGGCCATGGGCAGCAGTCGCTGCAAGGCGTGCGCGTGGTCCAGGAGGGTGTACCGGCCGGCCAGCAGGAAGCCGTCGGGCTTCGGCTCGTCCAGTTCGAGGGTGAGCTCGATGGGTTCGGTGCGGTTGACCCCGAGCCCCCAGGCCTTGATGACGCCCTCGTCCCGCAGCCGGGACAGCACCCGGAAGGCTCCGGTCCGTGCTTCCTCGAACTTGCTCAGCCACAGGTCGCCGTAGAAGTCCTGGGCGATGTCGTGCACCCAGACGATGTCCAGCCGGTCCACTCCGAGGCGTTCCAGGCTGCCTTCGATGGAGCGCTCGGTGGCGTCGCCCGTCCAGTCGTGCAGGATCTTGTTGCGCCTTCCGTGCGCGAACAGGTCGCCCTTGTCCCCCAGATCCCGGCTCCCGGGTTCGACCTCGTCGAGAATCACCCGGCCCACCTTCGAGGACAGCACGAACTCGTCCCGCGGCTTCTGGGACAGCAGTTCACCCAGGCGGATCTCGGCGAGCCCGGCTCCGTACAGCGGGGCCGAGTCGAAATAGCGGATGCCCTGGTCCCAGGCGGCGTCCAGCGTCGCCGACACCTCTTCGTCCGGGACGGCGCGGAACATGTTCCCCAGGGGGGCCGTGCCGAAGCCGATGCGCTGCGGGAGGACTTGGTCGAGGGCCATGATCGGTTCCTTCGTGGATTTCGGTGTTCGCGTTCTCTGTTCGCGTCGCCCTCGTGCCCGGCCGGTGAATTCGGGACCCTGCCCCGTGCTCGGACGGAAGAATAATCCCGCATTCGCCGTACTCGGAGGCTGCAATTGAAATGCGTGTATTCGGGGTGAGTTCCTTGGTGATTAACGGCGCGTGGCCGTACCGCGGTCCCCGGCGCGGACACCCTCGAAGCACGGACACCCGCGAGCGGCGAGGGGGCTCTATGGCTCACGGCTCCGCTCAGGTGAGGACCTTGAGGATCTCCTCGGCGAGCGGTCCGGAGGACGCGGGGTTCTGTCCCGTGTAAAGGGTGCGGTCCACCACTGTGTACGGCTCCCACGCCGGCCCCCGCGAGTAGTCGGTGGGCAGCTTCTTCAGCTCGTCCTCCAGCAGCCACTTGGCCCTGTCGGCGAAACCGACACCCGCCTCCTCCTCGTTGCTGAACCCGGCCACGCGATAGCCGGCGAAAGGAGTGTCACCGTTGTCGTCACGGGTCGCGAGGATCGCGGCCGGAGCGTGGCAGACGATGCCGAGAGGCTTGCCGGAGTCCAGCGCCTCGCGCAGCAGTCGGCCGGAGTCCGCGTCGACGGCCAGGTCCTCCATCGGGCCGTGACCGCCGGGATAGTAGACCGCGTCGAAGTCATCGAGGTCCACCTCGTCGAGGGGGACGGGGTGGCGCAGTTCGTCCGCGGCCTCGATCGCGGCTTCCAGCGCCAGTGCGTTGTCCTCGCCGCCGACCATGCTGGGCCGCAGGCTCATCGTGTCCACGACCGGCACGACACCCCCCGGCGAGGCGACGGTGACCTGATGGCCGTCCTTGGTGAACACGGTGTACGGGGCGACGAACTCCTCGGCCCAGTAGCCGGTCGGGTGCCGGTGACCGTCCCGCAACGTCCAGTAACTCGCACCGGTCAGCACGAAGAGGATTTTGGCCATGAGCACTTCTCCCGCGATAAGAGTAGAAAGCGCAAATGATGAGGAGCCCGGAGCATGACGGGCCCCTGCTCAACTGTTCACAGGCACCAAAAGTAACGCGGCGTGTGACCGGGAGCAACTTGCGGCGCTGGCGGGTGATCGGCGCGGTGAAGTAATGGCCCTGTCGTTCAAAAAGGCTGGCTTAGGTATTCGAGTTCATCTCATAACCAAAAGGGATCCGGTACGCGGAAACCCGAAAAGGCGGAACAGATGCGATCGTGATCAGCGCCGGATCCGGACGGACTACCCACCCCCTTCCGGGCCGTGAGCACCGCTGCGCTCCGTCTCAGCCGGTGACGGTGTGCCGGGCGGCGGCCAGGGCACGGTGCACATCGGAGATGACGATGGATCCCTCCCCGACAGCGGAGGCCACGCGCTTGACGGAGCCCGAACGCACGTCGCCGACGGCGAAGATGCCGGGCACGCTGGTCTCCATGCTCGCGGGGTGGGAGCCGTCCGGATAGGCGACGGTCGTCGTGACATCCGGGCCGCGCCCGGAAGTTCGGCGCTCGCATCGCCTTGCCTCGCCGGGTGGAGGAACTGGACTGCACCGGTTCGCACTTCGTGCGAGGGGAAGATCCCCGAAGGAGCCGAGTCCGAAGGTCATGGGGGATGCCTTGGTGGACATGGACTATCTCCGTCGATCGTCCACTTTGGTCTTCAGCCCCGGTCCGCCGGCCCTGGCTTGCGAGTCGCTGTCATCAAACCGTCGTGAGCTTCCATACCTCGCACCTGGGCCACACGGGTCCCCTTGACGACGGGGACTGCCCCCGCAGGCGGTCAGGAGACCGGCTATCCCGTCTTGGCCGCCGCCACCGTCGCCCTTGCCGTCTTCTGCTCCTTGAGCTTCTGCACGTGCTTGTCACGCCTGCTCACCACCACTGCCGTCCCCGCGCCCGCCACGGCCAGTGCCACGGGGACCATCCATGGACGGTTGAACACATTACGAAAGACGTGGTCGAAGGAGTAGCGGCCGGGGCCCGAGATGGCGAGGGCCACGGTGGCCGCGCCAAGGACGCCAGAGAGTTCGAAGCCGCCCTTCTGGGCGAAGAAGCCGTTGGGCCAGGTCACCGCGGTCGCGCCCGCCATGGCACCGGCCGCGAGCGCCCCGGCGGCGGGCGTGGCGAGGCCGAGGGCCAGCAGAGTGCCGCCGCCTCCCTCGCCGATCCCGGCGGCCATCGCGCTCAGCTTGCCCGGCTCGAAGCCGACGGAGTCCATGAACTGGGCAGTGCCCTCGATGCCGCCCCCGCCGAACCAGCCGAACAGCTTCTGCGAGCCATGTGCGGCCAGCGTGCCGCCGACACCCAAGCGGAGCAACAGCAGCCCCAGATCACGTCGTCGGTCGCTACACGTCACGGTCACGTTGACTCCCCAGGCAGGCGGCGGAAACAGGAAGCCGGAGCGAGCCGGGCTTCTCCCGGTCCGTCCCGTCCTTTTCCTTACCGTCGCATCGAGGGCATGGGGCGGCATCCCGGCGGACGTCCCTGCCTGCTGCCCGGCCGGCCCTTACCTGTGCCTACTGCGCGACGCGGATATAGCCTAAAAGGTGGAAAACGGCGCAAAGGGGATGTTCATGGGCGATCGTGAGTTTTTCGAAGGTGACGCTGAGATCCAACGGCAGGAGGCGGCCGCCGCCGGTGAGCCACTGGAGCCACGAGTGGGCCCGGTGCCGAAAGGGCCGCCCAAGTCGAAGCCGTACACGCATCCAGCGGCGGGCTGGGGTGCGGCCAAGGCCGTCACCGAGTTCCTGGTCGACGAGCGCGAGGTCGTGGTGGGCTCGCTCGAGATGTTCAAGATGAACCAGGAGGACAGCCACGGCTTCGACTGTCCGGGCTGCGCGTGGCCCGACACCAAGGGCCTGGCGCTGGACCTGTGCGAGAACGGCATCAAGCACACCTCATGGGAGATGACGGGCAAGCGCGTCACCCGCGAGTTCTTCGAGCAGCACACCGTCAGTGAGCTGTTCGAATGGAACGACCACGACCTCGAGGCGCAGGGCCGGCTGACCGAGCCGATGGTCTACGACCCGGAGACCGACCACTATGTGCCGATCAGTTGGGCGGACGCCTTCAAGCTGTTCGGCGACACCGTCCGCGCGCTGGAGAACCCGAACCAGGCCTCGTACTACACCTCGGGGCGGCTGGGTAACGAGGCTTCCTTCCTCTACTCGCTGATGGCCCGCGAGCTCG
This sequence comes from Streptomyces sp. NBC_00820, assembly GCF_036347055.1. NCBI lineage: Bacteria > Bacillati > Actinomycetota > Actinomycetes > Kitasatosporales > Streptomycetaceae > Streptomyces > Streptomyces sp. NBC_00820. The sequence continues at coordinate 202,288 of NZ_CP108882.1, read as the reverse complement.
GCACCAACAACCAGCCCGACTGCGCCAACATGTGCACGGAGGCCGGCAGCCGCGCGATGCTGGTCTCGCTCGGCACCGGCAAGGCCACCGTGGACCTCAAGGACTGGGAGAGCGCCGACGCCGTCTTCGTGATGGGCATCAACGCCGCGTCCAACGCGCCGCGCATGCTCACCCCGCTGGCTCAGCTCTACCGTGAGGGCAAGCAGCTCGTACACATCAACCCGCAGGTCGAGGCGGGCGCCACCCGCACGATCATCCCGCACGAGATCCTGGCGATGGCGACCTTCCACGCCACCCCGACCAGCAACCTGAACATCCAGCCGCGGTCCGCCGGCGACATGGCGCTGATGCGCGGCATCGCCAAGGCCACCCTGGAGATGGCCAAGACCGACTGGCGCGCCGTCGACGGGCAGTTCCTGGAGCGCTGCACGAGCGGCTACGAGGAGTACCGGCGGCTGGTCGAGGCGACCTCCTGGGACGAGATCGTCCACCAGTCGGGCGTGGCCAAGGAGGACATCCTCAAGGCCGCCGCGATCTACCGCGAGGCCGACCGGTCGATCATCACCTGGGGTCTCGGCGTCAACCAGCACGAGCACGCCGTCGACACCATCCGCGAGATCATCAACGTGCTGCTGCTGCGCGGCAACATCGGCCGCGAGGGCGCCGGCGCCGCGCCCAACCGCGGCCACAGCAACGTGCAGGGCAACCGCACCTGTGGTGTCACCAACGCCCCTTCGAAGGAGTTCCTCGACAAGCTCGCCGAGGTCTGCGGGATCGACCCGCCGTACGAGGAGGGGATGGACGTCATCGGCACCGTCGAGGCGATGGACCGCGGCGACATCAAGGTCTTCGTCGGCATGTCGGGCAACTTCGCGCTCTCCTCGCCCGACACCAGGTTCACCTACGCGAGCCTGCGGAAGGTGGACCTGACCGTCTACGTCAGCACCAAGCTCAACCGCAGTCACATCGTCCACGGCAAGCGGGCGCTGATCCTGCCGTGCCTGGGCCGCACCGAGAAGGACGTCCAGGCGGCCGGTCTGCAGCGGATCTCCGTCGAGGACGGCGATTCGATGGTCCACCTCTCGCAGGGCAACCGGCAGCCGGCCTCACCGCATCTGCTCTCCGAGCCCGCGGTCATCGCCGGTCTCGCCCGGGCGGCGCTGCCGGACTCCGGCACCCCGTGGGAGTGGTACGTCGAGGACTACGACCGCATTCGCGACACCATGGCGAAGGTCCTGTACGGCTTCGAGGACTTCAACCGGCGTGTCCGGCAGCCGATGGGCTTCCGGATCGAGCAGCCCGCCCGCGAGCGGGTGTTCCTCACCCCCTCCGGACGCGCCGAGTTCTCACACGCTCCGCTGCCCGACGTGGTGCCCCGCGACGGAAGACTCGTCCTGGGCGCGATGCGCTCACACGACCAGTGGAACACCACGATCTACACCGACAACGACCGCTACCGGGGCATCCACAACCTGCGCACGCTCGTCTTCATGAACGGCGACGACATGAGCGAGCGCGGCATCGAGGAGTTCCAGCCGACCGTGATCACGGCACACGCCAAGGACGGCACCGAGCGCACGCTGAAAGGCTTCCTCGCGGTCAAGCACGACATCCCGCGCGGCGTCGCCGCCGGCTACATGCCGGAGCTGAACCAGCTGATCTCGATCAGCGACTACAGCGCCCAGAGCGATCAGCCGCTGATGAAACAGCTGAACGTCACGATCGAACAAGACGCCTGACGGCTCCGCCCGGCCACGCCGCCGGCCATTCTCGGGTGCTTCGGGCGGGGGGATCCCCGCCGTGGCGGTTGCCCCCGTTCGTGGACATCTCTTGTGGATCAGATCGTGGGGTCGGACGTGGAGGTCTCCGGATCAGTACGAACGGACGCCCTGGGTTCGGGTGCTGGGGACCTGCTCGTCCACAGCCTCGGCCATGACGAGACCGGCGCTGACGGCCTGTCCGTCGTCGATTCCGACGTGCCGGAGGTAGGCCCACCGATCCAGCTGAGTACATGCCCAGTTGGGGTCGTATGCAGCGGTGGGCAGCTGCGGGATGCGCTTGCGACCGGTTCCATCCAGTCGGTACGGCTCCTCGAACGCTTTGTTCCACGCCTGGACAGCGGGGGTATACCGCTGTTCGGCCTCCTCGGCGCTGATCTCCAGGTAGGCCGCGATCTGTGCCCATGAGCTGCCACGTTCGACTTCGTAGATGACGGCCGATTCCAGAGTCCGTTCGGCCAGGTCGACGAGCTGCCGGGCTTGGCTGACTCGACCGCCGAATCCGGTGTCGGCATCATTGCGGGTGCCCACCAGCCCCGAGGCACCGTCAGCCACCTCCGTGGCGTTGTCGGCGAGTACGAGTCGGGCCAGCCCTTCGCGGGAGTATGCGGCTCGGTCGTGGTCATAGGGGGTGGGCTCACTCATGAGGGACAGAGTCCCATGTCCGTGAGTTCTGCGAGTACCGACGCGAGGCCGCCCGCTGGACACTCCGGCTGGGAAAATCAGGAGCCCATAGGCGAACGCGCTCACGGTTGAAATGGCTCCACCGGGGGCCGGGCGGGGTCATAGTGAGCACGGGCGAAGGCATCGTCGGCGCGGTGGACGACGTCGGCTTGCGGCGGTGCCGGCCACACGCTCAAGTAATGCTCCTCCACGGGGTCGTCGCCCTCATGCCCTTCGCCCTCGTCTCGTCCGCGTGCCTGAACCCGGACGCGATACCAGCCCTTGCCGACGGTCGCGAAGTTACCCGCGGCCTCCTCCACATCACCGCCCCACCGGAACAGTCGCAGGTCTCCGCTCGTGCTGTAGATGCTCACGTCTACTGCGGTCTCCCACTCCGGCCCCGGCGGAGGAGGTTCCTCCGCACACTGCTCGGTAGTGAGACGGATCCAGCCGGTGTGCGTTCCAGCGAACACAGTGAGATGTTCCGGGCCTCCAGCCGCCAGGCTGTTGCCCTCAAGGATCCGCCCAACCGTGTCGGCGTCGTCGTAAACGGTGAGGAAGTCATCGCCCTGCAGGTAGTACTGGCAGTACGAGACAAACATGCGATCCGAAGTCCACCGTGTGCAGCTCATTCACCGGATCATGCCCTGCCCCACTGACACCACTTGAAGTGGCCTCGGGCAGGTGGACGCGTGCGACGATCGTGTGATGGAGAGCTCCGGTCCTTTGTTCCGTCGGCGCTTGTTGCTCGAGTCGCTGGCCGTGCTGGCCGCTGATGCCCCGTCTCAGGTTGCGTGGCTGGCCAAGCACGAGGTGGTGACGGATGAGATCGCCCTGGATTTCGATCATGCCTTCGGCATGGCTGAAGCCTTGGTGGCCGAAGGGCAACTCGGTTGCGGTGTTCTGCCTGACTTGAGGAAGATCGACGCTGTTCTCAGTGAGATGAGCGGTGCGCAGAACGCTGATCGATGGACGCGAGATGCGTTGTCCGTCGACGAGGGGTGGGGTCGGACCCGGCGGCTGGCCCGCCGGGTACTCGTTGCCGAGTTGGGTGAATGGCGGCAGCCGCTGCCGGAGATCTCAATCTATGCTGCTGTCATGAACCGTTGGGAAGAGCTGACCGGAGGGACGTCCGGGCACGCCTATGCCGCACGGTTCGCGGCACTGGCCGAGGGCGGCGAGGACGTGCACGGTGAGGCGCGCTTCTGTGCCGCGCTCGTGCCCGCGGGGGCGCGCGTGCTGGACGCCGGGTGCGGTACCGGGCGGGTCATGATCCGGCTCGCGGAGCTGGGGTACGACTGCGTCGGGGTGGATCTCGACGCGTCGATGCTGGCGGTGGCGCGGCGGGAGGTGCCGGAACTTCCCTGGTTCCAGGCGGATCTGACCGAGTTCGACCCGGACCTGCTCGGCATCGTCGCGGACTTCGATCTCGTGGTCGTCGCGGGCAACGTGTTCCCGCTGCTCGCCGCCGGTACCGAGGCTCATGCGGTCGAGCGCCTGGCCGCGGTGCTGCGCCCGGGCGGTCTGCTCGTCGCCGGCTTCGGCCTGGACCGGGCCCATCTGCCGGTGCCGCCCGGCATTGCTTTGCCGGAGTACGACAAGTGCTGCGCCGAGGCCGGTCTCACCCTCGTCGACCGCTTCGCCACCTGGGACGCGGACCCGTACGACGGCGGCGGTTATGCCGTCAGCGTCCACCGCAGGTGAGGCGGGCCTTGCGAAGCTGACCCCCTCCCGTTTATCGTCACTCAGACGTTAATGGGAGGGGTGAGGACGGCATGTCTGTCTCGGACGCGCTCGGCGCCTTGGTCGCGCCACTGAACCACCAGTTGTTCCAGGTCGGCCAGGATGCCGTCACATGGTCCGAGCTGCTCGGCTTCGGCACGGGGGCCGTCTGCGTGTGGCTGTGCGTCAGGGTCAGTGTGTGGAACTTCCCCGTGGGCATCGCCAACAACCTCTTCTTCCTGGTGCTGTTCTGGAGTGCCCGCCTCTACGCGGACGCCGCACTCCAGGTCGTCTACCTGGTCCTCGCCGCCTACGGCTGGCTGATGTGGCTGCGTGGCGGAGAGCGGCGCTCGCGCCTGCGCATGGGCCACGCGTCCAGGTCTTCGCTGCTCGTCCTGGCGGCACTGGTGGTCCTGGCCACCTGGGGGCTGACGGTGCTGCTGACACGTGTCCACGACGTCGCGCCCTTCTGGGACGCGCTCACCACGGCGCTGTCGCTGGCCGCGCAGTGGCTGCTCAACGCGAAGCAGATCGAGAACTGGTGGTTCTGGATCGCCGCCGACCTCGTCTACATCCCCCTCTACTTCGTCAAAGCGCTGGACCTCACCGCCATCGTCTACACGTTGTTCCTGGCCATGTGCCTGACCGGATGGCGGTCCTGGCGGCGCGAACTGGCCGCCGCCCGACCCTCCGACGGAGAAACCGTCCCGGACCGGACGGTGACCGCATGAGATCGTCCTTCGCCCACGGGCTGGTCATCGGCAAGTTCTATCCACCCCACTCCGGTCACCACTTCCTGATCCGCTCCGCCGCGGACGCCTGCGCGCGCGTCACGGTCGTCGTCATGGCGGCCGGTCACGAGTCGATACCCCTCGCGGAACGCGTCGCCTGGATCAGCGAGCACTGGGCCGGCGATCCCCACGTCGCCGTCGTCGGCATCGTCGACGACCTGCCGGTGGACTACGACAGCGAAACCGCCTGGGACGGCCATGTCGCCCTGATGCGCGAGGCCGTCGCCGCCGCCCCGCCCGCCCCCGACGTGGACGCGGTCTTCAGCTCCGAGCCCTACTGCACCGAACTCGCTCGCCGCTTCGACGCCGCACCGGTCCTGCTGGACCTCGGCCGTACCACCTTCGCGGTCTCCGGCACCCAGGTCCGGGCCGACCCCGTCGGTCGCTGGGAGGAGATCGAACCGCCGGTGCGCGCCTGGCTCGCCCGGCGCGTCGTCGTCCTCGGCGCGGAGTCCACCGGTACGACCACGCTCTCCCGGGACCTCGCCACCGCCCTGCGGGCCCGCGGCGGCCCGCACGCGCTCACCCGCTGGGTACCCGAGTACGGACGCGAACTGACCGTTGCCAAACTCGCCTCCGCCCGCGCGGTCGCCCGCCCCGCCGAGCCGCTGCCGGCCATGTCCGACCTGGAGTGGCACGACACGGACTTCGAGCTGGTCGCACACCGTCAGAACCAGAGCGAGCAGCACGCGGCCCGCACCGGCGGACCGGTGCTCGTGTGCGACACCGACGCGTTGGCCACGGCCGTCTGGCAGGAACGCTACAGAGGCCGCGCCACCGACCCCGTCCGGAAGGCGGCCGCGGCCATGCCGCCGCGCGCCCTTTACCTGCTCACCTCCGACGAGGGCGTTCCCTTCGACGACGACGGCCTGCGCGACGGTGAACACCTGCGCCCCTGGATGACCGAACGCTTCCGCGATGTCCTCACCGCCTCCGGCGCCGCGTGGCTCGAACTGCGAGGCGACCGCCCCACACGCGTGGCCGCCGCGCTCCGTGCCGTCGACCGGCTTCTGCTCGACGGCTGGGACCTGGCGGATCCGCTCGGCTGACGTATCAGGTGCCCGGTTCACGGTTACGGGGGAGATCCGGGCCTTGCCCGTGCTGCGGAAGGCCGGTGTTGCTCCGGTTCGTCATGAGCGGACTGCTCACGCGGCCGAGGTGGGGGAGAGACGGGCCGACCTGGCCGGGCCACGCGTCCGCTGCGCCCGCACGTCCGTCTATGAGGCCAAGTACGTCGTCAGCGACGGCCAGATCAAGGCGTACTACAACGGCACCCTGGAGGCGACGATCGCGTACACCGGCTCCGGCAACTACTTCAAGGCCGGCGCCTACGTCCAGGCCAACTGCACAAACTCCAGCCCCTGCAGTTCCACCAACTACGGTGAGACCAACGCCTACAGCGTCACCGTCAGCCATACCTGAGGTTGATCGAGCGGAGCGCTCGTCCGGAGCCGGGAACGAGGGACCGGCAACCTCGACGCCCGCCCACGACCTCCACGCCTCAAGGCCCCCCTCGGCGCTGCCCTCACCGAGGCCGTGAGCGGGCGTCGGGGAGTTGGGCATCGACCGTGTCGGCGAGCACGACCAGACCCGCGCCGGCGCTCGTCATCGCCTGGGCGTAGGAACCCATGAGGGAGGTGCCGGCCCGGGAGGCGTCCGCCAGGCAGACGTCCACGGCGACGGACTCGTCGAGGTCACGGGCGTGCTTGACCAGGTCGACCCCGGCCTGGAGGGCCTCGGCCGCCGTTCCCCTGTGATGAGTGGTGTGGCGACACACCAGAAGGGCCCCAGGTGGTCGCGGCGAGCGACGAGCACCTGGGGCCCTTCCAGTGGTGACCGCTTACGCGGCGCCCTGTGAGGCGGACAGCCAGGCGCGGTAGCGGCGCAGGGCCCGTCGCTGCTTTCGCTGCTCGGAGATGAGGGCGATCGCCGGGTGGGTGTGCGGCGTGGGGCGGCTTCCGCGGGCGATGCGGCGCATCTGGTGGCGGACCTGTGCCATGCCGGCGGCAGAGGCGAGGGCCTTGTCGGACCAGGTGACCGGTCGCAGCTGGTCGTCGGCCTCGCGGCCGTGGCGCCAGCGGTCGGGCAGGTCCGGGGTGACGGCGAGGGCGGTGCCCATGCCGATGACCGCCACGCCGCTGTCGAGGACCCTGTCGGCGGTCTCGCGTCGGGTGATGCCGCCGGTGAGCATCAGCGGCAGCGGGCTGGTCTTGACCAGGTCCTTCGCGAGGTCGAGGAAGTAGGCCTCGCGGGCCTGGGTGCGCGCGTCGGCGGCGCGGCCGGACATCGCCGGGCTCTCGTAGCTGCCGCCGGACAGTTCGACCAGGTCGACGGCGAGCGGTGCGAGCATCTCGATCACCTGGCGTGCGTCGTCGGCGTCGAAGCCGCCGCGCTGGAAGTCGGCGGAGTTGAGCTTCACGGCGACCGCGAAGGACGGGGAGACGGCGGCGCGCACGGCGCGGACCACGTCCAGCAGCATTCGGGCCCGGTTCTCCAGCGAGCCGCCCCACTGGTCGGTGCGCTTGTTGACCAGGGGGGAGAGGAACTGTGAGAGCAGGTAGCCGTGCGCGGCGTGGACCTCAACACCGTCGAAACCGGCCTGTTCGGCGCGTTGGGCGGTGACCGCGTACCGGGTCACGGTGGCCTGGATCTGCTCGGGGGTCATGGCGACGGGCTTGCCGAAGCGGCTGCTGTGCTTGCCCAGGTCGAGGGCAACCGCGGACGGGCCCCATACGACGCCGGGCATGTCGGACCCGATCTGGCGACCGGGGTGGTTGATCTGCATCCAGATCGCCCCGCCACCGGCCTTGCCGGCCTTGGCCCACTCGACGAACGGCTCCAGCGGCGCGGCCTCGTCGAGCACCACGCCGGCGGGGCCGGTCAGTGCCTCGGCGTGGACCATGACGTTGCCGGTGATGAGCAGTCCGCTGCCGCCCTTCGCCCAGCGGCGGTACAGCCCGATCAGCTCCTTGTCGGGGAGCTGGCCGTCGCCGGCCATGTTCTCCTCCATGGCCGCCTTGGCGATCCGGTTGTTCAGTACCTGGCCGGAGCGCAGGGACAATGGCGAGAACAGCTCGCTGGTCATCCGAGGTCCCCTCTCGATCTCGATCGCTTACGATGTATGCAGCGTTCACATTAGGTCGGCGATGTAAGCGACGTAAACATGAGGGAGCGTGACCTATGTCGCAAGCGAGCAGCTCGTATCACCACGGCGATCTGCGCGCCGCCTGCCTGCGCGCCGCGCGGGAACTGCTGGAGGAGGACGGCAGCGCCGGGCTGTCGCTGCGGGCGGTTGCGCGGCGGGCGGGAGTGTCGGCGACGGCTCCCTACCGCCATTACGCGGACCGTGACGCGCTGGTCTCCGCTGTCGCCGCGGAGGGCTACCGCGAACTCGCCGAACATCTGTCCGCGGCGCATCCCTTGCCCACGACTCCCGACGAGCTCGCCGCGATCGCCGTTGCCTACGTGCGTTTCGCACTGGAGCGCCCGGCGATGTTCCGGGTGATGTTCGCCGAGCCCTGTGATCCGACCAGCGAGGAACGGGTCAGCGCGACCGCTGCCATCTCGGAGTACGTCCGGGGTGTCGTCCGCGGCGCGTTCCCCGGCGCCGATCCGGACGCGCTTGCGACGACGGTATGGGCCCTCGTCCACGGCCTGGCGTTCCTGCACCTGGACGGCAAGCTCGACACCTCCACCCCCGAGGTGGTCGCCGACCAGGTCCGCGCCGCCGTCCATGCACTGTTCACCGCCCCTGCGGCGATGTCACAGGCGGCAGCCGCATCGGACAGGCAGGCGCCGGTATAGCGGGTCACGCGCCATCGGCACGGGCCGGCGAGCGGGCAGGGCGGTGTCGGGGCGGTATTCGGCCGCGCCGCCATGACCTTCATCCGCGCTGCGGCCGCCTCCTTTCAACCGGCCTGATCCGGCGCACGCCGACGCGGACTCGACGAAACCGCCCCGCTTCGGTTTTTGGCTGCACTCGGCCACGTGGTCGACGGCCCACTTCGACCGGACTCGACCCGCACCACCGACCATGTCGCTCGCCTCACCGGCCGACCGGCCGGCACCTTTGCACAGTTGGCCGGCGCGACTGAGTACCTCTGGTCCTGTCAACAGGTATGGGGCATCGTCTTCAGCGGGCGGCATTGCGCCGGTTCAGCAGGACAACCTGCGCGGCCGGCTCCTCAATTCGCTTGCGAATGCCCAGGTCAGCTGGGGCAAGATGCTCCGATGAACGTGGACAGGGAAAGCAGCGTGGCCGAGGTCATCGAGCGAGAGTTGCAGTTGCTGAGTCCGGCCGGGCGGTCCTCCAGGGCATTGGCGGATCAACTCCTCGATCCGGAGTTCGTGGAAGTAGGCGCCTCGGGGCGCAGGTGGGATCGCCAGTCGATGCTCGCGGCGCTGCCGGTCATGCAGGGTGCGGCCGACGATGGCCCGCAGTACGTGCCTACCGAGATGACCGGCACCGTATTGGCGCCGGGGATTGTGCACCTGACGTTCGAAACCATGCTCGATGGCAGGCGAGCCCGGAGGAGCTCGATCTGGCGGAAGTCGGATGACGCCTCCGGTTGGCGGATGTACTACCACCAGGCCACGCCTGTGCCGGATGCATGAGGCAGGAGCCTGTTCGACGACCCCACCACCGTCTTCGATGCGGTCATGGACGCCTTGGGGTGGTCCGCGGCCTCTGGCGGACGCCGCCGGCCGGCGGGCCCCAGGACGGCCGTCCGGCTCCACTCGCAACATCCAGGGGACGTCACGTTCGGCGTATGACATGCGACAGGGCCCGGTCTCGTGAGACCGGGCCCTGTCGTTGGTAGCGGGGACAGGATTTGAACCTGCGACCTCTGGGTTATGAGCCCAGCGAGCTACCGAGCTGCTCCACCCCGCGTCGGTAATCACCATCCTACCTTGCGATCAGGGGAAGGTTTCACCGAGTGACGCCGTGCAGTGGACGAGAGGGCCTTCTGCACCGCCGGGGCCACGCCGTGGCACTGTGCTCCGGCATCGGCGCCGGAGCACCGGCCGGTGCGGGTGCCGGCTGAGCTTCAGCCGGCAAATCCTCGGAAGACGCCCTCGGGATCATTCCTGGCCGCGTCGGCGAAATCGCCGAAGTCCAGGTTGGCGATCATCAGGTTCGCGTTCATCTCGTGGATTCCGTACGGCATCACGCGGAACGCGCCGCCGTACGCCTCGAACTCCTCGTCACTTTCGCACCGATCCCTGGTCAGCAGGGACAACGCCAGCAACGTGACAGGGGTCTCCTGCATGGTGACGCGGTCGGCGAGGTAGACGACGCCGCGGCCCTCTCCGTGCGCGGATGCCTCGTGCCAGCCGCTCTGGGGCGTACCGGGCTCGCAGGTAGGCGGCGACCTCACCGCACCACATCCGCAGGAACACCCGCAACGGTCCCTCCGCGAGATCGAACCGGCGGGCTATCCAGGACGAGAACGCCCGCAGTGGCATCGCCGCGTGCACCTCGCAGATCCGGATGATGCGGTGGGTGCGGGCCGCGGTCAGGTCGTGGGGGCGGCCCGGCAGCGCGGGCGAGATCCACAGCACGGTGCCTTCGGAGTCGGTGACGACCTGGTCGTTCACCCCGTGGAGGCGGTGCTCGGGCATGTCGCCGCGTAGGCGGACGGCACCGGCACCCGTCGATTATCTGCGGCCTTTTGTATCAATCTTGCGCACGTTCATAGACTCTCTTTCTCGCCGCTTCTAGCCTTCTTGCGTCCGCTCACCCCACGAGCCTTAAGGACGCACGCCAGTGACTTCACCCCCCAATGGCAGATCCCTGCGCCGAGGCATGGCTGCGGCCGTGTCCCTCGCGCTCGCCGCGGCCGGCACGGTCGTCGCCGTGGCACTCGCACCCGACGCCCTCGCGGCCGGGGTGCCCGCGCCTTCCCCGGTCGGCATATCCGGCCGCGGCGCTACCGTCCCGTTCAAGGAGCAGGAGGCCGAGTACGCCGCCACCAACGGCACCCTCATCGGCCCGGACCGCCTCTACGGGCATCTCCCCTCCGAGGCGTCCGGGCGGCAGGCGGTGACACTGGACGCGACGGGCGAGTACGTCGAGTTCACCCTGGCAGCGCCGGCCAACGCGATGTCGTTCCGCTATTCACTGCCCGACAACTCCGCCGGTACCGGCCGCGACGCGAGCCTCGACCTGAAGATCAACGGAACCCAGCTCAAGACCGTCCCGGTGACCTCCAAGTACGGCTGGTACTACGGCGGTTATCCGTTCAACAACAACCCGGGCGACACCAACCCCCACCACTTCTACGACGAGACCCGCACCCTGCTCGGCTCGACCCTGCCGATCGGGACCAAGGTGCGCCTGCAGGTGTCGTCCACCAGCGCCTCACCGACGTTCACCATCGACCTCGCGGACTTCGAGCAGGTGGGCGCCCCCATCGGCAAGCCGTCCGGAGCCCTGGACGTCGTCAGCGACTTCGGCGCCGACCCGACCGGAGCGGCCGACTCGACCGCCAAGATCCAGGCGGCGGTCGACGCGGGCAAGGCACAGGGCAAGACCGTCTACATCCCCCAGGGCACCTTCCAGGTGCGCGACCACATCGTCGTCGACCAGGTGACACTGGCCGGCGCGGGCCCCTGGTACAGCGTCCTCACCGGCCGCGACCCGGTGAACCGGGCCAAGGCCGTGGGCGTGTACGGCAAGTACGCGAACCAGGGCGGCAGCAAGAACGTCACGCTCAAGGACTTCGCCATTCTCGGAGACATCCGCGAGCGCGTCGACGACGACCAGGTGAACGCCATCGGCGGCGCGCTGTCCAACTCCACCGTCGACGACGTGTGGATGCAGCACACCAAGTGCGGGGCCTGGATGGACGGGCCGATGGACAATTTCACCATCAAGAACAGCCGCATCCTCGACCAGACCGCGGACGGCGTGAACTTCCACATGGGCGTCACCAACTCCACGGTCACCAACACGTTCGTACGCAACACCGGTGACGACGGCCTGGCGATGTGGGCGGAGAACGTCCCGAACGTCAAGAACAAGTTCACCTTCAACACGGTGATCCTGCCGATCCTCGCCAACAACATCGTCACGTACGGCGGCAAGGACATCACCATCTCGGACAACGTGATGGCGGACACGATCACCAACGGCGGCGGCCTGCACGTCGCCAACCGGTATCCCGGTGTCAACTCCGGTCAGGGCACGGCCGTTTCCGGCACCACGACGGCCGCCCGCAACACCCTGATCCGGACCGGGAACAACGACTACAACTGGCAGTTCGGCGTGGGCGCGGTCTGGTTCAGCGGCCTCAACGAGGCCCTGGACGCGACGATCAACATCGCGGACAGCGAGATCCTCGACAGTTCCTACGCCGCCATCATGAACATCGAGGGCGCGACGAAGGGGCTGCACTTCGAGAACGTCCGGATCGACGGGACGGGTACCTACGCCCTGCAGATCCAGTCGACGGGCACGGCCTCCTTCACCAACGTCACGGCCACACACGTCGCCCAGTCCAACCCCATCCACAACTGCGTCGGTTCCGGCTTCGTCATCACCCGCGGGGCCGGCAACAGTGGCTGGTACGCGGACCCGCCCGCCTGCACCGGAACCTGGCCGGCTCCGCAGTGGACCAACGGCGGAGTCCCCGGCGGAGGCACGCCGCCGACCGACCCGCCCACCGATCCTCCGACGGACCCGACCGTCAACCTCGCCAAGAACCAGCCGGTCACCGAGACGAGTCACACCGACGTCTACCCCGCCTCCAAGGCCGTGGACGGCAACGCGGACACGTACTGGGAAAGCGCCAACAACGCCTTCCCGCAGTCCGTCACCGTCGACCTGGGCGCCGCGAAGACGGTCAAGCGTGTCGTGCTCAAGCTGCCGCCGGCAGCGGCGTGGGCCACGCGCACCCAGACGCTGAGCGTCCTCGGCAGCACCGACAACTCCACGTTCAGCACGCTCAAGTCGTCGGCGGGATACACGTTCGACCCGTCGAGCGGCAACACCACGACCATCGCCCTGACCGGCACTGCGACCCGCTACCTCCGTGTGACCATCACCGGCAACACCGGCTGGCCTGCGGCACAACTCGCCGAACTGGAGGCCTACACCGGCTGACAGCCGCGTTCCGCCCACGCACTCCGGCGGCCCCGCTCCGGAACCCTGACCCGGAGCGGGGCCGCCAGGCCTTGTCCCTGGTCGACAGCAGCGGGCATCTGCCATCTGCCGCCGTTCTCACCCGCGACACCCAGCTCGCCGGCGTGGAGATGGCTCCTGGCTGGACCGCCGGCTCACCACCTGGTCCACCTTCGCCCCTGGCCGGCAGCAGCTGATGACCGTCCTCGGCCTCACTCCCGGCACCAACCCGCTCGCCACCTCCCGTTGGGTCCGCCGCACCTTCGCCCAGGCCGTTCGGCTCCTGGAGCTCTTCCTCCACCGCGAAGGCCGCGCTCCCGCCGCGCGCGAGACCATTCGCGTCGATGGTTACACCGGCAAGATTGGTTCCTGGCTCGCCCAGGCCCGCATGAGACACCGCGCCGGGCGACTTCCCGACGATCATGTACGCCTGGTCGCCGCCCTCTTCGACGGGGACTGGACGGAGGAGGGTGCACCTGCCGCTGCATGTCACCCACACCCGATGGTAACGGCTGTTACCATGCTGGTATGGCGAAGACACAGCTGGGCGCGCGCGTGGATGAAGACATCGCGGAACTCGCAAAGAAACGCGCCGCCGACCTCGGACTGAGCATCGGGGACTACCTCGCCCGGCTCGTCCAGGATGACGCCAGCGGCCTGCGTGCCCGCGCGGTCGACGCAGCCGCCCGCTTCCTGGCCGAACATCAGAGCGTCTTCGACGAAGCCGAGGACGCCCAGCAGGCACCGCGGGGAGCACGCGCGGCCTGATGGATCTGAACATCGACGTGCCCTGGATCCTGCAGGTCGCCGAGGCTGCCGGAGCGAACGATCCGGCACCTGACGACTACGGAGTTCCCATCTCGGCGGTCGCCCGCCACCGGGCCGAGCTGTTCGAGCAGGCCGTCTACGACGGCCCCTACGCCAAAGCCGCCGCCCTGGTGCACACACTGGGCCGGTGCCGCTGGCTGGAGCGCTCCAACCTCGCAGTCGCCGCCGCCACCGGCGTGATGTACCTCGAGGCCGCCGGAATCACGGTCAAACCCGCCCGCGAGGACGCCATCGCGCTCAAGGGCCTGCTCCTCGACCCGGCCTGCACCGCCGGGAAGATCGCCGCCCTGCTGCGGGCCTGGCCCACCATCACCTGAAACGACTCGATGGCCCGCCCCGCACATGGGGGCGGCCCTCGCTGCAGCAGGACAACAACCACCAAGGGGAGGAAGCGCAGATGGATGTGGGCTCGGTGCTCGGCAACATAGGCCGGGTTGCGGCCGGGGTGGGCCGGCTCCTCTGGGAGGTGATGACCGCGCCGACCACGGGCACAGAGGATGACGCCAGGGACGAGATCGGCAGGCTCGCGGAGAAGATCGAAGACGAGGTACCCGAGGAGCTGCGGGACCGGGCGTGGGGTCTGGTCCTGAAGGCGCTGTACGAGGTCCCCCGGGAGATCGAGCAGTTGGTTGAGGAACACCAGGAGCCGGACGACGAGGAGACGTCGGCAAAGCAGTGATGCCGGAATCCGAAGGGCCCGTCACGCCGCTCAGTCGGGCTGTGGGTGCCGTTCCGGGTCCCTGTCTCCCTCGCCGGACGGATCGCGGCCATTGATAGGGGAGTGCCGGCGACGCGCTTGTAGTGGACGCGGCGGGTGATGCGCTGGGTGTCCTCGCGTAGGCGCAGAAGCAGTTCACGCCCGGCATCACGCCGATCAAGGTGCCCAGGTTGTGGTGCAACCGCACCGATCGACGTGACGCGGAGGCCAGAGCCGGCGAAACGTATTCCGGTCTACCCCAGAGGTCTCGCCGAAGCCCCCCCGCACGACTGCCGTCGGCGCTCAAGCGGCCCGTTTGCCTGTCGCCATCCTGCGGTTGTAGGACGTGCCGGTGGTCGGGTGCTGTGCCTGCGGGTATTGGGCGGCCACCGTGTTCTCGATCTTCTTGCGCAGGGCGGTCGGACGTATCCCGTGTGTCCGGTTGTGGGCTGCCTGCAGCGTCCGGCGCCGGTCGGTCTCGTCGATGGCGCGCTGCATCGAGGGCGTCATCCGATCCGCGTACATGTGCACTTCGCCGTTGACGTTGCGCGCCGCGCGGCCGATCATCTGGACCAGCGCCGTGTCCGAGCGGAAGATTCCGTCCTGGTCGGCATCGAGGATCGCGACCAGCGAGACCTCCGGCAGGTCGAGTCCCTCACGCAGGAGGTTGATGCCGACCAGCACGTCGTAGTCGCCGCGGCGCAGCTCGGCGAGCAGTTCGACGCGGCGCAGGGTGCTGACGCCGGAGTGCAGGTAGCGGACGCGGACTCCATGAGAGTCGAAGTAGTCGGTCAGCTCCTCCGACATCCGCTTGGTCAACGTCGTCACCAAGGTCCGCTCGCCGCGGGTGGACCGTTCGCGGATCTGCGCGACCAGGTCCTCCATCTGGCCGGCGGTCGGCTTGACCATCACCTGCGGATCGAGCAGTCCGGTCGGCCGGATGATCTGCTCGACGACCGCGCCCCGCGCGGCGGTCAGCTCGAACCTGCCCGGTGTCGCGGACAGGTAGACCCGCTGCGGGCATCGCGCGGCGAACTCCGTCCACGTCAGCGGACGGTTGTCCAGCGCGGAAGGCAGCCGGAATCCGTGGTCGACCAGGGTGTTCTTGCGCGCGGCGTCGCCGTGGCTCATACCGGACAGCTGCGGCACCGTCACGTGTGACTCGTCGATGACGACGAGCATGTCCTCGGGGAAGTAGTCCAGGAGCGTGGACGGAGGAGTGCCCGGGGCGCGCCCGTCCAGGTGCCGGGAGTAGTTCTCCATCCCGGAGGCGACTTTCGTGTGCCGGATCAGTTCGATGTCGTATTCCGTCCGTTCCCGCAGCCGCTCGGCCTCGAGCAGCTTGCCGCCGCGACGCAGCTCCGAGACCCGCTGCGCGAGCTCGGCCTGGATCGAGTCGGCCGCCGCGCGCATCCGCTCGGGGCCGGCGAAGTAGTGGGTGGCGGGGAAGACGCGCGTCTTGTCGACGACCTCGCGCAGCTCGCCGGTGTCCGGATCGGCGACGGTCAGCCGTTCGACCGTGTCGCCGAACAGCTCCACCCGCAGCATCGTGCGCTCGTAGGCGGGGTGGATGTCGATGGTGTCGCCGCGGACGCGGAAGCCGCCCCCGGTCAGCTCCGAGTCGGTGCGCGTGTACTGGATGTCGACCAGCGCCGCGAGCAGATCCTCGCGATCGATGGTGTCGCCCACCGCCAGCCGGATCGAACGGTCGAGGTAGGACTGAGGCGTGCCGAGGCCGTAGATGCACGAGACGGACGCCACGACGATCACGTCGCGGCGGCTGAGCAGCGACCAGGTCGCCGAGTGCCGCAGCCGGTCGACCTCCTTGTTGGAGATCGACTCCTTCGCGAAGTACGTGTCGGTGCTCGGGGCGTACGACTCGGGCCGGTAATGGTCGTAGAAGGAGACGAAGTACTCCACCGCGTTGTGCGGGAACAGTTCACGCAACTCGTTCGCGAGCTGGCTGGCGAGCGTCTTGTTCGGCGCGAGCACGAGCGTGGGCCGCTGCAGCTTCTCGATGAGCCAGGCGGTCGTCGCGGACTTTCCGGTGCCCGTGGCACCGAGGAGCACCACGTCGCTCTCCCCGGCCCGCACGTGGGCTTCCAGCTCGGCGATCGCCTGCGGCTGGTCGCCGGACGGGGAGTGGCGGGAGACCACCTGGAACGGTCGGCCGGCGCGGATGACCTCGTCGGCGGTGTGGTCGGCGAGCGTGATGCGCCGATTCTCGGAAGGAAATGCCACGGGTCGCTCCTGGACTCGATGTAACCGCACAGAAGCGGACAAACAGAACTAGTCACCGTCTAGTTTGCGCGTTCGCCATAATCTTGTCAACGACAAGTATCTTGCCAATGACTAGTCCAGGCGGTACGGTGCCGCCGTGACGCCGTACCATCACGGAAACCTGCGCAACCAGGTCTTGGCGACCGCCGCCGAGCTCGTCGCCGCCGCCGGCCCGGACGCGCTCTCGCTACGGGACCTGGCACGCCGGGCCGGCGTCTCGCATGCCGCGCCGACGTACCACTTCAAGGACCGGAGAGGGCTTTTCACCGCTCTGGCGACACAGGGCTTCGACCTGCTCGCCGCCGCCCTCAGCGCCGGAGAGGCAGGCGGCCGCCTGGACGCGGCCGCCGGAACCTACGTCGGATTCGCGATCACGCACCCCGGCTACTACGCCGTGATGTTCCGCCTGGATCTGGTCCACGACACCGACGCCGCCTTCCGCGCCGCACGCCGACACGTATTCGACCTGCTCGCAGCCAGGATCGACGCGGGCATCCCCCCGACGCGCGAGGCCGGCCGCGCCGCAACCAGCGAGGCGGTGTGGTCCCTCGTCCACGGAATCGCGGCACTCACCCTCGCCGAGGCACTCGGCACGCCGGACCCCGTCGCCCTCGCTCGGTCCACCGCACTACGACTGGTCGGCACGTACGGCCCGTAGAGCACCAACCCTGAGCAGGATCCGGCGCCACGTCCGAGGCGACGGATCAGGGCTGCCCGGTTGCGTCGCCACAAGTCACTTCGCAGGTTCGACTTCGACGTCCGCCCGAACATCGACGCGGTATTGGTCCACAGCCTCGCCAAGTGCGAACGGATCAAGAAGAGCCTGTGCATCAACGAGCTCGGCTGTATGGAGCTCGACCGGTGGGGCGTCGAGCTCCTCTCGTCGGCGCCGGCCTGGCTCTCGAGGAGTGACCGGCTCGGGAACCTGGCACCCGAACGCGCGTTCAGTAGCATCGCGTCGCCTGGAGGAGGTTCCCGCCTGACGAATCGAGTGCAGAAGATCGGTTGTCCCCACTGCGGGCGTCGATCGAAACCGAGTGGTGGGCCGATCTACTCGAAGCGCACTGCGACGACGGCTTCGCAACCCTCGCCGTGGTGGTTCCCTGCTGTGGCACCGCGACCTCGCTGGACGCACTGGCCTACGACTGGCCCTGTGGCTTTGCCCGATTCGAGATCGCCATCTGGAACCCCGAGCGCGCCTGGTTCAGTGACGAGGAACTGACTGCCATCGGGGACGCGCTCGGACATCCAGTGCAGCAAGTCAGGGCCCACATCTGACGCACATCAGCCCTGCGCGCCCGACATCACGAGTTCAAGTTCAGTAACGCGTCGAACAGCGCGGGTATCGGGAACGGCCGGGCCGACGCTCAGCTTTCCCTGGACCCCGGTCCGCTCTTGAAGCGTCCGGGCGGCAGGAGCGGGATCTTGCTGGTTGCGGGGCATCCGCTTGGTGGATTCCTCGACGTGGAGGTCGCTGTCCACCGGCCGGGCCGCGGTTGGTGCGCCGTCACGGGCGGGATGCCGGCGTCCCCCGGACCTCCGCGAGCCGTCCCGGCGGGACGGGCCGTCGTCCGCTCCTGGTGGGTGGTGTGGAGTGGTCGGGTCTTTGGGTCCGGCTTGGTCGTTTGGAGGGTGGGGGGGTGATGGTGCTCATAGGGGGTGGGTCACGTCCTATCGAGGGTCGTAGCGGGGCTTCCCTCTGAGCAGCACCGCAAACGTCAAAACGGGACATTCGAGACATTTCTGCGTAGTGGGGTAGTAGGTCACATGGTTGCGTGGGGAATTGTCCGCCGTTAATCATGGAGGTCGTTGCCGGGAGCAGCGGACCGGGACCGGGTGTTGATCACCGGGTGGGTCCGCTTCTTATCTGCCCGGCAGCTGCGGGGCCTCGCCCCGACGCCCTACAGGCCGCGACCGATTTCGGGCCGGTGCCTCAACGACGTCCTCTGGAGAGACCCCCTTTTGACTGCGATCTTTGCTACCCGCCGTACTGCCCGCCTGCGTAACCTCACCCTGACCGGCCTTGTGGCCACCGGTGCCGCGGCTGCCGCTGTGACGCTGATGCCGACGTCCGCGTTCGCCGCCCCGGCGCCGCAGACCACCCACCCGGTCACGGCCGTCTCCCACCACACGCACACCGCCGCCAAGAGCGCGGGTGCCTCGGGGAACCTGGACAGCTGGATCAAGCAGTCCCTCGCCATCATGAAGGCCAAGGGCATCCCCGGCAGCTACGAGGGCCTGCACCGCAACATCATGCGCGAGTCCAGCGGCAACCCCAACGCCCAGAACAACTGGGACGTCAACGCGCAGAAGGGCATCCCCTCCAAGGGCCTCCTGCAGGTGATCGACCCGACGTTCAACACCTACCACGTGGCCGGCACCGCGCACAGCGTGACCGACCCGGTGGCGAACATCACCGCGGCCGCCAACTACGCCGCACACCGCTACGGCTCGATCGACAACGTCAACTCCGCATACTGACCTGCCGCTTCACCCGCGCAGCGCCAGTGGCCCCCCGACCGAATCCGGCCGGGGGGCCACTGCCGTATCCGCCCCACGGCCACGGCCGCCCTGCCCTCACTCAAGCCATGGCCGACCAACCCCCACGCCTGCAACGCCAAGGCGGCCGGGCCGCAACTGCACACCACGGCCCACGCCGTGCACGTACGCGACGGGAAAGGCACAGGGCACCGCGTCCTGTTCGACCTGCCGATGAACACCGACTTCTATGCCAAGTGCTGGGGCGTGACCGGCCGTGACCCAGAAACACTGGGGAGTGGACGGCGTTCGCCGCGGAGTTGTCGCGGGATCCGGACACCTTGAACGCGTACCACGAGATCGTCGTCGCCCTCCGCCCGCCGGTGGCGCGCGAGGTGCGCCGCCGCAAGGGCCTGGAGGTCCGCGTCCCCGGCGCCGAACTGCCGAGGCTGGTGCGCTGGATGGTCTCGTTCCAGCAGCCGATCGGCGAACTCCCGGCCGGATCGCCGGACTTCGCCTTCACGTACTGAGAGCCGAGGCCGGCCGGGATGGTGATGCTGGGCCTGTCCTGCTTCGCGGCGGACTGGCCTGCCTGGACGGTCAAGCGGGCCGAGGCGATGGGTCCGCTGTGCGCGCCGTGCCGTTTCGACCTCCGCACGCGCGGCGCCGACCCGCGCCGATCCGCTTGCCGATGTCGCCGTAGGAGGCGACAAGCCCGGGCGGGATGGCGATGACGGCTTCGCGGACGTCCTCAATGATGCTCACGTCGCCCTCAGCAGGGTGGAGGGTAGGTCAGGTGTCCGTCGTGAACCTGCGCGTTCTTGTGCAGGACCGCCGGCTTCGTCGCCGTGGGTGACATGATGTCCACCACCTCCGCGCCCGCCACGATCAACGCATCGGTGATCAGCCTGCGATGGCAGCGCCACGGCACCGCCTCGCTGCACATGATCGCCGGCCGCTCGTGTTCCGCCAGCTCGAGCAGTTCGTCCAGACCCGCTTTGAATTCGTCGCTGCCCATGTAGTCGGCGTAGTCACGGAACGCTTTCACCTGCCAGGCGCCATTCGCGCTTGCCACCCCCGCGGGGGTGTGCCGGCGGCCGCCCAGTTTCGGGATCCACCGGTATTCGATGTCGTCAGGCAAGGCATGGATGATCTCCGCCTGGTTCCATTGCGGAAACTTCCTCGACGACGGGAACGAACGGACATCCACCAAGCAGGTGATCTCGTTGTTCCGCAACATCGCCAGCACTTCGCCGAAATCACGTGTCGAATGTCCCACCGTGCAGATACGGTTCACCATCCTGCCGCCTCGCCCACTCGTTCGCCCATTTCGCTGCGTCGTCCGTACATCATCCCGCGCGGAGCCGGGGCGGAACGCTCTGCCCCTGAGGTGCAACCGCTGACTGGCTACAGTTTCGTCAGCGCGCTTCCCTTGTGCATGGCGATGTGGTCAGTCTTCTCGCTCTTGATCTCGATTGCGGGTCACTTTCCGTGGCGTGATGCGTGCAACCAGGGCCGAGACCGAGGCGACCGCGCCGATCGTGGAGATCATCCCGGACAGCAGAGCGGCTGGCCGAGTGCCCGGTGCCGAGTCCGATCGCCAGGGGCAGCGCCACGGCGATGGCGGCCCGTGCGGCCGCCGCCCAGTTGACGGGCGGCGCGGGGTGGGGGGCGAAGGTTCCGCACCAGCCCGTCGGGAGGGCCGAGGTCGACCGACGGCTTGCGGAACATGCCCGTCATCATCACCGCGGGCCGGTTGGCCGTCGCCTGGGTGGATGGGCATCGGACTGCTCGCGTCTGATGCCCGTGCAGCCGTCGGGATGCTGCGGGGCGGACGGGATGGCCGCAACGATCGACCTCGCAGTCGAACCTGCCGGGGAGACGGCTTTCGCTCGCGGGAGTAGCGTCGCAGACATGCACGCGATCACGATTTCCGAACCCGGTGGGCCTGAGAAGCTGACCTGGAGCGAGGTGCCCGATCCGGTGCCTGGCGAGGGCGAGGTGCTGGTCGACGTGGTGGCTGCCGCCGTCAACCGTGCCGACATCATGCAGCGACAGGGCGTCTACGACCCGCCGCCCGGGGCCTCTCCCTACCTCGGTCTGGAGTGCTCCGGCACGATCGCCGCGCTCGGCCCCGGCGTCTCCGGCTGGTCCGTCGGCGAAGAGGTGTGCGCACTGCTCTCGGGCGGCGGCTATGCCGAGAAGGTCGCCGTCCCGGCCGGCCAGCTGCTGCCCGTACCCAAGGGCGTCACCCTCATCCAGGCGGCCGGGCTCCCCGAGGTGGTCTGCACGGTCTGGTCGAACGTCTTCATGGTCGCCCACCTGCGCCCCGGCGAGCTGCTCCTGGTGCAGACGGCGCCGGCGGCATCGGCACGATGGCGATCCAACTGGCCAAGGCCATCGGCGCCCGCGTCGCGGTGACCGCCGGGTCGAAGGCGAAACTGGAGTTCTGCGCCGAGCTGGGCGCCGACATCCTGATCAATTGCCACGAGAAGGACTGCGTCATCGAGATCAAGCGGGCCACCGACGGTGCGGGAGCCGACGTCATCCTCGACAACATGGGCGGCGGCGAGTACCTGGACCGCAACGTCGCAGCCCTCGCCGTCAACGGCCGTCTCGCGATCATCGGGCTCCAGGGCGGCACCAAGGGCGAGCTGAACATCGCCGCCCTGCTGATGAAGGAGGGGGCCGTCACCGCAACCTCGCTGCGGGCCCGGCCACTCGAGGAGAAGGCCGCCATCGTCGCCGGCGTACGCGAGCACGTCTGGCCGCTGATCGCCTCAGGGAAAGTCCGCCCCGTCATCGACCGCGAATGGATTCCGCGTGCCGTCCAGGCGGACGCCGATGCCCTCGCAGCGGCGGTTGACGCCCCACAGTTGTTCGTCGCCGAGCGAGTAACAGCCGTGGAAGTAGGTCACGCCGTGCTCGCGGTGGTAGGTGGCCGGTATCCGGGCCGGTCTTCCCTGCTTGGCCCGGCAGGAGCCGGCGGTGGGGCGGCGTCGTCATCGCTGAGTAGGCGGGGACGGCCTCCCGCCCACCGAGGGTCCAGGCAGGCCGGGCCGTTCTCGTTGCAGCGGTGGATGACATCGCGGACGGTGTCCTCGTCGGCGGCCACGAGACGGGCGATGACCGGGGCGGTGTTGCCGCCCGCAGAAGCCAGCAGGATCATCGCCCGCCGGTGGCGCACGCTGTTCGTGCTGCCCCGCCAGGCGATCTGCTGCAGCTTCTGCCCCTCGTAGTCGGCGATCCTGCGGACGTGAACCCGTGGTGTCACCACGCCTCCTGACGCTGGATCGGGTCGACCGATCCCACCCGATCGCATCGGCAGCCAGACAGGAAACCCGTGAACCGGTGAACCTTCCCGGTCGCAGCACAATTGTGTTGACCGCCCTCGGCAGGCAGTGCTTGAGTCGGCGCGTGGACAGCATCTCTGCCAACCGGCGGTTCTGGAATCAGATCAGCGGCGCCTACCAGCACAAGCACGACCCGCAGATCGGCGCGACGCCACGGCTGTGGGGCACGTACGCCATACCCGACGCGCACCTGCACGCCCTGGGCGACGTCACCGGCAAGCGCGTCCTCGAACTCGGCTGCGGCGCCGGCCAGTGGTCCAGGGTGCTCGCCGCTGAGGGCGCCACCGTGGTCGGGCTCGACCTGTCCGAAGCCCAGCTCGCCGCGGCGGCTCGCGCGATGGGAGCGGCCCGCTACCCGCTGGTGCAAGGCGCCGCCGAACACCTCCCGTTCGCCGCCGACAGCTTCGACCTGGTGTTCTGTGACTACGGCGGGCTCAGCTGGGCGCCCCCGCACCTGGCCGTCCCGCAGGCCGCACGCGTCCTGCGTCGCGGTGGGCGCCTGGTGTTCAACGTCGCCAGCCCATGGTTCGAAGCCTGCTACGACGAAGCCGCCAGCCGCGCGACCACGACGCTGCACCAGGACTACTTCGGGCTGGACACCATCGCCGAAGACCAGGGCGCCGTCAGCTATCAGCGCACCTACGGCGACTGGATCAAGGTCCTGCGCGGCGCAGGTCTCGTCATCGACGACCTCATCGAGCCGCGACCCGAACCCGGAACAGCCAACGGCTACAACCAAACCGACCCGCCTGACTGGGCACATCGCTGGCCGGCGGAAATGCTCTGGGTAACCCACAAACCGTAAGCACCGCCGCACCGACATCCCGCCAGGTCGAAGGCGGCGTCGTACACGGCGTCACCGAACGCCACGATGGCCTGGTGCGGGTCGGCTTACTCGGCCGCGATCGCTTCGAGGGACGGTGCGATGTGGCGGCACGGGTCGCACCAGTCGGCCCAGAAGTCCACCAGGACGGGCTTGTCGCTCTTGAGGACGTCCTCGTCGAAGGAGGCGTCAGTCACGTTCTGCAGGGTGCCGGCCACGGCAGGCTCCTTGACTTGATCTAGCAGTAGTGGGGCGGGAGGTCAGACGGAGGTCTTCTCCGGCTCCAGCTCCGGCTCGTCCGCTCGTGCGGCGAGGAAACGCTCGGCATCGAGAGCGGAGGCGCTGCCGGTTCCGGCGGCGGTGATCGCCTGGCGGTAGGTGTGGTCGACGACGTCGCCGGCGCCGAAGACACCTGGCACGTTGGTCCGGGTGGAGGGCGCGTCGACCATCAGGTAGCCCTCGGGGTCGAGGTCCAGCTGGCCCTTGAACAGCTCGCTGCGCGGGTCGTGGCCGATCGCGATGAACAGACCCGTCACCGGCAGGTCCGAGATCTCGCCGGTCTTGAGGTTGCGCAGCTTCAGACCGGTCAGCTTCGGGTCGCCCAGGATCTCGACCACCTCGGTGTCCCAGATGAACTTGATCTTCGGGTCGGCGAAGGCACGCTCCTGCATCGCCTTGGAGGCGCGCAGGGTGTTCCGGCGGTGGATGACGGTCACGGACCTGGCGAACCGGGTAAGGAAGGTCGCCTCCTCCAAGGCGGTGTCACCGCCACCGATCACGGCGATGTCCTGGTCCTTGAAGAAGAACCCGTCACAGGTGGCGCAGTAGGAGACACCGCGGCCGGAGAGAGCGTCCTCGTTCGGCAGACCCAGCTTGCGGTGCTGCGAGCCGGTGGCCACGATGACGGACTTCGCCCTGTAGACGTCGCCCGCGGAGTCCGTGACGGTCTTGATGTCGCCCGCCAGGTCGACAGAGACGACATCGTCCGGAATGAGCTCGGCACCGAAACGCTCGGCCTGGGCGCGCATCTTCTCCATGAGCTCCGGGCCCATGATGCCGTCGGGAAAGCCCGGGTAGTTCTCCACCTCGGTGGTGTTCACCAGCGCACCGCCCGCCGTGACGGCGCCCTCGAACACCAAGGGCTTCAGCGACGCGCGCGCGGTGTAGAGCGCCGCCGTATAGCCGGCGGGCCCGGAGCCGATGATGATCACGTCACGGACGTCGCTCACGACTGGACTCCTCGTCTCTGCTCGGCGTCAATCCGACCGGCCCTACCTGAGTGCTCTGGTTTGGTGTCTGAACTTTCCGGCGTCATCTGGCCTACTGATCCTGCTTTCCGTGCGTCGTCCGTCCGAGACACCCCCTAGGCGTGTGCCCCAGCGGACATGAGCGAAGAGCGTCGGGCTGATGTGTGGGATCAGCGGCCGTCCTTGAGTACGGCGACGACCTTCTCGGCCAGCGGGCCGGCCGAGGCCGGGTTCTGCCCGGAGAGCAGGTTGCCGTCGACGATGACGTGCGGAGCCCACGCCTTGACGTCCTCGACCGTGCCGCCCCGCGACCTCAGCACGTTCTCCAACAGCCAGGGGGCGACGTCCGCAGTGCCGTTTAGCCGCTCCTCCTCATTGCTGAACGCGGCCAGCGTCCGGCCCTCGAAGAGCCAGCGGCCACCCGGCAGGTTCGCCGACAGCAGTGCGGCCGGGCCGTGGCACACCGGCGCGATGATCTTCTTGACGGCTTCGGCCTCCCGCAGGACCCGGCCGAGGTCGGGGTCGTGGGCCAGGTCCTCCATCGGGGCGTGTCCACCGGGGATGAAGATCGCGTCGTACACGTCCACGTCG
Organism: Streptomyces sp. NBC_00820; assembly: GCF_036347055.1. Taxonomy (NCBI): domain Bacteria; kingdom Bacillati; phylum Actinomycetota; class Actinomycetes; order Kitasatosporales; family Streptomycetaceae; genus Streptomyces; species Streptomyces sp. NBC_00820. The sequence continues at coordinate 176,915 of NZ_CP108882.1, read as the reverse complement.
ACCTCGGACAGCGGCAGCGGGCCGGCCAGTTCCGCGGCGTGCTGCTCGATGTAGGCGGCGTACTCGGGTGCCTCGGGGCCCGCGACCTCGGGCTTGAGGCTCACCGGGTCGGGGGTGGGCTTGCCGCCGTCGGGGGCCGCGATGTCCACGGTGAACCCCGCCTCGCTGAGGATGCGGTGCGGAACCACGAACTCTTCGGCCCAATATCCGCTCGGGTGCTTGGTGCCGTTGGCGAGCGTCCAGTAGTCGACGCCCGACAGCACCATCAAGATCCTTGCCATCGCTACTGCCCACTCCCCTTCCTCAGGACCGGGATGCCGTCAGGTCGCCGGGAGGCCGGCCCCTGCTCACGCGTGTCTATGAGGATGTCTCTCAGGTGTCAGATATGTGGCATTGCCGGACCACGGCACCCTCACGGATGTCCGACTCGTCCAGGACATCACACATGTATCCGGTCGGCAGCGCGTCGATGGCTCCATGACCAATCGCCTGTCGGTGTCCGTGTCACGACCATCGCCGCCCCGGCGGATCAGCGTGTTCTGGACGACCCCCGGCGGTCGACTCAACCGGCGGGGCCGGGGAGACCCCACGCCTCGGCCAGCAGCGCGAACGAACGCGACCGGTGCGCGGGGTCATGGGTGTAGGTCGTGATGATGAGTTCCTCGACCTCCAGGTCCGCGACGATCGCCTCCAGCTCGGCAACGACCGTTTCCGGAGACCCGACCGCACGCACCTGCTGGAAATCGTCCACGAAGCGCGCGACATCGGGACTGATCAAGGCCGCCAGATCCTTGACCGGCGGTTGCAGCGGGCCGCGCCGGCCCGTGTAGATGCCTGCGGCCATCTGCTGGGCCGTGGTGAACAGGAAACGCGCCTCGTCGTCGGTGGGCGCCACGAGCACGTTGACACCCGCCATGGCGTAGGGCCGCTTGATCTCGGCGATGCCGAACTCCGCAGAGAAGCGTGAGCGGTACAGCGCCAGCGCCTCGTGCCGCATCTGAGGGGCGAAATGCGAGGCGAAGGCGTACGGCAACCCCAGGTAGGCGGCGACCGCCGCACCGTCGAGGCTCGACCCGAGCATCCAGAGCGGGACCTCGGTACCTCGGCCCGGCAGCGCATTCACCGATGCCCCTTCCGCGTCATGGGAACTGAGGTAGCGATGCAGCTCGACGACGTCCTGGACGAACGTGTCGGTGGCCGCGGCGCCACGGCGCAGGGCGGCCGCCGTCACCGGGTCCGTTCCCGGGGCGCGGCCGAGCCCGAGGTCGATGCGGTCACCGAACATCTCGGCGAGTGTGCCGTAGTACTCCGCCACCATCAGCGGGCTGTGGTTGGGCAGCATCACGCCGCCCGATCCGAGCCGGATGCGCTTTGTGTGCTCGGCCGCCCGGCCGATGAGCAGTGACGTCGCCGAGGAGGCGAACGTGACGACATTGTGGTGCTCGGCGTACCAATACCGGTGATAGCCGAGCGAGTCGGCGAGCTGCGCCAGCTCCAAGGACTGGTTGAGCGCCGTGTTCGTGTCGGTGCCGGAGGCGACGGGTACGAGGTCGAGGATCGACAGCGGAACTTGCGATAGCGACATATCGGCTGGATCCTTCTCGGCTCTTTCGATTCACGCTCTGCGTATAAATTCAGAGAACAACGACCGATTAACCGCTGTCGAAGTCATGTGAATCTCAGTCGGATTACGGCGCGAAACCAGCACTATTTTACATCTTCAACCCCGACAAGGCATGTCGGCCTTTCTGTATCGCGCAGATAAAATGAGCAGCACTTTCGCATGGCTTTATTTTGATCCCGGAACCTGTAAGCAGACGCGGAGGTGTCCAGTGCGAGGGGTCGTGATGGAGAGCTGCGGAGGCCCTGAGGTCCCGGAGGTGAAGGACCTCCCGGAACCGAGGACCGAGCTGGCCGGCGCATCGAGGCAACCTGCGCAGGATTCGTGGTCGCACTAATGCGAGGCGGCGGCTACGCGCGGGTCTCCCAGGCCCAACTCCTCACCACGTTCTCCATCCCGCACGACATCGACGACGACACCGCGTTGACGCTCACCCTCCAGGAGCACAGCGCCTGGCACCTGCCGTACAGGGTTCTGCGCGTGGAGTCCGGAGAGACGGTGATCGTCCCCGACGCGGCGGGTGGCGGCGGCTCCCTCGCCGTCCAGCTCGTCGAGCGCGCGGGGGCGCGTGTGGTAGCCATGGCCAGTGTGCCGGGCAGGCGGTCCTTCGCGTACCGGCTGGGCGCCGACGCGGTAGTGGACAGCACCTCCGACACTCTCGCTGAAGATCTCGCAGAGGCTGCAGGCGGCGTCGCGAATGCCGCGCTGGAGATGAACGGCGGAGACACTCTTCGAACGACGATGGAGGCTCTTGTTCCCCTGGGGCGTATGGCCGTGTACGGCGGTGCCAGCACCATGCAAACGTCCATCAATACCCGGGAACTCATGGCGTCCGGGAAGGCTGCCCAGGGATGCCGGCTCCCGCTCCTATACGGGCAGCGTGATGCCCTGACCGAAGCAGCGAACGATCTTTCGCGGCGGTTCGGTCCGGAGACGTCCGCGTTTCACCCGTCACCGCGCCCGGCGCACGGTCGGAAAAGTGGCGTGGGACCCTCGTGCAACTGCTCGCCACCACCGGCGGCGTCTACGACCCCAAGTCCGACGTCGTCGTCCAGGACGAACTCGCCGCCGACCGGCGAGCAGCCGAAGCCGAGCAGCAGCGCCTCCAGGAGCAGCAGCTCGCCGCCCGCGCCGACGAACTCGGGCACCTCGCCGGAGCCGGCCGACTCGACCGGACCGTGGAGAGCCGGCCGGGAGACGAGGCCGCCCGCGACGTCCTGGTCCAGCGCGGCGACTACCGCGCCACAGCGGTCGACGGCTGGCTGGCGCAGGCCCTTGCCGACCGCTCCGGCCACTACGCCGACCTGGCCGCACGCACGGCCGCCGCCGTCGGCTCGCTACCCGTTCGGGTGCGGGCCCACGCCGCCCTGCTCGCCGCGCTCGCCCGCACCGGCGCCTTGGCCGCTGACGGCACGTCGACAATCCCGGTCCGGCCGTTGACGCCCGTGTGCTCGATGACCTCGGCGAGAGTGCACAGCCGCATGCCCGGCGCGACGGTGCAACCCCGTTGCGCCAGCAGAGGCCGCACCTCGCCGATGGCACGCGTGATGGTGGAGCGATCCACGCCGAACCAGCAGCCCAACACGTCATGAGTGGTGCCATGACGCAGATTCACCAGCGTGGCCAGCCGGTCGACGAAAACGAACTTGTGCTTCGCCCCGGCTCCTACAGCCCGCCGCCGCGGCCGAGCCGCGAGCCGCGCCTGATGCCGCTCGTGCCACAACGGCCCTACCTCTGCGATGAGTTCAGCGATCACATCCGGCGACAGCCCAGTGACCCGGTACTCCGCCACGATCAACTCACGCGCGCCAGCCCCCATCATGCACAGCACAACGAGCCACCTGATTACCGAGCCACGGCCACCCGTGCACGAGGTCGTTGGCCGATCTGAAGGTCGGGGTGCCCCTCACCCGGCCGAGGCGAGGTGAGGAGCGCCCTCACGACGTGCGCCGCCCGGCTTCCGCAGGTTGAGTCATACCGGGCCCCGCGCCAGACATCCCTGTCACCGTCCCGTCAGCGACGGCCGCGCGGCAGCATGAGGGCCGCGGCCGTGCTGGCTGTCAGCATCACAGCCGCGACGCACAAGGCGACCCGCAGACCCACAATGAACTCACCCCGGTCCGCGACCAAGGCTCCGAAGACGGCCACGGCGAGCGCGCCGCCCGTCTGCCGGAAGGAGTTCAGGATCCCGGCGGCCATTCCGGCCCGATCTGCGGCGATGTCGTTCAGCAGGATGGCGGTCAGGGAAGGTACGAAGAAACCCAGGCCGAGGCCGACCGGGATGAGCATCGCCGCGATCACTGGTCTGCTGGTGCCCTCGTCGACCCAGAGCAGGCTGAACATCGTCAGCGCGAAGATCGCTTGTCCCACGGCGATCGGCATTCGCGGCCCAAAGCGTGCCGCAGCCCTGGCCGAGGCCAGGTTGGCTCCGGCGATCACGGCCATCATCGGTAGGAACATCAGCCCCGCGGCCATGACGGACAGGTTCAGAACGTCCTGAAAGAACAGGCTCAGCACGAACACCAGCCCGTAGAACGCGGCATTGGCGACGAAGCCGATCGCGACCGAAACCGTCACTGTGCGCGAACGGAAGAGGTCGAGCGGGACCAACGGCGCGGCGGTACGTGCCTCGATCATGATGAACGCGGCCGTCGCCACTGCGGCGAGCCCCAGGCAGCCCAGCACCACGGGCTCGCCGAAGCCGTTCTCCCCTCCGTCGATCACCGCGAAGGTGAGCGCCGCGAGCGCGACGATCGCCGTGAGCTGGCCGTACGGATCGAGCGGCGTAGCACGGCGCGGCGAGCGCTCCGCGCGAGTCAACACCGCGAGGGTGGCGATGCCGACGGGCAGGTTGACGACGAAAATCGCCCGCCAGCTCAGAGTGCTGGACAGCACCCCGCCGGCCACCGGGCCGGCGGCAACCGCGACGGCTCCGCCAACGGTCCACAGCGCGATGGCCCGTGCCCGTTCGGCCGCGTCCGGGAAGGCCTGCCGGACGAGGGCCAGCGAGGAGGGCAGCATGATTGCCGCCGCGCTCCCCTGGATCAGGCGGGCGGCGATCAGCTCGCCCAGCCCCGGCGCCAGTCCGCAGGCCACCGAGGCGACCGTGAAGACCGCGACGCCGGCGCCGAACGCGCGGCTCGCCCCGATGCGGTCGGAGAGCGTGCCCGCGGAAAGCAGGAGTGCGGCGAACATCAGCGTGTAGGCGTCCACGATCCATTGCAGTCCCGCCGTGCTGCCGCCGAAGGTCCGCCCGATCCCGGGCAGCGCCACGTTCATCGCCATGGTGTTGAGGTTGAGCAGAAAGATGCCCATGAACGTGGTCGCCAGGATCAGCTTCGGTGCGGCCGCGCGTTGCCGGGCATCCTGTGACGCGCGGGCTCGTTCAAGAGTGGTCATCCGTCCAGACTGGTGAGGCTCGCGAGGACGAGGCAGACCGTGATCTTCCGGGGTGCGCCATAGGTGGGTGTAACAGGGCCAGGCTCCGGTCTGGACCCCTGATCACACGCTGGCAGAATGACGGCATGACCGAGTTCGGGAAGTTTCTGCGCGCTCGCCGTGGCGACGTACGCCCGGCAGACGTAGGACTGCCCGCCGGAACCGGCACGCGCCGTACGCCGGGTCTGCGCCGGGAGGAGCTGGCGGCGCTGGCCGGTGTGAGCATCGACTACTACATACGTCTGGAACGCGGCAAGGAGACCCGTCCGAGTCCCTCCGTGGTCGAGGCGCTGGCCGACGCGCTCCGCCTCAACCAGGAGGAGAGCGGCTTCCTGCACGAACTGGCGGCGCGGGCGGCGCGGCGTGCGCCCGAGCCCCGTCCCCTGCCGTCACGGCGGGTCCGTCCGACCGTCACGCAGCTTCTGGAGACGCTCCGGCCCAACCCGGCGTACGTCGTGAGCCGCACCAACGACCTGCTGGCGGCCAATCCCGGCGGGCTGCGGCTGCTCCACGGCATCGCCGACTGGCCGGAGCGGCAGCGGAACACCGTCCGGTACACCTTCCTGCACCCAGCTGCCCGCGAGCTGTGGGCGGACTGGGAACAGAAGGCCAAGGGGTGCGTCGCCCAGTTGCGGGCGATCGCGGGCACCGATCCGGACGCCCCGGATCTCGCCGCACTCGTAGGTGAGCTAATCGTCAAGAGCCCCGACTTCAACCGGCTCTGGGAGCGGTACGAGGTGCACACGATCGGCAACGGCGAGAAGACGCTCCGACACCCGGAGGTCGGCACGATGACGCTCTCGCACGAGGGGCTGTCCCTCAACCGCGCACAAGGCCAGCGCCTCGTCATCTACATGGCGCCGCCCGGCAGCCCGGACCACGACAAGATGACGCTCCTCGACCTCGCCGCCTCCGGCCCGTCCGTCGGTTCCGGCGAGACGGCGCCCGTCTCACCCTCCCGGAGACAGGGCTAGGGGGTTTCGTTCGGATCATCGGGCGGACCAGAGGAAGATGCCCGCGACGTGGAGTCCGGCCAGGTAGATCGTGGCTGTCTTCTCGTAGCGGGTGGCGATGCCGTGCCACTGCTTGAGGCGGTTGATGCACCGCTCGACGGTGTTGCGCTGCTTGTATGCCTCGCGGTCGAAGGCGGGCGGCCTGCCGCCTCGGCTCCCGCGACGTGGTCGATGGCCGCGCTGGTCCGCCGGGACGGGGATCACCGCGCGGATGCTGCGTTTGCGCAGGTGGTCGCGGATCGCGCGGGAGGAGTACGCCTTGTCGGCCAGGACCACGTCCGGCCGGGTCCGGGGCCGTCCTCGCGGTCGGGGAACGCGCAGGCGGTCCACGACGTCCGTGAATGCGGGCGCGTTGCCGGCCTGCCCGGCGGTAAGGACGAAGGTCAGCGGACGGCAGCGGCCGTCGGCGGCGAGGTGGATCTTTGTGGTCAGTCCGCCGCGGGACCGGCCGATGGCGTGGTCGTCCGGCTCGCCGGCCGGGGCCCCTTTTGGCGGGCCCCGGCCGCGTGCTGGTGAGCACGCACGATCGTGGAGTCCACCGAGACCGCCCAGTTGAGGTCCTCGTCGGCGTCGGCCTGGGCCATCAGCGCGGTGAATACCCGCTCCCAGGTGCCGTCGACGGCCCACATCCGCAGCCGGTTGTAGACGCCCCGCCAGTTGCCATACTTCTCCGGCAGGTGGACCCACTGCGTTCCGGTCTGGAACTTGAAGGCGATCGCGTCGATCACCTCCCGGTGGTCACGCCAGCGGCCACCCCGCTTCGGCGTCCGGTCCGGGAGCAACGGCTCGATCCGCGTCGACCCCGCCATCCGGGAGCGCGGCGGCCGCTACGTCTTCGTCCGTCCGGACCACGCCGGCCTGACGGAGCTGGGCAGCCTCGCGGACGCCGGGAAGCTCACGGTCCATGTCGAGCGGGAACTACCGCTGGCGGACGTCGCCGAGGCATGGCGGCTCAGCCAGAAGGGGCATACGACCGGGAAGATCGTCCTGCGGGCCTCCTGACGCCGGAGACGGTGGCTGGGCGACGGTGCCCTGGTGGACGCAGGCGCCACTGGCCGCCTGGCCAGCTCCACGTGTGCCCGAAGTCCCCGGACCATCCCCACATCGCACTGGTCCAGTGAGCCCTCGCGGAAGTCCTTTGTGCCGACGCGTACGCCACAATCGGAACTGGGATCGACTCTTCAGTCAGCAGCCTTGGCCAACTACCAGATGATCCGAACGACGGGCGTCAGCGGCGGCCAGGAACGTGACGGAGCCCGGGAGCATGTCCAGCTCCCGGGCTCCAGCTTGCCACCCATTTGCGCACACCGGCGGCGTTTAAGAACCGCGGGTCATGTTGAGATCGACGTGTTCTGCCTTTGAACTACAGCGCCACGAGAGAGGCGCCGAGGGGACTTGAACCCCCATCCGTCGATGTTCGCCCACGCTCGGTCGATCCGGTGTTCGGCGGCGAATACTGAGACTGGAGCGAGAATCTGAGTTTCACGGGGCCGCCTCTGCCAGGCTTGGGCCACCCCCGCACGTGGTGCGGGGAGAGGGATTCGAACCCCCAACTGACACCCCTTCATCAGCTTCAACATCAGTTTCAGCTTGCGCTCATCGCGCACCCTCCGCTCGCGACGGAGGGCGTATGTGGGGGCTACCGGAAGAGGTAGCCGAATACCGCTTCGCCGACCCGTTGGTCGGTGACCTCGGTGTTGTTCGCCTCCTCGCGGGCGAACTTGACGGACTGCTGGAGCTTCTCGACGCGGTCGAGGAGCTCGTTGACCCGACGGGCGGGCAGCGCGCCGGAGAACTTCACCGTGGTCCAGTAACCGACTGGGACGTCCTCGTAGTACACCTCGACCTGCGCCGGGTGCTTCTCCGTGGCCTCGGCCTTCACGTGGTTGCGCGGAACCTTCTTCGTGCGGATGGTCCGCACCGGGTCCGTCTTCCACGAGTCCGTCGAGGGGTCCAGGTTCCACGACTCGGAGGCGTCGAGCACCGGCAGCTTGCGCACGAAGGTGTGCAGGTCGGTGAGTTGCTTCTCCAGGAACAACAGGTACGGGACGGGCACCTGGGGCAACAGCACAGTACCGTCGACCACCACGTCCGCGACCGCGGACCGGTTCGCCCAGTCCTTCGTCGCGGTCACGTCGAAGAGCCGCGTCAGCGTCCCGGCAGTCGCCCGCAGAGCGTCCTCGGCCTTGATCTGCACCCGCGTGGACTCGGGCGGCAGCTGCTCGCCCTCCTCGTCCTTGGGCTGGTAGGTCCGGGAGATGCCGGCCAGCAGGGCGGGCTTCTGCACGTCCTGGTGAGCCTGGGTGAGCTCTTGGAGGGCCTTGGACTTGACGCCCTTTTCGACTGCGATGATCTGATTCAGCTTCGGCACACGGCGAACCTAACAACCCCGCGCCGCACGCACATCCGATTAAACGCCTGCCCCGTCCCTTCCGGCCGAGAGGGCGGGGCGGCGAGTGTGAGCCCGGACCGGGGCGCGAAGGACACCAGCCGCAAGGAGGCCGCCCAGCCGGCGACCCGTGCGGTGCATCGCAAGGCGGAGGGCCACGGCTCCTACCGGACGTACCTCGGTGGTCCGACAACGCGGCGAGGCGCCATGCCGGCCGCCGCGACACGGTGAACCTTTCCGGTCACGGCACTGGCGGGGTGAGGTCGAGTCCGATGCTCGTGACGCCTATGTCATCGCTGAAACCGTCCGCCGGCGACAGGACTTCGCAGTTGTCAAGGGGCCTGCCCAGCCGGCCGCCGACCTCGCGCTATCGACCGCACCTCGGTCGGGCATGGTGGCCGACCGCGTGCGGATGGTCAATCGTCTGCGTGACGTGCTCACAGGCCGGTCGGGCCAGGCTGACGGCCTGGCTCGCCAACCGCGGTGTCCGCGGCGCCGAAACGGTTGCTGTCATCGCTGGACCGAGCCCGCCGGGGCCGAATCCGTGCGCCGGGCGCGCTGCGGGGGCGTTCGTGTCCCTCTGGCAAGGTTGCCGGGCTTCACCCTTCGGGGTGACGGACCGAATCGGAGTGCCATCAGCTGCAGTTTCAGCCGGAGGCGTCCTTGGCTTGGGAAACGGTGCTGTTCGGGTTGACTGCCTGCCTGGTGGACGTGCAGAAGGCGATGACGCCGCAGGGTGGCTGGTCGCGCTTGCCGTGGCTTGTGGGTGGTGGCGGGTGGTGGCGGGGTGGTGTCACGGACGACAGCACCGACGCCGTCGCATCCCGTACCTATCGCTCCGTTGCGTGCCCGTAGTCCGTCGCAGCCTCGGCGAGTGCGCGTACCAGTGGGGTCGCGCTGTCGGTGCGCCAGATCAGGGCCCACTGGACGGGCGGGGCATCGTGGAGGGGCAGGAAGGTGACGTCGGGCTGCGCGTTGTAGCGCCGTCCCTCGTCGGGGACCGTACACACCACGTCGTCTGTCGCGACGAGGGCAAGGATCTCGTTGAAGGTCGAGACGGCCGGGCCGCGGCGGACAGGGCGTCCGGCCGGTGTGCGGGCCGGCAGGACCGCGCTCTCCCAGTAGGCGGGAAGAGGTCCGTTCAGGCGCGGCACGATGTGGTCACCGAGTACCTCCACGCTCACCGACTCCTGCCGGGCGAGCGGGTGGTGGGTGGCCACCATCAAGTGGAGCGGTTCCTCGCGCAGCACCACCCCGACGGTCAGGTCCGGCTCGCGAACGGGCAGCCAGGTGGTCACCGCGTCGACCTCACCGGCCCGCAAGGCTCCGAACGGATCGCTGAAGAACACCTCTTTGAACCGGAGTTCGACGGACGGGTGCCCGGCCCGGAAATGGGCCAGGACCGGGCGCATGTCATGCATCTGCGCACCCATGACCCCCAGCGTCAGCGTGCCGGACGGATGGCGGGCGATGGTGGTCACCTCGGCTATAGCATCCTGGATGCCCTCGTATGCCGGCTTCAGCCGCTGGAGCAGCACCTCTCCGACCGGGGTCAACCGCACGTGGCGGCTGGTCCGCTCGAAGAGCTGAGCGCCGATGACGCGTTCCTGCTTCTTGATCGCCTGACTGACACGGGCTGGGGAGACATGAAGGCGTTCGGCGCTGCGGCCGAAGTGGAGTTCCTCCGCGAGCATCAGGAAGATCTCTATGTCCCGCAGTTCCATTCCGCCCCCCGGTTCCCTCACGGCCCCCGAGTTCATGAACCTCTGGGTTAACGACGATAACAAGATCGCCCGTTGCTCCCGGGCTGCTCGCTCCGCATGCTGGGTGCCGAGCCGGTCGGCCCCCGCTCAGGTGGCGGCATGAACCGGCACGAGACAGCAGGATCGGCTCGCTCGATCCAGCCGACGGCCCGCAAGACCCGGACCGCGCGGAAGTCGCGTACCTTACCGGCCCTGGGCCTCACGCCCCGGGCCCCGACCGCCGCGCACGAACCCCCAAGGAGGGATTCCCACGTGCCATTCGACCCGAGCGCTGCCCGGACACCTGACCCGGCCACGCTCCACCCGCTGCCTGCCCACGAGCGGGTCGTCTTCCTCAAACCACTGGTCGCCGGAACCAACGTCGTGGCAGGTGACTTCACCTACTACGACGACCCCGACGGCGCGACCGACTTCGTCCAGCGCAATGTGCTCTACGCCTACGGTCCTGAACGGCTGATCATCGGCAAGTACTGCGCGATCGCCACGGGCACTCGATTCCTGATGGCGGGCGCCGACCACCCGTCGATGGGGGTGTCCACCTTCCCCTTCACCATGTTTGGTGGGGAGTGGGCCGAGCAGACCCTCGACATCGTCACCGGCATGCCCAGCCGCGGGGACACGGCGGTCGGCAACGACGTGTGGTTCGGATACGGAGCCACCGTGATGCCGGGAGTACGGATCGGTGACGGTGCCGTGATCGCGGCCGGTGCGATGGTCACCGCCGACGTGCCGCCGTACACCGTAGTGGGCGGGAACCCCGCCCGAACGATCAGACAGCGCTTCGACGACAGCGACATCGAACGGCTCGTGCGCGCCGCCTGGTGGGACTGGCCCGTCGAGCTGGTCACCGCGCACGCGCGCACCATCATGGCCGGTTCCCCGCAGGACATCGAGCGCATCGCCGCCGCCGAAGGTCTGGAGCAGCAGTGACGACGCGGACCGTCGAAGAGTACGTGGTGTCCGGTCGCGACAGCGGCCCGTACGCGATCACCACCGGCCCGGACGGCGCACTGTGGTTCACCATGGTGCACAGCGGCCAGATCGGCCGACTCGTCCCGGGACAGAAGCCGACCAGCCATCAGGTCGCCCCGGACAGCGGTCCGACGGTGATCAGCAACGGGCCGGACGGCGCCCTGTGGTTCACCCAGTACCGGGCGCACCGGATCGGCAGGATCACGACGGCCGGCCACATGACGGAGTTCGCGCTGCCGACCGCGCGGTGCGGTCCCTTCGGTATCGCCGCGGGCCCGGACGGCGCGCTGTGGTTCACCGAAACCGCCGCCGACCGCATCGGCCGCCTCACCACCGACGGATCGGTCACGGAGTATCCGCTGCCGTGCACCGGCGCGTTCCCCTCCGCGATCACAGCGGCCGGGGACGCGATGTGGTTCACGATGAACCAGGCCAACGCCATCGGCCGCATCGGCATGGACGGCCGCATCACGATTCACGATCTGCCCACCGAGGCCGCCGCCCCGGTGGGTATCGCCGCGAGCCATGACGGTGGCGTCTGGTTCACCGAGATCGCCGCCGGTCAGATCGGTCACCGCGCGCCCGACGGCCAGATCACCGAGTATCCGCTGCCCGACCGCTCGGCCCGGCCGCATGCCGTCACCACCGACGCCGACGGCACCGCGTGGTTCACCGAGTGGGCCGGCAACCGCGTCGGCTCGATCACTGCCGACGGCACGGTCACCGTCCACGACCTGCCCACGCCGGGCTCCGAACCGCACGGGATCACGGTGGGCCCGGACGGCGCCCTGTGGACGGCCCTGGAGACAGGCGCACTGGCCCGCATCTCACCCACCACCAGAACCCACACCACCACTGGAACCCACACCACCACCAGGAACACCGAACAGAGGAACACCCCATGAAATACGCACTCGTGATCTTCGAGACGCACGCGTCACGCGCCCGGATCCAGGCCGACCGCGACGCCTACCGCAATGCGTACGAGAAGTGGATCGGCGAGCTCGCGGCAGCGGGCAAACTGGCGGGCGGCGACGCCCTTGACACCGAGCACCAAGGCCCCGTCACCGTGCGCAAAACGGCGGACGGGTCCGTGGCCGTGACCGAGGGACCCGTACACAGCGGCGAGGAGACCCTCGGCGGCTGGTTCGTCCTGGAGGTGGCCGACCACGCCGAGGCCGTCGAGCTGGCCCGCGGCTTCCCCACCCCGGAGGCGCTCGAAATCCGCCCCGTCCTGGAATCGGCCTGAGCAGGTGGCCCTCGCCGCCCTCCGCCCGGACATCCGGCGTGCCTGACCAGCACGCCGGATGGGTCCCAAGCGCTGTACCCCTTCAAGGAGTTGACTTGATACCGACATCGGTGAGCTACCGACCTCTGACCGGCCCCGAGGAGATCGAACTCTTCTGCCGGCTCCACTACGTCCTGGACCACGAGCTGACCGATGACTTCGCGAACGGATGCCGCCGCCCTGAGTGGACCTGGGTGGCCCTGGACGGCGACCGCCTCCTCGCCCGGCTCGCCTGGTGGGCGCCCCCAGGCGGTGACATCCCGCTGCAGTTCGACTTCTTCGACATCGACGACACGCTGCCCGAGGCCGACCGCGACGAGATCGGCCGGCGACTGTTCAGGACAGCGGCGGCGACCGTCTTCCCGGCGGGTGCCAAGCTGCCGGAGTACGGCCGCTTCGTCCCGCCCGACTGGCATGAGGACCCCGCAGCCCGCGAGGTGGTCGAATCCCGCACGCGCGTGCTGGAGAGCACCGGTGCACGGCTGCTGGTCGAGCGGCTGCGACTGCAGTGGACCCCCTTGTCCCCACTCCCGGAACCCAAGGAGCGTCTCGTCTTCCGCCCGGTGGCCGGCCGCGAGGACCTCCTCGCCCTGATGACCCCGGTCATGGAAGGCACCCTCGACGCCCACGGACAGGCGGACCTGGCATCCGGACTGAGCCCTCGCGAGGCAGCCGAGCGGCACTACGACGGGGAGTTCGCCGGATTCAAGAGCCCGCATGAATGGTGGCGCATCGCCGAACTGCCCGACGGTGGCGGCCCGGTGGGCTTCGTGATCCCGGCCCGCAACAACTACCACCCGATCATCGCGTACATCGGTGTCCTGCCCGCGCACCGCGGCAACGGCTACATCGACGAAATTCTCGCCGAGGGCACCCGTATCCTGGCCGCCGAGGGCGTCGACCGGATCAGGGCATCGACGGACCTCGGCAACGTACCCATGGCAAAAGCCTTCGCCCGTGCCGGATACGCCAACTTCGAACGCTCCCTCAACCTGGTCTGGGACTGACCCCACCTGCTGCTTCTCGGGTCTCTCCTCCGGCAACCTTCTCCCGTGCGACCTTCGCGTGTGCGTCAGCTGCAGGAGCCGATGGTGTGGCTATGGCCGGGCTCGTCCGGAGCCCCGGCCGCCGGTGTCGTCGTCAGTTGCGCAGCATCATCACGAGCAGCACCACCAGGGCGATCAGCAGGGCGCCGCCCACCGATGCCAGGGTGATCTTCATCGCGCTGTACGGCCGCTCGCCGATGACCTCGCCGGTACGGGCGTTGACCATCACCGGCCACGCCTTGCCCGCGTGGAGGTAGGTCAGGAACCAGACGGGCAGCAGCACCAGCTTGTAGGTGAGGTCGCTGTAGTGGGTGGACATCGAGTGCACCCGCTGTTCGTCGCCGCCGATGTCCCGCTTGCAGTCGGCGCGGATCACCGGTGCCATCCGCGCCTTCGCCGACTCCAGGCCGGCCTCCGGCTCGACGTCGTAGCGGACGGTACGGAAGCCCGCCAGGTACTCCTCCTGGTAGGGAACCGTCTCCTCCAGCGGCCAGGGGGCCAGCTTGTCCAGTTCCTTCTCCGGCACCTGGCCGCTGCCGGGCACCAGGACGTCGTCGAAGAACCGGTCGACCGTACCGGACCTGTGGTGCCAACTGGTGTGCCGCACCCGCCGGGTGTTGCCCTCGGAGTCCTCCTCCTCCACCCAGTAGTACTCGCCGCGTGCGCCGGTGTACTCGGTGGTGGTCTGCGCGTCGTACGTCCAGTGCGGCAGGTAGCTGCCCCGGAAGGTCTCCGCCTCGGTGACCTTCTTCAGCTCGTCGGGCGCGAACCAGCGGGATCTGGTCCACTTCGCCAGCGCGTCACGGGCCTGCTCGCGGCCCACTCCGAAGGGCAGTACGGCCTCGGGTACCACCCGCTCGGTGCCGGAGGCGTCCGCGACCAGCGGGGTGGCGCAGAACGGGCACTTGTCGCTGAGCGTGTCGCTCTCCGTCACCGCGTGACAGCCGGGGCAGGTGTACACCTTCACCTGGCCCGGGGCGGCCGCCCGGTGGGGGAGCGCGGCCAGTTCCTCGATCGGGTGCTCGGTCACCTGCCGCGGTACCGGCGTGATGTCCTGCTCGTGCTTGCAGTACGGGCAGCGCAGCGCGTACGTCCCGGGCGCGTACTCGCAGACCCCGCCGCACGCCTCGCACTGGAACGCCCGGTCGGGCGCCGGCGCGACATCCTGATCCGTCAACTCAACTCTCCTTGTGCCCTGTCGCCGGGAGATTCCGGGCGGCGGATCTCAGCCCTGCGGGGGCAGCGGCGGCGGGACGTCGGCGAGCAGCGGCGTCAGCTCCGGGACCTGGTCGGCGGGCTGCCAGGCGGCCTGCCCGCTGCGCCAGACCAGCGTGGTGCGGGTCAGGTTGCCGGCCGCGACCTGACCGGCCAGCGCGCTCTCGTCGTACGGGCCCTGCTGCTGTCCGCCGACCGCGAGGAACCAGCGCGGCGCGGTGGGCAGCGGCGGCGGGACGTCGGCGGAGGCGGGGGCGGCCTGCGCCGGGGCCTGCGTCGCCGGGACCGGGGGAGTCGCCGCACCGGACGTGCTCTGCACGATCCGCTGGCCCAGCGCCATGCCCACGCCCAGCCCGAGGGCCTCGCCGCCGGTGCCGGGGTTGGCGGCGGCGATCGGGATGGCGTCGGCCGCCTGGAGCTTGGCGTAGTCGTCCAGGTTGCCGGTGATCGCCATCCGGGAACGGGTGTCGATCGCCGCCTCGACCTCCGGCGGCACGCTGATGTTCTCGATGTAGAACCGGGGGATGGCGATGCCGGTGGAGGACAGCTCCACGGTCAGTGCCTCGGCCAGTTGCTGCCCGATGCCGTCCTGACGCGCGGCGAGGTCCAGCAGCGGCACGCCGGACGAACCCAGCGCGGAGCCCAGCTTGGAGACGATCAGCTGCCGCAGGTGCTCGCCGACCTCCTCGGTGCGGAACTGCGGGTCGGTGCCGACCAGTTCGCGCAGCAGCGCGGCGGCGTCCACCACCTTGGCGGCGAAGGTGCCGAAGGCGCGGACCCGGACCATGCCGAATTCGGCGTCCCGCAGGATCACCGGGTTCTGGGTGCCCCACTTGAAGTCGGTGAACTGCCGGGTGGTGACGAAGTAGACCTCGGCCTTGAACGGCGACTCGAAGCCGTGCTTCCAGCCCTTCAGGGTGGACAGGACGGGCATGTTCTGGGTCGATAGGGTGTACGTGCCGGGCTGGTAGACGTCGGCCAGCCGGCCCTCGTTGACGAAGACGGCCACCTGCGACTCGCGCACCACGAGCCGGGCGCCCATCTTGATCTCGTTGCCGTGGCGCGGAAAGCGCCACACGATGGTGTCCCGGCTGTCGTCGGTCCACTCGATGATGTCGATGAACTCACCGCGAATGCGGTCCATCAGCCCCACGACAATCCCCCACTCCCCGCGTTTTTCGGAGACCACCGCTCCCCGACCGGTCCCGGGACGGCGACCGCGCGGCGATCAAGTGATCGGCTGACAGTATGCCCAATGCGGTCCGTGCGGCTACGGGCGGGGCCGGGCCCCAACTCGCTTGCCCCTGCCGTCCGTCGGGCGCCCGTGGACGCCGCCTCAATCGGGGCCGGTTGTTCGTCCGGTACGTCGGTCTTCCGGGACGGCGCGAGCGCCGAGCGCGCGGCAGCAGCCACCCGAGGCGGCCCCCGGGTGCGCACCGGCCCCGCGAGCGCGCCGACGGGCGCCGGATCGCCCGCAGAACTGGCGGCTGCTCTGGAAGCGGAGCCCCCTTTTCCCTCGGTCAGGGCCTGCTGAAGGGCGTCCAGGGTCCTTTGGCCACCGTCAGCCCCGCCGATTCGTGATGGGCCCGCACGATCGTGGAGTTCACGCTGATCAGCACCATGCCGAGCTGCCGCCGCAAGGACGCCTCGGCGATCAACGCATCCATCAGCTCTGGAACACCCCGGCTCTGGCCCAGCTGTTCAACCGTGAGTAGACCGTGGACCAGGGCTCGTATCGCTCCTGGACATCACGCCGGCCAGTGCCGGGACGGAACCGCCGAAGCACCCCGTTGAACTGGTCCCGCACCCGCCGTGGCAACGGCCCGGTGACCGCCACCGGCAGGTGCGGCTCGATGAGCGCCCGCTCGTCATCCGTCACGTCGAAACGCGCCACACCCGAGTTCCACCAGCCACAACCGACACACCACCGGGCCTCACACAGATCCGAACCCCAGACAGCTCCTAACGGTCTGTGGCCGCCTCGAGGTCGTCGGCGTCGTCGATGCCCCAGAGTTCGTCCGCGTAGCCGGGCAGCAACTGGATGGCATGCTGGCGCAGGGCCGCGCAGAAGTCCGCCGCCTCCGACTCCTTCCATTCGGGGTGCGCGCTCGAGTGGTACTCGTAGAAGGCGATCGCCTTGAGTACTGCCAGAGGACGCGGACACTGCGCCCTTACGAAGAGGTACGGAGTCTCCCAGTCGTCGGCTTCGTAGAGAAGGTTTGCGCTACGGGCGTTTTCGGCAAGAAGCATCGCTCCGACTTGGCCCGCGGTGTCGGGGGTGAGCCGGCGTATGACTTTGCGGTGGATCTCTTCACTGCCCGGCCCCCAGGGCTGACCGGGTTCGTGGCTCGCGGCGAGCTCCTCAGACGTGAACGGGTGGCCCTCCCAACGCAGCCGGTCAGAGGTTCGGGCCGGCAGGTCCAGCCCGGCGGACACCAGGAGGTGGATGTGGTGGTGCGAAATCAAGTCTGTGGTCATAGAGCTTCCTCAATCGCGTGGTTTGCGCCGGTCACCGATCCTGCTGGCTCATTCGGTCAGAACCCGTCATTGAACCCCTGAACGTCCGCGTCAGCCAAGGCCACACCGCCGGCGGGGCCACTTCCTGACGCGCCTTGGGGAAAGTTGCGGATCTCTGTCGATCTGGCCACGTCCCGTTCGACGCCATGATGTGCGGCGCCTCGCCGCACGATGACGCGACAGGACCTGACGAGGAAACACGTGGATCAACTGCTGAGAGTCATGAACTTCAACGTCTCGAGTGACGGCATCGGTGCCGGTGAGCACCAGAGTCTCGAGCGGCCGTTCGGCCACGACCATCCCGAGAGGATGTTCGCCTGGGCCGGAGCCACGGCGAGCTGGCCCATGCGCACGGATCCCGGCGGGAGCCGGGGGCTCGACGACTACTTCACGCGAGACTTCGCACGCAACATCGGTGCCGAGATCATGGGCCGCAACAAGTTCGGGCCCCAGCGCGGGCCCTGGCAGGACCATGAGTGGCGCGGCTGGTGGGGGCAGGAGCCCCCGTTCCGCACGCCGGTGTTCGTCATGACCCACCACAAGCGTCCGTCGTTCACGCTCTGCGACACCACGTTCCACTTCGTCGACGGCGACCCGGCCACGGTCCTCGAACGGGCGCGGGAAGCGGCACGGGGCAAGGACGTCCGGCTCGGCGGCGGGGTCACCACCATCCGGCAGTTCCTCGACGCCGACCTCGTCGACACCATGCATGTGGCGGTCTCGCCGGTAAAACTCGGGTCCGGACTACGCCTTTGGGAGTCCCCCAAGGAACTGCTCGACCGGTTCCACCTGGAGATCGTGCCCAGCCCGAGCGGCGTGACGCACCACCTGTTGTGGCGAAGATGACACCAGGGTCCACTTGGGGCGGCTGAAAAGGCTGGCCAGGCACTCGACGAGGACTGACCGTTCAGCTGGTTCGCGGAGGAAGTGCTCGGCGGGCAGAAGATCGCGGGCAGCGAGCATGTGATGGACCGGTTCGGTCATTTCCGCATCGGTCACTGTGGCGTCGGTGGTCGCGATGCCGGTGATCAAGCGCGGCGGCGGTCCGTCGGCTCCGGGGATCAGCGCCTGGCCGTCGGCAGCCGGGTCCTGGTCATCGGCATCGTCGCAGGACTCACTGATATGGATCTTGCAGCCGGTCCACCAGGAGCCCTGTTTGAGGCCGTAGCGCGCGTCGGTGTCGTACGGAGAGGCCAGTCGAAGTCTGCCGGGCGGGAGGTCTTGGCCCTCCCGCCGCTTCACCTTTGCCCCGGTCTCGGTCACGGTGCGGTGGTAGTTCTGCATCCACATCGCGCGCAGGACCTGCATCGCCGGGAGTTGGCGCAGCCATGCCGGTGCATGTCCGCCGTCGACCCGCGCACCGTGGAGCCGACGTGGTTCATGGCGTCCCGGTGGAGCGCGCCACTGTACGAACACCCCTGTACGTCGTCGGCGTCGAGGTCGTCGAGTTTCACCGTCGTGCACCGGCGGGGATTCGCGGGTGAGGCCGGCCGCACACGGTCGTCCGGCCGGCCCGGGTGAACGCGACGGGCAGGTGGGTCAGGGGCAGAAAGTCTCACCGTTGGCGTACCTGTGGCCGTCGTGTTCCACCCACCCGGAGATGTAGGCGCAGCGTCCCTCCATGCCCCCGACGTAGATCGATCCGGCGTACCTGTCGTAGACCCCATTGTCGTACCAGGAGGTCTGCCAGTCCGTGCGCCGGATGCGGACCTCCATGTTGTGCCGTCCGTCTGCCACGTCATAGGTCATCGCGCAGAGTTGGCCGCTGCCTGCGGAAGTCCAGTAGACGTCGATGTAGGCATGACCGTCTCCGAGTGGGACGGAGTCGTATCGGCTGCCCTGGCAGTAGGAGAACGGCCCCGCGTAACCGGGGGGCGCGTCGCTGGGGTCGGTCGCCGACGCCACACCGTTCCCGCCCGTTACGATGCCGGCCGCCGCCACGACAACCGCGACCGCTGACATGATCAGTCTCGCCCTGGTGCCGAATCTGCCCATTGATCCCCCTTGGGTCGACAAGCTCCCTGTACGGGGAGGTTAACGCCAGCCGCAACCCCACCGAGTTGGTTTCACATAAACCACCGAAGTGGGGCAGGAGGTGAAGACTTGCGCAGGCGTCAGGGATGACGAACGCTGCTGGGTGCTGTCGTCAAATGTCACGCCCGCATCAGCAGGGCTGCGAGGGTGACGGAAACGTGTGTGCAGCGTTTGTCTGGACAACCTCGAGTTGTGCGGTGGTGGGTTCCTTCGACCAGGTGTCACCCCTCTGAGGACGACGTCATCGGTTCCTTGCCGGGTGGTGCTCGGCGCTCTCATCGGCGAAGACGCAGAGCCGGCTGATGGCCTTGCGATAGTTGTCCGGCGTGCTGTGGTGCTTCTTGAGGGGCGGTCCGCCGATCCACTGATGCCAGAGGCCGTCCGCGGCCAGGAATCGGGCTGCTTGATCGGCACGGAGCTTGGCGTCGAGGTGCAGGAGCGCGCCCATGGCGGCCGGCTGATCGTAGTAGAGGTCGGGGCGTCGCAGGTAGCGATCGAGGTAGGCAGCCAGCAGGTCCGCGTCGGCGGGGGTCGCGAACGTGGCGAAGGTGACGCAGTAGGCCGAGCCTGCGAAGCAGACCTCGCTGGCAAGCAGCATTTCGCCGAGGCGTTCGCGGAACTCGGTTCTGCGGGCGACGGCGATGAGCCAGGCTGCGGTTTTGCGTTCGCGCCACGTGCCTTCGAGCAGGATGGTCAGCTCGCGGGGTGTGATGTCGCCGGCAGCCTCGCCGAGCTCCCGTGTGAACTTGGTGCGTTCAGACTCGGTCATGCGCGTGAGAGGGCCGCCGAGTTTGAGGTAGCGCCTGTCGGGCGTGACGTAGCGGTGGACAAGAGCAAGCAGCTCGGGGTCCTCGTTGGCGTAACGCATAGCCGCATCCTGTCCTGGGCGAAGCCGTTCGACCAGTGTCTTTCTCAGTCGCACCGGTCAGTCGCACCGGTCAGTCGCACCGGTCAGTCGGCCGGCTCGTCGTGTGGTTCGCCCAGGTCGTCGAGGAGGCTGGTGATGCGGTCGGCGACGCCCTGGTGGCGATCGATCTCCCGCTCCCGTCCGCGGTCCGTTGCGTCGGTGATCAGCTGCCGCTCGACGCAGTGTCGTTCACGAAGGCGTCTCGCGTACTGGGGTGTTGTGGCGAACTTCGCGCAGCTGAGGTAGAGGTCGTCGCACTCGCGAGGGCGCTCCTGGGGCAGGCGAAGGCAGCGTCTGAGACATCGGTGACCTCGACGGTGCCACCAGGCAGCGCGGTAAGCCGGTTGCCGGGGTCGACGACGAGGACCACTTGCCGGTCCGGGGGGAACAGCCGGCCCCAAGCCCGCTTCACCTGAAGACCTGCGGGCACCGGCTCGGGATGCCAGGGCCACGTACCGAGGGCCCGCGGCCGTACGTACGCCTGGTGACGGTCCAGCGGCGGCACGTCACCAGGCGTGCCGGCCGCCTTCGAGGTGCGCGGTGGTGCCGGACAGCCGGGCCCATCATGTCGGCTCAACGAGTCGTCCACCTGCTCGTCACCGGTCCCAGATCAGAAACAGGTACTGCTGCCCGCCCTGCCCCAGGAGGGGGCCACCGTGGCCCTCGCTCAGTGGCCTCTCCTGCCGTCATCGCTCACAGGGGGAGTGCTGCGTCGCGGTGTCTTCCTGCCGAGTTCCGGCCGTACCCCGCCTGGGGTCCACACGCTCGAGCTTGGTCCAGCCGGTCCAGCCTCGTTTCTTCAGCAGCTCGATCAGTTGCCGGGCCGGCGGCACGGTGTCGAACGCCAGAGTGTCCATCAGCTTGGCGAACGGTGGTTCGATGTCGGTGTCGTCGACGTAGTCGTCGCCCTGCTCGTTGGCCATCTGTGTGAGGTAGGCGGCCAGTTCGTCGGCCAGCTCGACCAGCAGCGGGTCGTCGTCCGTGCGGTCGAGAGCGTGGCCCAGGGTGAGACAGAAACCGACAAACCGCGGGTCTGCGATCTGCTCCCGCTTGCGTGCCATCCACTCCGGGATTCGCTCGGGTGAGAGCGCGGCCAGCGGAATCCAGCCGTCGCGTTCGACTTGGACGATCCGCTCGGCGACCCCGAGCGCCCGCAGCCGGTCGAGATGATCGACCACCTCCGGTGGCAGTGCCAGATGATCCCCGGAGGCGAGGCGGGCGATCCGCTCCCGGTGCCGCTGCCGCTCTCGGATATCCGCCCGCAGCCGCTTGTCGATGTCCGCGATCGCCGCGGCGAACTCTTCCTCGTCAGCCTGCAGCAGCTCCCGCACGCGCCCCAGCGGGACCCCGGCCTCGGCGAGGGTCCGGATCCTGATCAGCTCGACGACGGCGCCGGCGTCGTACCTCCGATAGCCGGAGTGGTCGCGCTCCGGCTCCGGCAGCAGCCCCTTGGCGTGATAGTGCCGCACCGCGCGCACCGTTACTCCGGCATACGACGCCAGCTCGCCGATGGTCAGCATCGGACCAGTCTCCTAGAAGTCGGCCTGTCGGCTGAGTGGTCCGCTCCGGATGATCTCTGCGATCTCCGCGGCATGGGTGAAGACCAACCGGTGGTCGGTGTCGAGCCAGAACGTGGAGACGTGGGGCCGCTCGCGTACGAGCCGCTCGATGCCGGCACGCCAGAGCCGGTTGTGCCGTGGCGCACGTCCTTCACTGCTGTCACCGGCGATGGACGTCGACATGATCATGCAGATGGGGTGATCGAACTTCCGGTACCGGTCGAGAATCGCGGACCGAACCACATCGATTTCGAGGTTCAGGTCGAGGATGTCCTGTGCGGTGAGCAACACTTGATGCGCGGTGCCCTTGGCCCGATCGGCCTCTTGCCGCGTCGCCAGGTCGTCCGCCATTGCGCGGAATTCCGCCAGGTGGGCCTTGGTGATGAACGGTTCGGGCAGGGGGTTTGCCCCGTCGATCAGGACAAGTTCCGCGACGGTGTCGGGATGCTCTGCGGCGTAGTGCACGGCCAGGTCCGCGCCCAGCGAGTAGCCCACAAGCACGGGTGCCGAGGGCAGGTCGAGCTCCGTAAGCACGGCGATGAGATCACTGAGATACGCGTCGAAGGAGTACCGTCCGGCGGCCGGGGCGAGCCCATGGCCCCTGAGGTCGAAGGTCACTACGTCGTGGTCGCGGCGAAGGAGTTCGGTCAGCTCGTGCAGGTCGGCCTGTGTCGAGTTCAACCCAGGGCACAGGACCAGTGGTCGCCCCCGGCCGCCGCGGGACACCGGGATCGTGACGCCGTCGTGGTGGACCGTGAAGTGTTGCATCGTCCAATCGCCTCTCTCAGGCCGCTCCTCGTCATCGGTCGGCATGTCGGAGAGCGTTCGTTGGTGACATACCTGGTCGGTTCCGGCGACAACTTCGTGGTCGCCGTATGACTCGCGCAGTCCGGCGTCCTCGATCGCATTGGCTTTCGAAGTCATGCCAACCATGCTGAGAGGTTGCCCCTGCGTCAGGGTCAACTGCCGCGGTGAGATGGCCTCCGCACACCCGTAGTCGCCGACATCTGCCCGTACCGGTCGCGGCCGGCTGCCGTACATGCGCGCCGAGCACCTGTCCGGAAAGGGCATCCGGACTCATCGAGCTCCTTGCCCGCGAACTCCGCACCCGTGGCCTCCAGGTGGACGTCGATCACCTTCACGTCCATCTGCCGCGTGTCCTGAAGGCGGCCGACACCAGCACTGGAGCGAGCGCATGACCACAACAACCCTGCCCTGACGAGTACCGAGATGCAGGGCTTCGCCGGACTCGTCGGCGGGCAGGAGCGGCTGGCTCTTCTTGTTCCACTCGTAACGTGCGAGGGACGTCACGTTCGGTGTATGAGATGCGACAGGGGCCCAGTCTCATGAGACCGGGCCCCTGTCGTTGGTAGCGGGGACAGGATTTGAACCTGCGACCTCTGGGTTATGAGCCCAGCGAGCTACCGAGCTGCTCCACCCCGCGTCGGCAATTGCCATCCTACCTTGCGATCAGAGGAAGGTTTCACCGAGTGACGTCGTGCGGTGGACGAGAGGGTCTGCTGCACCACCGGGGCCACGCCGTGGCACGGTGCTCCGGCATCGGCGCCGGAGCACCGGCCACCGCGTTCTTTACCCCACCTCGCGAGCAGGGCGCGTCCGAGCCGATACTGATGGCCAAGTCCCAGTCCCGACACAAGATGCCCACGATCGTCCGCCGCTACTTCAAGCCATCACCCGAGGCGATCGTCGAGGTGGTCGGCCTGCACGCCCCTGGTGACGCCCAGCGTTGAGCTTTCGCCGCTTCGCCGGCCGGTCCGGGCGCGGAAACGCGGCGCGTCCCGCAATTGCCGTCGGCGACTCAATGCCGTTCGGGTGCCTGTGGCGGGCGGGAGCGGAGGCGGGCGGCGTCCTGGCCGGGCGGTCGGCCGTAGTTGCTGCGGTACTCGCGGTTGAACTGTGTGGGGCTCACATATCCGACGGCATGGGCGACTTGGGTCGCGGTGCTGTCGCCTGCGGCCAGGCGTCGGCGGGCTTCGTGGAGTCGTAGCTGCTTTTGGTACCTGAGGGGGCTCATGCCGGTGATGGCCTTGAAATGGCGGTGCAGGCTGGCGGGGCTCATACGCGCTTCGGTGGCGATCATGTCGACACTGATCTGCTGGGTGTAGTGCTCGCGGATCCATCGGGCGACGTCCCGGACCCGGCTCGTGGTGGAGTCGGCGAGGGAACTTTGGCGCAGGACGGGGCCCAGGGGACCGCTCAGGAGCCGGTAGAGGATCTCGCTCTCGTACCGGGGAGCGAGGAGGCGGATGTCCCCCGGAGCGTCGAGGAGTTCGACCCAGCGGGTGACAGCGTCCAGGAGTTCCGTGGTCATGGGGGCTTTGAGCTGGCCCGCCGTGGACGGGGCGCCGACCGGTGCGGTGCCGTCCATCTCGACGATCAGCTCGGCGATCGACGGACCGTGGAGGTGCAGGACGGCGGAGCGGTAGGCTGAGTGAAGCCGGGCCCGACACCATCAGCCGGGCCCACGCCGTTTTCCCGGTGTCCGTCCTGCAGACCGAGTACTCGGTGTTCGAAAGGGCGGTGGAGGCGGACGTCCTGCCGGTGGTCCGGGAGCTCGGCATCGGCTTCGTGCCCTACTCTCCGCTCGGCCGAGGGTTCCTCACCGGCGCCGTCAAGCCGGCTGCCGACTACCCGGCCGACGACATGCGCCGCCACGACGACCGGTGGCAGCCCGGCAACTACGAGAAGAACGCCGCCGCCGTCCGGGACCTGACCGCCCTCGCCGACAGCAAGGGCATCGCCGTCACCCAGCTGGCTCTCGCCTGGCTGCTCGCACAGGGCGACCACATCGTGCCCATCCCGGGCACGCGCAGCCCGCACCGCCTGGAGGAGAACGTGGCCTCCGCCCAGGTCGCCCTCACCGCCGACGACCTCGCCCGCATCCAGGAGATCCTTCCGCACGGCGCGGCCGGCTCCCGCTACACCGAGGCGATCATGCCGGAATGGCACTGACGGCGCGGGTCATCAGGTGGTGCCGCTCACTCCTGGCCGTTTCCGGCCCGGTGTGAGCAGCGGCCGCAGGCCGCCGGGCATCTCGGGCAGTTGGAAGGAGTACCGGCCCAGCACTGATCTGGGCCAGGGCCGAGTGGTGGCCGGCCGTGTGCGATGCGGTCAGTCCTGCTCGCCGGGGCTGTCACTCAGCTCGAGGCCCAGGAGGCGCAGGCTCGCGTCGAAGTGGCGGCGCAGGGTGGCTGCGGTGTCCGGTGAGGCGTTGTCGGCCTGGGTGTCTGCCCAGCGCCGGCTGACCTCGATCACGGCGCCGGTCAGGAGGGTCGAGAGTGTCTCGAGGAGCTCCTCGGCCTGTGGGTCGTCCTCGGTGAGGAGCTGGGCGTGCCGGTCGGTGAGCTGATGTGCCAGGGCTGTGGCGGCCGGCTGGAGCAGTTCGCGGATCGTGTCGGCCATGCGCTGTGAGGCGCCGCTCGGATAGATGTTGCGGTAGATCATGGCGTATCGGGTGAAGTACTCGAACAGCCGGTGGATCACGACAGCGGGATCGGTTGTGACCCCCTCGTCGGAATCGACCGCGGAGCGGATCGAGTCCGACACGGCCTGTGCCACCACGTCGTCGCGGTCGCGAAAGTGCTGGTAGAAGGCTGGGCGGCTGATGTCGGCCCGCTGCATGACGTCGGCAGTCGAGATGGACTCGATGCGACGTTCCAGGATCAGGCCGAAGGCGGCCTCTTTCAGTTTCGCCCGGACGCGGGTCGCCCGGGGGTCAGTACTCGTCGCTCGCGCCGGCATAGACACCTCACTTCTGTCGCTAACAAGTGTTCCCGAAATGTTGACGGGTGTCCATGGCGGACGTACGGTATTTCGCATACGACAGTTAGCGAAATGTCGTTCCTGGGAGCGAAGGAGGCGGCAGCATGGCCGCACGACCCGTCCGTATCGCGAACTTCTCCGGCGTACTCGGTGACAGGTTCACCGCCTTCGAAGAGGCGGTTCACAGTGGCTCGGACGTGGTGATCGGCGACTCCATGGCCGAGATCACCATGTCGTCGGTCACCCAGAACTTCCGTTCCCGGCCGGAGGCGCAGCACGACTTCTACTCGGAGTACTTCCTGCGTCAGCTCCTCCCGCAGCTGGAGGCCGTCGCGGAGAAGAAGATCAAGGTGGTCACCAACGCCGGTGTCTACAACCCGGCCGGCCTGGCGGACGCCATCCGCGAGGAGGTGGCCAAGCACGGTCTCGGTCTCAAGGTCGCCCACGTCATCGGCGACGACCTGCGTGAGCAGACCGCTGACCTGCTCGCGCAGGGCCAGCTGAGCAACATGGACACCGGCGCGAGGCTCACCAAGGACGCCGACGACCTCATCGCGGTCAACGCGTACCTGGGCGGCTGGGGTATCAAGGCCGCACTGGACGAGGGCGCCGACATCGTGATCACCGGACGCGTCGCGGACGCCTCCCTGGTCACCGGCCCGGCCGCCTGGTGGCACGGATGGTCCCGGGGCGAACTCGACAAGATCGCCGGCGCGACCGCCGCCGCGCACATCATCGAGTGCGGCCCGCAGGCCGTCGGCGGCAACTTCGCCGGGTTCACCGGCATCAAGGACAACACCCTGCCCGGATTCCCGATCGCCGAGGTCGCCTCCGACGGCAGTTTCGTCATCACCAAGCGTCCCGGCGACGACGGCGCGGTGACCGTGGACACCGTCACCGCACAGTTGATGTACGAGATCCAGGGACCGCGGTACCTCAACGCCGACGTCACCTGGCACACCGATTCGGTCGAGCTGGTCCAGGAGGGCCCGGACCGGGTCCGTGTCTTCGGCGCCAAGGGCAGCCTGCCCTCCAGCACCACCAAGGTCGGCATCAACTTCCAGGACGGCTACCGGGGCTCGGTCTGGGTGTACCCCACCGGCCTGGACATCGACGAGAAGGTCTCGGTCCTCAAGGCTCAGGCCGAGCGTGCCGCCAAGGACCACGACCTCGACGAGCTGCGCATCCACGTCTGCGGGCAGCCCGCCGAGGACCCCAAGGACCAGTGGCAGGCCACCGTGCCGGTACAGATCGTCATCGCCGCGCAGGCCCCGGACACGATCGGTGAGTTCATCAGCCAGTTCCTCTCCTACGGACTGGGCAGCATCCCCGGCTTCTACATGGACTTCAACAACTGGTTCACCAACGGGGCGGTACCGCGCGTCGACTACTGGCCCGGCCTGGTGCGCCAGGAGGACCTGCGTCACCGTGTCGTTCTCGACGGCGGCCGCGTCATCGAGATCGAGCCGCCCGCCACCGAGCCGTTCACCGGCCAGCCCGAGGTGCCGGCCACCGCCCCTGCCGCACCCCAGGCGTTCGGCCCCACCGTCCGCCGTCCACTGGGCGACGTCGCCTTCGCACGCGTGGGTGACAAGGGAGCCAACGCCAACCTCGGCGTGTGGGCGAGGAATGCGGAAGCCTGGCCGTGGCTCGCCTCGTACCTGACCGCCGAACGGCTCGCAGAGCTGCTGAACGCGCCTGCCGAAGTAACTGTCGAGCGCTACGAGCAGCCCAAGCTGCACGGCATCTCGTTCGTGCTGAAGGGCTACTTCCCCCCGAGTGGCTCCGCCAACCTGGCCCTCGACCAGATCGGCAAGTCGCTGGGCGAGTTCCTTCGCGCCCGCCACGTGGACGTCCCCACATCTGTGCTTCCCGCGCAGAGCTGACCAACGCACGCCCCGGTTGCGGCTCTACGGCTGATCCCCGCAACCGGGGCGGGAACGCGCACCCACAGCCCCCAACACCCTGGAAGCACCTTCATCATGGAAACAACCGACCCGGCCCGCATGCGGGAAGCCATGCTCAGGGCCGTCAACGACCGTCTCTCTCACGACGAGTTCGACGCCCACGCCGAGCTGCGCGACATACTCGCTCCCCTCGGCCTCACCCCCGAAGACAGCGGCGGCTCCATCACCTTCCTCAAGAAGGACCCGCTGATGTCCAGTGCCACCCGACTCGGAGGCGCCGCCGCGGTAGCCCTCGTCCAGCAGTCGGTGGTGGCCGCGAAGCTGTGGCAGATGCGCGGCGGACTCGGCCAGGACATCACCGTCGACCTCGGCCAGGCGATCCGGCGACTCGCGCCGTCCACCGAGGCCAGGTGGGAACTCCTCAACGGCTACCCGCCGGTCATCTCCGACCGCGGTCTCGGCTCCAACTTCAGCTTCTACCCGACCGCCGACGGCCGTCACATCATCCCCGTCAACATCTACCCGGGCCTCAAGAGCAAGATGCTCGAGGTCCTGGACTGTGCGGACAACCCGGAGGCCATCGGCCGCGCCGTCAAGCGGCACACAGCCGACGAGCTGGAAGAACTCGGCGAGAGGCACGGCATCGTCTTCGCCAAGGTGCGCTCCGTCGAGGAGTTCACCAGCGAGCCCGTCTTCGACTACCTGGCCTCCCGGCCCCTGATCGAGATCGAGAAGATCGGAGACTCGGCCCCGGAACCGCTCCCCGACCACGGCACGCATCCGCTGTCCGGCGTACGCGCCCTGGGAATGGGACACGTCATCGCCGGTGCCGGCATCGGCCGCTCCCTGGCCTCCCTCGGTGCAGACTGCCTCAACATATGGCGCGTCATGGAGTGGGAGCTGGACGCCCTGGTCGCCACCGCCAACGTCGGTGTGCGCTCCACCCGGCTCGACGTCCGCGGGGCAGAGGGCCACGCCCAGTTCCACGACCTGCTCAAGGGCGCCGACATCTTCTACGCCAACCGCCGCCCCGGCCTGCTCGAGGAACTCGGCGCCGACGCGGCTACCGCGATCAAGGTGCGGCCAGGCCTCATCCACGTCACGGCCAGCTGCTTCGGCGAAGGGGGACCCTGGGGCAAGCGTGTCGGCTTCGACCAGGTCGCCGGCACCGTCACCGGCATGGTCGCGGCCGAAGGCAGCCTGGAGCATCCCAAGCTCCCGCCGACGGGAATCATCAACGACTACCTGGTCGCCTGGCTCTGCGCCACCGGTGCCATGGCCGCGCTCGCCCGCCGCGCCGTCGAGGGCGGCAGCTACCGCGTGCACGTCTCACTGACCCGTGCTGCGATGTGGGCCACGACGCTCGGTTTCTTCGACTGGGACTACGTGCGCGACACCGTGGGCAGCGGCGGCGAACACGAACTGCTCGACCCCCAGATGTTCACGTCCCTGACCCCACTGGGCATCTACCAGGGCGTCACGGAGAACGTCACCCTCTCCCGCACCCCACACCACTACATGAACGTCCTGTCCCCGCGCGGCGCCGACCAGCCCATCTGGCTGCCCCGCCGGAAGAAGCCCGGCCTCGCCGCAGCGAACATCCTCACAGACTGAGTCGGGGGACGATCAGGTCCGCGTCTGTTCAGCGGCCCGGCGCGGACGTTGCTCCGCCGTCGGGCCGTACGCCTCGTTCTGGTTGTTGACCACCGGCCAGTTCGCCGAGTCCACCCGGCTTCCGAACGCCATGGTGCCGGTCTTCCCGACCATCGGCGACACATCCTGGGTGACCGCGGAGACCGGTGACCGGCCGGTCGAGGGTCGAACGCGAGGGCATAGCAACAGTCTCGCCGCCCGACCCGGCCAGAATCTGCTCGGTCCGCCACAGAACGTGCCCGGCTGTCCGCGAAGAAGCCTGCGCTGCCTCTCCGATCGCCACCTGCATCGCTTCGACCACCCGCGGGTCCACCCGGCCGAAGCGCGGCATCCGTTTGTCAACGCGGTGGTCCACCAACCCGATCAGCCCTCGGGCCTCATAGCGCTGCCGACGGTGCTGGCCGTCACTTGGTGCCCGCCAGCGGCCAACTCTGCCGCCTTGGCCCGCTCGCGCTCCGTCAGCGAGCGTTGCAGCGGATCGAACTCGGGCCTTGACGCGCTGCCCGCCGGGGCATCCGGGGCCAGCCCGTCCACGATTTCCAGGATGCGGCCCTCCCACCACAACCGCTTCCACCGCGGCGTGCGGCAGCCCCTCCAGAAGCGATCCGGCGGGGACAGGACGCCGAGCGGCACCGCCCAGGATCTCAAAGCCTTCCGTGGTCAGCAGGTCCGCCAGTGCTTGGGAACGGGGCCGGCCCGGGTGTCGGCAAGGTGGACCATCGTGCCGGACAAGCCCACCACCGTGAGCACCAGACCATCTGAGCGGATGCGATCCCCGATCCGCAGCACTCCAGGACGCCTCTGTGGGCACCGCCGCTAGCTAGCCGCTCGAAGGCCGACCTCTGCGGTTAACCCCGCCGGCCGCCCGCGCCGGTGTGGGCCTTCGCCCTCCGCCACGGCGACGTACGGGCCCCCTGGGAGCGGTAGTTCCGCGCGAAAAAGGTACCCAGCACGACTGGGCTCACGGCGCCGGTACGGCACCGATCTGCTGCATCACCCCGAGGAGGTCGGGCTGCCCCCGTTCGCCGACGATCCGGCCGTCGGCCAGATAGTAGAAGTTCATGGCCTGCACCGAGATCTTGTTGCCGGTCGCCGGGATCCCGAAGAATTCACCGTCGTGGGTTCCCCGCATGGTGAACCGCGCGGCGACCGTGTCGCCTTCGGTGACCGTCTCCTCCAGCGTCCACTGGACGTCAGGGAAGGCGCTGTGCATCATCCCGAGGACTTCCATGTACCCATCGGGCCCCCGCAGCGGTTCCGGGTGACTGGGTGCGTGGAACACCGCGTCCGGAGAAATGACCTCGCGAGCGAGACCCTCGTCGCCCGTGTTGATGAACTCGACGAAGCGGTTCATCACTGACTCGCTGGACTGCGCCGGCATCTTGCTGTGCCTCTCCAAAGACGATGGGTGGATACCTGGGAGCGTAACATCGAATCGATGTTTACATCGATTCGATGCAGGCGTGCGAGGATGGACCCATGCTCGAACTCGCGATACTCGGTTTCCTGGCCGAGGGACCCTTGCCCGGACACGAGCTGCGCCGCCGCGTCTCACAGCTGACCGGCTACATGCGGCCGGTCAGCGACGGCAGCCTATATCCGGCGATCAATCGTCTGACCAGGGCGGGCTTGATCGAGCGGCGCGCCGACCCGGCCGCGGGGGCGGCCCGGTACGTGCTCAGCCTGACCCCGGCCGGACGGGCCGAAATGCTTCAGCGCCTGCGCAAGCCCGCCGACCACGAGATCACCGACTTCACCCGGTTCTACATCGTCCTGGCATTCCTCTCCCACCTGCCCGACGTGGCCGAACAGCATGCGGTGCTGCGCAGACGGCTGGAGTTCCTGGAAGAACCGGCGAGCTTCTTCTACGACAACGACCGGCCCCTGCGTGCCGAGGAGATCGCCGACCCCTACCGGCGCGGCATGCTGCTCACCGCCCGCGCCACCAGCCGCGCCGAACGGACCTGGCTGCGCGAGACCCTCGGCGAGAAGCCGCCCGCATTCGACACCGGTCACTGACAACGATCCGCATGCGCCCGCCGCTCCCGCGAGCTGACCGCCCACGGAGGTATCTCCATGCTTGCTTCCTGGTACGACGACCAGGGACCCGCCGCCGATGTCCTGCACGTCGGCGAACTCCCTGATCCCATCCCCGGCCCCCGCGAGGTCCGCGTCCGCGTCACCGTCTCGGGCGTCAACCCCGGCGACACCAAGAAGCGGCGCGGCTGGCTCGGCTCGTCCATGCCCTACCCGCGAGTGATCCCGCACAGCGACGCTGCCGGAGTCATCGACGCCGTGGGCGCCGGAGTCGACGCCCGCCGCGTCGGGCAACGAGTCTGGGTGTACGGGGCCCAGTCCTACCGCCCCTGCGGCACGGCCGCCCAGTACACCGTCGTCCCTGCGGATCTGGCCGTCCCGCTACCCGACCACCTCAGCGACGAGCTTGGCGCGAGCCTCGGCATCCCCGGTATCACCGCCCACCGCACCGTCTTCGCCGACGGCCCGGTCGACGGCCAACTGGTCCTGGTCCACGGAGTTCTCGGCGGCGTCGGCTCCCTGGCCGCCCAGCTCGCCCGCTGGGCCGGCGCCACCGTGATCGCCACCGTCCGCCGAGCCACGGACCTCGACCACGTCGACCCGGCCGTCGTCTCCCACGCCGTCGCCCTGGACACCGGTGACCCCGTCGCGGCCATCCGCTCGTACGCGCCGCGGGGCGTCGACCGGATCGTCGAGGTCGCGCTGTCCGAGAACGCCGACCTCGACAACGCCGTCGCCGCCAACGAGGCCGTCATCGCCGCCTACGCCACCCGCGCGGACCGCACCGAGATCCCCTTCTGGCCTCTGCTGTTCAACAACGTCACCCTGCGGCTGCTCGGCAGCGACGACTTCCCTGCCGAGGCCAAGCGTCAGGCCGCCCGCGACCTCACCTCCGCAGCCGCCGTCGGCGCCCTCACCGTTGACATCCGCGACCGCTACCCGCTGGACGACATCGCCAAGGCCCACGACCACGTCGACGCCGGCGGTGGCCACGGCCGCATCCTGCTCACCATCCCGTAGAAACGACCGGGTTCGCTGTCAACGCGGTTGCGCACTGGCATGGCGCCACAGACACCACCCTCATGTCCCACATCGCAATGGTCGTCGGCGACAACAGCGGTGACGGGACCACCGGGCTGGAGCCCGTCACCGACGAGCAGTTCACCGCGGCTCTGGACCACACCGGCCGCTGACCGCCCGCGACGCTTGTGCCTGACCTAGGCCGACTAGGTGGGAGTGTAAATCTAACGGCGGATCCGACGATCATGGGAGAGACGTCAAGTGACTGACCCCGACGTGGAGTTGGAGACCGTGGAGCCTGTCGAGAGTGCCCAGTTGGGGCAGCCTGCGCCCGTGTCCGACGAGCAGCTGGCTGGTGGAGCGGGCCCGGTCGGAGGGGCTGCAGCTGACCGGGCAGGGTGGGCTGCTGCAGCAGTTGACCAAGCGGGTCTTGGAATCTGCCCTGGAAGGTGAGATCACCGATCACCTCGGCTATGAGAAGCACGAAGCTGCTGGCCGGGGCAGCGGCAACTCCCGCAACGGAGGCCGGGCCAAGACCGTACTGACCGACGTCGGGCCGGTCGAGGTCAAAGTCCCGCCTGACACCTCGGGCACGTTCGAGCCGCAGATCGTCAAGAAGCGGCAGCGGCGGCCGGCCGGGATTGACGAGATGGTGCTGTCGTTGTCCGCAAAGGGGCTCACGCACGGCGAGATCGCCGCTCACCTGGCCGAGGTCTACGGGGCGGAGGTGTCCAAGCAGACCATCTCCACCATCACCGACACCGTGATGGAGGGCATGGCCGAATGGCAGAACCGGCCCCTCGACCGCGTCTATCCCGTCCTGTT
The DNA here is from genome assembly GCF_036347055.1 of Streptomyces sp. NBC_00820. NCBI lineage: Bacteria > Bacillati > Actinomycetota > Actinomycetes > Kitasatosporales > Streptomycetaceae > Streptomyces > Streptomyces sp. NBC_00820. The sequence goes on along the minus strand of NZ_CP108882.1, from coordinate 143,928 downwards.
CGTGGACGCCATCAACGTCAAGATCAGGGACGGGCAGGTCGCGAACCGTCCCATCTACGTGGTGATGGCGGTGACCGTGGACGGCACCCGCGACATCCTCGGCATCTGGGCCGGCGACGGCGGCGAGGGCGCCAAGTACTGGCTGCACGTCTTCACCGAGCTGAAGAACCGCGGCCTGGACGACGTGCTCATGCTGGTCTGCGACGGGCTCAAGGGTCTACCCGAGGCCGTGGAGACCGTCTGGCCGCGCACGATCGTCCAGACGTGTGTGGTTCACCTGCTGCGGAACTCGTTCCGATACGCCGCCCGTCAGGACTGGGACAAGGTCGCCAAGGCCCTCAAGCCCGTCTACACCGCGCCCAGCGAGGATGCGGCGACGGAGCGGCTCCTGGAGTTCCAGGAGGCGTGGGGGGAAGAAGTATCCGGCGATCGTGAAGCTGTGGGAGAACGCCTGGGCCGAGTTCGTGCCCTTCCTCTCCTTCGACGTCGAGATCCGCAAGGTCATCTGCAGCACGAACGCCATCGAGAGCGTCAACGCCCGCATTCGCAAGGCCGTCCGCGCCCGCGGACACTTCCCCAACGAGGCCGCCCTCAAGTGCATCTACATGGCGCTGATGAGCCTGGACCCGACGGGCAAGGGCCGCAAGCGGTGGACCATGCGCTGGAAGGCACCCCTGAACGCGTTCCAGATCGCCTTCGAGGGCCGTCTGACCCCGAGCAACAACTGACCTTCAACAACCAAGATCAGCCGTTAAATTGACACACCCGGCTGTGGCAGGTCGGCCGAGCATGGAGTCGCGCCCGTCAGCCAGCAGATTTCCGCGTGACGGTCCGACCCTCCGCACGATAGAACCCGACGTGTGACCATCTTCTACTGCGCCAAGTGCGGGACCGCGCTCACCGGTGATCTGGTGGCGCTGCGGGCCGTTCCGAACGTCGATGACGCAGATCGCGGTCGGGACAAGAAGACCGGCCACGCTCGTTCCACCGTCCCCCACGGGCACTATGCCATCGACCCGGACCCCTGGGGTGCCCCGTACGTCGCGGCTGCCGCACCCGGCCGCCTGACCCGCAGCACCGGCCGCGAGCTGCTGCGAACCGGCACAGGGGCCACGGTTTCCGCCGGATGGCGTGACAGCGTCGTCGTCCATCCGGACGATGTCCTGCCGCGCCTCGAACCCTTTACGCTCGAGGACAACTGGCTCGGGTGTTGCGGCCCCACCGGTGCGCACGGCCCCAACCTGGCCTGCTACTGCGGCTCTCGTCTGGCCACCTGGGCCGCCGACTGCATGGGTCCCCACGAGCTCCACCTCGACCCCGTGCGCATCTACGCCTGGCATGGCGGTGCACTGGCCGAGGGCCCGTGACGATGCAGGGCCCTGACCGTCCCGAGGCGGCCGACCCTGGTCCACGGTGGATCGGTCAACGAACTGGGCAACGAAGAGCGAGCCTGGGGATTTTCATTTTCACGAAGCTTCAACATCGACAGGTCCAGGCCAGGAACCAGAGGTGCTTGGTGCACAAGGTCCGCAATGTCATGAACGCGCTGCCGAAGTCGGCCCAGCCCGGTGCGAAGAAGGCGTTGCAGAAGATCTGCAACGCCGAGGACCGCTCCGCGGGCGCCAGGTGGCCGCAGGCGATGAGTGCGCCGATGTGAAAGAGAGTGATGCCCAGTTGGCGGGCGGCCCCGCCATGTCGAGGTCCGGGTAGTTGATGTAGCAGCCGTCGGCGCCGCCCCGCCCCGGCACCGGTACGCCGCCCGTCGTGGCGAACACGTCTCGGTACATGCGTCGCAGCCGGCCGATGTTCTCGGCGTCGGCCTCGGGGGCCTGCCTGCAGGGTTTGGCCGCTGAGGAGGTACGGCGAGGGTACGAGGCGCGCAAGGCGCGGTCGTCCTTCTTCCCGCGCGAGGGCGGAGTGGACGTCGATGTCGGTGGTTTCGCGTATACCGTCGCTGTCAGGCAGGAGTTCCCGGAGCCTGTCAATCCGGAGCTCTCCGCTCGTCTTGGCGTAGAGCTTGCCCATGGTCGGCCCGGTCGCTGGCGAGTCGGCGAGCTGGACGGTGCTGTGGACGTGTCGGATCTGGACTCGGTCCGACGCTGGCTGGAGTGGGCAAGCGGGTATGTGAGGTCGATCGACTCCTTGAGCGGGCTTCCAAAGATGCCGCACACCCGCGAACCCACGCCGGTGGAGCTCAAGTCGTACCTCAGGGGATGGAGCCCCTACGGGCCGGAACGGCGAGGCTGAGGGCGACGCGTGAGGGATCGGCAAGCTCAGGGTTGGCGCGATGATGTACCGGTGTCAGTCCGAGGCGAGGAGCGAGCCTTGCAGGGTGGGCTAGCTATCGGCGAAGCCCAAGGTGAGAAGAGATCTTGACGGTCCGTTACGCTCAGTGAGGGCACTTGGTGGCTGCGGCCGGGGCCGCAGGCGCGCCGGGCCCCCCCGGGCACTACACGGCTGCGGTCCCTCTCCGGGACTACGGGTGCAACTTCTCGCCCTTGGCCAGCATCGCTACGTACTTCTCGATCCGGCGCGCCCGGGTCTCGGGCTTCTTGGCGTCTTGGACCCGGTACAGGATCGCGTAGCGGTTCTGCCGGTCCAGTGCCTCGAAGCACTCCGCCGCGGCCGGGTCGGCGGTCAGGGCCGCCGCGAGGTCGTCCGGCACCGTGGCGGTCTTCGCGCCGTCGTAGGCCGCCTCCCAGCGGCCGTCCGCCTTGGCGCGGTCGACCTCGGACTGCCCCGGGGGCTGCATCCGGCCCTGCTCGATGAGGGTGGCCACCTTGTCCCGGTTGGCCTTGGACCACTTGCTGCGCGGCTTGCGCGGGGTGAACCGCTGGAGCCACCACTGGTCGTCGAACTTGGCCTTCTGGCCGTCGATCCAGCCGTAGCAAAGTGCCACGTCGAGCGCCTGGGCGTAGTCCAGCGCGACGATTCCGGGGCCCTTCTTGCGAAGCTTGAGCCAGATGCCGGACGAGACGGCGTGGTTCTCGCCGAGCCATGCCTGGAATGCCTCGGCGGATTCGAATGCGACGATCTCCAAGTCCTGAGTCACCCCAGCAGCGAACCACACCCGGCCGATTGTCGTGACGCATTAGGGCACGGCGCTGACGGGCAACGGCCCCCAGGCCGTCGACGAGCAGGCCGCCCGCCTCCGCGGATGAGACTTGTGGCTGCCATGATCGATCTGCTCCCTGGACGATCTACTGACGAGGGATGGTCGATCAGACCCCGGGCCTGGGCGAAAAACGCCAAGGTCGGCTCCGGTGCGGGTCAAGGCGAGGAGGGTGCGCAGTTCTCCTTGGCCGTCCAGGCCGTCAGCAGCGTCTGCCCGATCTTCCGCTCGCGCAGGAGCGTAATCGTTCTGCGTCGAGAACAGGAATGATCACGCAGGTCCACGGACATCCTGCATCCGGGGCAGGGCGTGGTCGTCGTCCCAGACGACCTTGACCGCAGCGGGGTTGAGGGTGAGGCCGACGTCGTAGCCGGAGTCTTTGAGTGCCACGTCGACGTAGTAGAGCAGGCGGGTGCGCTCCCCGGGCACCTTCGGGTAGCCGAAGGTGAGGATGGCGTCCTTTCCCCACTTCGGCACGGTGGTGATGTGCGCGCCCTTGAAGGCGTGGTCGGCCGTGGTGGTGATCTTGCCGTCGCCGTCGACCCGGTACTTCGCAGAGGTGAGGGCGATCGGCGCGTGGCAGATCAGCGAGATCGGTACGCGCTCGCGTCGTCGGCCGGGCCCAGTCGGATCGCGTCCAGCACGGCGGTCCATGACGTGCGTCCCGTTTCCAGGGCGGCGACGAAGGAGTAGGGCCAGCCGGGGATGAACTGATCCGCGCTGCGGCCCCGCCCGTAGACGTGGCAGAACAGCAACTCCGGGCTGGTGGGAGCGTCGGGCCGCAGCCAGTTGCTCACATCGACCGCGAGGACGATCCGGCCGTCGGCAGCACGCGGCAGCGGTGTGGAGGCAAGCAGCCTGCGCAGGCGGCGCGGTTCCAGCCAGCCGTGGTTGACCGCGTCGTACATCGCTCCGTGCCCGCGCCGGTGCTCGGCGGTGAGCGTCAGCTCGACCAGCGAGGTGACCGGACCATCGGCGCACAGCACTGCGTCGGTCAACTCGAAGAGCGCATCTGCACGGCTGTAAAGGCAGTCGTAAAACTCGACACGAAAGTGGGACAGCACGCTCAGCGCGGCGTCGGTGGGACCTGCAGAAGCCAGACTCTTCACAGCGGCCGTTCCTTCACGCGACGTTGCTCGACACCTCGAAGCGTGAAGAACGGCCGTCCTGCTGTCCCAGGAAGAAGCCAAGATCAGCAGGACAGGTGACCCGGCGACGTTAAACGCCAAGCTCAGAAGCCGTATCTGAACCGATCATGGAACGTGCGGGTCGAACAGGTTTTCCGCCGGGGTGATCTTCCCGCCGTACGCGTATGAAGACGGGGCCTTTCGGTAGCTCGAGGATGCGAATCCAACCGAGCAGTGCCGGGAGGCCCTGATGTCGTTGTTGTGCGCCTCCGAACGCCTCCCGTCCAACGCGGCTGCACGATCGTGTGATCACCTCGCGCACGCGTACGGCAACGCGGTCGGCCACCGGGACCGGGAACGCCGGTATCCCTCCGACATGTCGGACGCGGAATGGGCGGCCGTCCGGCCTCTGCTGCCGGTGCCGGCCTGGCTTTGGGGGAGGGGCGGATCGCCCGAGGGTCACTGTCACCGGCAGCTGCTGGACGTGATCCGTCACCTGGTCACGGGCGGGATCTCGTGGCGGGCGATGCCCGCGGAGTTGCCCGGCTGGGGTCGGGTCCGCGCCTGCTTCCGCCGCTGGCGCGAGCGCGGGCTGATCACAGACTTCCACGACCGGCTGCGCGGGAAGTCCGTGAACGGGAGGGCCGCGAGGCAGGGCCCACGGCGGGGGCATCGACGCGCAGTCGGTGCGGGCCGCCGCGACGGTGTCGGCAGCCTCACGCGGTTACGACGGCGGCAAGAAGGTGTCGGGCCGCAAACGGCACATCGTGACCGGCATTCTCTTGCGTCAGTGGCCGCATCATCGATGTCACCGTCGCCTCGCGGCGTCGTCGGCCGTGTTGTCAGTGGCCTGCGGCATGATGCGGGGCACGTGACGGCCTGCCCGACAGGGGCTTTGAGGCTGTCCTCGACGAGGGGAGTGCTGTGCGTAGGCCGGTCGCAGGCGAGGTGCGTGTTCACGATCGTCAGATCTACGTCGAGAGCGATCCGGACAGCGCCAGACCTGACCTCGCCAAGGCGCTCGCGTACCAGATCGGGGGGTTGTGCGGGGCTGCGGTCCCAGGTGTGATCGTCCTGTCCACCGGGCTGTACGCGGGCGACGTCGACTTTGTCGTGGAAGTCCACGACGCAGCCCCTGTGCTGGACCCGGTCTGGGATGACGTGATGGAGGTGTCTTTCCGCCCCGAGTCGGAACGCACAAGTTTGGTGCAGGGGGACGGCGAGGCCGCGTGGGACCTGGCTCTCGCCCGAACCGACTACCGGGTCCGGTACTGCGCCCGGGGGATGGACGAGGGACGGGAACTCTCCACCAGAGTGGCCGGGGAGTCCCGGGCGGACAGCTACCTCCTGCAGTTCTGGCCTGCCCCACCCCGCCCGGACGAGGTGATCCGCCACACCTCGCGGATGGCGGGGGACCTGCACTGGAACGTGCGCCGGACGGCGCGTACGCCCGAGCAGCTCGCCGAGGCCGAACGCCTGACTCGCCAGGTGTTCCAACGGGCCGCCGAGGAGCGGGCCGAACAAGCCGCCGAGGGGCGCCGCCTGCACCACGAGGAGTGGGAGTGGGGCGGGCGGCTGCCGAGCGAGAGGCTGCGCGGTGCCCGCGAGAGCAACGTCCTCGGTCTGCTCCGCTTCGACAGCGACCTGGTACACGCCCTCGATGTCGTGGGTCCCGAGGTCCAGCGTGCAGTGGCATTGCTGGCCGCGCGGCGGGCCTGCGAGGCTGCGGGCCTGACCGAAGTGCCGTGGGTCGCCCAGGCGCTCTCGGAGTCGGCAGAGGGACGCCCTCTGCTGCCGCCGTTCGACGACCCGGCCCGGATGTGGGAGGCCCTGCGCTCCGACCCTCGTGTACCGGACAGGACGGTGCTCGAAGCGGTACCTCCGAAGTGGCCGCCGTACGTCCCGCCGCCGTTCGCGGACACAGGGCGCAAGGTCGTCGTGGTGCCCCTTGCCGTTACACCGCGCACCCCGGGACGGATCTCACAGCCGCACTTCGCTCTTCCCGCCGTGCTTGCCGCCGCCAAGCCCGCCCCGCTCATAGCAGCACTGGACGCGGTGTGGCATGCGCTGAACACGTACGGCGAGCACTACCCCGAGCTGCTGGACGAGATCCGGTCGGTGTGCGCCGAGCGGGCAATGAGTATTGCCGCCGCACTCCGTATCCGTACCACCCCGCCGCGGCTGGTCGACGTCACCGCGGTCGCCCCGCAACTGGCCCCGCTGGCACGCACGGCGACCCGGCTGCATCCCCGCCCCGGGTCGCCCACGCCGTACGACAGCTCCGTCGGCGGGCCGCTGCTGTGGCCCGCCGACGAGCCGTGGCCGCACTGCGAGGGACCGCACGAGTGGGACGGGTGGAACGCGATCCTTTCGCCGGAGGACGTGCGGCAGCGGCGACGCATCCGGGCAGCGGTGGCGAACCGGCCGGGCGGCGATCCCCCGGGGACCCGGTACACGCCCGAGGAGCTGGCGATCGAGGAGCGGATCAAGGCCGGCCGCCCGTGGCCCGAGGGCCCGATCGCCATGCTGCCCGTGGCCCAGTTGTACGTACGCGACGTCCCCTTGCTGCGCCCGCCCAAGCAGGCCGAGGCAGATCTGCTCCAAGTGCTGTGGTGCCCCTTCGACCACCCCGCGCAGCCCGAGACCGCGCTGTTCTGGCGATCCGCCGCCACAGTCACCGACATCCTCGACACACCCCCCGAGCCGCCCGCGATCCAGTTCCCCGGCTACCTGCCGGAGCCGTGCCTGCTCGCGCCGGAGCAGATCACCGAATACCCCAACATCATGGAACTGAGCAAGGAGCTCCAGCGGCAGTTGGAGGACTGGCGCAGGTGGCAGGCGGCCGGCGCCGCTCTGGACAGCTTTGACAACACGCCGTACCCGCTGGACAGCTCTGACACGCCCTGCTCGAAGGATTTCTACAACGAGCTCTACACGGGCAGGATGTCCGTCGCTCCCGGCTGGAAGGTCGGTGGATGGACCCGTTGGGGCCTCACTGATCCCCTACCCCGGCTCTGCCCCTCATGCGGCACCGAGATGGATCCGCTGCTGACCATCGCCTCGGGCGAATGGAACTCCAACTATCCCGACTGGATTCCCGACGAGGACCGAGCCCGCTCTCTGTCATCCACCTCCCATCCCGAACCGCACAACCCGACCATGCTCGACCTCGCCCGAGGCTACGATCTGCAGCTGCACGTCTGCCCGGTATCCCCGGACCATCCGCACATCGAGCTGATCCAGTGAGCCGTTCCCCGGTCAGCGGCTGCGCCGCCGTCTGCCGGACTTCGGCGGCGGCCGCCAGCTCCAGTTCCAGCAGGTGATGCTCCGGCGTCGGCGATCTCCAGCCGACCCGCCAGGTACTCCGTGACCTCCACCGGTACCTCGCACGGGTCCAGTAGGAACCGCGCGAGGTGAATGCCCGTCAGTTCAGGCGTCCGCCGCCGGCCGCGGAGGTCGACGAACGCGGACGCACCGCGGTCGTGATCGACGAGTCGTACCTGCTGGACCACCAGGAGTTGATGAGGGCGATGACCACCAGGCCGCCCACCATGAACACGCTCGGGTTGCGACCCCTTCAGGGGCGATGAGGACGAGCTGCGGAGATGTCCGGCATCTGGCGCCCCGTGCACTGTTGCGACTCCTCCGGGAGTGATGAGGACCTAATACTGCAACGGTGTTTGTTCAGCGTCCCGCCGCGCCTCGTCCGGGGCGGGGCGCGGCCGGTGCAGGTTTCGCGCAATCGTACGCAAGCCAGGCAGGGACTGTGGCTCGGGGGGAGGACACCATCGTCGTGATCCACGATGTGGCCGCCGGCTGAAGGGGGCACGGGCGTATGCGGACCGATTCCAAGCTCCACGACTGGTGGATCGACCCCCAGGAGTACGCGCGGCAGGAGAACCGGCGTGGCAGGAGGCACGCCTACGAGAGCCTCGATCCGGTGCGCACCGCTCTGATCGTGATCGACATGGTGCCCTTCTTCGCCGAGGCGAATCCGTATGTCCGCGGCATCGTGCCCAACATCGGCCGGATCGCCGGAGCACTGCGCACCGCCGGCGGCCTCGTCGCATGGGTGCTACCGGCGAACGAGACACCGCTCGGGCGCGTGAGCAGCGAGTTCTACGGCTCCAGGGTGAGCGAGACGTTCGCGTCGACAGGTGGCGCAGGGCCAATGCGCTCACGGCTGTGGCACGCCCTGCACGTCCGACCGGATGACCTGGTGGTGGAGAAGAGGGCCTATAGCGCCTTCTTCCCCGGCCGCTCGCAACTGCCGGACCTGTTGGCCGAGCGCGGCACCGACACCGTCCTCATCACGGGCGCGCTCACGAACGTCTGCTGCGAGTCCTCGGCCCGGGACGCGGCCACCACAGGCCTGCGCGTGCTGATGGTGGCCGACGCGAACGCGGCTCGACGCGACCAGGACCACAACGCCACACTGCACACGATCTACCGGTCGTTCGGCGACGTCCGGAGCACGAACGAGGTATTGGACTTGATCGGACAGCACCCGAGCTGACAGCGGGCCCTCGCACCGTCATGCGGTCGTCCCCCGGCGTGCCGGCACCTGCGGCAAGGGGGCAGACAGTTCGTCGGGCAGCGACCGGCCAGACCGAACCATCCCCGCGCGAACGGGGGAGCACCCACCCGAGTCGTAGTCGCTGGAGTCCTCGATGGGACCACCCCCTCGGGCGGGGGCGTGCTGGGCCTGGAGCCGTCGTTCTCGCGTGTGGTCAGCCGGAGGGGGTCTGTGCCTACATGTCGTGGGCTGAGCGGAACGTGTGGCGTGGCAGGGGAAATTGGTCCCAGAGGATTTCCGAGTGGACTTCTCCGGTGAGGACGGCGGTCAGGAAGCGGGTGACCGTCGTGTCGTATCGCTCCCAGTCTTCCACTGACGCGCTGTTGATCAGGATGGGGCGGGTGTCCGGGTTGTCGTCGGGCCGCACGAGCCAGTACAGGTATTCACCGTTGTCGGTGGTGGCCCAGCAGAGCAGGCGGCTGCCCGGGGTTTCCATTTCTTCGGGCTTGTCCTCGTACTGCCACAACGAGTCGTTGGCTTCGTCGCGCTCTGCGGTGATCTTGAGGAGGTCGTGGACGTCGTCGGGGCGGTCCGGCTCCAGCAGCAGGAGGTAGCCGTCGATGAAGCCGCCTCCGTACGTCTCGATGAGCTCTTTGTAGTCCGCGGGAAGGGCGGTGTGCAGAGCGGTCTCGGCGGCGGCCCAGTCCGGGGCCGGGGTAGTGTCCCGAGCGGGGGCGAGTACGTCCGTGAGCCGGGCCAGGTCGGGAGTCACGTGAGGGGGCCTTTCGTCACCGCTTGCGGTTCCAGATGGTGAGATGTTGGTTCCCCCGCCCTTGCTGCTGTGCGGGTGCATCTGGAATCCGTTGTTGCCGTGAGCCTCGATGGTCATGGCGAGGGGAATCTTCGCATGGTGGTCAACGTAGATGGCTCTGACGCTGTACTGAATGATCTCGCCGTTCCGTGCGGCGTTGCGTACTTGTTAGTTCGACTTGGTGCATGACAGGTGAGTTGGCGTAGCTGTGCTTGGTGACGAAGTCGCGGCGGTCCTTGTTGGAGCCTCCGGTCGTGGCTGCCGGCAGGTGAGCGCGGTTGTATCCCTTATCCGACTCCCAGCCGGCCGGGTCGATTTGGGGGCGCCACCACAGCCGTACGGACCGCGACAGCTCGTCCTGAGTCAGGCCGATGTCCTTCGAGCCATCGCCAAGCCACGTAGTACGCCAAGCCACGTAATAGCCGCGCGCTCGCCGCGTATGCAGTCACCGCGCGCTGACCTGCGACCGACGGACGTTCACCACGCGGCCGGTGACACGCCGGACCGGCAGAGCCCTGTCAGGGGGTGTCTCTCGCCAACGGTCCGACGACATCACCGCAACGCGCTGAAATTCCCTGCCGGGCCCGGCCGGTGTCCCCTACGCTGGAGGCACCGACGCGGGGTGGAGCAGCTCGGTAGCTCGCTGGGCTCATAACCCAGAGGTCGCGTGGTTCAAATCCCGCCCCCGCTACGAAGGCCCGGCCCTTGGTGACATCTCGTCGCCGGGGGCCGGAGCCGTACACGGGCAGCGTCCTGTGACCATGGTGCCAAGGCCCCGACCGCACCAACGGATCGGGGCCTTGACCGAGTTCTCAGTCCGCGCTTGATGCGGCCGCTGGCACGTCGCGCGCTCGTGCTTCTTGCCTGACACCGGAGAGCGCGTCCCTCGACATCGATCCCTTCCGGGTGAGTGAGACGGTCAGTCCAGCGGCTGTTGTGGCGAGTGTTGCGGCGGCGTAGATGATTGCTGCCGGCACCAAACCGATGGCGTCACTGAGGAAGCCGGCCGCGATGGTAGGGATGCCGTACGCGAGGTAAGCGACGACGTAGACGGCGGAGAACAGCCTCGCACGCTCCTGCGCTCGCGTCAGCGGCACAAGGAGCCCGAGCGTGCTGGAAAAGACGGCGCCGAAGCCGAGGCCGGTGATGATCGCGCCGCTGATGATGAGCGATGCGAGGCGCGCCGCGAACGAGCACGCCTCCAGCGACACACCGGCGAGAACCGCTGCGTATCCGGCGAGCATGAACCGCCGGGGCGGCATCAGCGGGCCGAGCGCGAGCGCGGAGACGGCCGCGGCCAAGGGCTGGGCTGCGACCACCAGGCCAAGGGCGGCTCCGCTGGTGATGTGCAGGGCTTGATGGACGATCGACGCCCCGAGGCCGAGGACCAGCCCGGCCGACATCCAGATCCCGGTCATCCCTGGGGCAGTGCGAGCGAACGCGGTCCGGGCGGCGGACGGAATGCCGATGCGTGACACGAGGGCATCGCCGGTCCCTTGACGCGTGCTGACCGTCTCGGGCGATGCCGCTGTGACGACGAGGGCGATGACGATGGTCGCGAGTGCGGCGCCGAACACGACCGTCGCGGGTGCTGCCGTGAACTGGATGGCGACGCCGGTCAGGACGACGCCGATACCGAGACCGGCGACGGATGCGATGCTCACGACCAGTGATGCGGCCTTCTTCAGCCCCGCTGGTGCGACCTCGGCGATGTAGGCGCTGAACGCGCTCGTGGCCGCTCCCGTCGCGAAGCCCTGCAGCGCCCGCCCGACGATGATGACGCCGATGTCCGGGGCGAACAGGAACACCGTCATCGCGACCGCCTGGAGTGCGAGGGCCGCGACGAGTACCGGACGGCGGCCGATTCGATCCGACAGGGAACCGATGACGACAAGCGCGAGGAGAAGCGTGAAGGCGTAGATCGCGAACGCGACCGTCAGCTCGCTGTCGGGGAAATGCCAGTGCTGCTGGTAGACGACCAGCAGGGCGCTCGGTGCTCCCGCGGCGGCCATCACTGCCATGAACGCGATGGCCGACGTGACGAAGGCGACGACCGGCGGAACCGTTGGACGCGGCATGGAACCCCTATCCGCTCGACTGAGGACCGAACCCGACTGGACGGCCCATTCAGTTTCGAGCGGTTGGGCGACACCCTCCAGTGGCAAGAATGCCAATACGTGCGAGGATTCCGCCACATGGGATCGATCGCCTCGAGCTGAGGAGCTGGACGACGATGAGTTCGCACCGAGTGATGGTGCTCGTGCTGGACGGGGCGCTCCCGCTCGACGTCGGCATCCCGACCCAGGTGTTCCACCAGCGTGAGGGATTCCCCTACGAGCTGACCGTGTGCGGCGTCAGTGCGGGAACGGTGCCGTCCAGTGAGGGCTTCGGGTACGCGGTGCCCCAGGGTCTCGACGCGCTGAACGCGGCGGACACCATCATCGTCCCCGGCTACGCGCCGGTCGGCCGACCGATCCCGGCCGCAGTGCACGAAGCGCTTCACAGGGCACATGCGAGAGGAGCCCGTATCGCATCGATCTGCTACGGCGCGTTCGCCCTGGCCGACGCGGGTCTGCTGGAAGGGCGACGCGCGACAACGCATTGGGACGCGGCGGAGATGTTGGCGCAGCGCCATCCGGCCATCCTGGTGGAGCCCAATGTCCTGTTCGTCGACGAGGGTTCGGTCCTCACGTCAGCCGGCGTCGCGGCAGGAATCGACCTGTGCCTTCACATCGTGCGGCGTGACCTCGGCGTGAGTGTGGCGAACGACATCGCCCGCCGTCTGGTGACCGCGCCCCATCGGAGCGGCGGCCAGGCTCAGTACCTTCCCCGAAGCAACTCGGCGCCGCATGGCGATACGCTCGCGGCGACCCGAGAGTGGGCGCTGACGCGCCTCCACGAACCGCTCGCAGTCACCGAACTCGCGACGCATGCGCGGATGTCACTGCGCACCTTCATGCGCCGTTTCGCCGAGGAGACCGGCGACACGCCGCTGCAGTGGGTCCTGCGCGCTCGGGTCGACGCTGCCCGAGCGCTCCTGGAAACCACGAAGCTCCCGGTCGACCAGATCGCCGAGCGCGTCGGACTGGGAACCGGATCCAACCTCCGCCTGCATTTTCGGAGAATCCTCGACGTGTCGCCGACCGAGTATCGGGCCGCGTTCTCCGACCGGACGATTCCGGCTCCTTGAGCGGGAACTCCCGGATACACGGCTGGACTTCCTTCTGAACAGACCCGTTCGAGCCGGGAAGGCGGGCCTTCCCGGCCGGCAACGGGCGCGGCATTCTCGAGCGCCGTCGTCCTGCGGTGCCGCACCATGTGCTGCAGCCGCTCGTTGGCGTTTCGCGGCTCCAGCCCGGCCGGGAAACGGAGGACGGAGTCGGCAGGGCAGACGTCCGCTTCATCGAACACCGGGAGCGGACAGCGGCCTGCCTTGCCCGGCGGCGCGGAGCGGCGCACTCTCCTCGCCCAAGTGCACCTGCACCGGCGCCCGTTCACCGCCTCTTGTGCCGGACGCGGGTCGGGTCGCATCTCCCGGGTGACGGATCGTTCCCAGGACCTGGGTGACACGTCCGGCTGGATGATCATGCGTGGGATTGCAGTTCGGCCATCGTCGTGGTGTCGACCAGCCGACGTGCCGGCCGCGGTTTCGTCGCTCGATGCGAAGTGAACCATGACGCGCTATGGTACTGAGTACCATATGGAACTCGATACCGTAGGAGTCTGCCATGGACAACCGGACCATCGTCTTAACCGGAGTGACCAGCGGCTTCGGCCGCGAGTCCGTCGAGCTGCTGATCCGGGAACGGCCGCAGGACCACTACGTCGTGCTGACCCGCCGGGGCGGCGAACGCCTCGCTGCGGAACTCGCCGAGGCCACCGGCGCTTCCGGGATCACCGACGTGGACTGTGACCTCGCTTCGCTCGCCGCGACCAGGCGGGCGGTGAAGGAGATTCTGCGCGGGCTCGACTCCGGGCACCTCCCGCCGCTCGGTGGCTATCTCGGCAACGCCGGCCTCACGGTCACGACGACCCAGCAACGCACCACGGACGGGTACGAGATGACCTTCGGGGTCAATGTGCTGTCCCACTACCTGCTCGTCAGGGAGCTGCTGCCCCGGTTCACCGGTCCGGGCTGGATCGTGCTCACCTCGAGCGACTGCCACTTCGGGCAGTTCCGCTACACGCTCGGCGCCACGCCGGCACCGCGCTGGGAAACGCCGGAACGACTGGCCGCGCCTCGTTCCGGTGGAGCGCGGGAGGCCGGGCGGGCGTACGCGACCAGCAAACTCGGCGTCATCTACCTGACCCACGCGCTGGCCCGCCGCCTGCCCGAGAGCGTCGGCGTCTACTCCTACAACCCGGCGCTCGTCGCGGGCACCGATTTCTTCCGCCACGTCCCGGGGCCCGTGCGGGGCGTGCTCAACGGATTCTTCCGGCTTCAGCGATTCCTCGGCCGGGGCATGACGCCGGGACAGGCGGGCGCCCGGCTCACTGAGACGATCCTGACCGGGCTGACCACCCGGACAGGGTCCTACCTCGATCGCGGCCGCAACGTCCCCTCGTCGCCGGAGTCGTACGACGAGGCCCGCGAGGAGGAGCTGTGGCGCGAGGCCGCCCGCCTCGTCGACGCCGACCGCCAGGCGGGACGGGCGGATATCCTGACCGAATGAGCGCGAACAAGTTTCCGGTGGAGTCATTGCGGGAGCGCAAGCGCCGCCAGACCCGGGAACGGATCATCGAGACGGCCTTCGCGCTCTTCATGGAGCGGGGGTTCGATGCCGTCACCGTGGACGAGATCGCCCAGCAGGCCGAGATCGGCCGCACCACCTTCTTCCGCTACTTCGGCGACAAGCAGGAAGTCGTCTTCTCCACCGAGGACGACTTCCTGCACGCGCTCACCGCGGCCATGCGCGATGCACCCGCCGAGCCGCTCCGGGATCTCGCGCAGGCACTGGCCACATCTCGGCGGCTGCTGCTCGCGATCTGCACCGAGGCCGCCCGCAACCCCGGCCACTACGCGGTTTACCACCGTCTGGTCAAGCAGCACCCCGAGCTCGAAGACCGGCACACCCGCAAGACCCGGCACTACGCCGACCTCCTCGAGAACCACCTGATCGACCACGGCACCCCGCCGGCCACCGCCGTCCTCGCCGCCCAGTTGACCCTCGCCTGCTACCAGGCGGCGTGGCGCCTCGGCAGCCACGACGCGACGGCGGTACTCCGCGAGGCGAATGACGCCTTCGACCTCCTGCTGGACGCCACCACCGTATGACCGGCGGACCGGCCTCCACTCAGCCGGAACACGCGTCACCTCACAGCGAAATCGCTCGGCCGGCCGGAGCCACACGAGCCGCTGCTTTCCGTCGGCGCCGCCGCTACGACGACTTTGCCGCGTCGACCGGAGGGCGACCAAGCGGGCGGAAGCCGCGTACGGCGACCTCCGCCAGAACTTCCGTGGTGAAGGCGGAGCGGCAGGTACCGACTTGTGTCGGTGAGCGGTTCCTCCAGGGTGGGACCGGCGGCAGCCTTGCGGTCGTACTCGGCAAGGAACAGGGAAGGGCGTCATCCGGGTCGGGGCCCGAATCTCGGCTCCCACCCCCTCGCGCGCGAAACCCGCGGCCACAGCCGAGCAGGCGAAGCCGAGGATCCGTGCCGCCTGCCACGACTGGCACACTGATGCCCATGTCTCAAGGCCTCAGGGTCGGGCTGCTCGGAGCAGCCGCCATCGCACCGAGCGCACTGATCAAACCCGCACGCCTGACTCCACGCGTCACGGTGGCCGCGGTCGCTGCTCGCGACCGCGGGCGTGCCGAGGCGTTCGCCCGCAAACACGATATCCCCGTCGTGCACACCGGCTACGAAGCGCTCCTCGCCGACCCAGAAGTGGACGCCGTCTACGTGCCGTTGCCCAACGGGCTGCACGCGGAGTGGACGCTGAAGGCTCTGCGCGCCGGCAAGCACGTGCTGTGCGAGAAGCCCTTGACCGCCAACCGCGCCGAGGCGGAGCGCGTGGTGGAAGCCGCCGACGAGGCTTACGCGCGCAGCGGCCTGGTGGTGATGGAAGCCTTTCACTACCGTCACCATCCACTTGCCGCGCGAATTCGGCAGATCGTGGAAAGCGGCGAACTCGGCGAACTGCACCACGTCGAGGCCCAGGTGTGCTTCCCCCTGCCCCGGTTCAGTGACATCCGGTACGACTACGGACTGGCGGGCGGCGCCACCATGGATGCCGGTTGCTACGCGGTCCACGTCGCCCGTCTTCTCGGCGGAGGCACCCCGGCAGTGACGGCCGCACAGATGCTGACCCTGCGCAAGGACCGGCGCATCGACCGTGCGATGAGCGCCGACCTCGCCTTTCCGAGCGGGGCGACCGGACGTGTCCGTGCGTCCATGTGGTCGCGCCGCCTGCTGTCGATCCGGGCCCGGGCGATCGGATCCGCCGGCGAACTGAACGTGACCAACTTCGTGATGCCGCAGCTCTACCACCAGCTCACCATCCGCATGCCGCGTTCCGCGGGAAGGCGTGTGGTGAGGCGGGAGCGCCTCCAGCCCAACCCCTCGAGCTACGCCTGCCAGTTGTCGGCATTCGCGTCAGCGGTGCTGGACAAGAGCCCTGTCATTACCTCGCCTGCCGACGCCGTGGCGAACATGGGCGTCCTCGACGAGATCTACCGCACGTGCGGACTCCCGCTCCGCGGCGAGCCACAGGACCGATGAAGCCCTCGTGCGATCGTGGGCGTCCTCCGGCGGGGGAGTGTCCGACGCTCCCCGGGTTTCTGGGGGCTGAAGAGTGGTGTGGCCCCAGGGTTTACTCTGGGACCTGAAGCCGTGCGAGGTCAGGCAACGGTGATGTTCTCCGCCTGCGGGCCCTTCTGCCCCTGGGTGTACGCCGACGCTGACGTCCCCGTACGAGGACGTCCTCGCAAGCCCGCTCGTCCGTCCTGTCCCCGAACCGTCAGGGACAGCAAGGCCGTTCAGCAGGTCATCACGTTCCGCCGTTCTGAGCCGGCCCGCGGCAGGCGCCCCGTATGTTTCCCGGCGGCGGGACCTGCCCGCCCGACGGAGAAGACACCGGCACCCCGCGCGAGTCGACCCGCAACGCCGTCACCCGCCGTCCTGAAGCGCGAGACGACCCACCCGGACGGGGCCCCTGTACCCCGCCCCCGCTCGCAGGGTCCGTTCCGGTCGCTCCCGCGGGTGCGGGGATGGTCCCGGTCCGCTCGTCGTACCCGGTTCGGCACTGGATGTCGCTGTTCGTCGACCAGGGCGTTCCAGCAGCTTCGCGGTCACGGCCAGTGCGGTGAGAGTGACCCGTACGGAAGGGCAGATGCAGCCTTCGGGAGGCCAAATCGCGTAGATGTGGCGTGTCGGGGGTGCAGGCGCGGAAGACCTGGCTCAAGCAGGTTGCTGTGGGTTGGTTGTGGGTGTGGCCGTTCCCCCGGACCGGATGGGTGAAGCTGTCCGGGGTCACAGCGTCCCGTCGGCCGGCGTTGGGACGCTGCCGGCGGGACGAGGGAAGGTGTCGCCCGCATCGCGGCGGCGTCGGGAAGTCGGTGACGAGGCGGGCACACCTGGTGCCGGGTTTCCGGCTGATGATGGCAGTGAGGGGGAAGGCTTGCTGACTCTGTGGCACGTTCGCTCGGTTTCCCCGTGCCACGTGGCACGGGGAAACGGGTCGGGCGGTGTGTTCAGTGTTGCCGGTGATGGGTCACGGCTGCGCGAGGATGGTGTTCACGTTGTGTGCGTAGAGCAGCCGTGCACACGGTGACGGGCCGGTAGAGCACGACGGGTCGTCGGTGTCGCTGCTGTGCTCGGAGACCGACCACAGCAGAGGCGGGTTCCCCGTGGCAGTGCCGTGCTCGTAGTAGAGGTCTTCCGGGCCGACGGCGGTGGGGATCCCGTTGCCGAAGGCGGCGAGTTTCCCGTCGGTGCCTACGCGGGCGCGGATGAGGGTGCCGTTGCTGTACTTATGGCTCTGGTCGAAGTACCAGGTGCCGTTGTATCGCGCGGCCCCCTGATTCAGGTCCTGGGGGAGGTAGTACGCCTTGTTGATACCGCTGGGGGACGCCAGCTGGCCTGTGCTGCCGTTGAGCTGCCAGGCGCCGATGCGGCCGGTGTTGGGGAAGGTCGCGTCGGAGTTGCAGTACTCGCCGACGACCAGTTCGTCAGGGGTGGTGCTGCGGTCGATCGAGACGTACGAGGCCTTCGGGGCGCCGGTGGTCGAGCAGATGTCCGCGTCGGGGGAGTTGTACTGGAGGCTGGTGAATGTCCAGGTGGCCACCTGCGGCATGACGTAGCGATAGCCGAAGCTGTACCAGACGTTGTTCTGCCGGCCGATCTGCTTCGTGTCGGAGACGTTGCTGGTGAGGCCGTCCTGCGTGGTGTCGTCCGTGGACGCGTCCTGGTCCGGGTTGAGGTCCATGATCTTGGTCATGTCGAACACGCGCAGACCGTTCAGCGTGTCCGCGACGTACAGGTAGTTGCCGTACCAGGCCATACCGCCGGCGTGGATGCCGTTCTGCAACGAGGACTCGTCGGCGTGCAGCGCGTCGTAGGAGATGTGGCCGTAGCTGTTGTAGTACGGCCAGACCAGCAGCACGTGACGGTACTTGTTCGTGGACGGGTCGACGAAGGTGACCCGTACACCCTTCTCGTTGCAGGCGTCCGACTCCGATGCGGTGCACCCGTCGGAGCGCCCCGGGTTCTCGTTGTCGTACCAGCCGGTCAGTACAGGGCGGGCGGTGCCCCAGTACTCGTCGTCCTGGGCGTCCGACACTCCAGTGACGGCCTGCGGGATCCACTCATGGCTGACCTCGTCGTCGTGCTCGAAGCAGTAACGCTTGACCGGGGCGAGTGGCGGCCCGTTGTCTCCCGTGCCGAACGGGTCGGGGCACTGGGTGTCCGAGAACAGGTCGCGGTTGGCCTGGCTGAGCAGGTTCTGGACGCCCTGCTTGGGAAGCGCGGCATCGAGGTCGCTGATCCTGCCGCTCAGGTCGCTTCCGGCGGCGAGATTGAAAGCGGAGGGGTCGGCAGCGCTGCCCGGAGCGGGGGCCGCGGTCGCCAGGGCCTTCATCCTGGCCGTACTCAGCGTCCCCTGGGTCGCCTTGGGCTCCTGCACCCATGTGTCGGACTTGGCCGGCGGGTCGTCCGCCGCCTGGGCGGGCAGTGCGAGTCCGGTGAGAGACAGGGCCGCGATGCCGCAAGCCGTGATCCATCTGGCACCCTGGATCCGGCCTATTCGGTTCTTGTTCACATGTGTTCCATTCCGAGACGATCTTGGGCCGCCGGATGATCGCACGTGTTGAATTGCCGTGTAAAGACCTCCCTTTCGGCCAGCAAAGACCTGGTGACGCGAGGGTGACGGCACCGCTGGTAGGTCCGGGGTCATCGGTGGGATCGGTGGTCTCAGAGCGGGCTTGAGAGGGAGAGCTCCCTCCGTGCGCGGGGCGGCGGCGATCGGCTGCTGCACCGCGCTCCCGGCCCGCAACGCTCCCCGGCGGGAAGAGTGCCGCTGCTCGGCCCGATCGCCCCTTCGCCAGCGACCTGCTCGGGCTTGAGACCGCGCCTCCGTAAGTGGCGGCATGCAAGGTAGTTCGCCGGCCGCGTCGGCAGGCCGTTGTGCGGGCGACGGCCGGTTTCCAGGGTGCGCCGATGGGGGAGCTGGTGAGCACGGTCGACGAGGTGCTGCTCGGTCTCGGGGACGGAGTGAACCGCGTGCAGCGCAGGCAGTACACGGTGTCCGCGTACTCATCGAGGTGCTCAGCAGGGTACGGGTGAACGTGCTCAGCTTGGCGGCCATCAAAGGGCCGTCTTGTGGGGGAGGAGAGGGAGCCTCGGGGGAGAAGCTCCTGGCCTGTGAGCCGGAGAGCCTCGATGATCGACGCATGAAACGAGGTGCCTTCGACGACGTCCCCTTGACCACTCTGTTTCCCGGTCTATCGCCTGCTGGCGTGGAATCCCTGAAGGACGGGGCCGGTGCTGTCGATGCGTCTCGCGCCAACGAAGCTGGGCCGGAATGGGAATGGGAATGGGCTCTGGCGTACGCGGTCTTCCCTGGACCTCAGCCAGGGACGCCGATCATCCTCGGCCTGGACGTCGTCGAGCATGCTGACGGGAGCGACCAGATGGAGTTCCTGCTCCAGGTCGTATGGGCAGACCTGGGTCGGCTCGCGGTCGACGCGGCGGTGAACGTGGCCTGTTGGTGCGAAACCGATCACGCCACCCACGACGTTGATGTCTTCAGCCATGCCGTCGCTGATGTGGCCTTGCTGCCCCAGGCCTTCCGGGCAGGCGCTGTACGCCTGAAGGGATGGCTGGTCGACCCACGCGACGCAGACTACTGGCGTGCCAAGGCGGGGCTGCCCGCCCGTCGGCCTGGCTAGGTCGTGTCCGTAAAGTGGTTGGGTCGTTGGGCTGTTCGTGGTGCGTCGTCATGAACTGACTGATGAGCCGTGGGCGGTGATCGAGCCGTTGCTAGCCCCTCCCCGGATGGGCCGTCCGGTGCGGGACCGCCGGCAGGTGGTGAACGGGATTCTGTGGAAGCTGTCCACGGGGGCGGCCTGGCGGGACCTGCCCGAACGCTACGGGCCGTGGAAGACGGTCTATGAACGCTTCCGCCGATGGTCCGCCGACGGCACCTGGGACCGCCTGCTGGCCCACGTCCAGCAGCATTGCGATGCCGTCGGCGTCGTCGACTGGACGATCGTGTGTGTCGACTCGACCACCGTGCGAGCCCACCAGCATACGGCCGGGGCCCGAGAAAGGGGCAGGACTGGCCGGGCGAGGCGCTCGGCCGGTCCCGCGGCGGGCTGACCACGAAGATCCATCTCGCCTGCGACGGCCGGGGACGGCCGCTGGCGTTCACGATCACCGGCGGGAACGTCAACGACTGCACCCAGTTTGAGCAGGTCATGGCCCGTATCCGCATCACCCGGTGCGGGCCCGGCCGGCCCAGGACCCGGCCCGACCAAGTGGCCGCGGACAAGGGCTACTCGTCCGTCAAGATCAGCGCTTACCTGCGCGGGCGGGGCATCCGGGCGGCGATCCCGGAACGGATCGACCAGATCAACGGACGCATCCGGCGAGGCGAGGGCCGCTGCCGGCTCGACCGGGCCGCCTACCGTCGCCGCAACGTCGTCGAGCGCTGCTTCAACCGGCTCAAGCACAACAAAGCCCTGGCCACTCGCTACGACAAGACCGCCACCATCTACCTCGGCGGACTCCACCTCGCCGCCATCTTCATCTGGTCGGCAAGGTGATCCGAAAGAAACGGCCTAGCTAGGCCGCTGGCCAGATGGTCATGTCGACATCCACGAAGCTCAGTCCTTTCCGGTACCACAGCGCGGTCGACTTCACCTGCTGCGCCGCCCGGCCGTTGCCCGGAAGACGATGCGGGACGACACGACTCGGATGCTCGTCAACCGTGCCCAGTTCGACAACTCCCACGAGACCCGGGACCGGATCCGCGAACGCACCTCGGCCGTCCGCGCGATCGAGCACACCATCGAGTACCTCGACCTGGTCGGCTCCTGCCACGACTTCGTGGCCACGCTTGGCCGCCTGGTCCCGCAGCTGCGGGGGCAGGAGTTCACCGAAGACGAGCGCGAGACCGTGCGCCGTCAGATCAGCCGGGTCCGCGCGGCGGCGGACTGGCTCGAAGGGGCCCTCGACAACGGAGAGTTCACTCTGTGACGAGCAGCTGGTCCGGCTGCTCAAGGGCGAGTAGGCCATGCCGCGACGCCGGGAGGCTCGGCCGCTGGCGGAGCACTACGGCGACCTGGTCCGCGTCGCCCTGATGGAAGCACGCCCCGCCAGCCTGCACACCTACCAGCTCATGGCCGCCACCCGCCTGACCCGTTCGCAGGTCGGCCGCGGCATCCGGCACGTCCGCGACGTCGTCGCCGCAGAAGACCTGACGCCGATCACCTGGACCCGGCAGGACGGGTCCATGTTCTCCGACGACCCCGCGGACTGGATCGAGTACGACAAGCGGCAGTTCCGGCAGATCCTCGGCCGCCTCACCCGTGTGATCACGGGCACGCTCGATCCGCACCTGGCCCGCTACCCCGACGACGAATGGGCCCAACTCGCCACCGCCCAGCTCACCGGCGTCCGCGCCATCTTCGCCCAGCTCTCCAAATAGCCCCCGACGCCGATCACCTCTGCCGAGCCCGCCATGTCCGCTGCTTCCCGTCGCCGCCGCTACCCGTCCGACACCTCTGTCTCTGAGTGGGCCCTGCTGAAGCCGTTGCTGCCGGTCCCGGCCTGCCAGACCAAGACCGGCGGGCATCCGGAGAAGTGGCCGCGGCGGGAGATCGTCGACGGCATCCGCTACATCGTCGACAATGGCGCGAAATGGCGGGCCTTGCCTGCGGACTTTCCCCCGTGGGAGACGGTTTACGGGTTCTTCTGGAGGTGGAACCGGGCCGGGATCGTCACCTACATCCGTGACCAGCTCCGCCGCCGGATTCGTACGGGCAAGGGCCGCTGCCCGCACCCGGTCACGCTGATCGTCGACTCCCAGTCGGTCAAGGGCGCCTCCACCGTCGGCCGCAACAGCCGCGGCTACGATGCCGCGAAGAAGATCAACGGGCGCAAACGACATATCACCGTGGACACGCTCGGCCTGCCCGTGATGATCACGGTGACGCCCGCCGACATCCAGGACCGCGACGCCGCCCGCGACGTGTTCTGGCGCCTGAGCCTGACCCAGCCGCAGATCACCCAGGTCTGGGCCGACCGCGGCTACGCCGGCGACCTCGTGGACTGCGCCCGCGAACGCCTCTGGCTCACCCTGCGCATCTTCTCCCGGCCCAAAGGCACCAAGGGCTTCCTCTGATTGGCGCCGACGCCCTTACCCTCGTCCCCTCCAGAGAAGTTGTAGACCTGCGACGGCGTGAGCCCTACCTACGCCTATGACGGCATCGGCGACACGACCACCCGCCCCAAGCTGGAACGCCCAGAGGAAATGTAGTGGGAGGCTCAATCGGCGTTTTCACCGATGGCCCGGTCGACCCCGGAAACGCCAGCGCTGGAAACTGTCACAGTGGAAAGTGCAGCGGAGGTGCCACGGTCGGGACCCTCTATGACTCCCAGGGCACCACGACCGCGGCTGGCGTTCCAATCCCCGGGCCAGTCCCGTATTTCAACCCGGTATGGGCTGATGACCCTGCGATGATGAGCTGGGCGAACGTCGCCGGCCGTGGACAGCAGAACTTCATCTTCGGTATGGGTATGCCCATCACTTCGCTTCTGGACATGGCGAGTGCCCTCTTCACCCCTGCCTGTGTGGTGGAAGGGCAGTGTCTCACTGACGAGTACAGGGCCTGGGGGGAAGAGCGCGGGCTTAGTCCCAACTCGAATTCTGCGGGCCTCGGGGCGGCGCTCGGAGCCTTCGGAGGAGGAGCCAAGGGCAAACTGCCCGTGCAAGAAGAAGTCCCGATGAAACCGGGATACAAGCCGGCTTCTTTTAACCCGGATGATCCCTATTCCGAAGAAAGCGTGAAGAAGCGGCAGGCGGACAACAAGGAACTCTACAAGCCTTCGACCGCCGATCGAGCCGGAGACCTCGGATACAAGACTGTCATCAAAGCGAGTAAAGCAGTGGATCAAGCGGGATTCTAGTCGCACGGGCAAGGCGTATACTTCAACGGCAAGAACTACATCACCCCGGATGTTGACGGACACAATGTCACGGATGGCTGGAAGATGTACAATTGCAGGGGACAGCGGATAGGTACTTATGACCAGGATCTCAACTACCTCAAGAAGTGACGATTTCTCCATCGAGTTGATTTCTCCGGGCGTCGGGAGGATCGTTGTCGGTGGATTCGGCGAAACCTTCCCGATAGATCTGACGTACTGGAATTCGTCACACTACGAGCAGAGTTGGTCCAGCGCACTGAATCGACTAGAGGGCGGGGATGTGGCGACGTCCTGTCTCGTTTCCTCCCTTTCGGATCCGGTGACGGCAAATTTCATCTCCTGCTGGCCGCTCTATCGAATTGGGGACGACGTCTTCGTTCAGAACTCCCTAGTATTTCTCGCCGAACTGAGCGAACCGTTCGATCCTGAGCAGCCGTGGCTGTCTATCGGGCCACGAGAGGTCGTCGACGAGGGCGGCAACGAAATCTCGGAATGGCGCGTCGATGTAGAAGCAGTGAGAAGATTCCGGTCGGCAGCAGGGGCGAACGGAATATGAGAGAAAGCCTGGCTGGACAAGTGCCACGTCTGGCCAGGCATCTCTAAGAGGTCGTTTCATCCTGTTGTTTTATCCCTGGATGCGGCTTTGGTGTGCTGGTGTCGGGTTTCGCTAGGGGATGGTGTTCTTTCCGGGGAGGTGGCGGGCCATCAGGTCGGTTATCGCGCGGTGGATCATGGCTTCGGAACGGTGTGGGTGGGTTTCGTAGTCGCGGGCCGGGCGGCGGTGGGGCATGAGCCAGTCGTAGGTCCGCTCCACTGCCCACCGTTTCGGAGTCGGGGTGAATCTCCTGCTCCCAGGGGTGCGTTGGGCGATTTCGAGGTCGATGCCGAGGGTCGCTGCGGGTTCGGCGAAGTGCTTGCGGTAGCCGCCGTCGACCCAGGCCTTGCGCAGGCTGGGGTGGTTGGCGGCAGCCTGTTGAAGGAGGATGCGGCCAGCCGCGGAGTCCTGGACGCCGGCCGCGGTGACCGGCACCGCCAGCAGCAGGTCGAGGGTGGCATTTTCAGCGCTGATGTTCCAGGGTGAGGGTGGCGGCGGTGATTGATGTGAGGCGGTTCGGGCTGCAGCGGGTCCGGCGGAAGATCCGCCAGGGCTTCAGTCTCGCGATGTTTCGTTCGACGGGCGCCCGGGTTGCCGACAGGGCTCGGTTGACTGTCAGCTGGGTGGGGGTGAGTTCCTTGAGGGGTGGGCGTTTGAGCGGGGTGGTCACCCAGGGGCCGGCTCCGGTGTAGGCGCGGTCGGCGAGGACTGGCACGCCCTGGCGTTCGCAGATCCGGATGATGTGGTGGGTGCGGGCTGCGGTGAGGTCGTGGGTGCGGCCGGGCAACGTGGTTGAGATCCGCAGCAGTTTGCCCTCGGGATGGGTCACGACCTGCACGTTCACTCCGTGACGGCGATGCTTCTGGGAGAAATCGGCTCGACTGTCACCGACGCGGTCGTACTCGGCGAGCGTGCCGTCGAGCACGACATACTCGGGATCGGCCTCCCGCAGGATTCGCAGCAGCCCGGGTGCCCGACGGGACAGGTGGTCGACGACGGTGGTGGCATAGGCGTGGGCGGTACCCACGGATATGCCGAAGCCCGCGGCGATCTGCGTGAGGGTGTCGTGCCGGGGGAGGTAGATCAGGCCGACGAGGGCCCGCTGGTGAGGCGGGAGTTTGCAGCGGCGGTCACCCTCACGAGTGACGATGAGCATGGTTACCCACTCGACCAGGGCGTGAGGCAGGTCGAGTGCGGCAGGATATGGGACCAACGAGGCTCCTGTGTTGATGAGTTGAGACGTCGAACACCTCTCTCAGCGGCACGGGAGCCTCGTGCGTTGCGGACCCAAGCCCGTCACCCGATCAGTGGCCACTCTGAAAGCGCTCACTTCTTCGGGTTGATGTCACCAACGCCGGGGGTGTGGCGGGAGGGCTGGAGGCGGGGGAGGAGGTTGTCGACCAAGTGGACACGGCGGGGTGTGCTGGTGCGGCCGGTCAACGGTGGACTTTGCCCGTCTCCGGTTCAAGGCCGCCACTGGGCGGTGCTGTGTCTCAGGAGGCGTGGATGGCGAGGGACTTCGTCATGGCCCGGTTCGCTCGGTGGTCGAGTCCGGGAATGTAGGACGAGTACGGCTCCTGCATGATCTGTGAACTGTTCGGCCCACCTACAGGCAGCCCCCGGCTACACCGCTTGCCTGCCCGGACCCGCAGCCTGGGCACGTCCTCGGAGACCGTCGGGTTCAGCGGGGCCCACCACCTGTCGAAAGGGTGGGTGCTCAAGGACGGAGGCCGGGCTGCCGTGAGGCCGCCGCCCCGGTGACGGTGCGGGACGGCTCAGCGGTCTTCCTGACCGCGAGGTGCGCACGGTTGGGTGTCCCGTTGGGTTCGTGTGTCGGCCGGGGTGTGAGGGGGCGTGTGCGGCCCTGGCCGGGCCGCGGCCGGCTCGCTGTGACGGCGTACGACCACGGGCGGGGTGGGCCGGGAGCCGGGGATGCGGATGCGGATGCGGGTCGTCAGCGGCCTGGCTGCCGGGCGGGGGCTGCCCGGGTAGGGTCCGGCGGCGGCCGGATCTTCGCCGTGGTCGGGGCAGTCGCTGCCCAGCGGGCAGATCACCGGGGCAGGAACGGGCGTGCGGAAGGGCTGCGCGGGGGCAGGCAGGACGCGGGGGGCGAAGAAGTCTCCGGAGCCGGGAGGTTCGTTGAGGGTGGTCATCGTCGCGGCGTTCAGAGCCGGCGCGGGATGTGATGGGGAGGCCTGGGGCCATGTCCGTGTGGTCTGCCGCCGTGGCAGAGGGGGCCGCACGCCGGGCACCCGCAGGGACAGGGTGGGGGTGTCCACTCCGCGATCCGGCGACGGACCAGGCCCGGGCCGGCGTAGTACCAGCGTGGGAGCATCCGCAGGGGCAGCGGGTGCAACGGCCTCTGAACGCGTGGCGGGTGCGCAGCTGGAGCACAGCAGTGAAGTCCACCCGCGTTCGCCGCTGTAACCGAAGGAGGGGCGGCGACACCGCGGACAGGCGAGCTCTCCACGGCGCTGCGCCTGGTCGACGAGGAGTTCTCGGCTCATCCGCGCGACGGCGTCCGCTTCGGGCGAGGCCGGGTCGGGCACGTGAACCGTGAGCTTGAGAGCGGGGGTCCTGCGTGAGGTCGACTCCATCTCGCTCATCAGCAACTGCAGGTCTCTGGGGGTGACACGGTCGTGGAAGACCAGACGCTGGGTGGTGTCGGGTCTGCGGGAGCGCAGGCGGCTGCTGCGCCGGTCGGCGTCCGCACGGTCCCAGGCCTTCGTCCACTCGGGCAGCTCGCTCCTGCGGACGTTGCAGGCCTCGGCGAAGGCCGCGACAAACGTACGGCTGGGCGTGGAACTGCCTTTGAGGACTCGGCCGACGGTGCTGTGCGGCAGCCGCCCGACGCCCCCCACCCGGGCATCGAGGGAGCGCAGCGGTGGCCGGCCGTCGTCGTGGTGCAGATCGACGAGCGCGGAGTGCAGATCAGCGAAGTCCTTGACGACACTGATGTGCACTCCGCTGCGGTGGCCGCCGACCACGCCCTGAGCACGGGCCTCGTCGCGCCGGGCGTGCTTCCACAGCCGCTCGGCTTCCTTCGTGCTGCGCTCGCAGGCCGCGGCGTAGGCCAGGACCACCGCCGGGTTCTGCGGCACGCTGCGCCCCGAGGCGGCGCGCGCGAGAGTGTCCGCACTGAACTCGGTACGAGAGGCGAGCTGTTCGTAGGTCAGTGCGGCAGCAGCTCTGCCCTCACGCAGCCAGGTCACCAGAGCACGCAGCGACCGACTGCACAGGGGAATCGCGTTCTCGCGGCGCGCCATCGCGGATCAGGCCTGCGCGGGCCGCGCCGTGACGGTGCGGGCGCGTCGCAGCTGCATCAGGAGGCGGTAGCCGAGGGAGAGTGCCTTGAGAGTCATGACGATCACGCCGGCGGCCGGCCAGCCGGCGGCGGCCAGGGAACCGGCGACGATGATGATCACGACGAGGACGACGGCCTCAGCCACGGTCAAAGGACGCGCTGTGCCGCAATTGGTGTTGTTCAACTTCATGACCTAACTGTTCGTTCTGGACTCAACATCTGCTACTGCGGGCGTACTTGCCGGTGGTGTGGGCGGTGCTGGTATGCCGGGGCGGTTGCCGCCACCCGCGGTGGTTAGCGATGTTGCAGCATCCCGGCCTCCAGCACTAACTGCCGGGAACGCATTCCGCAGATGTGTCCCTTTGACCGCGTGGACTCGGCGCGGACTTCTGTGAGGCATCGCGCCTGTTCGTGGGCGGTGACGCAAGCTTCTTTCCGCAGTTGCGTCCCATCTTTCAGGGACCGCGACTGTCACTGAGGGTGACAATCCGCAGGGATGTCCCGCGATCCACTACAGCTTCCGGACACGCCGCAACCCCTGTCACCGCAGCTCGGGGCGGCAATGCCCCTCCCCGTTCCCGCGCCCTCGTCCCGGCCTTGACCTTCGTGCCGACATGCCTGATGTTTGTGCGTGCCTGACTGCGCGCCTCACGGCCGCCAGTGGGCTCTCCGAAGTACTGCGGGCAACACAGCTACCCAGGAGACCGAGCAGCCCCGTTGCCGCGGGACACGCTCGACTGTTCTGGCGCCGCCCATCGCGGCGCCAGACCTTTCTGCGGACCCCGGCCCTGCCACACACCGACCCAGCTCGCCGAAGTCCCTTCCGACCCCCGGCCCCTGGCCCACGGCCCCTGGCCCCTGGCCCCTGGCCCCTGGCCCCTGGCCCCTGGCCCCTGGCCCACGGCCCCTGGCCCCTGGCCCCTGGCCCACGGCCCCTGGCCCCCCGACCCCTGGCCCACGGCCCCTGGCCCCCCGGCCCCTGGCCCCTGGCCCCTGGCCCACGGCCCCTGGCCCCTGGCCCACGGCCCCTGGCCCCTGGCCCCTGACCCACGGCCCCTGGCCCCTGACCCACGGCCCCTGGCCCCTGACCCACGGCCCCTGGCCCCTGGCCCCTGACCCACGGCCCCTGGCCCCTGACCCACGGCCCCTGGCCCCTGGCCCCTGACCCACGGCCCCTGGCCCCTGACCCACGGCCCCTGGCCCCTGACCCACGGCTTCCGTGGAGGTTCAAGAGCCTAAGAGCCCTCTGAAGTGCGAGTTCAGTGATCGTTCCGGAATCCGGTGATCGTCGAAGGATTCGCTATTGCCGGGTGGATCAGGCGGAGCGAGTCTGTGCTGGTCAGGTGGGTGTGGTGGTGTGGGGGAGTGAGGTGGGCCAAGAGCGCGGCTGCGGGCGTGGCCAGTGGTGACAGGCTGTTTGGCTGGCCTCGCGCAAGGAGGGTGATCTCTGCGAATCCGTGATCAGGAGGAGGACCTGGCAAGGTGCTCGTCGGACCGTTTCCCGGTGGGTGGCAGTGCCCGCTCCTGGGCTGTGGACACGACGTCAGCGAGGCCCGAGCGCCCGGTAGGTGAACTCCTGGGCGATGCCGCCCGGTTGCATCTGGGCGTCCAGGCGGTCGGCGACGCGGCGGGCCTGGACGAGGCATGGACCGACGGCATCCTGCCCGACCTGGGATCTCAGTACGGGGCCTTCGAGTTCTGTACGAGTGTGGGCTTCGCTGCCTGACCGCACGAGCTCCCGCGCACAACAGGGCGCTGTCTTTCGCCGTCTCCACGGCATGGCAGAAGGCCGACCTGGTCGCAGGTCGGCCCTCACGGTTGGGTCGGGTGCTGTCACGCACGCCGGTGCCCGAAGGTTCTGGCCCGTTTGGTAGGGAGGAGTCCGCAGCCGCCGGGGAGTTGGAACCTGTCATGGAGCGTCGCATCCCTGCCTACGGGGGTGCAAGCTCGCCGTGTCGAAGCTGGGTCGCAGGTGCATCAACTGTGCGGGGTTCCGTACACCGCGCGAGAATTTTGCAGGTCAGCAGGGCTGATCCGCGTGGATTGCTTACGGAGCCAGCTAACAGGACTGCTTAGAAGCTGTTGTCTTTTCGGGCGTGATCGGTGCGTTTTCGCTGGTCGGGGATAGCAGTGGTGATTCCGTGGGAGTCGTGGCCTGTCGGGTCGTCGTTCCCCGGGAGGTCACGGATGCCGTCGGTTGTCGGACTGCTGGAACAGCACGAGCTCGCCGCTCGTCGTCGAGTCGACGGGCTGCGGGAGGAGGCCGACTGCATCCAAGGCGAGCTGGCTGCGGCCGAGCGGGAATGGCAGGAGTGGGCGATCGCGCGCAGGCGGGTCGACACGGTGCTGGCTCCGGATAGCGGCGACACCGCCGGCACGGAGGCCACTGGCGATCGGCGGGATGCGGACGCGCCGACGGAACCCCGGGACGCGGCGAAGCCGAAGTCGCAGGTGCCGGCGTGGCGCCAGGGGCTGGCCTGGTCGGCGCTGTCGGTCGACTACCAGCGCATCCTCACGGCGCTCGCAGACCGGGACCGGCTCCATCAAGGGCCGCTGACCTGCCAGGAGATGGCCGCGTTGTTCGGCATGGACGTGGTGCCGGCGCGGGTGGAAGCACTGCGGTCGAAGGCGAAACGCCTGGTCGCGCGGGGGTGGCTGGCCGAGCGGCAGCCGGGCCGGTTCACCCTCGCGGCAGGCGTGAGCGGGCCAGGCGGCGCGTCATGAGCAGGGTCATCGACCAGTAGATCATCGCCTCGGCGCTGGTGGTGCGCCGCTCGAAGTCGCGCACCAGACGGCGGCTTCGCATCAGGTGGGCGAAGAGGCGCTCGACGATCCACCGCTTTGGCAGCACCACGAACCCCTTCTGGTCGTCGCTGCGTTTGACGATCGCCAGGACCAGGGTGAGCGTGGCCAGGCAGTACTCGACGAGGCTGCCGGTGTAGCCGCCGTCGGCCCAGACCAGTTCGAGGCGGTGGTGCACGTCGGCGACCTGCCCGAGCAGGACCTGGGCGGCGATGCGGTCGCCGGTGTCCGCGGCGGTGACCATCACGCCCAGCAGCAGACCGAGCGTGTCGACCACGACGTGCCGCTTGCGGCCGTTGATCAGCTTGCCGCCGTCGAAGCCCCGGCTGTCCCCACCGACGACGGCGTCCGCCTTGACGGACTGCGAATCGATCACCGCGGCCGTCGGCTCCGCATCCCGCCCCAACTCCTCGCGCACTCTCGCGCGCAACCGGTCGTGGGACTCCTTGACCAGCAAGTTGTCGCGCCAGCGGCGGAAGAATGCGTAAATGTGGTCCCACGGCGGAAAGTCGACGGGCATCGCCCGCCACTTGATCCCGTTGTCTACGAGATACCGGATCGCATCGAGCATCGCCCGGTGGCAGTACGCCTCCGGCCGGCCGCCCCGGCCACGCATCCAGCCCGGCACCGGCAGCAGCGGGCGGATGACGGCCCACTCCCCGTCCGTCATGTCAGTCGGACAGCGAGGCTGCCGCGTCCCGTTGTCAGCGGCGTTTCCGAACCGGTGAGCCAGGCAGTCACACTCCCAGGTGACCGCACTGGACTGCCCGGCCATCGGCACGCAAGACTGCTGCACCAGGGCCTCCTGCTGCTCGGTGATTCGACACCAACGAGCTGTTCAGGAGGCCCTGTTCGTATGCGCCCCAGCGTCCCGTGACCACCCGATCGGGACTCCCGTTCGACGCGCATCCCTCAAGATCGAAAAGACAACAGCCTCTAACCTCAGCCATTGAAGATCTCTAGCGGAAGATCTGCTCGATCCCGAAGACGAGTTGGTGGGCTTGGGGCCATCCGGCGTCGATGAAGGCGTCGCAGATTTCCCGCAGGGCGGTGAGGTTCTCCGGTGTGTGCAGGATGCTCCTGTGGTCGGCCAGGATGCGTTCCACGAATTTTACGCAGGTGCCCAGGCCCATCGGGTCCATGGTGTATCCGTCTTGTGTGCCAGCTTGTTTGATGATGTCGCGGATCGTCAGAAGAGCTTTTTGTGGGCGATGGTCGGTGATGTATTCGTAGATCTCGACCAGGTGGTGGGTGACGGGTGCTGCGGGAACCTGCGCCAGGATCTGGATCACTGGGTCGGCTTCGTCGACGAGCCTGACTTGGTCCG
This sequence comes from Streptomyces sp. NBC_00820, assembly GCF_036347055.1. NCBI lineage: Bacteria > Bacillati > Actinomycetota > Actinomycetes > Kitasatosporales > Streptomycetaceae > Streptomyces > Streptomyces sp. NBC_00820. The sequence continues at coordinate 112,687 of NZ_CP108882.1, read as the reverse complement.
ATGTGGGTGGTGTGCCTTCCCGGTCGATGGCTCCGCTGCCGGAGAAGAGCTGGAAGGCGATGCCGTCGAGCAGTTGAACTTCGGCTTTCAACTGCTCTTTCTCGCTGTCGGTGAGCTGGTCTGCGCGCCTGATCGCTTCCTGCGCCGAGCGGAGTGCCGGCTCGGCGAGCTCGTGCATGAAATCTAGGGCGCGCTTGCGGACGGCGGGGTCATTGTGGGTGAGAGCCTTCTGAGAGCGGAGTATGTGGAGGGAACTTGACCAGGCACTTTGCCCCGGCCAGCTATCGATCATTTGATTGAGTAGTGTTCTGGCCTCTGGCATGGCGTCATAGACCCAGAGAAGTGCTGCAACTGTTGCGCAGGTTGAGGCGGCAGACTCGCGGGCTTCGCTCGGGTTCACGCGAGCCGCTACTTGGGCGAGGAGTTGCGTGCCTCGGTGTCGGTCGCTCATGCGTAGGGCAGCTGCCTCGACCGTTGCGCTCAGGACGGCATCGTCCGATTCCTGCTGGGCGAGCAGTTCGAGGAGTTCCCAGGCGGTGTCCGGGGAGCTGCGTGCGACAAACGGTGCTGTTTTGGCGATGGTGTGCCGGATCTGTCCGACAGGGTCCGCAGAGAGCTCGAGGATCGCCTTGCCCACCTCCGCGGTGTAGTGCTCGGGCACCAGGCACAGCTGCCCGAGTCCACGGGCTGCCTCGGTGCGCGGGCCTTGCGGGATGAGCATGGTGTAGTTGGCGTTCTGATCTGTCGGCTCAGGACGTGGGCTGCTCTTCAGCGACAGCAGGATGGACCGGGCGTGGTCCAGGGCTGATGGCGGCGCCTGGATGGTGCGTGTCCAGATTTCGGCTGCCTTGGCCACGAGGGTTTCTGCTTCGTTGCGCACTGCTACGGAGGATGCCTGGACCAGAGCTGCCTCAAGCGCGGTGACGACCGGGACGCAGGAAGTGATCTCGTCCGGAGTCGGGGCGCCGTTGAGGTAGGTGTCGGTGAACCGGCGGACTTCGTCGCTCAGGATCTGTACGGTCTCGTCTGCAGGGTTGCCGCTGGCCGCGACCGGTGTCGGGTTCAGGCCGGCCCAGGCCAGATCGTCGTCCTCGTCGTCGTTATCGATGGCTGCGGCCTGGGGCTGGTGGTCGTGGGCCAAGGACTGATCGATGAGGTGTTCTGCCGAGAGCGCGTTGAGGAACATCCGGTACCGGCGATCCTCCCGGTCCCAGTCCTGGCTGCCATCGTCGGCGCTGAGGGGCTTCAGCGCGAGCACGGCTGCCTCCAGCCGGCCTGCTTCTGTAGCCCCGAGCGTGGGATGCAGTGCTCTTGTCAGTGTGGATGCGGGTCCGGCGAGCTCGGGGATGAGTAGCCTCGTCACGAGAGTTGCCGGATCGCTGAAGAAGGCATCGGCGAGGGCGGGATTGTGGGGCGCGGACAACAGGACACGCCGCCACACGACGGCAGCCTGAGGGGCTGCCGTCAACGCCTCGACCAGCTCCTGGGTTTGCGCGGCGGTGGCGTTCGACGCGAAGTCCTGAAGGGCGTTGAACAGGGCCGCCGGGTCGTCGTTCGCGTAGCTGGTGCCGAAGTCCGTCAGGTGTGAGCCGTCCTCCTGGATCGTGACTGCGTGGCTGTTCAAGATCATCTGATGTTCTGTCGGCTGGGTATGTCCGAGGGTGCTCAGCCGGGTGAGGATGGACAGTGCGCGTCGGGAATCGGTTCGCAGGAGGTCGGGGAAGTACTGGACTAGGGGATACTTGGCTGCGCCGAAGTCCTGTCGGCGGTTGGACAGCAACGTCAGGACGGCGCCTGAGCCCATCTGTGTGGTTTCGGAAGAGTTCTCTTCATGGCTGAGCGTTGTGACGTAGAGGTCTTCCACGAGTGCGGGCATTAGCCCTGTCAGCTGTTCGACCTCGTGGGTCAGGGCCACAAGGTCGTTGTAGCCCCGTTCCTGCAGTTGCGGTGGTTCCAGGGCGCGCCTGAGCAGAGTTTCGGTTGCCTGCGGATCGCTGGTAGCTGTCTGGATCACTGCGGGGATGGCCAGTCGCGCCCACAGAGTGGGTGGCTGAGTCCAGATATGTTCCAGCAGGCGCCGCGCGGCCAAGCCACACTGTTGCAGGGACGCCGTAGTGAGGATCGTGTGGTGGGATGCCAAGTCGGTGACCAGGACACCCAACGCGGAGCCGGCGTGCTCGGGTGTGTGGGAAAGCCGCTCAGCTGCATCCGCCCACACGCCCGGGTTCGCGAGACTGCCTTCTTTGATTCTGATGGAGACGACGACGGCGATCGCCCCCAGCAGTCGCTTCAGCTCCGCAGTGCTGTCTGGAACGCCGGCGAGCAGCGGTTCGATTTCTGCGGCGTTGCTGCAATTGCGGACCACGACGTCCGCGATCGCCGGTGCCGTCATGCTTGGCGATGGCGTGGCCATCAGCTCCAACGCAAGTGTGTAGAACGGGGCTGCCCCCTGTTTCCACGCCATCTGCAGGTACACGTCGATGCTGGGTCGGGCGAAGAGCAGCAGGTCCGGATCTGCCCGCAAGCACTCCGTCAGACCGTCGCTGAAGGAATCGAAGTAGACCGTCCCCACGGCGTAGTCGAACAGCACATGGTGCGCGAACTGAATCGGCCCACGCGCAGGGTTCCCCACGGTAAGCGGTACGCGGCTGAGAACGGATCGGGAAAGCAGGCTGTCCAGGACCGTGGCCGCGGCGATATCGCCCTCCAGCACTGTCTGGGCCGGTACAGCAAGTTTCCTCTCACGCGCCGTTGCCGCGCACAGTCGCACCAGCAGGGCTTCCCTGGCGGTGCCGCCGGCCCCGTCCGAAACGCGTGCCTGCCAGTAGCGGTCCAGCAGATCCGGCCTGCTGTCGATCCCGCGAAGATCTGATGCTGCCGAGCCTTCCAGCAGGAGTTCAGCAGCCAGGCGCAGATTGAAGGTGTTGAGCATCAGCCGTCGCTGCTGTTCGGAGGCCTGGTCCAGCAGGCTCCTCAGCGCCGGAAAGGCATCACTGACTTGTTTCACCTCGTCGTCTGTCAGGTCCTCCACCAGCACGGGGGCGCCTGGGAAAAGGGTGCGCAGGCGACTCGAGTGCTGTAGGTCCCATGTGCGGATTGAGGCAACCACTCGCCAGCGGGGCAGCTGTCGACTGACATTGTCGATGACTGTCCGCCACAGTCCGGCTGAGGCGTCCGCTCGTGCCGCGTCCAAAGCGTCGATGATCAATAGCCCGGTGCTGCCGGGAGACCACTCGGCCAGGACATCGACGAAGGAGTGCTGCAGCCCCAATTCCGTGCGAAGCTCACCAATGCTCTCAGCAGCAAGGCTACTGACCTGCATGAAGACCAATGGCCGGCCTTGAGCAGCTACCTCACGAGCCAACCCGTGCAGAACCACTGTCTTACCGGCCCCAGGTTCACCCACGAGGAGGAACGACTCGTCCTGTGAGCGCGCATCCAGCCCAGTCGTCATACTGCGCTCGATTGCCACCGGATCGTGCGGCGCGGGGATGGTGGTGAGCCCGTGGTCCAACTCGTCGAGAGCCTGCTTCGTGAACTTCGTCAAGAGCTCCACATCTGCGGTGAAATCCTTGATCGTGGCCAGTGCGATGGTGGCCGACGACAGTTTTTCCTGCAGCTGCGCCACGTCGGCGCCGGAATGCAGGATGGCCAATTGTGCGCAGGCACCGAGGAGCACGTTCCAGGCGGCCTCCGCTTGAGCGGCGTCGCTGAGTACGGTCATGCGCAGCAGCCCGAGAGCCTCGCGCTCTGCCTGGCCGCCGGACTCTACATCCAGGGTCCAGACGTAGCAGCAGGCCAAGAATGCCCGGAGCTCGGCAGCCGACGGCGCTGTGCCTCGCTGCTTCTCCCACTGCCGGCGGACATGCGCCACGAACGTGTTGTGAGCGGCGACCTTGGTGGCGTTGAGGCCCAGGGAGGTCACGTCTTTTTCGACGGGCTCGCCACGGAGCCGGTCCAGGGCTTGGGCGAGATCGACTCTCACCGTTCCTGATGCCTCGGAGGACGTGACGAGGACCAGACGTTCATGCGCGTGGCCGGGCAGCAGGTGCTGCTGTACGAACTGTGCGGCCGTCTTGGCCATTTCGCTAGTTGCCCGGATAGACATGCCGATGGTCCGTTTTGCCTGCAGGACCAGGGTGATCCCATCGGAGGTGTCTACCCGGCAGTCATCGACGGGCTCCCCGGTTTCGCACGCAACTTGCTGCACCGACCCGGTCCACAGGCCCCGGACGGCGGGGGCAGCCGTGCCAGCCAAGGAGGTAACAGCAAGCCACGCTGCCACGCGATGCTGGTAGTCGAAGCCTCCCGCTCCGGCGCTGCCACCGGCATCCGACCTCGCTGCCTTGCTCGCAGTCACTGGCGGTCCCCTCGCTTCGGCTGGCTGAGAGAGAAACCTACCGGCCCCGTCCGACAATCAGAGTGAACCCGGCTCATCGGCATGACCGGAGCTGATAATTGGTGCGGTGAGGGGCCCTGTAGTCCGCCATTGCCGTGTGCGAGTGACGTTTGGCGTGGATGTCACCTGGGGGGGATGAATGCTCGCGTGAACCCACGGCCGGTCAGCACCGTGGTGGTTACGGTCCGGGGATGGATCCAGGGTTCATGGCGGAGCGGGCGATCGACCCGTCCACCAGTGCAGCGCGGTGGGTGGTCGCTGACAGCCTTACGTTGGAGTTGCATCTGGAGGCGTCGGTGTTCATCACCTCGCTGCGGGCGCGGGACCTCTCGCCGAATACCGAGCGGGCCTACGCGGGGCGGGTCGCATTGTACCTGAGCTACTGCAGTGGCCAGCGCCTGGACTGGCGGATGCCGAGCTTCCTGTCGTTGTCGGGGTTCCAACGCTGGCTGGTCACTGAGCCGCTGCCGCCGCGCGGGCATCGGGCGCGGGCGGGCAGGCCGGTGGTGCGTTCGCAGAACACGGCGAACGCGGTGATGACTGCGGTGGCTTCCTTCTTGCGGTTCTGCGTGGCGAACGGCTGGGTACAGCCGAGTGTCGCCGGCCTGCTGTCGCAGCCCAAGTACCTGATGCAATGTCCCAGCCGGCTACGACGCTGGGAAGCGCGACCAGTTCCGCACCATCGACGCCGCGGCGTTCCGGTTCCGGGTGACCGAGCCGGGCTACCAGGACCTGGCGCCGACCCAGATTGCCGAGATGATCGCCCTCGCGCCGCGGGCACGGGACCGGTTCCTCATCGCACTGCTGGCCTGCATGGGCCTACGGATCGGCGAGGCCCTCGGACTGCACGGCCAGAGTGCGGTCGCAGCTTCGACAACGCCCCGCCCTCAGATCCAGGGTCCGGTAAGCCGGTTGTCCTGATCCGCCCCCGAGTCAGCTTGGCCCTGGGATGATCAGGCCGTTACTGGACAGCAGCGAAAGGTGAGGGGGAGCGCGGTGTGGGACTACTCGGAACTCAGCGCGGAGGCACGCAAGCTAGGAGGCCCTGATGCCCTACGGGCAGCCTACGTCCAGCTCGGGCGGCGGCTAGGCCAGCGGCGAGCCTTCATTCTCGGTGCCCTTGCCGTCGGCGTGCCGGTGGCTGGGTGGAAGGTCTTGAAGGACTACCGCGACCGCCGCGCCGTCGCCGCTTCCCAGGCCACGGTCGTGACCTCCGAGGCCGCGCCCGCGACGGAGGAGGCCGTAGTCGCCGAGGCGGAGGCTGTACTCACGGCCGTCGACGTCACGCCGGTGGTCGATGAGCCGGAGCCGGAGCCCGCCGCCGAGTCCTCACCCTCGGCCACCGCAGCCCAGTCCACCCCAGCGGCCGGCGGACCATTCAGCGCGTAGGGGCGCGAACGCCCCAGCGCTGACTGCTGGGAAGGGCCACGCTAGGACTCCTCGGCCCTCCCTCGCGCAGTGCGCCGGCCACCCGACCGGGGCCTCCCGGTACGGGCGCAGCTTCGGCAGCAGCTCGGTGAGCGGGGGAGGACGCTAGTAGCCTCGCCTACTCCTCTGACAAATCCGCTAACGATCACTAGGACCTGTCCGGTCGATCATGTTCGGAGCCAGATGGTGAGGGCTGCAGCGGTTACGGTGCCGAGGTAGACGTAACGGCGCTTGTCATAGCGGGTGGCCACCGCCCGGTGCTGCTTCAGACGGTTGATGGCCCGCTCGACGGTGTTGCGTTTCTTGTACCGCTCTTCGTCGAAGCCCGGTGGCCGTCCGCCGCTCGACCCTTTGCGTAGGCGGGCGGCCTGGCTGTCGGTCTTCTCGGGAATCGTGTGCCGGATGCCCCGTTGCCACAGATAGCCGCGGCAGGGCCCGTTGCTGTAGGCCTTGTCGGCCGCGACGCTGTCCGGCTTCTTGCGCGGCCTGCCCGGCCCGAGCTTCGGGACGCGGATCTTCTCCAGAACCGGCTTGAACTGCGTGCAGTCCGCCCCCTGACCTGGCGTGACGACCAGGGACAGCGGGCGACAGCGGCCGTCCGCACTCAGGTGGAGCTTAGTGGTGAACCCGCCTCGCGAGCACCCGAGGCTCTCACCTCCCGCACTACCTCCACCAGGCGGGCGTGCAGGCTCTGCCACGGCGTTTCGACCTGATGTCCTGGCTCTTCGGCCCCCTTTGACGCGAGGGGCGGCGGGTCGGTGAGGGCGCCCGCCGCATGCTGATGCGCCCGCACGATGGTGGAGTCGACCGAGACGTCCCAGTCAATCTCCCCGACCGCGTCGGCCTGGGCCTGGACCTGTTGGAGCAGACGCTCCCACGTCCCGTCGGCCGACCACATCCGGTGCCGTTCGTAGACGGTCTTCCATGGCCCGACCCGTTCGGGCAGGTCACGCCACTGCACGCCGGTCCGTGCCCGGTGCAGAATCCCGTCGATCACCTGCCGGTGATCCCGCCACCGGCCACAACGCCTGTTGCTGACCGGCAGGAACGGCCGCAGCCGTGCCCACTCGGCATCACTCAGATCACCCCGCCCCATGACAGGAAGAACGACCAGACCACATGCCGGTCACAAGATCACACGAACCCTGCTCCCTACTCCGCGACGAAGGGTGCGTATCCGACCGGGACCTCGCTCACCTGAAGGTCCGAGAAGAGCAAGGTCAGGTTGTGTGCGTTGGTCTCAATGCGTACCTCATGGAAGTCGATCCCGAGGGCCTTCGACCAGCGGCGGGTCTCCTCCGACTCAGGAAGGAGCTTGGCTCCCGGGTACAGGCCGTGCCACTTCACGCCCCAGACGTATCCGTCGAGGTCGATACCGGTTTCGTGGTCGATGAGCCGGTCGTCCAAAGAGATCCGCCAGGTCTCCGCCGGCACCGACGTCTCGCATCGGGCCTCGACGCAGTACCGGAAGAGATACCGCAGGTGGGACGGCGTGATACCGGTACGGGGATCAGCCGTCGCGTAGACGATTACCTCGTAGTCGCGCATGTAGTTGGTGTATCCGTGGTGGACGACAGCGTGATCGAAGGTCTCGTCCAGCATCTGTTCAAGTACGGCGGTATCCATGCCGTCCTTCTACCTCACTCGACGAGACCTTCAACAACGAGATCACGGGCGTCAGACACCGTCACCTCAAAGATCGACCGGACAGGTCCTAGGTGAATGGTGCGCTGACATGTGTATCTAGTGATCGTTTCAGGATCTCTTGCTGCGGTGTGGCAATGGATCTGACCTGAGGTTTCCTGGGGCAGTTGGCATGCAGGCAGGCTCTGAGGTGCAGATTTAGTGATCGTTTCGGAGCATGGTGATCGGCTCTGGATTTCGTTATGGCTGCGTGGCCTGGGCGGCTAGGTTTGTGCTGGTCAGACATCCGATGGCGCATCTACGACGGTTGCCGATGTGCGAGCTGAGGATCGATCGCTCTTTCGTGGCGCAGGTCGCCGTCTGCTCGCCGGTGCCTGGGATTCTGGCGCCTCCACCTGAACGCGGGGGCGGAGGCCTGTGGACGACCGTGGCCGAAGGGCTGTGAGGAGGCGGGAAGCCGCGCCCACCGCGCGAGAGTTGCCCCGATCGTTCGGCTGGCTACGTCGGCTTGGACTGGCTGCGTGTGCGACTCCACCAGCGCCTCTTGTGCTGCTCTCGCCAGTGGGACAGCCGGTTGTCGACCGAGACGGTGTACGGATGGTCGGCGCCGAACGTTGTCCGGCAGCCGGTGAGGGATCGCTTCAGCAGGGCGGTGGCCGCCGACCTGTCGCCCCGGGACCAGTACAGGACGGCGAGTTTGACTTGGCATTCCAGGGTCGCGGGGTCTCCAGGCCCCAACAGCCGTGCGCGAACAGCAACGGTGTCCTCCAGCAGTGCAGAGGCATGGACGCGCCCACGGCCAACCGTAGAGGGCTCCTGTCGTTCACGGGCCAGACGCTCGTCCTGGTGGGCAAAGTCCTCCTGCAGGAGCGTGAAGGCATCCTTGTGACGGTGCGCGAGGAGGCAGGCCCATGCGAGATCGCGTCGAGCGACGAGGGTCATGGGGTGAGCGCGGCCCAACAGTTGCTCGCTGATGCCGATCAGCTGCTGCCCGTAGGGAACTGCAGTGGCAAGGCCGACACTGATCAGACTGCGCAAAGTCCAGCGCAGGAGGTAATGGCCTTCGACATTCCACAGCAGGTCCCCGGCGCAGGCATCGACGCTGTCGATGTTGGTGCGCAGCACGGCTGTCGTCTCACGGTCGAACCACGGGACCTCGTCGCACAGTTCCCTCAACGAGTCGACGGCGGTTTTCACCACCGCCTGCACCGTGGCGTCGGGAGTGCACTCGCGTACGGCTCGTGCGGTCAGGGCGTGCAGCCGCACCGCGCGGGAACCAGCCTGAGCGTGATCGGAGAGCAGGCCGTAGCGGTGCAGAAGTCGCAGGGCTGCCCGCACCTGGTCAGGATCAACGGCGGCGGTAACTCCGTTGGGAGGTGCGGTGCGTTGGGTATCGAGGTAGTGGGTGACGGCGTCGCTGGCCCACAGGGAACGGGGGTGTCCGGCCGGGTCCAGAACGGCGGCCAGACGCATGACCGGAACAGCCAGGCCGACGGGCTCGCTCGCTTGAGCGACATCCAATGAGAGCAGAAGAGCCGCGGCGACCTGCCGCCCGTAGCCCTCGGTGTCTGCCGTGCGTGGCAGTAGGTCGTCCAGGCGTGCTGTGCTGCCGTTGAAGCGGTGCAGATACTCCGTACAAGGGACGTCTTCGTTGACCATGTAGGCGGCCGCGTGTGACAGAGCCAGCGGCAGGTAGCCCAGTGCTGCGGCCAGTTCACCGGCCTGAGAGTCCATGAGATGGGCAGCGTGCGCCGAGTCGAGCCGCTCGTGCAGATAGGCCTCGGCCTCTTCCGCGCTGTAGGTGTCGATGTCCACCACGGCTCGGCCGCCGCCGGACAGCACCGCGTCGTGGCGGCGGGTCGTCGCCACGACGCGGCCGCAACCGAAAGCGGAGGACGGCGGCCACCACTTCTGCATGGCCTCTGGATCGGTGAGGTCGTCAAGGACGAGCAGCCACGGGCGTCGGGTGGTCGCCAGCCACTGAAGGAACACTCCGGCGTCGGACTCAGCACTCTTGCCCAGAAGGTGTTCCGCCGCCGCTTCCACGACGTGTGCGGCGTGCGCGTAACGTGCGATGACCTGCTCGATGTCACTGGCGTCGACCCACACCACCAGGTCGATGCCGTCTTCCAGGGCCTGGTGGGCGTAGGCGGCAGCGAGTTGGGTCTTGCCCACGCCCCCGCCGCCGGACAGGACCTGGGCCAGCACCACCGTGGTATGGCCTGCCCTGGCCTGATCGATCCGATCGCGCACCAAAGACCGGTCCTGGAACGCAGATGCAAGCACGGGTACCGAGCCCAACCGGACGGGCCAATGCAACGGCTGGCGCGGCGGGGGAGCGGAGACCAGCACTTGGCTGACATTGCCACTGATGGCCACCGCATGGGCGGCCGCGGCGATCGCATCGCCTGACCGTTCCACCCGCACGGCCCGGCCATCCGCCTGGGGGCCCGGGCCGCGGTAGCCGCTCAGCGCATCGCCGCCACCCGTGGCGACGGCATCACCGCTCTCGCTGACGCTGACGGGCGGCGCCGTTTGCTCGGTGCCGTCCTGGCCACGGGTCGGGCGCCTCACCCGGAACCGTTTCATCGGCCCTCTCACCATCCACCCCGCCGCCATGGCAGCCTTAGCCGGTGTAGTCGATGCCGGTGCCGGCCCTGCTTCCCTGCCCGCGGGCGCTCGCATCCCCGCTCTGCTCCACACTCCCCTCTCCGCTGCCTCCATGACGACGGCGAATGCCGGTGTGGGCCTCTCCGCCGCCGTACGCTTCAGCCCGCCCCGTCCGTGTGACGGTGTCCCGTGCCCGTGCGGCTGGCTGGATCCAGGCCCACAACAAGGCGCACACCCCTGTGGCGCCCTGCACCGAAGCCCCCACCATCTGCCCGGCATTCGGCCCATCGAGCAGCCAGAAAGCGGGAGTTGAGGCGATAACGGCCACAGCGGCAACCGTCACCGTGACTCTGCGCCCACGCGACATGTCCATCCCTCTCTTACCGTGCGCCACCTCTTGCAGCTCCCGAACCCCGGCAACCAGCGGTCACGGGATGAAGGACGGTTCCTGCGATCACAGCAGTTCCCGTAGTACCCGACGCATGATGTGGCTTTCGGTCACGATCGCACCCGCGTGCAGGAGACGAGCGACGGACTGCCTTCCGCCATGCCTCCTTGCCGGTCGGCGGGTTTGGCTCTTGGCCACTGATCACAGAATCGACCCTAGCGACAGGCACTGACATGGCCGTCAGGGCTCGACGTTGATGCCGTAGTCCGCGGCCAGGCCGGCAAGCCCGGTGTCGTAGCCCTGGCCGACAGCACGTACTTTCCAGCCCGAACCATGCCGGTAGATCTCCATAGCGATGGTGACGGTCTCGCCCGAGACGAACGGGACAGGCGTGAAGGCGAGTCCGCCGCCAACGGGTTGGGTGACCTCGACGTGCCACGTGGTGTTCTGGTCGAAGGAAGCGGCGGGTTGGGCTTCGAGGTCGATGCTGGTGATGACGGCCACGGTGTGGACGTCATCGGGCACGTGCGGCAGATCTGCGGTGACCGTGTCGCCGCTGGTGCGGACTCCGTCGTGGTGCGGGTGGTGGTAGAAGACCAGGTCGTGGTCGCTGCGTACTTTGCCGTGGCTGGTGAGGAGTACGGCAGAGACATCGACTGGCACGCCGGTGGTGATGAGGCGCACCGCTACCGATTCGGTTCGCAGAGGGGCGTTGGCTCCCTTGGCCAGCACGTGCTTGGTGTTGTCCAGCAGGCGTGGGGCGGCCTCGGCCGTCCCTGCGGCAGGTTCACTTGCGGGCGGGCTGGTATTGGTCAGAGCGGCGAGGGTGTGCTGGAAGAGCGGCCAGCCCTCAGTTTCCTCTCCGGGCCATGGCCAGGCCAGGCGTGAAGAGCCGAACTGTTTGCCCGTTGGGGGCTGTCCGAGCGCTTCGTGGAGCTGCAGGTATCGCAGGCTTTCGACGGCTAGGCGGCTGAGTTGCCACTGCCGTCGGGCTTCTTCGGGCTGGTTCATGCGCAGGTCGTTGTCGACCGTGGTGCCGCCGAGCGCGGTGTAGACGCGCTGGGCGACGTCATAGCCGTCACCCGGCAGCAGACGGGCCGGGTGCAGTTGCTGGGCGGGTGCGGGTTCCCCGATCGCGGTGTAGAGAGCGCCGAGGTCGCCGCCGGTCCACTGGTTGGCTGCGGCGGTGGCGAACTGGGCGAACTGGATCAGGGTGGGCGGACGGCCCTTCGCGGCCACGAACCGGTGGTGCGCCTGGGCGACGCCTTCCAGGGAGGTGCGCCAGCGCTGCTGCAGGTAGGTGTCGAAGTACCGCTCGGCCCAGGCACGACGATGGCGGGTGACGATGTCGCGGACCCGTTCGAAGCCTTCGCGGCGGCTGCCGCCGCTGATGGTCGACGTCATGGTGAAGGCGCCGATGGCGGTGTCCACCGGGAGCTCTGTGCGCTCCTTGACGATCATCTCTTCGGGGCCCAGATGCTGCTCAGCGATGCGCAGTTCCTCGAACAAGTCCGGGGGGACCGGGCAGCCGGCGGCAGTCAGCGCGGTAAGGGTGCGGCTGTAGTAGTCGGCCACACCGGACAGGGGAGCGCGGGAGTAGGGGCCTTCGCACACAAACCAGGCGGTCAGCGCGACGCCGTGCCAGAACTCCAGGGCGGGGCCGAGGGCTTCGGCCATCAGCTGGTGGGGGCGGGGGTTGCTGACGAGGCTCTTGGCGTGCCGCTGCAGCGTCACCGACTGCCACAGCCGGTCCACCTGCTCGTTGACGGAAGAGGGCAGCACCTGCCGGTACAGCTGCTGGGTGAAGCCGTGTTCGTCCTGCCAGGAAAAGGCCATGATGTTGTCGTCGACGAGCCCCCACAGCGGCCGCATGCCGGGTTTCTGGGCGGCGTGCGCCTGGTCGAAGGCCGTCCACCACTCGCGCAGAGCCGCCACGCGTTCTTCGACGGGGGAGAGGGAGGTCGGGCCGCCGAGGAAGGCCGCGAGCATCGCGTGGATCTCGTCCTCTGGGATGCCTGCCTCGGCTGCCATGTCGGCCGCCTGGGCGGACATTCCCACATACAGGCGCGGTTCGGGCAGCGCGGTGATGACCTCCTCGTCCGGGTGCGGCGGCGCCTGCAGGTAGTCCAGCGTGGCCAGCCAGTCGCCGGCGAAGTAGCCGGAGACAACCGGCTGCAGTGCGCGCGTCACAACCCGGCGCGCGAGGGCGGTGCCGGTCTTGGATTTCTTGGCGAAGCCGGCCATCAGCGCCTGCAGTTGCAGGATGCGATGGCGGGTGACGAGCTGCAGCGGATCAACGGCCGCCAAAGCGTCCAGGAGGCGCAGGCGGGCGTGCTGCTGGCCGTGCCGGTCCAGCCGGTGCCATCCGCCGCCGAAGCGGAAGGCGTCCAGAACATCGCCGGCGATGCCCAGCAGCCGGTAGCGTTCCTCGATGCCGGACCACAGTTGCCGCTGGTCGTCGGTTGTCTTCCCAGGCCCCGCTGCCCGAACCCGGATCGGTTCGATCAGTGTCTCGAACAACGGGACCAGCACTGCCCACAGCAGCACCGCATCGGCTGCGCCGTCCACCAGGCTCACGCCGGCCGAGTCGTCAGCGGCCAGCGTCAGGGCATGGGCTGGCCGTTCACGCACCAGCCGGGGCAGGTTCACCGCCCCGGCGTTCAGTGACAGCTTCTGCGGCAGGTACCAGGCACCGCGCCGCTGCTGCTCCGGCACCCCGAACGTTTCAGCACACCACGCCTTCTCCTGGGAGCTGAGCCCCAGCACCTCGACGTGGTCCGCAGCCTGCGGCCCGGTGCTGCGGACCACCGAGACCGTGGGCTGGCCGTGGAGCGCTGCAGTCAGCAACCGGGTGGCGAGCGTGTCGAGCTGGACGAACCTCTGCTGCTGGCCGGCAGCTGCCTCGAGGGCAAGCGCGTCTTCGGGGCACGCATCGATAACGGGTTGCCACCAGCGCGGCTGGTCACTGGCCACCGGTCAGCCTCCGCATGTAGTCGACGAACTTCTCAAACGGCATCGGAGCCGCGGTGTTTTGCGCGTAGACGGCGTAGCGCTGGGCCATCAGCTGCATTTCCCGCTCCGCCCGCCGGGCCTCCACCCGGTCAAGGTCATGCACGACCCGCTGCTCGACACGCCCCTGCTCGTACAGCACGAACGCGTCGACTCCGCCCGGGAGCGCACTGTCAGAGTCGCCTTCCCCGAGGCCGTTACCGCCGGCGAAGTCCGCCTCCAGCGTGGAGATGTTGATCAAGGGAACGCCGAGCAGCAGCGCGGGATCCATGTCGTTGTCCGCGCACATGGCCTCCAGATGGTCCTCGAGGCCGAGTTCGGCATGGCAGACCACATCCAGATACTGCTGATCGGCTGCCAGACCCGGCTGGCGCAGCACCCGCACGCCACGTCCGATGAATTGGTAGAACTCGCCGAAACTGCCATAGGGACGCACGGGCACGACGACGGTGATGGGCGGGAAGTCGTAGCCCTGGCCAAGCATCCGCAGCTGCACGATGCCCTGCAGATCACCCGCGTCCGACTCGAAGCGCCGCCGGGTGGCTTTGATCGACGACGGCGACATGCTGTGGTGCAGCGTGGCGCAGGGAATGCCGTGCTCTTCGGCGATCCGGGCGATCTGCCGGGCATGGGCCTCACCCATCGCCGCAAACAGCGCCCGGGGTTTGACCGGAGCCAGCAGCTTGGCCTGCGCATCCAGACAGGCCCGCGTCACCATCATCACCTGCCGGATCGAGGCATCGGACTGCGCGGTGATGCGGGCCATCCTCCGCTCGTTACCCAACGCGGCCAACAGCGCATCGCGGCCGGTGATCTGCTCGCGTCGCCCGTCGGGCCACACCGCCTCGTACACCGTCGTCGCCGCGTCCGGGGCGAACCGGTGCACGCGCAGGTTCTTCGCCGAGCCGTCCGCGACGGAGTCCACCAGCCGGTAGCGGTAGACGACATCGGCGTCGATCGGCTTGCCGTCCAGACGCTGGAAGCACGCCGACATCAACAGCGTGCGCGCATCCCGGAAGTGGGCGAACAGCCGCTGGTAGGAGGCGCTGGCCGCGATATGGGCCTCGTCGACAACGATGAAGTCGACATCGCCCGGCTCCAGCTTTGCCAGCAGGTCCCCGCCCTTGTCGCCAGTACCCAGCGCATGGAAGTTGGTGACCAGCACGTCCGCAGCCAGCAACCGCTGCCGACTCACCTGGCTGATCTGCTCGTCATCCGCGTCCAGCACCAGTGTGGCCGGCGGCTGGGCACCCGGCAGCAGGGGCCCGCCCGCCAGTCCGTACAGGACATTGCCCGGCACACCGGGGTCGAGTGCCTTGGCGAAGGTGCCGCGGATGACCGAGCCCGGCGTCACCACCAGCGCTCGCCGCCTGGTGAAGGACAATGCGGCCGCCACCCCCAGCGCGGTCTTGCCGGCCCCGACCGCCATCACCGTGGCCGCATGCCGACCGCCGGAAGCGTAGTAGTTGGCCAGCGCGGCCAGGGCCTCGTCCTGGCAGGTACGCAACGGCTCTCGGGTCACCTGAGCGCGCACACCGGCGAAGTAGGCCTCATCTGCAGATGACCGGGTACCCCGAGGCGGATCGGCCGCCCGCAGGGGATCGCCCACCATCTCCGGGACCTCGACGCGCGGCGCGGCGATGACCAGTGGCGAGAGCACGGCATCCTGGCGCAGCATCGCCTGCAACTGCGCGACGCAGCGGGCGGTGTCCAGGCGCACCGCGTCGTAGGAAAACCGCAGCACCGTCAGCCCCGTGGCCGCCAGGTCGTTCTGCCGCAACCGGTCGTAGGTGAAGGCGGCCCGGTCACTGTGGAAGGTGAACCCGTCCAACTCCACGGCCAGATGCAGCGACTCGCCAGCGATCAGATAGTCCAGCCGGTAGGTCCGCTCGTTGACCGTCACCGGATGCTGACTGTGTACATGCGCCACGATGCCCCGCTGCGCGGCTGGAGTGAGCACCCAGCGCAGGAAGGCCTCTTCCAGGTAGGACGCCGAGGGGATCAGCAGCTCCAGCCCGGCACTCATGCGGCCCCGCCAGCCGTCGCCTCGGCCGCCAGTGCGCCGATCTTCTCTGAGAGACGGTCCACCGCATCCTCACCCTGCTCGAAACGGGCCAGCCGCCGCGCCACTTCGAGGGCGTCGGTGAAGGCGCCTTCGCGTTCCAGCAGCATCACCAGCCGGGGAACGGACGTCACGTGAACGAACGAGGTCGGGACGGAGCCGGTGTCAAAGGAGACGGCTTGCGGGGCAGCCTCCATCAACTCCAAGTCCAGCAGCGCGAACACCTCAAGCAGCTCAAGCCCGTCAGGGTAGGAGCGTCGGCCGCTCCACAAGCGGTCCACCGCGCCTTGGAGGACGAAGTGGTAGTCCATCGCCCCACCGGGAAGCTCCAGCGCCTCCCAGACCCGGGTGACCAGGTCCGTTCCGCTCGCCTCCACCGGCACATGCCGGCTGGCCGGCGTTGCCGACGTACGGCCCTCAGCAGACGGCCACGTCAGCGAGCCGTACGACACCTTCGGACGGACGCGGGCCTCTGTGAGCGCTTCGCGGACGACACCAGGGCTTCCGGTGAACCGCACACCAGGAATCGCTGCCATACGTTCGAACCACGTCGCCATGTCCCCCCCGCTCATCCCACTCCCGCAGCGTCCACCGCCATCCAACCCCCACAGACATGCTGGGGTTCGGCCGGTCCGGGAACCATGCGTCTTCGGTGACCTACTGCGTACTGCCCACCGATCCAGTGCATCCTCTCGCGGAGCCCCCGGTCGGGCGCAGGATTCTCCAGAACAGCACACCGATTGAGCGACGGCCGCTCCGTACAGCGCGAGCTGCCGCATCTCTAACCGGGGGCGGAGGAGTTGGTCCGACGGGCCATCCGGTCGAGGCCGTGCGGATGCGGCGAGTTCTGGATCGGCCAGTCCAAGCCCCCTCCGCGGGGACGGAGTTCATGCATACGGGTAACGGCAGCAGCGATCCGCCTTTGACGGCCGGTGTCTGTTCCTACGCTGGCATAGTGAAGATCGCTCAGCGGCGTCTGGCCGCTGACGGTGCTCGCAGTGCGGGACGCACTGGCCCTGCCAGACGGCATGGGGCGCCGTGACGGATGGCAGATCCCCCTTCATCTGACGCTCTGCTCCAGCTGCTTGCCGCCAGCCGGCGCCGTAGCAGGCAACTTGCCGCTGTCCGTCTTGCCGCCTTGTCAGGGCGATGGCCTTGAGGCTGTGCCTGCCGGGCCGTTGGGCGTATTGAATAGATCCTGATAGGCGCGTAGTTCCTCACCGGTCAGTTCCGGGTCGCCGCTGATGGCACTCATGGTGGTGTCCCATTCCCGGTAGCCGTCGGCGCGGGGAGTGAGCAGCGCACCGACCGACATGAGCTGGGCGAGGTTCGCATGCTCGCCGCGTTCGTGATGGCGCAGCTGAAGCCAGGCGGAGAACGCGGCGCGGGTGTGGTCGGTCAGGGCGGAACAGACGGCGAAGCCAAGCTGATCCAGGTCAGGCCCGGCGATGAAGGTGCGCATCCGCCATACCGTGGTGCCTGGCTCCGGCTCGGCGACCGCGGCCAGCGCGTCCAGCAGAAATCGGCCCAGATCTGTGCGGTACCCGACCGGCAGGCTGTCGAGAGAGGCCAGGACGCGTTGCCGGGTATCCCACTCGTCCGGGTCCAGTGGGCTGGTAGCTACGTCCTCGAGCATGATGCGGACCATGGTGTGGGCCTCGTCGTCGTCACTGCCGGCCGGGGCGGCGGGCAGCAGCGGCACGCTGTGCGGCTGTCCGCCGCGCCGAGTCCAGGATGGATCCGCCTCTTCCGCTGCTGCCTCGGCATCCGCGGCGGCCAGCTCGTAGTAACGCTCCGGCTCGCCGCCCAGAACGGGCGCCGACGTGCCGACCCGGTGCAGATAGCCGACGACGGCGTGGGTGGAGCGAAGCTGGTTGAACAGAAACTCCCAGTCACGCCGCAGCAGGGCGATCACCGGCGTGTTCCCGTGGTGTTCGGGGACAGCCAACTCCTGCGGGGGAACGGGGTGTTCGATGATGGTGACGCCTACCCAGTCGATGGCCGGGCTGTCGATGCTGAGACGATGGCCGCGTCCGTTGACCATCTGCACGCCCTGCGTTTTCAGCCGGCGTACGGTGCCGTGGATCTGCTTGCCCGCCGCGGTCAGCTGTTTGAGGACCCAGGACGTCTCCCGCTCCACGGTGGCGGGTTCGCCCTCGCGGGCCTTGATCTGCACGACCACACCGCGGTCGCCGACCACCAGCAGTCCGTCACTGATCTCCCGCACCCCACGGCCTTTGCGCTCCACGCTCGGGGCCATCACAAAATCGGGCAGGCCCCAGGTGGCGGCCGCATCCTTGACGGCTGTCTCCGCGGCCGTGCCCCGCCGGTCGTGCTGGCGCAGGGGTGTCGAGTGCGGGACGACCCGCTCGAACACACCGCCGGGCGTGCTCACCATCAGCGTGAGCGTGTCGGCGTCCTGGACCCGCCCCAGGCCAATGTCCGAGGAGGCCAGCGCGGCAAGTTCCTCGGCGGACCAGTGCCTCGACGAGCGCGTGGCCTCAATCCAGGTATCCGTAGCGCCGACGCGTCCGGCAGACAACACGCGCCGGCTGCCCGGCACCTGGCTGGACAGCCACGCGAACGAGGTGGCGAACCGGGTGACCGCCTCGATCACCAGCGACAGCCGCTGATCGAAGGTGTCCTCGTCATCGGCCGGGGCGAACCCCTCGGTGAAACACAGATCGACCCAGGTGCCGGCCTGCGCGTTCACAGCGCACCCGCTCTGGTAGGAGCTCAGCCGGTAGCGGGCCAGCACACGCTCTTGTCCGTCGAGCGCACCGGGCTGCGCCGCCTCCACGCTCTCGAGCACCGCGGGCGCCGCGGCATGGACCTGCGGTTCGACGGGAGTCGCCCAGGCGCCCATCACCGCACCCGAATCCAGCGCCGCCTCCCACTCCAGCAGATAGCCCAGCCCGCGGTGGATCCTGTCGATGACCTCGTCGCCGTCGCCGTCGCTGTCCTGGAAGGGCTGGCAATCCTCCACCATCGCCACGTGCGAGCGCAGGGTGCCGTCCATGCACGACTCGGCCAGTGACGCCCTGAACCCCTCGAGAGAATCAGCGACCGGAAAGAACCGGGGACACTCCGGCCTGCGCAGCCGCTGCAGCGCACTGAACGCCTCAACCGACTCCGCCACCAGCGCATCCAGACACGCCCACAACTCCCGCACACACCCGCGGAACAGCTCGGTCAGTTCCGCCTGCCCGCCTGGTGGCCAGGCCAGCCAGGCACCGATGACCCCCGACCCGTCCGGATGCGTGACCACGCTCTCCTCGACGAGTCCGTCCTTGAGGAGCGTGCTCCACAGCGGCGCCATCGCCATCTTGGCCTGCTGCGCGTCGCGCAGGTGCTGCCACGCCCGCGGGTAGTACTCCCTGATCACAGCACCGACCCTAACGGCGGGTACTGACACCGCCCCCTTCAGTCGCGGCTGCCATCACCCACAACGTTGGCCTGCCCGCAGCCCGCACGGCTGGGGGCAAACGTGCGCCGCAGCAGCGGCTGGGACCGTAGTCGGGAAAAACAGCGGGCTGGGGATGACACCGTCGCCTGCGCCGATATTTTTCTGCATGCCGTCGACCAGACTCCCGCGCCGTCTGTACGCCGTGGCGCCGGATTGGGAGCATGACGGGATATGCCTGGCAGGTGAGGGGTGGTTGCGTGGGGGCGGACGAGATCAGGTCTCAGGGATTCAGCCTGAACGAGCTGTTCCGTGACGTGACGTACGAGATTGATTACTACCAGCGTGACTACACCTGGGGTGACGAAGAAGTCCGCACCCTGCTGCGGGATTTGTGCGACTCGTTCAAGCACTGGTTGGGCGACTCCGCGTACCGGCGCCGCCCCCACACCGCGCCGCAGTACTTCCTCGGCCCCTTCGTCTACCACGAGCCGTCGAAAAAGCGCCGCTTCCTCGTCGACGGTCAGCAGCGCTTCGTCACTTTGCACCTGCTCTTTTTGCAGCTGAGACTGTCGGCCCGGGAGGCCGGTGATACGCACACGGTTGACCAGCTCAACCGTGTGATCACGACCGATGGCAAGCACTTCAGCGTCGGCATCACCGACCACGACCCCGTCCTTCAATCCGTCAGCGAGGGCCGTAAATACGAGACCGGCGCGGGGGACTCCCTCTCCCGCCGCAACCTGTGGGCACGCGGCCAGCAGATCGAATCCCAGCTTGCCGAGGAACTCGACGCCGAGAAGCTCCACCCCTTCACCGAATGGCTCCTGACCCGCGTAGTCCTGGTGGGCATCCGGGCGGCAGGCCCCGACCACGGCTACCGCATGTTCGAGACGATGAATGACCGCGGCGCCCGCCTCACCGCCGTCGACCTCCTCAAGAGCCATCTGCTGTCCAACGTCGGCTCCGCTGAAGATCAGCTGAATACCCAGTGGCAGGAGATGCTGCGGGAACTCTCCACCGACCGCGATGACCCCCAGGCGGCATCCCGCTTCATCAAGGCATACCTCCTTGCCCGCTGCGCGCGCGAGGACTGTGACGAGGACCGCCGCCAGATCACCACCAACCTCAACGTGTGGGTACGCCACAACGCGGAGTACCTCGGCCTGACCCCGGGACGCCCCGACCACTTCCTCAACTTCGTACAGAATCTGCTGAAGACGGCCCGTCTGTACAGGCCCGTCCTCGCCGCCACCCGCACCCTGAAGATGGACGGCGACCGCCTGGAAACGGTGCTGTTCAACGAGCGCAACGGCCTCGGCGTCCAGTCCGTCGCCGTGCTCGCCGCCATCGCCCCCGACGACCGGCCCACCGACGCCAAGGACAAGGGCCGCCTCGTCGCCTCCTACATCGACCGCTGGTACGCCCTGCGGATCCTGCAGGACCTGCCCGTCCAGTCCGCCGACGCCGACGCCCTGGTCCACACCGAGCTCGTCCCCCTCCTGCGCGGCTGCCGCACCGTCGCCGACGTCGCCTCCACACTGGGCGACCTCGCCCAGCACAACGGGAACCCGGTGCGCGAAGCAATCACCCTGGGCCTGAGAGGCAACAACGCCCATCAGATCCGCTATCTCCTCACCCGCGCCACCGCTTACGCCGACGAGGCCTGCAAAAAACCCTTCGACATCCTCGCCTACCTCGACCGCGACCAGTTCCACATAGAACACCTATGGGCCAACCACCACCATCGCGTCGCCGGTGACATCCCAGACCCGGTCGTCTTCCGCAGCCGCCGCAACCAACTCGGTGGCCTCGGCCTGCTGAGAGGCCGCGAGAACTCCAGCATCAATGACCTCCCCTTCCACGACAAGAACCGCCTCTACGCCCGCAACAACGTCCTCCTGGGCGTCCTGGCCCCTCAATACGATCACCGCAACCCTGAACTGCGCGACTTCATCAAGGCACACCAACTCGACAAGCACATGCGGGCCTTCGGGCCGACAGAGACCATGACCACGGTCATCGAGACCCGACAGGAGCTGTATCTGCGCCTGTTCGAACACATCTGGAAACCCGAACGCCTGGGGTTGCCCGTCTCTGCTGCCGTTGCACCTCCGGGGCCTGACGCCGGCCAGCCAGTCGCCCGTCCGCGCCAGGCCCCTCCGCGGCGCAGAGCGGCTTCTGGCCGACGCACCGACGTGGCCAGGATGATCGACGCCCAAGTTCTGACAGCCGGCACCCGGATCGTGCTCACCTACCGCGCCACCGAGCACTGGGCCACCATCGACGCGAACGGCGGCATCATCCTCGCCGCGACCGGAGGCACACCCTACGGCCGGGCCGACGAGGCCGGGGCCGTCGCCCGCGGCACCAAGACCTGCCAGGGAATGAACGAATGGCACATCGAAGAAGAGAACGGAGTACGCGTCAGCCTGCGGACCATCCGCGACCGCGCGGCGGCGGCCGGCGCGCTGTAGCCGGTCAGGCAGGTCTGCCGGCGGCTGCCCCGATCCCGGTCAGCGAAGTGAGCAGGGGATCGTTTCGGCAGAGTATGTCCTGGCATGGCGAGCAAGACGGTCGTGGCTGTGCTGTTTCCGGGGATCGATGTGCGAGTGGAGCGCGTCAGCGACTCCTCCGACGTCCGGCTGCCCGCTGGCAGGCCCCCGGTCGGGCGTGCCGTCCGTCACTGCTGACGCTGCCTCAGCAGGAGGCCCACGGTGTACAGCAGCCGTTTGCCGGCGGTGTTGACCTGTTCGTCCAGGGTGGGGGAGCGGAAGGCGTCGGCGAGGGACCCGGCCGCCGCCTCGAGACCGGGGCGCTCGGCGAGATAGTCGGCCGTCCAGGCTCGGGCCGCGGCGCGCGCTTCTTCCAGGAGTTGCTCACTCACGCCCGCGCGCAGGACGTGCTGCACGGCCAGGCTGATGATCTCGGCGTGGGCGACGACGTGCTCGCACGTCATCGGGGCCCCCACGGGACCCACGGCGCGCACCATCCCGCTGGCGGCGAACACGCTGTCGGGTTCCATCACCTCCCGCACCGCGTCCACCAGTTCGGCCCGCCCTCGTGGGGTCAGGGCCTGGCCGTTGCCCAGGTGGGTGACCAGCCGTACCAGGCGGGTGCGTGCCGTCGGTGTGGCCAGCGGGTGGTCGATCTGCCGCAGCAGTCCCACAGCCCCATCGCGGGCGACGTCCTTGTTGCGCTGGCCGCGCCCGAGCCAGGTGGAAAACGCCCGCTGCGCCTGTTGCAAGGCCACGTACTCCTCGCCCCACCACAGCCACAGGGCCAGCGGGATCTGGGCAAGGGAGTTCAGCTTCAGCTCCGGCGACCGGCGGCGTTTGTCGAGCACGATGAGCAGCAGCTTGCGCTGATGGGCGCTGTGCAGGGCTTTGTCGGAGCCGCGGTGCAGGGTGCGTACCTGCGGGCTGCCCAGGATGCCCTTGGCGATCCACGCATGGGCCAGCCGCGCGTTGAAGTCCGCGTGGCCCGCCGCGTGCGCGTCGGCTACCAGTTCGTCGATGGTGCCAGGTCCGGTGATGCTCTCCCAGTACTGCACGATCTGGAAAATACAGCGTTTCCGCCCCAGACAGAGCCGCTTTGAGCGTGCGTCAGCCGCACGGTCGCTGCCACGATCGAAAGCACAGGCCACCTGGCAGCCCGCCCGGTCGACAGTCCGCCGTCTTTCCCTGTTCCTGGCCGGATTCTGGGTGCCTGCCATCCACCCAGAGAGGACTTCTCCATGACCACAGCAGAGCCCGCGAGCCACAACTGCCCCGGCACCTCGCCCGCGCAGTCCGATCCCTGCCAGCGAGGTATGTCCTGGCCACGTCTGATGTCCCTGAGCCTCCTCTCCGGCGCTTTCCGGCATGTCGGATCGCTACTGGTCGGCTGGGTGCTCGCCCAATGGCACGGCTGAATTCCCCGCCCGCCGGATCGTTGCACCCGCCTTCGCCGCCCGGAGACCTTCACCGGCATCGGACGCCTGATCGAGGGCAATCCGCCGGTGCCGCAGAACCCCGCGCTGCTGGGCGAGCGGACCACACGGACGCCGGGCTCCCGCCGTCCGGCAGCCGCGGGCGTGAACGGGGCCCAGCTTGTCCGCTGCGGTTCGTTTCAGGGGCTGAGTTGGGCTGTCGCGGCGGCGATCTCCTTCTCGGTGATGTTCTCGCTGCCGCTGCGGATCGCGATGACGGCGGCGGTGGAGATGACGTAGGTGAGGGCTTTGAAGTAGCCGCCGGTGCGCTGGTGCAGTGTGACGGCGTGTTTGCTCAGGGCGTTCTCCTCCAGCCGGTACAGGCTCAGGTCGGCCTCGAAGCTCGCCAGGACGCGCCGGAAAGTCTCGTCGTCTTCGGTGTCCAGGGGCAGGGGGTGCAGCCAGGTCACCGGCAGCAGGGCGGTGGGGGAGGGCGAGACGGGTCCGGCTGGCTGTCCCGCCTGTTCGAGCCGTACCTTGTTCTCCTCGCTGACCCGGGTCAGGTCCTGGGCCAGGATGCGGGCCTGGTGCAGGCGGTGGCTGGCGCCGGTGCCGCAGAAGACGAGCGAGATGCCCAGCTTGTCGCGCAGGTAGTCGAAGTAGGGCAGCACGTTCGCCAGGTGCTGCGGCGAGGCGCGGTCGATGTCGTCGATGAGCAGCAGGCGGGTCTGTGCGGTTTCCAGGACGTAGTTGACCGGCAGGGTCACGTCCTGGTGCTTGCGCATGTCCAGGACTTCCACGAGGCTTTTCGGCTCAGGGTTGAGACCCAGGTAGGAGCCGATTTCCCAGAGCCAGTTCACCCTCGGCTCCGGGTCCGCGGGGGTGGTGATGTGCACCACCGGGATCGTGTTCTGGCGCCTGCCGCCCATGGCGGCTTCGATCTCCCTCTGGGCAGTGCGTCCAATCGCCCGCAGCAGACAGGTCTTGCCGGTGCCCGCGGGGCCGTCGATGACATGGTCCATCAGCCCGTCACGGCGCCCGCTGTTGGAGTGGACCGCCTCGACGACCATCTCCTGCATGTGGGTCACTGCGTCGGTGGGCACCATCCGTAGATGCCGGTGGTAGGCGATGGCCTGTTCGTCCGTCTTCCTGTCCTCAGTGGGACTGCTGCCGGCCGCCAGTGCGGGTGGCTCCACTTCCTCGTCGACGAAGTGGGTCCAGCCGGTGAGCTGGAACAGCGGCAGAGGCCGCATCGGGGTGTCCTTGAGCTGCTGACGCAGACGGGCTTCACGTTTGTCACGCAGTTCGATGGATGCCTTCATCACGCTTCTCTCTCGTCACGGTCCTGCCCGTACCCGTACCCGCACCCGCAGACTGGCTCCGGACCGTAAAACCTGGCCGCTCTCGGGGCCGGCCTGGGGCTACGTCGTCACGGCTTCTGTCCTCGATCGCTATATCTCCCATACGTCGTCTTCGGCCTCGTTGCCGTCATCGCCGTCCGGATCGAGGTCGTCGAGGAGTTCCGCCTCGACGACCTCGTAGATAGCTGCCGGTGTGCCGGTCGCGGAGGCATTCGGCGGGCTGTCGTCGCCGTCGTCGGGGAAGAGTGCTGCCAGCGGATGCGGAGTCTGTCCGCTGTCCGAGGGCCGCTCCACGTTGCTCGGGCCGGCGGGGAGCGCTGGCGGGGTGGCTGCGGGCGGGGAAGCCAGGGGGGAGATGGGCAGTGCCGGGTAGGGACGCAGCGTCGACAGGTCGAACTCCTCCAGGCCCGCGTAGGGGTCCTGGGAGGGCTGTTCGGTCTCCAACTCCAGTCCCTGGAAGGGCGGTTCGGCTCCCGTGCGCTTGGGTGGCGGTCTGCGACTGCGCCGTCGCCGGTCACGCTGCGCCAGGGACAGGGCGATCGCCTCCTCGTCCTTCGCGCTTCCGCCTGCCGCACGGTGCTGCTCGGCGTGTTCCTGCCACATGTCCGCGGTCCACGGATCGTGCAGCAGGTGCCGGAGCCGGAAATCGCAGGTCACCCAGGTGTCGGCCGTGTGGTCGTACAACCACACCCGCTCGGGACGGTAGGGGTTGAAGCGGCATTCCCACTGCTTCTCCCGGCCGGGCAGCTTCGAGTCGCCACGCAGGAGGATCTCCCGGTAGTGCCCGGCGTCCTGCGCGATGGGCTGATAGGTCCGATAGTCGATCATGAAGCCGCCCTTGCCGGGGATGACCCACTGCCGCAGCAGGAAGAAGCGGTTCTGGGCGGGGGAGAGCGGCACCGCACGGTAGCCGCTGCGGGCCACCTGGACCGCGTACATCTCGTTGGGTGACAGCACGACGCCTGGCCGGAACGGGTCGCGCAGCCCCGCGTCGGGGGTCTGCTGGTACTCCAGCGCCACCCACTCCTGGGCCATCTGCTGGAGCTCGGCGATCGTGTACAGCGGCATCCGGTCGATGCCGCGGCCGCGTTTCTTGTGGCTGCGGCCCTGCCAGCCGTGCGTGACGTGCTGACTGAAGCGGTGCGCGAGGGTGACGAAGAAGTGCTCGGGGAGCGGCTTGTCGGTCGGGGTCTTCTTACGCGCCGGGCGGCGGGCGATGCGCAGCCGGTCGCAGACCTCGGTGAAGTGCTCGCTCACATAGGGGCTGCCCTGGTCGTAGATGATCAGCTCGGGGCGGATGACAGGGCGGGCGGCGGTGGCCTCGGTGAACCGCTCGTCCGCCGCCCGCAGCGCCCCGAACGGCAGACTGGAGGCGGCGGCCGCACTCAGTGGGTCCCAGCCGGGCATCACCGGCCAGGGCGCGAGAGCCTGGGCCAGCATCAGGGTCAAGTCGATCGCCCGGGTCGCCTGGCCCGCCTGCCCGCTCTCGGCGTCCCGGGGACGGCTGGGCGTGATCATCAGCGCGCACGCGCTGTGGTTGGCCACATCGATGAGCGTGGTCAGCTCCGTGGCGGTGGGCCGGCCGTCGTCGCCGCGGGCCAGAATCCGCAGCGGCGTGGTGTCTGCCTGGGTCACCTGTCCCGGCCGCAGCACGACCTCGCGCCCGCCATGGGGCAGCGGCGGCGTGGAGGCCAGAGCGGCCCGGGCCCGTGTCGGCTGGTCCAGGGCATCGGCCAGGCCGGACTCCTTCATCCGCAGGTAGAAGGTGGAACGGGAGGGCAGCAGAGCCGCCACGGCAGCCGAGCCGAGTTCCTCGGCGTACCGCGAGTGCAGCAGGTCCTCGACTTCCTCGCGGATCACGTCGATGGTCACGTCCGACGCGTGTGCGCGCCGGGCCACCACCTCCTGCATGGCGGTCAGACACCGCGGGTCGGTGAAGCCCCCCGGCCGTTTGTCCCGCGGCCCGGGCAGCAGGACGACCGGGTTCTCCCCGGCCGCTTTCCACTTGCGCCGCTTGTCGGCGAGGGTGTGGGCGGAGCAGCGGACGCCGTCGGCGGCCAGCCGCGCCGACATCGCGGCGCACCGCTGGGCCAGCGTCGTGCCCGGCCCGAATCCCCGCGCATGCTCACTCCTGCCCGGCGCCAGACCGGTGTCGATCTCCACCATGCGCGCCTGCCACAGCGCGGCCTCCTCCCGGCCCTCCTGCCGCCCCCAGCCGCCAAGGGCCGCACCGTCCGCGACGGGTGCCCCACCGCCGCTGACGACGGCGAAGTCCTCCGCGCCCACCAGCCACCGGTACGACACCGCCCGGGGCACCTCCTGGCCGCCGTCCTGCGGCACCAGCGTGACCTGCGCCCCCTGCCACGCCACCACCTCCCACTCGCGCCCCTGCCAGCGAACCCCCGCCCCGATGGACAGCGACCCCGCAAGCCGGCCCTCACCTGATCCCGCCATGCGCCCCCTTCCGTCTTCAGGCCGTCCAGGCCACGGCGTCGGGCAACAGCGGCCGCGCGATATCGAACAGCAGCCGCCGCTGCCACAGCATCCGGTAGGCGAGGTCCAGACCCGTCAGCTCGTCCAGCCCGCTCGCCGCGACCCCCGCCCGCAGACCTGCCGGCTGCCTGAACACCTCCAGCAGCGCCCGCCCCTGGCCGCTCTCGTCGCCTTCGGGGAACCGGTAGCCGGCCAGCCATCCCAGATTGCGCCCGCGCAGCCCCGACGGCTCACGCACCTGCCGCACCCGCCAGCCGGCCGCCCGCGCCACCTCCTCGAGCACCTGAAGCCTCGACTCGGGCAGGCTCTCCTGGCCAGGCGGCTTCAGCACCAGCACCTCACGCACGCCATCGGCCGTGCGCGCCAGGAAATCCGGGCGCCACCGGCGAAGGCGGCCTCCCGCCCGCCACCGCAGTTCCACCGGGCCGGCACTGAACGCCACCCAGCCCGGCTCGAAGTCCAGCTCCACCGCCAGCCGCCACTGCCGCAGACTGCCGCACACCACGGTCTGCTCCCGGGTCGCCACCGGCCAGTAGGTGATGATGCCCTTGCGGCCCCGGTAGGGCACCGGCTCGCTCACCGGCCCGAACTCCTCCAGCGCCACCCCCCGAAGCCCGGCCGCGCCGCACGAGTGCACCGGCCCGTACGGCTCGCGGTACAGAGCCACGACGCCCTGCCCCGCGCCCGGCACTGTCTCACCGTCCACCAGGTCGCCGGGGGCGCGCACCGTGCTCACGCCGCCCACCTCTTGTCGCGCCGCAGCGCGGTCCCGCGGGCCTGCCCGGCCGCCAGTTCCTCCGGTTCCAGTCCCTGACCGTGCATCAGTCGGCGCCCGAATCCGCCCGCCACCATCGGCCTCCGTACCGGCAGCGGCCGACGAGAGCCGGATCGCCAGTCCTCCGCCACCTGTTCACCCACCCCTCTGGCCTCTTCCGGGTGATGACCGCTTGCGGCAGCCCGGTATCCCCATGCTGCGCCGCACCGCGCTACGAGAACGTCACCGCCCGCCGGATACGCCTGAAAGGGTGAACAGGCTGGCGAATAGGGAGGGCGTCGGGTAGTGGCCGCCCGCGTCGTGCGTGTCGGTTTGGCTGTTGAACTCGCCCGCCAAGAAGCCGACTTGGCTCTGCGGGAGGCATCCTGCGCCGATCAGTCCTGGGAAAGAGAGAAGAGGTCCAACTGCGGACGAACGCGCCTGCGGTTCCCGGTCCAGGGCGTGTTGCCTGGTGTGGCTGAGACGGCAGGTGTATGCAGACAGGAAGCCTGGCTCACGCGGTCCGGGCGGGTCGGGGGTGAGCCGGTGACGGGTGGAGCGTACGAAGAGCTGTCGCAGACGGGCGAACCCGGGCCGAAGACGCTGGAACTGCTGCTGCGCATGGTCCACCAGGTGCGCCGTGCGTCGGGGTTTCCCCCGCCCGAGGGCTACACGCAGTGGAGCGACGACGCGGCCTACGACGTGATCACGGCCATGCTGACTCGCAAGGGCGCAGGCCAGAAGTTCGTGACCGCCTGCTTCGCGCTGGCCATCAGCGAGGCCACGCTGGAGCGGCTGTTCCTCGCGTCGATCAAGAACTTCCTCATCGACGAGGCGAAAAAGACCCCACGGGGCAAACTGCGGCGCCGCATCGCCCGGTTGATGAGCGAGGACACGTCCTTCCGCCGCAGGCCGGGCTCCCCGCCGCGGTGGGCACTGAGCGGCCTGCCCGAGGACGCGGTGTGGCAGGGCGACCTCGACGATCTCATCGCCGAGGCCTCGCGCGTGGACGGCGTCGGGATCACCCGCTGGAACCGCTCCGGGCCCACACCCCGTAAAACGGTCCAGGCCCTCATGACCGTTCTCACGCGGGTCCTCCGGCACGCCCAGGGGGCGGTGCGGGAGGAAGACCTCGCCAAGGTCCTCGAGTCACGGTTCGGGCTGTTGGCCCCGGCCCGTTTCGCCACGCTCTTCGCCGACGACGGGGCATTCGTCGATCCGGCCGAAACCGGCACGGCGGCGACCCTTGCCGACTCCACGGGCGTCGGCGGCGACGCTGAAGACATCTGGCAGCGGCTGACTGCCAACGAGCGGCTACTGCTGCCCTACCTGGACGAAAACGCCCATCATGCAGCGCAGCTGCTGGAGATCGGACAGGCCCAGGCCGATGCCGTTCTGGCAGGGCTGAAGGAAAAGCTCCGGCTTGCCCTGTCCGAGGACAGGGACCGGGAAGCGGTCATGCGAGCGCTGCTACGACGCTGCGAGGACCCACCCCCTGAGCCGCCCCTGTGACGTCGTCCGTATCCAGTGAGAAGAGAATGCGCAGATGGACCACAGCCGAGGAGAGGGGGAGACACGATGAACCCTGCCCAGAGCAGCGCCTACGAGCGGCTGGTAGCTGCTGCGGCGGGACTGAAAGTGCCCGACGCCGTCCGGGAGGTCGCCACTGCGCCGCCCCGGGATCCTGAGCCCAGCCAGATCTGGAGAGCGGTCTGGGACGACACCATCCAGCTGCTGGTGATCACCGCGGTCGCAGACGACACGGTGCAGGCTGTTCCAGTCTCCTTCGAACGCTACGCCGACACGGACACCCTGCTGCTGCCCGCCGGCGCCTCCACACTGGAGCAGCCGCTGGCCCTGTGGTGGGGACTGCAACTGTCCCTGCCCTGGTACGTGCTGGACCGCCAGATCAGCCAGTTGACCCTGCCACTGCCCGCCTCCACGGGCCTGACCCGCCCCCACGAGGTGCCGCCGGGCGCGACATGGGGGAGCACCACGCCGCACCCCACGGCCGCAGCGGCCGAGTACCGGGCCGTCCTTGCTGACGGCCTCGCGGAACTGAGCGGCGCACAGTGGGTGCCACACGGATCGGGGGTCCTGCCCGAACTGCTGCAGCGCCGAGGCATCACCATCAAACAGCTGGCCTCACAACTGAACCTGCAGCCCCCCCACGCCCTGGCGGTGTGGCGGGGACAAGCACCGCTCGCACCCGAGCAGGCAGAAAACCTCGCCGCAGTACTCGGCCTCGGCACCGATGAGGTCCTGGCAGCCAATCCGGCCCTGCCCGCCCCCGTGATCCACGAACTCGGCCGCCCCTCGCGCCGCCCCCAGGTACGCGCCCTCGCCACCCGCACCGCGACGAGCGAGCCCGACGCCCGACGCCGTGCCGCCTTCGGTATCTACGCCCTGGCGGCACGCCAGGAAGGCACCACCACCGACTGGAGCGCGAGAGCGGACCGCTACTTCGAACTCCATCTGCGCTAACGAGGTCAGCTGTGGTCAACTACGTACTCGCGGCCGCCGCACGTCACCAGGCCACCGCGATGCTGGCGGAACTGGAGACGCACACCCCGGGCGCAGCACAGCGCCTGGCGCGCTCAGCCTTCACCGAACTGCAGACCTGGCCGGAGCTGACCGTCGACCTCGTCCCCGAAACCCAGACCGGCTCCCGCTGCAGTGTGGCAGGCGCCTACGACTTCGGACCGCCTGCGCTGATCTCCGTCGCCGACGCGGCCAGCCCCGCCCGCCGGGACTTCACCGCCCTGCACGAGCTGGGCCACCACTTCCAGAAGCACAGCCTCGACCTGATGGAAGCCTTCGAGAGCCAGTCCGACGGCGGCCTGCAACTGGAGGACGCGGCCTGCGACGCCTTCGCCGCCGAGATCCTGCTCCCCACCCCGCTCGTCGACCACCACCTGGATGCCACCGGCCCCACCGCTGACACGGTCGCCGACCTGTGGCGGGCGGGAGCCGCCTCCCGCATGGCCGTATGCGTGCGCGCCGTCCAGCGTCTGCCCGCCCCCGGACACATCCTCCTGCTCGACGGCAGCGGCCGGATCGCCTTCGCCGCCTCCCACGGTCTGCGGCCCCTGCGCCGAGGAAGCTTCCAGGGCGACATCCCGGTCATCGACCGGGCCCGCTCCTCCGGCCGGGGGCGCGCGCAGGGGCGCACCCAAGTCCGTTACCGCGACGGCATCCTGGGACGGGAACTGCACGCGCAGACCGCGCCGATGGGCGGCTACCTGGTCGCCGTCCTCGTCACCGACTCCGCCCCCTGGCGCCGCTTCACGCCCCCCACCAAGGACACCGGACCCCAGGCAGGCGACTACCTCTGCGCGCACTGCGACGAGGAGTACCGCTCCTTCGATCCCGCCTGCTCCGCATGCCGCGTCCCCCACTGCCCCGAGTGCGGCCGCTGCTCATGCACACCGCGTGTGAACGAACACCTGTGCCCGGGATGCTTCATCAAGCATCCGCCCGCGATGTTCGCCGACGGCAGCGACCGCTGCCTCGACTGCTCCTGACGTCCCGCCAGCCCCTCCGGAACACTCCCGTTCCGCTACCCGCGAGTTACGTCGTCCGTCCCAGGCGAAGCACCCCGCACCCGGGGTGACGGGTCCCGGCGCCGGCTCCGGAACCCCATCGGGCAAGGCCGGCAGAAGAGAACCATGGCCATCCAGATCACCGCGGTACGCCTGTCCGGCGGCACCATGCACGAGCACATCACCCACCTGTGGTGGACCAATCCGGCGGACGGCAAGACCGGCGACAACACCCGGGCGCAGATCGTCACCTGGATCGAAGACAAGAAGGGCCAGGCATACACGAGCGATGCGGGCGGGCACCGGGCGGAGGTCGTCGTGGTGACCCCGCCGCGCGGCGAGAAGTACCTGCAGACCCGCGCCGACGGGCGGTTGACCAACAACCTCCTGGCCCTTCCCCGCCGCTGAGTACTCCCGCCCCGGGGCGGGAGGAGAGCAAGGCCGGGCCGCTGCTGGGGTGCACTGGCCAGCAGCGGCCCGGACTTCCGGCTCGGCCGGCGGACCTCGCCCGATGACTTCGAGGCGGCGATCGCGGAACCAGGAAAACAGAGATGAGACGCCGCCCTGCCGCGGACGAGGGGGCGCGACGCCGCTGAAGGCGCTGCCTACCGCGGCCACCTGCGTTTCCTGCATGACGGTCATGACTCTTGATCCAGCCTGTTGCTTCGGCATTGCGCCGTCGGCAGCGGTCCGGGCTTTCACAGAACTCACGGGCCGTCACGGACCGCTTCTCGGCTGCCGTGAGAAGGCTTCGGATCGTGCGGTGTCTCTTCGCCGGGCGGAGAGTGCGCGGGCAGCTCCCACCGGACCTCGTCGCCGTCGTGATGGTGGCGCCAGACGGTCACGAGACGGGCGCGGACCAGCTGGTCGAGGAGATCCTCCAGCTGCGGAGGCGACTGCCCGCACTGGCGGGCGAGAGCATCGACCTCACCCCCGCCCGCCCCGGCGGTGCTGTGAGCGGCCAGGACGAGTGCGGTCAGCCGCAGAGCGGAGGGCAGGGCGGGCGAGACGGCCAGCGGGGCGGGGGACAGGGCCCATTGGGCGGCGCGGATGCGCGCGGTGCGTCCGGGATCCTGATGGAGGACGGCGGCATCGAGCAATTGCGCCTGGATGGGGGAGTATCTGCGTCTGGAGCGGTGCAGCCAGTCGGCGTGCTCCAGCTCGAGCCACAGTTCTACGCGGCCGTGCAGCCGCATGCCGCGCAGGAACCCGTGGGGCAGACGGACCTGCCCGCGGCGGTCGGCGCGCAGCGCGCACTGCAGGGCCAGCAGCCGGGCGGCGGGGGAGGAGAAGCGGGGCAGGGCCGTGGCGAGGTAGGTGAGCATTTCGCGTACGCGCTGCTGTTCGGCTGGGCCGAACGCAGGCGTGGTGCGCGCAGAGCGCGACATGCCGGCGGTCTGCCGGGCGCGGCGGGTGCCGGGCAGGGTGGGCGGTACGACGGCGGTGTGGCTCATCGCCGCCGCGCAGGCGGCGCAGGCATCGGCCAGCCGCCACACGCGGCCGCTGCGGTCGCAGGTCAGGGCGAGCAGGACGGGTCCCGCGCAGCCGCGGTGGCGGGGGTGCCAGTGGCAGCCCCGCGTCCGGCACTGGCAGGTGCGCAGGTGTCCGGGCAGCGCGTCGGCGCGGGCGTGGCGGGCCAGATGGGTGAGGGCGGCCGAGCGGGCGGAGCCGGCCGGCAGGACGGGGCTGTGTGTGCAGCGGGGGCAGGTCAGGGCCGGTCCGCCCGTCTGCGGGCGCAGGTGCACTGTCCAGATGCGCTGCACCGTGGCGTGTGTGCTGGCAAGCCGCATCGGCTCGTTGTCCCTCCGGTCTGGTCCGCGCCGGCCTCGTGCGGCGGTCTCCCGGTACGGGCACGCGGGAGCCGCCCGCACCGTAGTGCAGATCTCTGCACCCGTGCAGCGTGAGCGCCCGACGCGCTCACCTGCGCTGATAGTGCAGAAATCCGCACTGACAGGGCAGGTGTCTGCACCGTCGGATGGTGGGGTGACGATCTTGCCGCCCGACCCGGACCGCGACGCCCTGCGTGTGACGCTGGCGCGGCTGAGGAACGAACGCGGGTGGACCTTCGACGAACTCGCCGACCGCAGCGGCCTGGCCCGGCGCACACTGATCGACCTCGAACACGGCCGCGCCGCCGGCACCGTCACCACCTGGCACGCCCTCGCGCACGCCCTCGATGTCCCCATCGAGCAGCTGCTCGGCCCGCTCTGCGGCAACCACACCCCACCCGGACCCAAGGGCGCCTGACTCCGGTCGAGCCCTGCCTGGCACGCCACGCAAATCACCCGAACCGGCGAACACGCATGAAACACACACTCGCTGAATCGTGTTGCTGTTCGATAGCGCTGGGCCGCCCGGGGGACTGTCCGCCCGCCAGCCCCGCCCTCGGGGCGTGTCGCCTGGCACGGTCCTCGCCATGCACCCCAACACCCTCTCCACTGGCTGTCCCTGGGACGGCAGCCCCCGCACCGCACTGGCGCGCCGTCCGCTGCGGGTGGCCGCCACCAGCCCCAGCCGCCTGCTGCGCGCCGGCCAGAGCGGCCGCTGCCGGCACTGCGGCAACCGCATCGACCTCTACCCGCGTGCCGACGGGCAGCCCATCGCCCTGCATCCCGCCGAACTGGTCACCGCCCACGTCCCCGCCGCCTGCCACTGGCACCTGAGTTCCGGCATCGCCCACCCGCACAGCGACGGCAGCGCCTGGTGCCGCATTCCGCATGCCGTGCTCTGCCCGCAGCGCACGCCCGTCTGCCGGATCAGCCCACCCCTCACGTCGGTGCGCCGCCAACTCGCCGTACGAACCCGCCGCCTGATCGACACCGGTGTCTTCACCACTCCCACGGCTGCTCCCACCAGTGCAGAGCCTGACGGTCCCGGCCGCCCGGTCGTGCGGATGCTGCTGGGCCACTACCTCGCCGACGGCCCCGTGGAGGCCATCCGCTGCGTAGCCCAGACGAGCCACCGACACCGCTGCTCCCGTCCTGTCCTGGCCCCGGACTCCCCGCCCGGATCCTGGAGGCTGCTGCCCATCGGCCCCCAGCGCGGCCAACTCGCCCTGCCCGAGCAGACGACGGCCGTCTACGACCTCAGCCAACTGCCCCATGCCGAACAACGGCGCTGGCGCATGCAGCGCTGCCCCGCGCATGCCACCACCCACGGCGCCGCCGACCTGGCCCTGGCCGGATGGCAGGTCGTCGATCCGCTCCTGCACGCGCAGCACCTGCGTACCGGTCTGCCGTACCCGCCGGCACACGGCAGCGGGGAGAGGTGACGATGCCGCACCACGCCCTGGAAATCCTCCTGACCCGACCCCTGGCCCCGGCCGAACTCCGCGACGCCGCCCGCGTGCTGCCGCTCGCGACCAACCACGACACCACCCGCCTCATGACCCTCGTACGCGCCAAAACCCCCGGCCGCGCCGCACACCGGCTGCGCCAGCGCCTCGCCACTCGGCTCCCCGTGGACGTGATCACCACTCACTACCCGGACGCCGACGGGCAGGTCCTGCTCAACCTCGCCTTCCCGCCCGCCGTCCAGGCCACGATCCGCCAGGCCGCCCAGGAAGCGGGGCAGAGCCCGGAACTCTTCGTGAAGCTGGCCCTGCACCGTGCACTGGCCCAGCACGCCAGCGACGAGGCCGACCGGCTCGACCGGGCCGTGCAGCACCTGCTCGCCCACACCACGGCCGCACACCTCCTGGCAGCCGTCGGACACGCCCTGACCCGTACCCCCGGAGCAGCCTCCGCATGAACCCGACCGATGAACAGACGGCCGCGGCCGACGCCTTCCATGCCGGCCAGCACCTCGCCCTGCAGGCCGGCGCGGGTACCGGCAAAACCACCACGCTGACCCTGCTCGCCCGCATCACCAAACGCCGTGGCCGCTACCTCGCCTACAACCGGGCCATTGCCCAGGACGCACGCGCCCGCTTCCCCGACACCGTGCAGTGCAAGACCGCCCACGCCCTCGCCTACGCCGCCGTCGGCCACCGGTACACCCGCCGTCTGAACGCCCCCCGCCGCCCGGCCTGGCAGACCGGGCAGGCCCTCGGTATCACCAAGGCGATCCGCATCGGTGAACGTGACCTCTCACAAAAGACTCTCTCCAACGCCACGCTGCGCACCGTGGCCGGCTTCTGCCACACCGCCGATGAGACGATCACCCGCCATCACGTCCCCCGCCTGCGCGGCCTGGAGGACAAAGACCCGCACACCCAACTCGCCGCCCACATCGTGCCGTTCGCCGAGAAGGCCTGGGCCGACCTGCAGCACCCCGACGACGGGGCCGTGCGCTTCGACCACGACCACTACCTGAAGATCTGGGCTCTCAGCCGGCCGAAGATCGACGCCGACTTCCTGCTGCTGGACGAGGCCCAGGACACCAACCCCGTCGTCGAGCAGATCTTCCTCGATCAGCGCGGCCACGCCCAGCTGGTGATGGTCGGCGACTCCGCCCAGGCCATCTACGACTGGCGCGGCGCCAAAGACGTCATGACCGGCTTCGACGGCGCCCAGCTCGTCCTGTCGCAGTCCTTCCGTTTCGGTCCCTATCTGGCCCAGGAGGCCAACCGCTGGCTGGCCATCGCGCAGGCCCCGATCCGCCTGACCGGCGCCCCCGAGGTGTCCACCGAACTCGGGCACCTCGTCCGGCCCGACGCTGTGCTGTGCCGCACCAACGTCGGCGCCATGGCCCACGTCATGGACCTGCTGGCCGCCGGACACCGGGTGGGGCTGGCCGGGGGAGGGGACAGCCTGCGTGCCCTGGCCCTGGCCGCTCGCGACCTCAAGGAGGGCCGCCGCACCTCCCACCCCGAGCTGGTGCTGTTCCCCTCCTGGGGCGAACTACAGGACTACGCCGCCCACGACCCAGCCGGACGTGACCTGCAACCGCTGGTCGACCTCGTCGACACCCATGGCACCGACGCCATCCTGGCCGCCCTCGCTCACCTCACGCCAGAGCAACAGGCCGAGGTGACCGTGTCAACCGCCCACAAGGCCAAAGGCCGTGAATGGCCCTGCGTGAAGATCGCCGACGACTTCACCCCGCCGAAGGACACCGACCAGCACGACGACACCGGCCGCCCCGTCCCCGGACCGATCAGCGACAGCGAAGCCCGGCTCGCCTATGTCGCCGTCACCCGCGCTCGCCGGCGCCTCGACCTCGGCGGCCTCTCCTGGATCCACGAGCACCCCGACGGCACCCCGCCCAGCTAGGGGCCGCCCTCAGCGATCATGGGACGGTGGGTCACGATGAGGCGGTTCACCGTCATGAAGCCACCAGCCAAGAGCGGAAGCCGTTCACTCCACCGACACCGAGGACCGTGACAGGCAGACGCAGTCGGCGGGCCATTGACGGGGCGGTCCAAAGTACTCGGATCGGGACGCCGCAAGTCCACACAGCCGAAGGACGCGGTTGGCCAAAGCGCACGGCAGCGCCTCGGCTCGCCACGGAGAAAACAACGTCAACGACAGTCCGCGACCCCGCGTTGGCGGCCACGCCGAATGGGCTTTCATCGAAGATCGTCAGGCTTGGGCCTCTCGCGGCGGCCCTGCTCGGGTTCTCCGCTATCTGAAGCTTCTCCTGAGTGCGGTGACGGTTGTTCCCGGTGTCCGTTGCCCATCTGCGGCGTGGCCCGCCGTCTGGCTGAATTCCCTCCAGATACGGGGGTGTTCGGGTGTGACGGTCTGCCGCTCGCCGCGCATCCCCTGGACCAGGCAGTGGCCGCTTCGTTGGAGCCGCTGTTCGAGCCACTCCCGGGAGACAAGGAGGCTGTGGGCCGTGCCGGTTGGGCGGTCCCACGACAGGTACTGCACTTGGAGCCGCCCGTCGGTGTCGTACCAGAAGGGGTGGTCGGGGTCCCGTTGGAGTCCGCTGTCTCTCAGGAGCGGGTCATTGAGCAGCGTCACGGATACGGGTGCGTCGAGGGAGCAGTCGTAGCCTTGTGCACCCCAGCTGTAGGTCTGGGTGGTCGGGATAGCCGTTACGGGTTGCCCGGCGGGGTCTGCGGCGTGGTCGATCTGGGCTTGCGGCTGTGCGGCAAGGGTGCGCTCCAGCCAGGTGTCCTCGTCGTCGACGGGGCCGTCTGCCCACTGCTCTGCGAGGTCTGCCAGGGACTCGGTTCGCTTCGTTTCTCTCTTCTCCCTCCAGATGGCGAGGGCGTCGACGGGCTCGGCGGCAGCAGCTGGTGCGGGGGTTGTCTCCGGCGTGGCCAGGTCGTCGTCATCGACTGGACCATCGAGGCCATCCGGCCTGTCGGGGCCGGGGCCGGGTTCTTGGTCCGAGTACTGGAAGGTACTCACGTGCCAGGTATCGGGTTCAGGGTCCGTCCAGGGGCCGGGCACGGTGGGGAAATCGGCGAACAGGAGGCTGTGGCGGTCGGGTCCTTCGGGCATCAGCCGGTTCGTGAGGGAGCGGCCCTTGAGCCATGTGAGCAGACTGGTGAACTGGTCGTCGGAAACGGTCCAGCTCGTGACGCGGTGCCACTGCTCAGCCTGTCCATGGGTGATGCTCCAGCCTCGGCCGTCGTGGTCATCCGTGGCCTGTTCGTCGAGCACGACCCACTCCCTGCCCTGGCTGTCGGTCCGGACGGCCAGTTCCTCGAGACCGGGCAGGTTGTTCGGACGGCTGATCCACTCGTCGATCCCGTCGTCGTCCGGCAGTGCCGGGACAGGCGGTGCGAGAGGGTGCGCAGGGTCGGCGGGCGGAAAGGTTGCGTTGTCCGCTTCGCTGTGGCCGCTTGCGTCGTCGGCAGCGTCGAACGGGTGGCGGGCCGGAGGGAGGGAGGGATCGATGTCGAGCAGGGACAGCCGTGCCGCTCCCTCGTATTGGGCGGCGTCGTGCTCAGAGGTCCGGTGGGGGTGACGGTGGTTCGCCAGCCGCTCCACCAACTCGTGGAGGGCCATCCACTGGTACTTCTTGCCGATCCGTTCGCCCTTGTGGGACTGGCGGCCGCCGGACATGCGTCCACGGGTAGCGTCGAATTCGGCGAAGAGCTCGGGCGACCATCCAAGGTCGGCGACGCGGGCGAGCACCCACCTCGCGGCCCACGCAGCGTC
This sequence comes from Streptomyces sp. NBC_00820, assembly GCF_036347055.1. Lineage (NCBI taxonomy): Bacteria > Bacillati > Actinomycetota > Actinomycetes > Kitasatosporales > Streptomycetaceae > Streptomyces > Streptomyces sp. NBC_00820. The sequence continues at coordinate 74,629 of NZ_CP108882.1, read as the reverse complement.
CACCTCGGTTTCAGCGAGGCGTTCGTCGTCGGCGGGCGGCACCCGGCAGTCCCGCAGCAGCGCGTACTGGCCCCGGTCGAGGACCTGCTGCGCCTTCCACCCGGTGAGGAGCTGCGCGACCGCGGCCGACGTGCCCAGGGCAGGCCGGACGGACTCCGGGAGGCTTTCTGCGAAAGCCGGGATACGGTCGGTGTCCACCGAGACCGGATCATCGCGGCGCTGCCACGATGGCCGGCGGGGATAGCCGGACGCCAGAGGCAGCATGCTGAAGTGGTGGACGGTCGGACGGACTTCGTAGTCCGCGAAGTCTCCCAGCGATGACAGGGACGAGCGAATCGATCCCCACAGGGGCCTGTCTTCCTCCCGCCGTGGGAAGAGATCGTCAAGAGCCTCCTCCGCAGGGGCCTGACCGATGTCCGGGCAGGCATGCGGATGCCTGACCACCCCAGCTTCTTCGTCAGTGATGATCCTTGCGCCGTGCGCCATGGTGACAATGCGGGTCGCCGCATCGCACAGCAGCGCGTTCCTCGAGGCGTGCGCGGGCGAATCGGTATCACCGTAGACGTACTCGGTGATCCGCCGCGCAACCTGACCCAGGAGGCCGCGCTGCCACTCGCTCCCGCCACGCCGGGCCACCACCCCGTACGCGACCCACACCAGGCGCTCGAAGAGGTAGGGGTCGTCCACCTTCTCGGCGTCCTCGTGCAGGAATCTGTCCAGGAGAGACACGAGAACGTCCCCGTGCGACAGAAGCAGTTGCCCGAGGGCTTTGGTCGCACGGTCCCGGAGAAACCGGTTGGAGGACGTGAGGGCCCAAACAAGCGTCGTGGCCGCCAGCCGGGCCACTTCCTCGGTGTCGCCAGGCGCTGTCACGGGCCGGCCTGTCCGGGCCCCGAGCCGGGGTCGGGCCGGACGGGACGCGGGGTGGAGATCCTGCGGGGTGGGGTACTGCTCGGCCCAGCGCAGCAGCCGGTGCAGTGCCGTGACGTCCCACACCATCGGGTAAGTCTCGACACCCCACCATGCGTCGCGTTCGGGCCGCGGCCTCCTCGCCAGCACCCGGTGGAGACGGTCGGCGTTCAGCAGATGCCCCGGCTCAGCGGTGACCGCCAGGACAGCCTCCAGTACGTCGGAGTTGCGTCCGTGACGGGCGGCCGTCTCGTTGAGGAGCGCGATGGTGCGTTCGTTGACACTCCGTGTGCTGCGCAGGGGAAGCGTTTCCAAAAAGCTCCGGGCCAGCAGATAGTGCTGCATGTCCGCACGGCCGTCGGGCCCGGATGTGTCCGTCGCGGGCCCGGGAGGGGAAGCCAGGAGGTCGATGAGCTCCGTGTCGGCCTGCTCGGGCAGGAGAATCGACGCGGCCTCCTGATAGTTCGGGGAGGCCTCACGCAGCCAGTTCCGCAGAGGGGAGCCGGCGGCCAGATGCCGGCCCTGACGGAGCGACTCGATCTCGTCCTGGTGGGCAGCGAAGACCGACCGCACGACGCGGTCGTCGCTGAACGCCTGGTAGGGGAAACCGATGCCGCTACCGGCCTCGGCCCCGTAGGTCCGCTCGTTGGACACGATGCCCTGAGCGAGGAGCTGCCCGAGCATGGTGTCCGGCCATGCCGTGGCCGCAGGAGCGCAGGCGTCGGCAAGGTCACGGGCCTCGCCACGCGGAAGCACGGAAAGGTGTTCGGCGGCCATGCGCGAGGCAAGAGCATCTACCGCACGGTGCACGGGCCGCTCAAGAGGGTCCAGCCCCAGCCGGGTACAGATGGCCTCCGCCCGGTGATCGACATAGGCGTCGAACACCGCGCTACGGTCACGCGGACGGCCGCCCGAGCCGGCTGTACTCTGGTTCCGGCTCCTGCTCAGACTGTCCGCGTACAGCTTCACGAACAGCGGGTTGGTGAAGACCGAGGCAAGCAGGGGCGTGTTGGGAAGAGCAGCCGGATTCCTCCGAAGGTAGCTCTCAAGGCCTTCCATCTCCCGGCCCGCGAAGCCGGAGTGCACCGAAGCCGGCCCGTCGAAACGGTCCGGCACCACGAGGGAACTGAAGGTCGAACGGCAGGACACCGTCAGAGCGATGTGCCGGTACCCGGCCAGATGCCCCTGGAGAGCGAGCAGTTCACTCTTCCAGTGCCCGGCATCGGCGGAGTCATTGAGGGCATCGATGATCAACAGGAAGCGGCACCCGCTGGCCGCGCCCGCGGCGTCCATCGCCTGGAGGAAGTCCCGCTCGGGCAGCTGGCCCAGCCCGCACCTCTGCGCGATCTCGCTCAAGGTCCTGTGCCCGCTGAGCTCCTGCCCGAACACCACCAGTGCCGGCCGACCTTCGTCCACAGCCCTTCGCGCGGCATCGACCAGCAGATGCGTCTTGCCCTGGCCGGCTTCCCCCAACAGCAGCCACGCTCCCTTCTCCGCTGCTTGGGCAGCGCTGCCCCGCAGCAGGGCCAGTACCTGCTCGCAGGCGTTGCTGGCACGAGCGAGGGCACCCTCACGCATCGACTCCACGCTCTCGGACGCTGTCCGGGCGCTGCTTGTGCGCGGCTGTGACAGAGGCGGTGCCGGAACGTCACCGCTCCCGGTCGGTTCCCCGACGAACCGGTCGGCCAAGCCGCTGAATTCACCCAGCCGATTCAGCATGTCCTCAGCCACAGCAACTGCCTGCTCGGCGGGGAAACCAGAACCCGCGGATGCCGCAGACAGGTCCTGGACCAAAGCGTCCGCGCCCTCCCGCAGCGGAGGCGTCCACAACCGCACCCACTGCGACAGCGCTTCGTGCGCTGGACTGCTGTCCGGCGCGGGATAGCGGTCACGCCACCACGACATCTCGGCCAGGAGCGTCTCGACAACGGCCCGCAGGTCCCGGGCCCGCTGTGCGAATTGCCGCAGAAATTCCTGTGGCAGGGCGCACGCGTCCGCCACCTGAGCCAGTGGCAACGCCACGTGATGTTCGGGCGTGTACCGCGACTCGGCCAGACGCTCAGCAAGCGTGACCTGTTCTCGGAACCACTCCGTGCCCAGTGCGCGATTCTCGAAGAAGAACCACTGGCGTCCCTCGTTACCGGGCCGGGTCAGGCGTTCCAGCAGTTCGCCACCACCGACATAGCGGATGTCGACACCGGCGAGACCGGGCAGTTCCTCCTTCCACTTGGCGATGTGGATGTTCCACCGCTCCCGTGCGCCGGTACGCGGCTTCCCGCTCGGGGTGAAAGGGGCGGGGTCGGAGAGGTCGAAGGGCGTCAGGAACTCAAGCCGGACGATTTTGCGGTGGGCGATGTTCTCGCCGACCGTCTTGGCGCTCTTCCTCGCCTGAGGGAGCAAGTCCTCGATGCGCTGGACGAACTTGACCTGGTATCCGTGTGCGGCGCTGCCGTCGGGCGCCTGGTTGTACCATTCGACACCGCCGTCCGGGGCAGCCGTCTTGATCGTCTCCCAGCCTGGAGGGGCTGCCTCGCGCAGCTGGAAGCACAGTTCTTCAAAGGCGCGATGCTGGCTCCCGTCCCACTCCCGGATGCTCTGCCAGTTGTGCGCCCTGCCGCCGTTCTCCGCCACTGCCGTCCTCAGACCGTTCTGCCGCCCCGTCGCGCATGAAATTCCAGCGTAGAGGGCCAGACTGACAGGCGAGAGCGTGCCACTGCCGGGGGACGGCAGGTGCGGGCAGTTCCGCTGCGGTTGGACCTGCAGATGCCGTCAGCGGTTCGAGGCCGAGTGTTGCCACGATGCTGGCTGCTGGGCAGTACGTAAGGGGGCAGGCCTGTGGTGAACTCGCCCTGACTTTAGCCTGGTTCCCGCTGTACTGGCTTCTCAGACGGCATGGGCGCAGTGATGTGACCGAGTTCGGACTATCGTCGTCGTCCCGTGCGCGGTCTGGCCCTGGCTGTGGTGGGGCGGCCGATGGTGCGACCGCGGCTGAACCCGAGGCGGTCGCTGAATTCGCCGGCCTTTGCGAGTTCGATCTCGTACCGCGGCTCGAAGTGATCGTCCGTGACGCTCAGACCGCTGATCCGGTAGTGGAAGAAGGACTTGATGCCGGGACGAGAGCGCCCGCCGGTGCGGTCGTAGACGTACAGATACTCCTGCGCGACCCCGTCCTCGCGTCTTTTGAAACGCAGGGCATAGGGCTCAACCAGGCGCTGCCGCCCCTCGTAGGTCAGGAGCATCAGTTTCTGCTCGGCACCGGCCTCCATGATCGGTGTCCGTAGGTGCGCTGGATAGAAGGCGGCTTGAGTGCTGTGGCCGGTGCGGAAATCGGCGAAGAGTAGGTCCAGTTCGCTTTTCCAGCGTGCCACCGTGCTGGTGAACTCAGGCAGGCTGTCACGGGCGCAGGTGATCGTCGTGTCCCACAGGGACTGCATGCCGTCGAAGGGAATGGCAGTGAGCAGGTTCAGGGCCGCAGCGGGGCTGGGAGAGAAGATGGTCTTCCGGAGGAACGTTCTGACCAGGCTGCGCCGGTTGACGGGGATCTCACTGTTGACGAACGTCGAATAGGTGAGGTCGAACAAGTCGCGGATGGAGCGGCGCTGCAGGAGACACTTGAGTTTGTCCGCAAGAGCCTCTTCCAAGCTGATCACCGTCAGGTCCGCAGTGCAGGCCGCATGGTCGCTGTAGGGGTGAATGAGCGTGCGCGACTGCGGGGGCAGTTGAAGGCGGGTGAACTCGGTGACGTCCAGGTGCAGGGTCACAGGCATGCTGCTGGTCGTGCCGTAGAAGTCGGTGAAGAGCAACTGGTACGTGTAGACCGTCTGTTCCCGGTTGATCCTGTGCCTGCTGAGCTGCTCAGTGCGATCGAGATGGAACTGGACCCCTGTTCTGGCCTGCGCCATCCGCCCGATCTCGTTGAGCGCTTCACGGAAGTCCTGGGCGTCGATAGGGCCGGGGGAGGCGAAATCGAGATCTTCGGAGAAGCGCGTCGCCCCGAAATACCCCTTCCGTAAAGCGTTTCCGCCCTTGAGGACGAGACGGTCGGCGAGCCGGCTCTCTCCGTAGAGCCCGGCGAGGAACCAGCCGAAGACGTAGTCCCGCTGAACATGGGACGGGTCGACTCCGAGTTCCGCGCTTTTCGCGTCGATCTCGTCACGGCTGATCATGGAAAGCCTCTCCCAATGACGTGCTACCGGCGCGGCTTCCTCAGGCGACGCACAGGCGTGACCACGATACCGGCCCTCGGCCTGATCGATTGACGGCGAGCGTTCTCGTGGATGCAACTCCTGCCTGCTGTCGGGGTCTGTTCACCTGGACCGGATGGCGTGCACGCTGCTGTGCCGCATTCGGTCCCAAAACGGGCTCAACGGGGCGACCGGGGAGGACGATTCCAGGGACGCCGCCGAGTCACGCACAGGACCGAGCTGAGATAAAGCGCGGATCGCTCACGCTGACCGGAATAGTTGACTGGACCGTCTGCAAAGCAAGTCAGCGGCTGGGGAAACGGCCCCCGAAGAGCAGACTGAGATAGGTGAACGCGGTGGCGTGATCGTCCTTGTGATAAGCGTCGAGTGCCTTCCTGGCGCGGATTGCTCCCGTCCTGAGCTTGGAGAGTGCGTCTTGACGAGTCGCATCGCTGGAGCATGCGGCGAAGCGTCCGGCTTTGTTCTTGGGGTCGTTCATGGACGCGAGTTGATGGTCATCCAGCTTCTCCAGGAGACCGCATATGTCCCAGACCGCGATGAAGTTCGGCTCACCTGCCATGTACTGGGCGGCGCGCATCTCCAGGTAGAAGGAGGAGACCGGCACGTTGTTGTAGTACTTCCAGGCCTTGGCCAACCGGGCGAGCTTCTTGGCGCCGCCGACCGCAACAGGCCGCTGGTTGACTTCGTTCACGTACTCCAGGTGCGCCGTGGGGGCGGTGTCCATCCACCCGCCGGCGGCTCCGGGGATGTCGTAGACCGACGTGTCACCACCGCGAAATGTAAGAAAAGCGGGAAGAACCTCCCATGTCTCCGCGCCGGCAGTGAATCGAATCTGGACTGTAGGGCGCCGTATGACGACCTGGGTGGAGGGAAAACTCGCCTGGAGAGCCGACTTCACCCAGCCCAGGGCGGTGTCCGAACTGTTCGGGCGGCCTGCCTTGATGCTGGCCAGAAGATCTACGTCGCAGTGCCCGCGGACCCCCGTCCCATGAGTGAACGACCCTGTCTCTCGGAACAGAGATACTCCGAAGGCCGCGGCCTGCAACGAGGTCTCCACACTGCGCCGATGGCGCGCCTTGGCGTCGCGCTCGCCCGCGGTGGGCGTCAACTGCTGCAAGAAGAGGTCGAACCCCTGATTCACGGAGAGTGCCATATCTGCTCTCTAGTGCCCTTCGGGCTGGTTGGCGGACGTGTCGACCGCGTAGGATTGGCCGCCGCCGTCGACATTCGCTTTGCCACGCAGGTAGGAGCGTCGGCTGGGAGGTTCGGCGGTCTTGTTCTGTTCGTCGCGTCGCGCAGTGATTTCAGCCAGCCCGCTCCGAGCCTCTTCCACGGTCCATGCCGGGAGATCGATTTCACGGGCCTGGCGAGCGGCGGTTTGGATCTCGAGGTAGGCGTTTGCTGCGGCGGCGGCCTGGTTCATCCGGTGCGATGCGTTGATGGTGGTCAAGATTGCCCCCAGGACAGCGGCAGCGAGGGCAACCAGCCCGGCGATCACGCGCCCGGCGGCCGTCACCAGGGCCATGGCACCGGCGATGGCCGCCAGACCGCTTGCCGGCACGCCCAGCCATAGATTGATTAGGCGCCAACGCTTGGCTTGCTCGAACTGAGATTGCGCGCTGTACTTCGCACTCTCCTCAAGGCGTTCCAGCTCGTCTGAGATGGCCTGGCGACGTTCGGCTTCGGTCGGCTGGGAGGTTTCCGGCATGCAGGAACGCTACCGGTACGCACTGACACCAGCGCTTGTGTATCTCTTGTCCGGATGGCACGAGGCCTTCAGCGTGTCCAGGGCGACGGCCAGGGCTGGGGAAACGCCGGCGTGGTCGGTCTTTGCTGCGGGGCGCCGTCGCGCAGCTGAGGCAGCAGGGGCGCACCCGGAGCGAGTAGCGCGCGGAGACAGGGCAGGGGGAGGGCTTCTTGTCGCAGAACCAGGCCGTCGGTGAGCAGCTGCGCGACTGACGGTGCGATGTGGGGCGGGAGCCAGGCGGCCGCGGCGAGGGCTTCGTCGGTGGTGGCGGGTGGGTGAGGGCGCGGCCGCCCGGTGAGGAGGGCATGGTAGAGGCCGGTGGCGGGCAGCAGCGGGGGAAGGCCGGCGGCCTGTGCGCGGTGGCTGGTCTGCTGGGCGCAGTGCAGGCCGTCGAGGTCGAGGTCCGCGTACATCAACAGGGTCTCCACAGGGTGGTCGCGTTCGCGGAAGGAAGTCAGGGCGGTGGGGATGGAGGCGACGAGCTGGTCACCGGATCCGAAGCCGAGCCAGCCCACCTGGCTGCGGTCGGGCCAGGCGCCGAAGATCTCCCGCAGGCTGGTGAACGCGGCGGTGTTCTCCACGACGAGCATCCAGGGTGCGGGCCCGAGTTCGAACATGGCCAGCGGGGCGGGGGTGGGCCGGGCCCGAAGATGCACGGCGACGTCGAGGAGCCCTTTGACCACGAGATGGTGGCGGTCGATGTCCTTGAGGCGTTTCTCGTCGCCGTACAACTGGTAGGAGCGGTCGGCGATCGGAACGATCTCGGCATCCGGCTGGTCCCGCAGCAGCGTGTTGAGGGGGCCGAGAAGCGCGTGGTCGGCGGCGGTCAGGTTCAGGGTGCCGGCGAAGGACAGCTGTTCCACGAACGCCCGGGGCGCCGGCCGGGGCCGGGACGAGCGGGCGGACTGCAGGCGCTTGACCCACCGGGGCAGCGGCGGGTGGGCGCTGCAGTCCCAGCCGGCGCTGCCCTTGGGCAACTGGGCCAGGCCACGCTGTTGGAGGGTCTGAGCCGCGTCGGCGAGGATGCGGCGGCGCCCGGGCGAGGTGGCCAGACTGGAGTCGCCTGCGTCGGCGGCGCCCGCCAGCGCATCGAAGTCGACGCGCTGGCGGGACTGCTGGGCGAGGTGGACGGCCATACGGTCGGCGGCGCTCATCCGGCATCCCCGGCATCCACTTCGGGGGTTTGTGGGGCGTCAGGAGCAAGGACGCTGCGGCGCAGGAGGCGGGCGGAGGCGATGCCCTCGTCCTGGGCGCGGGTGACACCGTCCGCGACGGCGTCACCGTAGCGCTCGAGGATCTGGACGTAGCGGCGCTTGGTGTGCAGGTCCATACCATTGCGCATGCGGACGATGAGGGGGAAACGGCCCAGTGCCGGGCGATCGTTGGAACCGGTGGTGTACACGAGCTGGATGCCGTGGGCACCGGCGACGCGGCGCTGCAGATCGACGAACGGCCCGTAGTTGGCCTTTCCGAAAGGGTTGTCCAGGACGAGTGTGCCCACGCCGCCGGGGACGCGGCGGTCGCGCTGGGCGGCACGCATCCGGGCGAGTGTGCAGTACAGCAGCACGGAGACGGTCAGGAGTTCGCCGCCGCTGAATTTCTGGATCTCGGTGACGGACTCACGTTCGACGGTGTCCAGGTTCTGTGTCGGCTTGATGATGCGCGCGATGATGTTGCCGTGGCCGCCGAGCGCCGCCAGGACCAGCTGCTTGGCCAGTGGCATCGCGTCGGGCAGGGCGCTGGCCCGGCCGGCGGCGCCGGCCGGCAGCGAGGAGATGAGCCGGTCGACCTCGGCGGACAGCCTGCGCGCGAGTTCGTCCCCGCGGGCGCGCTGGCGCAGCTCCAGCGACAGGAACCGCTGCTTGGACCAGCTGCCCAGATTCCCGGGCAGCCGGGAGTGGCGTGCTACTTCCTCCACACTGTCGAGGACGGCTTCGACCGTGCTCGCGCAGGCGTCGACGACCCGGGCATGGTCCTCCTCGGACTCGGCGAGCAGCCCGGTGACCTGTCGTTCGCGTTCCTCGATGTCCTCCAGCAGCGCGGCCAGCCGGGGCTGCAGGCTGAGGTCCTGTTGCAGGCGTTCGCGCAGTCGGCCGTCGACGACGGCCGCGTACTCCGGCTGCAGGGCGAGCCGTTCCACTTGCTGTACGTACTTGCGCAGGGCGTTCTTGGCGTCGTCGTGGGCGCGGATCGCCTGGAAGACCTCGCGGGTGATGACGTCCTTGATTCGCTCGGCGTCCTGCGGCTGCAGGGACCGCACGGTGAGGGCGGACAGGCCGTGCCGTTCAAGGAGCAGCGCGTCCACGCCCGGTTCCAGGTCGCCGTCGTTGCCCTGGCCGGGCTGGCGGTCGGCGGCCGCGTTGAGACTGCCCGCCGACTGCCGAAGCTGTGCGGCCTGGCCGGCCGCCAGGTCGGCGGAGCGGTGCGTGCGCTCGGTGTCCAGGCGCCGCACCTGGGCCAGCGTGCGGTCCTGCTCCAGCCGCTCCTCTTCTGCGCGCAGTTCCTCCTGGGCGGCTCGGACGCTGGGGAAGGAGATCCGCTCCGTGCCGGGAGCAAGGTCGTCCAGGGCTTCGGCCGCCTTCTGGTGAGCCTCCAGGGCCTGGCGGTGGAGGAGATCCGCTTCGTGCTCGGCCCGGTCGGCCTTCCTGCGAGCCTCCGCTGCGCAGGCGATGCGGTCAGTGAGGCGGTCGGTGTCGGCTGCCCCGGCCTGCTGGGCGAGCTCTGCCGCCCGCGCGCGTGCCGCGGAACCAGCCCGTGAAAGGTCCTGGTTGAGAGCGTCGATGGCCGTCTGGGCGGCGGTGAGCCGCTGCTGCAGCGTGGTGTCGCTGATGCCGTCGCGCCAGTCCCGACGGGCCTGGCCCCAGCGCTCACGCAGCGCCTGCAGGCTCCCGCCCGGTACCGTGGCCGGATGTGTCCGGCTGCGGACTTCATCCGTGAGTTCCTGGCGGATCTCTTCCAGCCAGCCGGCCCAGCGTTCCCCACGCTCCCGGCACTGCCCAAGCGTTGCCTCCGCGGTCCGTCTTTGCCCCTCGGCGTTCGTGCACCGCTTCTTCAACTGCTGCACGGCGGCGCGGTGTTCGCGTGCCTCGGTCCGGGCCTGCCGGCGTTCTGCCGTCCAGTGCGCAGTGGCGCGGACCGCCACTTCCAGGGCCCGGACCTGGGGAAGCGTCTGGGCGAGCGCCATCAGCGTGTCCGTGTGCTGGGCGAGCCGTCGTTCCGCTTGGCCCGCGCTTTGCGCGGCTTCCTCTGCCTCGCGGGCCAGCATGCTGGTGCGTTCGGTGAGCGTGTTCACTTCGTCGTCGAGCCGGCTGAGCAGTTCCTCCCGCGCGGCGCGTGCCCGGGGCCCGAACGATTCCAGGTGCGCCCGCAGCCGCCCGCAGAGGGCACGGTCGCCCTCGCGCCGTTTGGTGACGGCCCGGAGGCGGTCCTCCAGTGTGTCCAAACGCGCGGTGACGCGGCGCAGTTCCTCCTCTCCCGCCTCCAGGTCGAGAGCCGAGGGGCGGACGGGCAGGACGGCGATGTTTCCCGGTTCCCGCAAGAGCAGAGCCCGCGCCTCGTCGTCGCTGCTCACGGCGATCACCGTGGGCAGCGAGACGTCGGCCTGCCGGGCCAGAGCCGCCAGGTCACCACCGGGCACCGGCCCGCAGATGACCACCCCGCCGATCAGCTGGGGGATGGCCGCGATGACCTCGTCGTGCCGGTGGGCGGGCAGGGTCTCGCGCAGGAACTGCATTCCCGAAACGGCGTTGGCACCGCGGTTCTGCAGGGCGGCAACCGCCCGTTCGACCTCCCGGGGCGGCGGACAGAACCCGTCCTGCTCCAGCGCGTCGCGCAGCCGCCGGTCCTCCGACGCCCGGGCATGCTCGGCGGCCAGTTCCGTGTCTGCGTGGGCGACCTGGTCGGTGAGCAGCGCGATGAGGTCGCTGCCCACCGCGTCCACATCCACCGATTCGCCGCCGGTGCCCGCCAGTTCTGCCAGACGCGGCTCGGCTGCCAGGTCACGGCGTTCGCGCGCCAATGCGTTCCACTGGTCCCACACTTGGTCGTGCCGCTGCCGTGCGGTACTGAGCTGGTCGGCGCACGACAGACGTTCTGTCGCGATGCCGGTGCTCCGCTCCCGTGCTGCCTCCCGTTGGCGCCGCGCCTGCTCCACCTGTTCCCGGGAGGTCTCTTCCTCGCGGGTGAGGCGTTCCAGAGCGGCATGCGGCTCCTCCTGCCCTCCGAGAACCCCGCTCGCACGGGCGGCCACGATCTCCGCCTCTCCTTCCGCGCAGCGGGCTTCGGCCGAGGCCGCGCGGCTGTCCGCGCGGCCGATCGCGCTCACCGTCTTCTCGAACTCCCGCTCGGCCGCCTGGAGCCGGGCGGCGGCCGTCTCAAGTTCGGCGCGGGCCTGTTCCTCCTCGCCCGAGAGCCGGCCGAGCCCCTCTTCGAGCCTCGCGTACAGGGCGGTGCCCGCCTGCTCCACGGCCTCCCGCAGCGGGGCCTGCTCGCTGTGGAGATCTTCCAGCAACTGTTTGACCTGCCGCAGCTCGGTCTCCCGGCCCGCCAGGTCCATGAGCAGGGGAACCGCCTGCCATGCCGTGTGTTCCCGCTCGGCGGAGTCGGCCGCCTCGATGCGCCCGGCATGCTCGCTCGCACAGTCGCTCACCCGCAGCCGCGCGGCCGCCTCGCTCACCGCGGCCACGCGGTGGCCCCGGCCCTCGACCCGGTCGTCGGCCTCCTGTGCCTCCTGCGCGTAGGCCTCGGCGCGTTCGCGCAATGAGCCCGACTCCTGCTCCAGATGGGCGGCCTGGGTCTGGAAGTGCTCGCCGGCACGTCGGGCCAGCTGGACCTGCCGGCCCAGTGCCTGCTCGGCGAGGGCGGCTTCCGCCGTGGCCTTCTGCACCGGTCGCAGCCGCAGGACGGCCTCGGCGAGGAACCGCTGTTCCAGTTCCCGTGCGGGCCGGGCCGCCAGTTTGTCGGCGTGTTTGGACAGCGCCGCACGTGCTGCCGTGGGTGCGGCGGCATCGACGATCATGTCGATGAGGAAGTTGATGAACTCCTCGGCCGTGCGGAACTTGAACAGCTCGGTGATCCCTCCTTCTTCCTGGTTCATGACCTTCTGGATCATGAAGACCTGAGGGTCCAGACCGTGATTGCTCAGCTGCTCCTCCCAGCTGTACTGCTCCTCCGCGACCACCAACTGCAGCCGCCGCTGCAGTTGGTGCGCGGCTTCCAGGGCCTTGACGTAGGAGGTCATGCTGAGCTGGAGATCCTCGGCACGCACGGGCAGGGAGTCCAGTTCCAGCCCGCCGGGCTGAGGCCGCAGAAGATACCAGCGGCGTTCCAGCCGTTCCCACCCGCTGCTCAGGTCGGCCGGGCGCTGTCCGTCGCGCCACTGGTAGACCCCGCCGGTCACCAGTACCGCGCCGGCCGTGGGCCGTTCGGAGTCTCCCCATTCAGCGATCACGTGCGAGACCTGCTCGCCGGGAATGTACTCGGCGAGCGACTTGGACTTGAGCGCCCCGATGAAGTCCTTCTTGGCGGGCAGTAGCAGGCTGAAGAACAGAGAGAGCAGACTGGACTTGCCGCCGCCGTTGCGCAGCCAAAGGATCACGTCCACGGGCTGCATGGGCCGGCCGTCGATCGAGCCCGGACCGCCGGTCAGGTCCAGGACGAGCGATTTGAAACCGGCCGCGCGGTGGCCGATGTTCTCCAGACGAATACGTCGCAGTTGGAGCATTCTTCAGTCCTCCTCGACCAGATGGGCGCGGCGCAGGTCGCACAGCACGGTGAACGCCGCCGAGGCGGCTGCCTCTCGTACCTGCACGCGGAAGCGGTGGGCGAGCCGGTAGTGGCCCGCCCCCAGGTCGTCGGCCCGCTGGGCCATCCCCTGTTCCACCAGCCAGTCGAGCGCCTCCTTGATCACCCGTCGGGTGCTCGACTCCGACAGCCGTCCCGTCGGTGTGGGGCGCGATGCGGGGAGTTTGGCGTAGACCCGCCAGGCGGCCTGGAGTTCGGGATGGGCCACGGTCAGCCCGTCCGCGTCCTTGGAGGCTTCACGGAGCCGGTCGGTGAGCCGGCGCAGGAAGTCGTCGACCTCGGCCAGCGAGATCCGTCTGACGCTCTGCTCCTCCAGGTCGGCGGGAGTGGGGTAGGCGCGGGCCGCGATCGCCACATGCGCGAGTCCCAGGACGAGGCGGTCCTTGACCCCCAGCTTGGGATGATCCTTGAGGCGGTAGGACAGCCAGGATCCCTCGCGGGGGTGCAGGATCAGTCCTTCGCTCTGATGGGCCTCGATCACGTCCAGGTCGAGGCCGTCGGCGACGGCGTCCGCCGCGTCGCGGAACGGGCCGTCCATCCGGTAGCGCTGCAGCAGGGCCCGGTAGCGGGGGAGACTCAGGGGACGCAGACGCGGCTGGCAGCCGAAGCACACCAGGGCGGAGGCGTCGGCCAGGTCGGCCGGGGAGTAGACGTTCGCGGCAGTTGTCATGCCAGGACCTCCACGTCGTCCTCGGCGCGGGCGGGACCGGGGATTAGCGACTGGGCGGGGACGAGCAGCAGGTCGCTGCCGGCGACCGCTCCGAGATCGAACACGGTGCCGTCATCGAGGACCACCAGATGTTCCTCCAGCAGGTCAGCCAATTCGTCAGCCGTCCCTTCCTCCTCCTCGTCCTCCGGATCCGGCGCGAAGGCCCGCAGGACACAGACGGCCAGGAGGTCGGCGGCCTGGAGGCTGTGCGCCAGCGCCTGTTCCAGCAGCCGGGACAGGCGCACCGGCATGCCCAGGGCCTGCGTGAGGAGGCTGCGGGCGACTGCGACGTCCTCATTGCTGAAGAGGCCGAACTCACCGGGGTCATCCGCGATCAGCTCGATCTCCTCGTCCGCGAACGCCTCCCGCACCGCGCGTGCCGGAGCCAGCAGCGAGGCCCACCAGTCCCGCAGCCGCGGCCGGTGCGCGACCACCGGTCCGCCGGCCGCGTCCGCGAAGATGCTCGCGACCGCCTCGGCGTCGTCGGCGCCGAGGTCCAGCAGCGGTTCCAGCACGTCCTCCTGCATCCCCACCAGCGCAAGGCGTGGGGGAGGCCTGAAGCGCTGCTCGGCCTGGGAGCGCAGGAACGCCGGGCGGGCGTCGATGACTTTCTCCAGGAGCTGGGTGTGCCGCAGATGGGCCCGTCCCAGCAACCGCAGGATCCGCTCGCAGGTGCGCCGTACCTCCGCGTCGTCCACATCGTTGCGGACCTCACGCATCCACTCCATCAGGTCGCGCTCCACCCGGTGGCGTTCGCGAAGATGCGCACGGGAAGTCTGAAGCAGCCTGGGGACGTCCTGTCCCCAGTCCACGGCCCGTACATCGCGCTCGGTCTCCTCCAGTACCGCCCGTACCCGTTCGCAGTACATGAGGGACAGCTTCAGGCTCTCCGCCGCGCTCTCCTCGGCACGTCCCCACCGGTGGGTGCTCACCTGGCGGCGCAGCATCAGGTCCTTCGCCGCCTGCACGTCCTCCAGATCGTGTTCGAGTCCGGACAGCAGGAGATTGATGGCCGGGGTCGTGGCCCGCAGCACGGCCTGGCCGCGTCGCCCGAATCCCTCCTCCAACAGCCGCACGGACAAGGTCACCCTGCTGTGGCCCTCGCGGTAGTCGCTGTAGGAGACGTCGAACTCCTCCCCGTCCTGCGCGTCGTTGAGCAGCTCACGCAGGACGAACCGAGCCACCGCCAGATGCTCCGAGGCATCCCGCGCGGGCGCCGCTGACGCCGCCAGGGAGGCGAGGAACTGAATCACCTCCTCCGTGGTCGCCTCCGCCTCCATCTCCTGCTGGCTGACCACTGCCTCCAGCGCGGCCAGGGCGAGCGTGCGAGGGTCGTAGAGCCCTCGGGGGAACCGCTGCCAGGCGCTGCGTTGATCGATGCGGTGCAACGGCACCCCGCGGGCGAGAACCGAACTGCGCCGGACGAAACCCGGCTCAGCAACCAGCGCACGCCACTCGTCGACTCCGTCGGGAGCCGCCGGCACCGAGACCAGCAGCCGCCGCTCCTCCCGGTCCAGCAGGGCCTGGAGCATCGTGTCGGGACCGTCGTCCTGCGTACAGTCCGGGCCGTGGGGGGATGCCTTCGTCTCTGTCATGGAGTCAGTGCAGCAGCTGCCACTGACAAATAGAACAAAAGACCCTTGTTGGGGCATCCGTTCGGGCGCAGTCAAGGGGGTGAAGCGGGGGCCGGTCCGTGAGCGCCCTCTTGGTGCCGGTGGGGGTGTCTGTGCTCCCGTCCGGTCGGCGGGTCCCTGGCGCCCCCTCGTTAGGCGGTTGCCGACGACGCTGCAGTCCGCCATCGGCGGCAGGCTTCATGTAGGTGGTATTCGCATTCTCGTGTGCTTATTGCTGATTCTCATGCATTTTCCGCATGAAGTCTGGTAAGGTGAAGGCATGGGATTGGGGCTGGAGGAGTCGCTGCGGCTCACGGTGGCCGCACTGATGCAGGCGACAGGTGAGCCGCAGCGGGCGGTGGCGGACGTGCTTGGACTGACCCAGACGCAGGTCTCGCGTCGGCAATCGGGTGCCACTTCGTGGACTCTGCGTGATGTCGACACGCTGGCCGGACATTACGGCGTCGCTGCGCTCGATCTGTTGTCCGGGCCGACCAGGGCGTGCGAAGCGCTGTCGGTCGGCCGCCGCCGCGGTATCCGGTCCGAGATGAAGAGGGCCGGCCGGTGAGCGACTACGACGCGATCGACTCACTGCTGGCCTCCGTCGGCCCGCAGGTGGAACTCCCGGCCCCGGAGCTCCGCCGTGGCCTGCGGGAGCGGGCGGGGCTGTCTAAAGCGCAGGTGGCCCGTGCGCTGGGAGTGGGCCCGTCCACGGTCGGCGGCTGGGAGAGCGGCCGGGACCCGGCCGGTGAGACTCGCGCCAAGTACGCGTACCTGCTGGAGGGTCTGACTACCAAGCTCGCCGAGGCCGATATGGCAATGCCGCCCGCTGAGCAGCCCGTGGCGGACGGCTTGGTAGACGCGGCATCGTCACCGGAGCCCGCGCAGGACTTCGACGAGGTGGAGACACTCACTGCTTTGCAGCCGTGCGTCTTGTGCGGTGCCCCGGCAGGTCAGCGGGTGGCGGGATTCGTCCAGCACCTGGACCCCTCCGACTGCCAGACAGTCCCCGCCGGAACTCCGAAGCCCCCGCCTGTCAGGGAAGCCCAAGTCCCGCGCACTGCACGCCCGCCCCGTCCGGCCGACGGGAAAGGCGCGGCCCCGCGCGGTCGGGCGTTCCAGGAGCCGTCCGGGCCTGCCGACTTGATCCACGAAGCGGTGCACGCCGTGCTCGCCGAGCACCAGGGCGATGTCGAAGCGGCGAGCGCCGCGTTGCTGAAGCGGGCCATCCCGGACGCGATGCGCCTGCTGGACGAGACCCGCAAGGGCGCCCGCTACGACGTGATCGCCCATCCCTGGATCCCCGACATCCTCAAGAAGCAGACCTCCAAGGGCGCCGACCAGATCTGGGAGGCCCGCCCCAAGTGGACGCGGCCCGAACTGCCGCCCGGGAAGCATGAGGTCACCGCACTCGACATCAACGGCGCCTATTTGAGCGCACTCAAGACCCACCTCCCGCTCGGCCAGCTGGAACACTCCACGGGCTTTGCACACGACCGGCGCCGCGCCGGAGTCCACCTGATCACCCCGCCCGCCTGGGAGCACGACGCGGTGCTGCCCAACCCGATCGGCCAGCGCGACGAACCAGGACCCCTGTGGGTCAGCGAACCGACCCTGCGCCTGCTGCTGCGCCTGTCCGGCCCGAAGCACCGCCTGTGCGAGCCGCCCGAGATCCACGAGTCCTACACTTCGGGCGCCACCGAGAACCTCCTGGAGAAGTTCCGGATCGCCCTCAAGGACGCCCGCGACACCGCGATCGCAGACGGCGACGAGCTGACGCTTCAGTACGTGAAGGCGATGTACTCCAAGTTCGTGTCCACGATGGGGGAGTCGAACTACAACCGGGAGCTCTACCGCCCGGATTGGATGCACATCATCCGCTCCCAGGCCTTCGCCAACCTCTGGATGAAGGCACTCAAGGCACACGACGGGGGACTGGCTGTCGTACGGGCGATGGGCACCGACGAGCTCCACGTCATCGGAGACTGGCGCCGTGTCTTCCCCGAAGGCCGCTCGGTTACCGAGGTCAAGGTCAAGGACACTTACACCGCAGGAACCGGCACCGACGCCGACACGGGGCAGGAGCAGTAAATGCCGGAGAAGAACATCGACTTCGGGAAATTCGGAGCCCGGGGCATCAGAGGCAGCGACGCCGTCGCCCGCCAGCTCGACCGACTCGCCGGCCACATCGCCACCCCGGTGACCGCCAAACGGGGCCTGATGGCACGCCTGCACTACCTGACGACATCGGACAGGACCTGGCAGGCCGCCAAAGACGCCGGACTGACCGTGAGCGACCGGACACTGAAGGCATGGCTGGAGGACAGACGCCGTCCGTCGAAGGCCAACCTGGAACGCATCGACGCCGCATACAGGGCGGTGCGGCGCCGCAACGTCGCCCGCCACCTCACCGCCCGCCTCAACCGTGAGGGCCGCGGCACCCGGGTGGAAATCCACCCTCTCGACCAGTCCGGCGTGGCGCGCCCGCTCCAGCGTGTGGTGGAACACCGGTCGATGAACGTGCGCGGCTGGGACAAGATCGTCGGGTCCTGGGCGGCCGGCGACCATCAGGGACTGGACGACGCCTGGACCGCCGATGTCCTGCCCGACCTCGGCTCCCAGTGGGGCCAGTACGAGTACGTCAAAAACATCGGCTTCGCCGCGTAGAAGCCGACCCCGCAAGTCAATGGTCTCCAGCGTCTGCCAGCATGGCGTACGGTGGTGCGAACCGACGCGGGGTGGAGCAGCTCGGTAGCTCGCTGGGCTCATAACCCAGAGGTCGCAGGTTCAAATCCTGTCCCCGCTACTGCCAGGTGGAGGGCCACAACCGTACGGTTGTGGCCCTCCACCCGTATGCGGCCTACATGTCGGCAGCAGCCATGCCCAACTGCCAGGTCAGGCACGAGCGTTCGCTCACCGAACCGGTCCGGGACGCGATCCGGTCGTGCCCCGACGCCAGCATCAGTTGACACCGGTCGGCCGGACGGGACGGGGCGGGCACTCCCGTACGGTGGCGCCCCAGCCACACCAGCAGCGCCTGACGGCCTTCAGCCACATCCACCCCCCACCGGACCATCAACTGCTCCACGCCCGCGAGCCATCGGGCACGGCCCGCCGCATCCCGCTGCCCCACCCGTTCGAAGTCCAGCATGGCGCCCGCGAGCTGCGCCGCCTCCGGGTAGATCACCAGCGGGGCCGCCCGCATCTCCCGCGCACCCAGCCCAGCCGTCCAGGCCCGCTGCACCCAGCACACGGTGTCCGGCATCCGCGTCCACCAGTACACCGCGACCTGGAAAGCGTCGGCGAACAACTCCTCCCCGGCCGGCCCCCAGAGTGCGGCCAGCTCCTGCCGCACGCGGTGCGCCGTCATCGTCTCGGGCAGTTCGGCCAGCTGAACGAAGTCGGGACCACGCCCGCGGGAGTCGTCCGACCAGTAACCGTGCCGCGCGCACACCTGCCAGCTGTCCGGCGACATCAGCCACACCGGCTCGCCGACATCCAGGTCATCACCGCACGGCGGGCAGTGCCGCACGAGGTGTCCCGCCAGCGGCTTCCAGGGCCACTTCCACTCCGCCGCTTCCCCCTCCCCGCCTGCCAGCAGCCACTCTGCGCCCAGACTGGGCAGATCCTGCTGCAGAAGACCCAGCGACCGGTCGGCCAGGACAGACAGATAGCGCAGCCCCGTCTCGTTCACATACATCTCGGTGCACTGCGGGTACTTCTCCACCCGCAGCGGGTCCACGGATGCCTCGCCCTGCCCGACCCGGTCGAGGAAATCAGCCAGGCTCAGACAGTTGGCGTGTGCGAGCCGGTTCACGAACGACCCCGTCGACTCACCCGCCACCGGCCAGGCGCGCAGCGGCAGCGGCCTGCGAGGCCCGTACAGGCCGGGATCGTCCAGCACAGCTGTCCTTCCGCCGAAGCTGTCCTGGGCACCGTGACCGGCCCGGCAGCGTGCGGTCAAGAGCGCCGGCACTCGTTCGGGTGAACCCGTACGAACGTCCTGCCACAGCACCGCACACCCCTTCCACCCTGGAACCAGGTGCACACGCACGCCATCACCGGGGGAGGACCATGGCCACGACGACGCGCCTCCGTCCGGCCGCGACCGCCCCTGCCTCTGCCTCTCGCCTGAAGACCCGCCTGCGCGGAGGCCAGCAAATCGCCGTCGACACCTCCGCCAGCAGCTTCATCGAGGGCTACCGCCGCGTCAGCGTCTACATGGCCACCGGCACCGGAAAGACCCTGGTGGCCCTGCACATCGTCCAGGAAACCGCCCCAGAAGGCGCTTCCCTGGTGGCAGTCCCCTCTCTGCGACTCCTTGAGCAGACCGCCGCGAAATGGCATAGCGAAGGACGGCCCGGCCGCTACCTCGGTGTCTGCTCCTCAGACCAACCGGCGGACCCGTACCTGGCCGGCATCCTCACCATGGTCGACACCGCCGACGACCTGGCCCAGCAGGCCGCCGACGCCCAGGGACCGCTCAACGTGTTCTGCACCTACAACTCCCTGGACAAGGTCGTCGAAGCCCACCGCGACTTCCACCTGCCCCGCTGGGACGTCGTTGTCGTGGCTCGTTAAATCTGATCAGTGTCCGGGGTGTTGAGCTGGGCTGATCAGTTGGCTGGTTGGGGCTGGCGGTGTGCTCTGTGGTGGCGAGGGGCTTGACGTTGCTTGCGGGCTGGGGCTGGGCGGGGTCTGTGAGCTGTGGGTTTCCTGCTTCGGGGTGGCCGTAGGTCCATTGGTCAGTTCTATTGGTTGGCCGGTCACTTTCGTTGGGCGGCTGTTGTAGCTGATCAGGGGTGTGGATTCGTGGATGCCGAGGGTGCTCAGGAGGTGTTGTTGGTGGGGGTGGAGCTGATTCCAGGCGCGCTGCTGGGTACGGATCCATTTAGTGGTCGTGCCGGGGAAGGCGTGGCCGGCGGTGTGGTGGGCGTGGGCTTGGTGATAGCTGTGGTTCCAGGAGACCCGCCAGGGTGGGTTCCACCATGGGTCGAGTGCGGTGAGCTGTGTGTCGTGGGGCCAGGGCAGGCCAGTGCGGCGTAGGTGGGCGACGGCGCGTTTGCGCTGCTCGTACAGCCACCAGCCCAGGGGGAATCCGTCGTGTTCGGTGGTGTAGTGGGCGGTGCCGAGTCCGCCGTGAGTGTGTGCGTAGGAGCGGGCGTAGGGCAGGCCGCCGTCGATGGACGAGGAGACGGTTGTGGGGCGCGACCGGCTGGCGCCGGTTCTGCGGCGCGTGCGTGTTTCCTGCTGGGGGCGGGCGGCGTGTGCGTCCTGGGGTGTTATGCCGAGGCCGGTCAGGAGTTCCTGCTGGCCCGGGTGGAGGTCGTCATAGTTGATGCACTGGGTGAGCAGCCATCTGGTGGCGGCTGGAGGAAGTCCGGGGAAACCTGCGGCCGCGTTCAGAACGTGGCCGTGGATCTCGTTCCTGACGGCATGGTAGGTGACTTGCCATGGTAGACCCCAGGATGGGTTCCACCATGAGTCAAGGACGGCGAGGGCCTCGGCGCGGTGGTGGGGGAGTCGGCCGTTGGCAGCCCGCTTGCGTTGGTGGGCGAGCCATGTCCCCAGCCGGTAGCCGTGGTGGTTCGCGCTTCTGGGCACGGCGAGGTGTCCGTGTTGGGCGGCGTAGGAGCGGGCGTGTGCAAGGCCGGTGTCGAATGATGCTTGCTGGGTGACGCGACGGGGCCGTGCGGTGGGGGCATTGGTGGCGGTGATGCCGAGTTGAGTGAGCCTGTGTTGCTGCCCCGGGTGGAGGTTCTGGTAGGCGACGCACTGGGTGTAGAGCCACTGCCCAGTCCAGTCGGGGGTGCCGGGGAAGCCTTGTGCAGGGAGGAATTTGATCCCGTTCTCGACGAGTTTGCGGGCGGCGCGGTGGTTGATCTGCCAGTCCCCGTTCCATGGTGGGTTCCACCATGGGTCGACGGCGGCCAGCAGCGGGTCGGCCGGGTAGGGTGCGGCGAACTTGGCGGTGTGAAGGCCGGCCTGGTGCCGCTGGCGGGCCAGCCAGCCTCCGACGGGGAAGCCCTCGTGCCGGTCGGAGGGTGATGCGTTGAGGTCGCCGTGCAGTGCCGCGTAGGAGCGGGCGTAGTAGAGACCGGTCTCCAGGGACGGCCTGTGGGTGGCGGGGTTGGGGCGGGCGGTTTGGACAGTCTGCTCAGTCAGTCCGACGGCCGCGAGCTGTCGGCGCTGTTCCACTGCCAAGCCGGGGTAGGACACACATTGGGTGTATAGCCATTGACCGAGTTCGTCGTTGAAGGCTGCAAAGGCGCTTTCGGGGTCGAGGGGGTGGCCGGAGCGGACGAGTTCGGTCACCGTGTAGCAGGCTCGCTGCCAGTCGGAGGGCCAGGGCGGTGCCCACCACGGATCCATTGCGTCCAGCTGCTGTGTGAGGGCGGGATCGAGAATGCCGCGTCGGGCGCGTACGCGGAGGTTGGTCAGCCATTGGCCGATGGGGAAGCCGGCGTACGTATCAGCAGAGCTCGCACAAAGGTGCCCGTGCTGCTTCCAGTAGGCGCGTGCGTTGGTCAGGCCCTGGTCACGGGCCTCGGCGAGGTTGCGACGCCGCGGCAGTGCGTGGCGGGCGGCTTCGGCGCTGATGCCGATCTGTGCCAGTAGTCTGCGCTGCTGGGGGTGGAGGCTGCTGTAGACCTGGCACTGCTGGTACAGCCAGGTGCCGAGATTCTCGCTGGTGCCGGGGAAGCCCTGCTTGGGGCTGATGTCGGTGCCTGAGTCCAGCAGCCGTCGTGCGCGCAGGTAGATGCGCTGCCACAGTGTGCTCCACGCAGGATTCCACCACGGGTCAAGAGCGGCCAGGGCCTGGCTGCGCTCGGGGGAGAGCTGGGGGCCTGCGGCGCGCTGGTTGGCCAGCCACAGGCCGAGTTGGAACCCGTCCTTTTCGTACCGGTAAGGAATGCAGAGGTGGCCGTGTTCGGTGGCGTAGGTGCGGGCGTGGCGCAGGCCGCGCGCGAACCCCTGGGCGGTCTCGGCCACGTCTGGGGCCGGCGCCCCCTCCGACTCCGTTTTTCCGGGCGCTTCGTCGACGGGTCGGGTTTCGGCCAGGAGCCGGGTGATCGGTGCGGGCCGGTGGGGCGGGGAGACGTGCCACATGCTGCGTGTTTTCGGCTTGTGCCCAGCCTGCGTGCGTACGCAGGCGCGTACCCAGGCGTTCAGCGGGCCTGTCGTGAGGGCGCTGAGGCGACCGGCGATCCATGGCCGCTTAAGGCGCCGAGCCAGTTCGTCCACGAGGCTGGGGACATCGGCGAGCGCGTGCGGCTGATGCCGCCCCGCGTCATCGAGTAGCCGCTGCTGCAGGCTCGGGTCGGCGAGGGCCGCGGCCAGCGTGACGGCTTCGGGGTAGGTCACCGCATCCCGCGCCGCTGCACGCCAAGCGAGGTCGTTGCCGGGTGCCATCAGCCGCAGCCGATCGGGCCAGAGGATCTCTTCCGGCCAAGGCTCGTCCCACCACGAAGCCATGATTGCCTGCGCCACGGTGAATGCTTCGCCGGCGTGCGCAGAGCGCCGCAGCAGCCGTACATGACGGCGCTGGGCCGCCCCGTTCTGCGGCACATACCGCAGGTCCAGCTGCCCGGGGACGGCCGCTGCCCCGTCGACGACGGGTGCTTCCAGCATCCAGCACTGGTGCTTGACGCATACCCGGCCGTGCGGCAGCAGGTAGCGGCGTGCTTCCTCCCGGCCTCGTGTGGCGGTCGCGGTGCAGGCCCGGCATCCGGGGCCGGTCGGCGGGATCGTGGCTGCGGTGCGGACCCAGGCGGCCGGCTCGCTGCCGAGCCTGCTCGAAGGGACGTCCCTGCCCCAGGCTGGCAGGGCACGGTGCAGGTGTTCTTCGGGCATGCGGCAGAAAGCGGCGACCACCGCCCGGGCCTCGGCGTTGAAGACCACTTCGCCGTCGGGCCGCACCGTGAACAGATTGGGCCGCCGCCCCACGTCCACGAGCGCGCCGATGAGCTCTTTGGCCGTGATCCTGTACCGGGAGGCGACTCTGCTCATGAACGACAGCGTCGTCTCACCGTTCAGCGGAGCGACACGCACCGCTCCCAAAGACGCTCTGTGAAAGGGTAGTTTGTTCTGCTCGCGCTGTGGTGGCTGCGAATAATCCCTGACGGCAGGTTCCATCAAAGGGCTGGTGGTCTTCTTCACCGCTGGTCCGCCTCGTCAGGAACCAGTGCCGTTGTTGCGGGGGCGCGGGAGGCGTTTTCGGGGCGGGCGGGCTTGCTGCTCCGCGCGGATGTCGAGCTGGATGCCGGCCAGGAGCCGTTTGGTGATCTTTTCGCTGCCGTCGAGGAGAGCGGTGAGGGCGGCTTCACGGATGAGGTGGGAGAGGCTTCCCATGACTCCGCCGGTGCGCTGGTGGAGGTAGTCGGCGTGCCGGGCCAGAGTGCCCCCAGTGTGGCGGCGCAGGTGCAGGGCGTTTTCCATGTCGGTGACCAGGTCCAACCAGACGGCGCGCTGTTCGGCGGTGCCGCAGGACAGGGCGGTGTTGCGGACCAAGGTGAAGCGGCCTGCCAACTGTGCGCCGCGCGGCCCGTTCAGCAGGGGGGATGCCTCGACGTCGACGCCTGCGTAGACGAAGGTCGCCGGAATCCTCTCGCCTAGGTGCTTCATCTGGTCGGAGGTCTCCGCGCCGGCCCGGGTGCGGGTGTCGAGCAGATGGACATCGTCGACGAGGACCAGCGCGGTGCCCAGCTGGCACAGCAGGTGGCAGACGGCGTCGGTGATCTGCGCCTGGTTCATCCGGGCCGCGATGGGGATGCCGAGGAACCGGGCGAACTCCGATACCAGCATCTTGGGAGTGGAGGCGGGCGGCACCGCCAGGAACACCACGGGCAGGCGGTCGGTGCGGCCGGGGTGGCGGCGCTGCTCGGCGAGTTCGAAGGTACGGCCCATTTCCAGCAGGGTGGTGGTCTTGCCGGTGGTGGGCGGCCCGGACACGATCAGCCCGCGGCGCGCGGTGCCCTGTTGGCGGCGGTTGAGGAGCATAAGCCGCCGCACCGACAGCGAGATGCGCTCCATCGCCGGGGTGGTCAGGACGACGAACCGGGAGTGGTAGTCCAGGCGTTCCTTAAGCGACCAGTCCTCGTCCCCGGTGGGCGGGGGCTTCAGCGGGGGAGTGCCGACGAACTGCTGCCAGCCCTCCCGCGTGGTCGGCGGCGCATAGGCCGCCATCTGCTGCTCCTCGTCCGGGACGGGACCGGCCTCGGGGACTGCTACCACTGGGTTGCCTCCTGGCGGGCATCGTAGATCCGCGACGGGCGGGGGACTGCGGCCCGCCCGGATGGGTGTTCGTCTCCGGCGGGGTCATCGCCTGCATCGTCTGATGTGCCGAGCGGGTCTTCGTCCTCGTCCCAGCCGTCCTCGAACTCTTCGTCGTCGGGCGCATCCAGGCTTGCTGGGGTGAAGGCGCCGACCAGGCCATAGGAGAGGGTCGGGGCCATGAGGGGGGCGGGCGGCTCCTGCTGGTTTGGGGCGGGCCCGGCGAGGGAGGCTGCAGCGCTGGCGCGTGCCGCGACGGTCCGCTCGCGGCGGGTGCCTTCCCCGTTACCGGCCCGCCGCAGGAGACGGTCCAAGGCCTGGGCGAGCTGTTGCTCGTGCTCGTCGCGGTCGCCGCGGCGCTCGACGGTCGCGCGGATGTGCCGCCAGGTGAAGTCGGTGAAGGGCAGGCTTACTCGCTCCTTGTGGATCCAGGGCACCTCCTCCCACCCGCCAGGCAGCCGCACCCAAATCTGCTGGGGGTCATAAGGGTTGTGGTGCACCTCCCACATTCCGTCCGGGGCCGTCGACTGGAACCCGCGGTGCGGGTTGAGGACCTCATGGTCGTAGGTGCGATAGTCGAAGCGGATGCCGTAATCGTTGATGCCCACCCGCTTGACCGGCATGAGCTCGACATAGTCGTCTTCGCTGAGCAGCACCGGCACATAGCCGGTCACGCCGACCAGCGCGGCCCACATCTCGTTCGGCGACACCGCGAGCTTCGGGGCCAGAGGATGTCGCAGGGATGCGTGCCGACGGTGCTGCCAGTCCGCGACCAGCCACTCCTCCAGCAGATCCTGCACCTGCGGCAGCGTCCAGCACGCCTCGTCCTCGACGTGAGAGCCGCGCTGAGTGACGTCGGAGCCGGTGTAACCGGCCACGTACTGGGAGAACCGGTCGCCGATGGTGCGGAACATCCGCTCGACATTTCCCTTGGCCGGGCCGTTGGCCGGAGGCGCCGGCTGCACCGACACCCCCAAGCTGTCGCACGCCGCGACGAACGAGGCGGAGACGAACACCCGGCCCTGGTCGACGACCACCGTCTCCGGCATGATCACCGGACGGGCCGCCGCCCCCTCCAGCCGCGCGTCCAGAGACACCAGCCGCTCGTAGGGGATGACCGACCGCGATATCGCCAGCGCCTCTTCCCACCCAGGGCGCATCCGCATGGGCGTCACCATCTGCGCCAGCAGAATCGCCGCGTCCACCGACCCTGTGCCCATCGGCCGCAGAACGGTCGCACAGATACTGCGCGTCGCCACATCCAGCGCGATGGTCAACTCGGCCTTACCCACCACCCCGTCGGTCAGGACCACCATCACGTCCAAAGGCGTGCTGTCCAGCATCACCAGCTCACCGGGCCGCAACGCCACCGTCGGGGTGAACGGAGGAGCCGGCCGTGAGGAATGACGGCGCCGCTGCGCCGCGGTTCCCAGCAGCCCCTGACGGTCTGCGAGGGCGTGCACCAGCCGGTTGAACGTCGAGGCAGGCGGTACCTTCACCGCCCCCGCGCCGTGGGCGTCCTCCAGGATCCAGCCGACGGTGCGCCGCAGCCGGCTCAGCGTCCCGGTCGACCGCTCCCGCTGAGCCTGGAGTGCCTGCTCGATCGCGGCGACCACTCGCTCGTCCGCGCGCCCCACCGGCGAGCGCCGCCGGGCAGCCCGGCCGTCCACCAACCCCCACAGGCCCTGCTCCCGGTAGCGAGCCCGCATCCGCCGCACCGTCACCGCACTGGCCGGCTGCCCGGCCGCCGTCAGCTCGGCGGCCTTGGCCTCCTCCCGCTCCGCCATGCTGCGCAGGGCCGGATCGAACTCGGCCCGCGGCACCTGGTCCTGTCCCGGAACGGGGTACCCGGTCTCCACCTCGCGCACGTGCCGCTCCCAGGCGTACGCTTGCTCGCGCACGTGCTCCGGCAGTTCCTCCAGGAGCCCGAACGGCGGCACGCTGCGCCGCGGGGAGCCCACCACTTCGAAGTCGGGGTCGGCGAAGAGGTAGTTCACCAGGACCGTGGCGACGGAGTTGTCCGCGTCGATAAGCTTTACGGACAGGCCTTCCAGCATGACGACCGTCCAGGTCCGCTTCGCGAAGCGCACCTGAGCTCCGGGCTCCAGTACCGTGCCGCTCATCCCTGCCCCCGCCCTCGGGCAACCGCAGTCACGGTCACCCGCTCGTGCAGGGGCACGCCGAGTGGAGCCGACAAGTCGCCGTGCCACAGTGCGTGGAAGACCACCGGGAAGACCTGGATCGGGTCGCCGAGTTCATGCACCCCCTCGATCAGGGGCCGCGGCCGCCGGAATGCCTCGGCCGCGCGCCTGGCCAGTTTTCCGCCCTTGTAGCGGGGGTGCCGGTACCCGGCCAGCCAGCGCAGATTGGCCGCCAGAACCGGATCCGGGGGCCGCAGAACCCGGTACTGCCACCCCGCCGCCGCGGCGGCAGCCTCCATCACCGCCGCCCGACAGGACAGGCGCGGAGAGATGTCGCCGTGCCCTGCGCAGTCCGCAAGCAGACCCCTGCCGTCCGCGAGCCGGGCCATCAGATGCGGTGAGTGCCGCACCCAGCCCCCGTCACGCTCAGACCAGGCAAGTTCCACCGGGCGGCACGCAACGGCCACGACCGAAGGATCCCAGTCCAGCAGCATCACCTGGGTCCGCATGACCCCGGACCCGTAGTGCACCAGTCGTCCGTTGGTCGCCGACCACCACCACCCCGGCGCCATCCGCTTGCCGTGCCGCACCGGGAACCTCCGCACCGGGACGCACTCCTCCAAGCAGACACCACGCGCGGCCTCCAGCCACAACGTCCTCTGCTCGGTTCCCGCCTGGTCAACGAACCGAGCCTCCAGCCGGTCGCCGATCCCGACCGGTAAATCCGCGGTCGTCTCACCATCCGACAGTTCGCCCGGCAGCCCGGCGAAGTCCCCGGATGCACCAGCCGGCTTTCGGACCGCCACGAGCGGCGACTGGTCACATCCTCCGTCTGCCGGACCGGATACCTGAGTACCTGTCTCCACTGCGGCCCGCGCACCACCCTGCGCTCCCGCGCTCTGCCATGGCGATGCGGGCAAGGCAGTGCTGCCAGCGGCCGGCGGGTGATGCTCGTCGATCATGCGCTCCACTCAAGCGCGCCCACGCGCGCGAACCGCCGAAATCAGCCAACCTCCACAGCGCGCAGCGCCTCGCCTCGCTCCGCCGATGACGTTGCCGACCGGGCGCGCATCCGGCCGCATGATCTTCACCCCGATTACCCGGGGAAGGGCGCTGTACCGGCGGCACGGCGACGACGCGCCCGAAGAGGTCGCAGTTGCTGGGCCACCATGCTCGGCCTGCCGATCCTCCTGGGCGACGAGGAGTATGAACGCGTGGTCCATGCCGCGGCCCGGGCCGTCGCTGTGCCGGCTGTGGCTCCGCCCACGGGGGAGTGAGGGCCCGCTCCGCCAGCCGCGCCGGGACCAGTACGGTCACCGGGCGCGGTAGTACGCAGTGGTGGCGCGCCCGTCCCGGTCGCGGAACAGCCGACGGGCCGCGAACGTACCGCCACCGGGCCGGGCAGCGCGGTCCTCACCGGCGTGGCGTGCGGCCGCAACTCGTTCGGCCAGGGCGCGCAGTTGAACCCGGGCCGAGGCGGGGCGGTGCTCCGCGCGCAGCCACCACGGATCCAGCCCGTACCCTTTGGAGTGCTGCTGTGCTGTCCGCGCCGGATGCGGGTGAACGCGCCCATGCAGTCCAGCAGCGGTCCGGCATGCAGTGGGCCTTCCAGCACCAGCCCACGCTCCGCAGCCTGTTCGCACTTGGCCAGCCAGGGCCGCTCCAGCAGTACTGCGAGTTTGCGGAAGAACGCCCCGTCCGGCCGGAAGGGGCGTACCGGTCCGCCGCGCCCGTGATCGTCCCAGATCCGTTCCTGCACCCCGGGGTCGAGTAGCACGGCGGCGAGGGTGACGGTCTCGGGGAACGTCACCGCGTCGCGGGTGACCACTCGCCACCACCAAAACCGCGGTCCCGCGTCACCTCCGGCGACCGCATGCAGCCGGGCCGGCCAGATCCGCTCCCGCTCCCACCCCAGGGCCTGCTCCCACCACGCACACACCACCGCGTGGGTGAGAGCGAACACCCGCCCCGGATCGGCGCCGGCCGCGGCCGCGGTCCGGGCGACCTTCGGCCAGTCCCGCTGCGCCGCGGCAACCTCCGGGCTCGCCCGCAGGTCGAGGTTGCGGTGCCGGTGCCCGTCCCCGCAGGTCTGCATCCACCTCTGATGGCGGGCACAGACCCGCTGCCACGGTGCCACGTACCGGACCACCACGGTGTCGTGACCGGTGCGCGCCGCCGTGCACAGCCGACAGCCATACGCCACCGGCCCGTACTCTCCGGCCGACGCGACCTTCCACCGTCCTGCCGCTGTGTTCGGCCACGCAGCCTCACCGACCCCGCCCAGTCGGGCCAGCAACTGCCGGCCGACCGGGTTCAGCATCACCTCGGCATCCTCGCGCGGACCGGCCTCGTCCCGCGGCCGCAAACCTGACCAAGTCCACAGCGACAGCAGTGCGCCGCGGTCCAAGCCGTAGCGGCCAGCGATTCGGGACAGGTACGACCACGTCGTCTGCGCGGCGACCAGAGCGACTCGGAGCGCCGATGGGCGTGGCATCCTCAAATATCCGACCACCGGCTACACCGGTAACGGGTTCATGGAATGTGCGGCCACAGCGGACAGCCGCTCGATTCTGAGCGGGGCGGCAACGAGGCTGGATGCGGCGGAGAGGCAGTCCACGGTCTCAGCCCCTCTTGATCTGTTTGTAGAAGAAGAACGCGGGCTGTTCGGCGGTGGGAAGCGCCCACGATCTGCCCAGCAGGTCAGGCAGGGGCTGCCCGTCGGGGAGCACCGTGAAGCCGTGCCGGGTGTAGAACTCGCGGAGCTTCGTGGTCTCCAGATCTCTCGTGGCGTTGCCGAACCAGCTCCGGACACCTCGCAGCCTCAGCCGATCCTCCATTGCCCGGATCAGCATGCCCCCGATGCCCCGTCCCCGAAAGGCGGGCACGACTGCCATGAGGTCCAGTTCGCTGTGCAGGTCCATGACCGGCGCGTACTCCGGTCGCCGCATCATCGTCATGGAGACTGCGACCTGTGACCTGCACGTGAGGGCAGCCCCTGCGAGCTCGCCGGTGCCGGGGTCGCGGTAGCACAGCACCAGTGGCGCGTAGAGGGGATCGTGCTTCACCTTCGGGACCGCAGTGGGGGCGATGTCATGGAACGAACCCTCAAACAGCGCCTGCGCCTCCGCCCGTTGGGCGTCGGTTATCGCCTCAGATATCGCCACTGCAGTGCTCATGCGGCCCCAGAGTAGGGCACCTGCGGTACCTCGCTGGCAATGCAGAACCAACGGCCAAGGCTGTCCGCCGCGCTCGGGCTGAGTACCTGGACGGGAACTAGACACCGAGCCAGATCCTGAAGACGTGCACGAGCGCGTTGCCGAGGTGAAGCCCCGCGCTGTGGGCGAGGCCCTGTCGGAGGCCGCGCCCTACTGGACCGTCATGCGCTCCGCGGCCGTGTTCCGGGCGCTGGGTTGCTCGTCGCGGGCAGGCAGCCCGCCCCCGCCGAATCCGCCGCCCCCGCACACCACCGGCAGACCATCCCCGCACCCCGCCAGGGGCGCGGACGGCAGGGCGGCCACCGTTGACCGGAGCAGCGCCCGCCCTGGACCTTGGTGTCAGTGGTGAGTTCTACGCTTAAGAGCTCTGCACCACTGAGCAAGGAGCCGGCCCATGGCCATCGACTTTGTTGCCCTACATGAGCCGCTTGTGGAGTGGGTCCACGAACAGACGGTCGCGAACTCGACGGAGTACGTGACGATCACTGCCTTCGGCGAACAGCACGGTCTCGATGAGCAGCAGTCCCACCGACTCCTGCTGACGTGCAAAGACTGGGGGCTGCTGAGCGATCGTTACGCCGGGATGGGTGATCCAGCGGCCAATCTGACCCCACGAGGAATGGAATGGGTACAGGAACGCCTACGTCGGCGCGCTGACCCCCGAGCGCGCAGTGCCACTGCACGCAAAGGCCTGCTGACCTGGTTGTGGGAGCAGAAGAACGATGGCGCGGGCTACCCCGTTGTGGAGGGAGTCCTTCAGTCCCCGCACTCGCTCCACGAGGGAGGTCGACTGACGCTGGAGGAGATCGATCGTGCCAGCGCCTACCTCCTCGCCAAGGCATTGATCACAGGAACCGAGACGGGACAAACCGAAGGGCCCGTACGAGCTGAGATTACGGCTGAAGGGCAGGACTGCGTGGAGCACTTTGACGGCGACGTGAGCGCGTACGAGCGTCGAAACAGCACCGGCAACACGACGTTCAACATCGGCGAGAACACGGGCAACATCGCCGCGAACAGCCGTGACTTCACCATGAACGCCACGACCAACAAGGACGGCATCGACCCTGCGGCAGTCGTCATGCTCGCCCGCGCACTGCGTCAGGCCGCGCCTGCCTTGGAACTGCCGGAAGAAGACGCCCTCGAGTTCACCCAGCTCGCCACGCGTCTCGAAACCGAGGCCGCCAACGGCTCTCCCGACCCCAGCAGGCTCCAGCGTTGGGGCGGTTCCATCATCGGCATCCTCAACTCGCCCGTGGTCAGTGGAGCCCTGGGGAGCGTGCTCGCTGCATACACCGGGACGGTGCTTCCGGGCCTGCCTCCCGCGTAAGACCGCAACAAATGACCACGGGGTGTGCCGAAAAAGGAAAGTCATGAGGCCCACCCCGTGGTACTACGCCGCTGCTCACTCCAGTCCAAGGGCACCGACCAGGGGATGTTCCACCGCGGATCAATCTCCCTCAGCGCGGCTGTCGCAGTGAGGCTGGGCGGGCTGGTCGAGCATGAGAAAGCGCGGCTGCAGCTGCGTCGCACGCCGAAGCATGCTGAGGGGCCGACCACAGTGGTCGGCCCCTCAGCATGTGCCCGGGTGCTGCCACGCACACCGGCACCGGAGTGCGTCCAGCTGCTCCGCGGTGAGTTTGCCGCGCAGGCTCTGGTAGCCAGCGCCGAACGGCGTGCGCCAAAGACGCCGGATCCAGCGAAGCGGCGAAGGCTGGCGCCGTGCACGCTGCAGGTACGCAAAGTGTTCGCTTCGGCCGGGCCAGTGGGCGGGCAGAGGCCGAGGGCGCCGGACTCGTGTGAGCGGTCTCTCCGTGCAGGGGGCCTCGCGGTGCGGCGCGCGGGTGTGCGACGGTGGGGAGACAACGAGACCGACCGGCACCTCGGGGCGCTGGTCTTTTAGGGGAGTCGGGCGTTGCCCCCATCCCGGGCACCCGGCCCCCTTCCATCGTCGTCCACCCTCTTGTCCGGGGTGCTCGACAACCCCCGGAAGGGGGCGCCCCAGCTGAACGCCATCACCACCCTCAACGGGACGACCGCGACCATCACGGTGCGCGGCGACATCGAAGGGCCTGGATCGCGTAACCCGCGGAACGGCCGCCTGGCTTGCTGCCTATTGTCAGCTAATTTCAGGCGGCTGAGCCGTCCCGGGCCATAGGCTCACGGGCTAGTGCCGGTGGTTTGCGCGGATGCGTGGACCATGCTCGGGGACGAGGGGGGAATCAGCCGGGTGGAAGAGCGGGAGCGTGGGCTGCTGGGGGTGTACGGCCGGTGGCGCAAGGGGGAGTCGGACGAGGATCCTGCGCAGCTGCTCATCGATATCGTCGCGACGCTGCTGGTCCAGTCCGTGTCGTTGGACTCCATACAGACCTATGAGCTCGGCGACGTCCCTGCGCTGGCGTACGAGTTCGAGGGGCGGGACTACCTCCTTCTCCTGGCGGGGCATGAAGAGTCGTCTTCTTGGGGCTGGGCGATCCTCACGGCCGAGGGCCGCATGGTCCGCGGCGAACAGTGGGCGGTGCTCTACTGGCCGGCCGATCAGGCGGACGACGAACTCGTACGCAAGGCAGCCGGGCTCGGGGGAGCCGTCCTCGATCGGACTCACCTGGATGCGGCCGCGGCTGGGGTGTGTGCACTGACCGAGCTGGTCCGCCGCGCCGTGCGCCGGCAGGAGTTCTACCTGCCGCTGGCCGAACTGCTTGGCGTGGGGAAGGCGGCGCCGACGCCCGAGGCGATGGTTGTGCCGGCACGCCTGACGTCTCCTGTGGCCGTGGAGACGCGGACGTGGGCTGGGACGACGGCGGAGGTGCTGCTGATCGGACCAACGCGCCCTGACCGGCCCACGGGGCTGGCGTGCCTACCCCAGGGCCGTGTCCTCATCACCTGCGCTGACGGGCTGCTCGAGGTCGACACGGCCAGCGGCCAGGCCCACTGGCACCTCATGCTGCCCGGTTGCCATGGCGCTGCGTTGGTGTGCCGGGATGGCGGCGTCCTGGTGCTGCGCGGCTCCTCACTCATCCGCTGGCATGAAGGCCGTCTTCACGCCGTCGCCGGAGACTTCGACGACAGCTCCGTGCTGCTGGCCGGACCGGACGGTGAGCCGTGGGTCCTGTCGGGCTCTGGTGTCACGTTCGGTGTCGGTGAAGGGGACCTTGCGCTGGTGCGCGCCGGGGACACGGTCGGGGGCCAGATGCCCTATCCGATCCATTTCCCTGGCGCAGTGCGCTCGGCGGTCTGGCTGGAGCGGCGTCGGTTCTTCCTCGCCGCCTCGGGACACAGCACGGTCATGGACCTGGCTCGCTCTACGGACGCGGGCCAGCGCGAGGACTGGATCCGCACCCCCGTGCACTTCCCGGCCCATGTGCTGCGCGCCGACGCCACCAGCGTCCTGAGCGCCTCACCCGACGGCACCGGCACCGGGATCGCCGTGCACCGCACCGACGTCGTTAGCCGTACCAGCGAACCCATAGTCGAAGCCCGGCTCGGCGAACTCTTCGGCTTCGCCCAGGCCCCAGACAGCAGCCCTGCCTACCTGCTGGCCTCGCTGCCCTCCAACGACCACACGCAAATCCGCCCCGTTCTGCTACGGCTCACCGGAAACCGCCCCGCGGCTCCCCGCTCGGCACCCGCACCGACGGCGTACCGCTATGACGTGGTGAGCCAGACGGCGCGCGGCGAGCGCGGGGACTACGCGCTGGAGCCTCGCCCCCTGGACCCGCCCGGGGGGCAGGCCGAGGTGTTCCCGGCCACGCACAAGCCCTCGGGGACGGTCGTGGCCTTCAAGCGCCGCTCGGGCTGGCGGGAGCGTGGCCAGCGGCGCATGCGCCGCGAGGTGGAGGCAGCCCAGCGGTTCGGCGACAACCCGCACGTCATGCCGGTCCTCGACTTCCACCCCGGCTACGCGTGGTTCGTCATGCCGAAGGCCGAGGCCACCGTAGAGGACAAGCGGACCGAACTGCAGGACCCGGACAGGCTGCGGCCCCTGGTTGAGGCCGTTGCCGCAGGCCTCGCCGACGCGCACCGCGAGGACTGGATCCACCGGGACATCAAACCCGCCAACATCCTGCTCCTAGAGGGCCGCTGGGTGGTCGCGGACTGGGGCATTGTGCGCCGCCCCCGCGGGCAGACCAGCACCGCCGGCCTGCTGACCACGACCGCCATCGGCACCGAGGGGTTCGCCGCGCCGGAGCAGTTCCTCGACGGTCACGACGTGTCCCCCGCCAGCGACATCTACAGCCTCGGGCAGCTCATCGGCTGGATTCTCACCGGGATCTGGCCGCAAGCCAATGTGCCCCTCCTTCCCGATCCGGGCCCGTGGTACGGCGTTGTACGCCAGGCCACCCAGCTAGATCCCGCCCGCCGCCCTCAGGACATGGCCGCTTTCCTCGGCCTGGTCGAACGCGAGACAGGGGCCAGCAGCGAGCTGCCCATCGTGCGCGCCCGGCGACTGCTGGAGGACGCCGACCAGAACGACACCGCTGCGGCCGCCCAGCTGCTCGCTCTCGCCGCCGATCAGCCCGGCTCCTCCGAGCTGTACCTGGACGTGATCACCAGACTGAACGTGCCGACGGTCAAGGGAGCGCTGCTCGACAACCCGACCCAGACGGCCACCGTGGTCCACGCCCTCACCCAACATGCGGCTGCCCACGACTGGCCCAGCAGGGAGGAGGCCGACCGGGCCCTGTGGTGGCTGCTTGATGTCGCCCGCCTGGCAGGATGCGAGAAGCAGTGGGCGCTGCTCGACATAGCCGTTCAGGGCATGTGCGACTGGGACGGCCGCTTCGACCGGTGGAGTCCACGAGACGACATCAAGGACTGGATGCGTGAACTCACTGGTCACGCCGCCAGCATCGTTGCCTCCGCGCTTCGCGCCCAACCGGCGGGAGCACGACTCCTCTGTGAACTTGCCGAAGACCGGCGAGTCGACCAGGCCATCCGAAGCGCTGTGTACAGACACTGAGCGGCCTGTGCAGAGGCATTGATCAACCACACCCCGGGTCCTTACGGTATGTGAGTGGATGATGACGAGGGGGATCGCTTCTCCGACGCCATGCGGCTGCTGCTGCTCATTGCAGCAGTGTGCGATCCGTTGCGCGAAACGGAGCAGCAGGCAGCGCCGAAGGATGCGGTCGCTGTGCTGCGCGCTGAGGGCCGGCTGCAGAAGCTCGACTTCTGGCTTCGGAACCCGGACTATCTGGCCGATGAGCTTCTCAACGACTACGAGCGTGAGCGTGAGAAGGAAGCCATCAACCTGGAGTTGGCCGGCAGCATCCTGGATTCGGACGAGCCGGAGATCTGTGCCATCCCGATGCTGCGCTACCTGTTCGGGGCGTTCGAGTACATCGATCAGGCGATGAGCGTCCTGGCCGCCCCGCGGCTGGTGGTGGTCGTGCCGCGGCGCACCGCCGCGCGGGTGCTGCAGGACAACTACTACCTCACGGCCCAGGGCCGCGAGGTGGCCGAGCGGGCGACGGAGCAGTTCCCGGTTCTGGCCTGGTACACCGAGCGCGCCCGCCTCGTCCGGGCGCTCGCCGAGGCCACCGGGCATTCCGCACTGGCGCTGCGCAAGCGGCAGTACCTGCAGCGCGACTACGCCCAGACCCCGCTGAACGAGTTCATACCGTCGATTGCCGACCGGGCCCGCGCGCGCCTGGCCCGGCTACGCGCCGAAGCACAGCAGGGGGACGCCGCGTGACCACAGAGCCTTTGCCCGTGCCGTCCGAGGGTGAGCTGTACGAGCAGATCGCCGCTCGGCTGCCGTCCGCTGACGCGGAGAGGGTCCGCCACGCTCTGTCTGCCCACGGCATCCAGCTGACCAGCCCGCTGCCCGCGCGCCGGCAGCTCGTCGTGCATCGGCTGTACTGCGAGGGCACCAAGACCGGTACGGACGACAACGACGGCGACTTCACCGTCGACATGACGCTGGGGCCGGGGCCGTGGGCGATCGCCAGCACCCTGAACAATGCCGGCAAGTCGAGCCTTCTGTGGGCGCTGAGCTACGCCCTGCGTGGGGATGGCTTCGAAGCCTTCCGCCGGTCGGAGACAGTGGACTGGTTCTCCTACATCCGCGCGGATATTGAGGTCGCTGGCGTCGCCGCCTCCATACGCCTCACCTTCGACAAATCCGAGCGCCCCAGCTGCCGGCTCCTGAGCGCCGACACCCTTGAGCACCTCACAACCCTCGACGGCTCCCAGGAGAGCGGTCCAGGCGTACGCGTGGCGGCCACTGCGGAGCCCGGCGGCGTCAAGGAGCTCATCGACCGTTTCATGCTCGACCGCTTGGGCCTTCGGCCACTGTCCCTGTGGGCGGCCGAGGCAGGCGCGCCGAAGGACGCCGACGGCAACCGCGACAGCGCGGAACAGGTGCACGGCTGGGCAAGCTACTTCTATGCCATTGCGCTGAACGCAGGGAACTCCAGCATCCTGCTGGGCCCGACGTCGTACAACCAGCTCCCCGTGAAGCTGATGCAGCTCTTCCTCGACGTCCCCTACGCGTCCGAGCTGACCCAGATCAACACGGCCCGCAAGAAGGACACCCAGGAGAACAACCGCGTTCAGCGGCGGGCACGCGAGGACACCAGGGCCCGCGAGCAGCAGACCGAGCCGCTGCGCCAGGCACTCAGGGCTGCCGAGGAGAAGGTGGCGACCTTGGAAGCGGGCCAGCCGGACCTGACTGGCTTGCTCGCCGACGTCGATGCCGCCGCACGACGACTCGCCCACGACCAGGCGGCTCACCAGGAGGCTGAAGAAAGCCACGCCCTCACGCGCAAAGCCCGTCTCAAGGACGAACGAGCCGTCCGCCGGGCCCAGCAAAGCCGTGCGGCCCGAGCCCTTCTGGGAGCGCTCGAGCCGGAGGCCTGCCCGCGCTGCGACCACGAGATTGATGACGCCCGGCGTACCGCGGAAGAGAGTGAACACCGGTGCTCGGTGTGCGCGAGCCCTCTGCCGGAGGTGGAGGACGACCCAGAGGCGCGGGCAGCGCTGCTAAGCCGACTGGAGGATCGGGTGAATGCCTCCCGCACGGCTGAAGAGACAGCCCGGCTGGCTGTCGAGGCGGCTGTCGCCGCCTGCGACAACAGCCGTGCGGCGTACGGCCTGGTGAACGCCCGCCTTACTGCGGCACGTTCCGGCAACTGGTACACCCGCCTCGAATCCGCCCGGCAGGACGTCTACCAGCTACGCGGCGCTCTGGCAGTCGCCACCGGCAACGGGACCGGACTGCCGGAGGTGGTCGGTGACTACGTCACCGCAACGACGAGCCCGTCGGACACCGAGGACGACTCCGACGACAGCGACGCCGTCTTGGAGGCGGCCGCCGAGGTGTTGTCGACTGTGGTCGCCGACCACAGCAAGGCCCTGTTCGCCGACCTGAACCGTGAGATCGTCGCCATCGCCCACGACCTGGGTGTCGCCAACCTGACCAGCGTCGACCTCAACCTGGCGGGACACCTCAACGCCCGCAAGACCGGCAAAAAGCACCCCTTCAAAGCATTCAGCCCTACCGATCGCCTGCGCATGCGCATCGCGGCCATCGTCGGCATGATCAAAGTCGGCCGCAAACGGGGCATCATGTCCCACCCCGGTCTGCTGCTCATCGACGCACCCACAGCCGAGGAGCTCGCCCCCGAGAACGCCCGCCAGTGCATCAAGACCCTCTACGAGACCGCTGAAGACGACCCGGGCATCCAGATCGTGATCACGTCGATCGACGACGCGGTTTGGGAGTTCTACCCCGAGGACCGTACCGTGACCGGTCCTGACAAACGCCATCTCTTCTAGGCCAGGCCACCAGGACTATCCAGCAACGACGGGGGAGGCGGAGGGCATCGTGCACGTCATCGACGAGCGCCTGGCCCAGTGGGCCGCGCACGCCTCCCGCCCCCAGCTGCGCGCCGGCCCGACAGTGGAGGACCTCGGAGGTCTCGACGCCGTTCTCACCGCCGCGGACCACCTCGCTCAGGGCCCCTTCCTGGCCCACCTCATCCAGGCGACCGCGCACCACCTCGACACCTTCGGTTCCGAAGCCTGCAAGCCGCTGTACGACGCCGTCCTCGACGGCCTGCGGACCAACAACAACCACGCGGCCTTCGCCAGCGCCACCGACGCCCTCGCCAGCCGCCCGGCCCTGGCACGTGAACTCGGCACTCCACTGACCCGCGCGCTGCTCGCCCGTCTCCAACAAGCCCAGGACGCCAGCGACGACCTCGCCGCGGCCCTCATAGGGGTGGAAGCCGCGGACTGTCTCGTCCAGCTCACCCTGGCCGGCGTCACCAAGGCCGCTCGTCTCCTCGGCGCCATGGACGAAGCAACCGAGGACCCGGCTGCACTTCCCGAGGCCATGGCCACCCGCCTGCCGCGCCTCCTCGGCGTCCTCGACGCCCACCATCCAGGCGCCGGCCTTCGGGAGGCCCTCGAACGCTGCCTGATGCTCGACCACACCTGCCGGGACGCAGCCTTCGAACTCGCCCTGGGCGACCTGCGCCAGGCTCTGGAACAAGACCAGTACGCGCCCATGACCGAACAACTCCGCAACACCCAGGATCGGCTGGCCGAACTGATCACTCTCGACCCCCACCGCCTGGACGCCCAGCTCTACCACGCCGCCATCGAAGCCGTCCTCGGCCTGTCCGCCCCTGACGCCCCCGCACGCGTCCGCACCGCCGCATCCACCCTGCGCGACGTCCTCCACCGCTACCGGAGCTATCGCTACCGCACCCGCACCCCGGCCTGGGCACGACCACGCCAGAACGACGTGCTCGCCTGGTCGGAACTCACCGTCCTACTCGACGGTGCCGCCGCACACCTCGCCCACGATGACCCCTGGTACGAAGGCGGCCACGGCATCCTCACCGCGCTGCTCCGCGCGTACACCGCGCACAACACGGTCGCCGTCCTTACAGACAGCCCGGCGGCCGCCGCCGTGGAAACCTTGGTGGCGCCCGTCATCGAAGATGCCTTCCTCCAGCACGAGCACCGGCAACGATTCCTCCAGCACGCCCTGGCCCACGACGAAGAGATCCGCGACGATCCCGCGGCCCAGCAACTTCATGCTGCCCTCCTCCACCGCACCGCGACTAGCGCAGGATCCCATGATCAGCAGGCGGGTGATCAGGGAAAAGCACGGCGCTGGCAACAGCTGGCACACCAACTGAAAGACGACTTCGCTGCGTTCGTTGACCAGACACCCGAGCATGTCCTCGACCGTCTGGAGCTCAGCCTCCGCACCCACGAAGACGTCCTCGCGGCCATCGCCGACCCCAAGTACGGTCGCCTCAAGGCGCAACTACTCAAACAGCTGGAAAGCTCCCGTGACTGGCTTTCCGGCATCGCCGACGAGTTCACCGCCCTTCTGGACACCACGATCCGCTTCGCCTACCAGTGCTACGACATCGGCCGGAAGATGGGCGGCTCCTATACCGAGTACCTCCGCAGACGAGACAAGGACGGCAAGAAGCAGAAGGTGGACGAGGCTCTCTTCCATCAGCACTACCGGGAAGTACTCGCGTTCTCCGCCCTCTTCAACATCGTCAGCGCAGAAGTCATCGACAAAGGCGGCGGCCGCGCCGACATCATCGTTTCCTTCGGATCCGTCCAGTTCAACGTCGAATGCAAGATCGAAGAAGACGACGCCAGTGAGGCCGGCCTACGTCAGTACGTCGCGCAAGCAGCCGAATACCAGAACACCAACGCCGCCTTTGCCATCCTCCTTGCCCTCGATAAGACAGTCGGCGCCGAAGGCGCCGCCAACCTCTTCGACAGCATCTGGATCGAGCCTGTCCAACGCGCCGACGAACGCGAACCCTGCCACGTCGTGATCATCCGTGTCCCAGGAGGACGCGATAACCCCAACCTGCTACGCCCAGCATGACCACTCGTCGCTGACCTTGCTACGGCTGGTCGACCGTCGTCGCCTGGTGGACTTGTACGCGCCTGGGTGGCTGATGCTCCACGGCTGTCAGGCCCACTCCACGCCTAGCTCCCGCAAGGCGTCGAGCTGCTGCGCTGTGAGTTTGTCGCGTCGTTGTTTGGTGTTGCTGTACCAGATGCCGAGCTTGGCCTCCGTCCCGTCGGGCAAGGTCACCACCGCCTTTCGGGGTACAGGCCGGTGGGTGCCTTCCTGTTCGACCCACTGGGTGAGGGCCGCCAGGCCCCTCTGGAATGCCTGCTGTGTCTTGCTCCCGGCCTGCCCCGGGCCCTTCGTCGCGCCCTCAGCGGCTGGTGCCGCAGCCGGTGCCTCGTCCGGTGTCACGCCCAGCCGGGGCAGCCGTTCCTGCTGCTCTTTGGAGAGCTCCGCCCAGTTGCGGCGTTGTCGTTGGAGCCATCGTCCGAGGTCGTCGTTGTCGTGGAGGACGCCGGGTGCGATGTCGGGGAGCCGGCCGCCTGGTTCGTCGGCGGCGAGGTCGGTGAGGACGCGGTGGTGGCGCTGCCAGTCCAGCGGCCAGGGGCAGTTCCAGTCCGCATCGATCGCGGTCAGCTGCCCTGCGCGCTCCGCCGCCCGATCTGAGTCCTTGCCGAGGCCGTGGGGGCGGCGGAGGTTGGCGATCAGTTGTCCGATGGCGACGGGCCGGCCGTCGGGGTCGTCCCAGACGGCGTCCTGGCGGGGTGCGAGGTGGCCGGTGGCGCGCCGGTAGGACCGGAGGGTGGCGAGTTTGTTCTCCCAGGCTTGGTTGCCGGGTTCCCACACCATCCCGGCGTCGGGGGCGTCGAGCAGCTCGACGCGGTGGGGGTCGAGCTCGCCACTGCGTAGCGCTTTGCGCTGCTGGTGCACCCACCTCCCCAGCGGGAACGCCTTGGTCACCCCCACCCGCGTCTCCACGTCATACGGGACGGCGTACAGCCCGGTGATGTTGTTCTGGGCTCGCCAGCGCAGGAGGGCTTGGTAGCCCTCGAGCCAGACCAGTGACTGGGGCCGGTAGACGCGGGTGCGCAGGAACGCGGCGATGGTGGCCGGATCTCGGGGGCTGGAGAACTGCAGCAGCTCCGACTCCGCCACGCCGCTCCCCGGCTCCCGCCCCTCCCGCTCACCGGCGCCGGTACCGGTACCGGTACTGGCAATGATGCGTCCGTCATCGTCCCGCCGAACATGGACTTTGCGCGTTCCTCGGGTGAGGGCGCGGTTGGCGAGTTGTTCGGTGAGGTGTTCGGAGTGGGAGCGCAGGCCTTGAAGGACGGCGACGAGGGGGGCGTAGGAGGCGCTGGCGATCATGTCGGTGGGGTCTTCGCCGGGCTGGAGGAAGACGGGCACGATGATCCGCGCGGTCTTCGTGGTGCCGTCGAGGTTGGGCCGCAGCGCCCGGCCGATGTTCTGCACGATCTCGACCTGGGAGCTACGGGTGTCGGCGAAGCAGACGGCCTCCACACCCCGCTCGCCCCGGATGTCGACGCCTTCGCCGAGGACGCGGCAGCTGGCGAGGAACGCCCGGTGCACCCGCCGCCCCGCGGCGTCGATCCCGTTCGCGAACTGGCGCAGGACCTCGCGGCGTTCGGTGACGAGGTGGTCCCCGCACAGCCATGCCGACCACACCCGGTCCGCGGGAACGTGCCGCCCGGCCTCCTCGACATCCCCCGGCACGGCGCCGAGAGGGGACCGCGGCCGGTCGGCGGCCTCGCCGAGGGCGTAGGCGGTGACCTCGTCCGCATACAGGTCCGCAGCGGTCCGGGGCAGGTTGACGGCGAAGGCCTCGGCTTCCTCGACCCGGCTGTGGAAGGTCATCATCGTCTTGATGTTGCGGGCACTGGCGTGCTCCAGCAGCGCGGCCTGCAGCAGCGCGAGCCGCCGGCCACGCCGCGCCTCGTCGGACAGGCCGACAAAGCAGTCGGGGTCCTCGATCTCCAGGACGTCGATCTCGAACCCGGCGAGGACCCCCCGCTCGACCGCCTCGGCGAGAGCGAACTCGGTCAGCCACGGCCCGAACGTAGGGGAGTCCTGGCCCATCGAACAGAGCTCCAGCTCACGCCCGTCCTTCCCCCGCTGCGGCCGGGGCGAGGCCAGGATCCGCGGGGTAGCGGTGAGGTAGAGCCGGAAGTCCGCGGGGATCCGCTGGTTGTCGTGGATCGCCGCCCACGGCCGACCAAGATCACCGGTAGTGCCATGAGCCTCATCGACGACCGCGAGATCGAACGGGGCCATCCGCTGCCCGTACAGCCGCTCCCCGCCCGCCAGAGCGGCTTCCAGCGGCCCCCGCACACGCCCCTGGCCCTCCGGGGCGTCGAAGTCATCACGGTCCACCAGGGAGGCGTACGTGGCGAACACGACCACCGGCCCCGACCCCGCCCACAACGCGAGCTGAATCGGGTTCGTCGTCGTCCGCACACCCAGCCCGTCCAGCAC
This sequence comes from Streptomyces sp. NBC_00820, assembly GCF_036347055.1. NCBI lineage: Bacteria > Bacillati > Actinomycetota > Actinomycetes > Kitasatosporales > Streptomycetaceae > Streptomyces > Streptomyces sp. NBC_00820. Next base: position 32,684 of record NZ_CP108882.1, on the reverse strand, counting down.
CGGGTCGCTCTCCAGCGAGCACACCGCCACCATCGCAGCGCGGTGACCCACCGCCCGCCACGCCTCCGCGGTCTGCACGAGCAGATCCAGGGTCGGCACGGTCACGAGGACCCGGCCGGCAGGGAAGCACTCCAACGCGCACGCAGCCGCCATGATCGTCTTCCCCGACCCGGTCGCCGACACAATCGTTCCCCGCGCCCCCTGCGCCGGCACCGAAGATCTTGCAGGAAATCCCACCCAATTCTGAAAAGCCGACTTCTGCCGTACCTGGTGTTCTCGGAGCTGAATCAAAAGAGCTCTCCAAACTCGGGAAAGACTTGCTCGACGGAGGCGATACGGCACCCGGTGCGCCGGTAGAGGCCGCCGTTCTTACCGTGCACGGCCCAGGCCCGCCCGGCCGCCTCTTCGGCCGGCGCAACCATCAGATGAACGACGGGACCCGGCACGCCCGGGCGGGAGCGGCCGGCAACAGTCCGGGCACCGATCCAGCAGACGGGATGCCGCGAGACCTTCACAGCCGCGACACCCGACCGCTCGACCTCGGCCACGTCCGCCATCAGCCGCTGCAACCACTGCTCTTCACAGCGGACAGCACGCGAGTCGAGCGAACGCGCGTACATAGCCACCTGCTCCCTGTCCATGACAGCGGCGATCCGCTCCCACTGAACGCACGCAGCTCCGCGATGAACAGCTCACTCAAGTGATGCGGTTCCGCAGGACCCACCCGTGCGCGCCCGGCGCGTTCCTGAGCCCGGCGTACCTGCGCGGCCACCTGGCGCCGATCGAGTCCGGCGGCTCTCACGATCCCTCCGCGCCGGGCAAGCTCATGCGGAAGATACTTGCGAATCTGAATGAGAATGTCATTGGTCTGCGGTGGGTGTCATGGGATGGCTGTGCGCGTCTGGCCTGGGGTGATGTGGAGTTGGTGTCATCGGGGTGACGCGTTGCTGGTGACGCGGGATTGGGTTTCCGCTGGTCGGTGTGGTGCAGATTCCTGAGCGGTGGGGGAGTGTACTGCTCGGTGTGCCTCACGTTTACCGGAGTCGAATAGTTGTCCCGGATTGGGTGAACTGCCGGACTGTGTACGGTGGTTGGCGGGGAACGGGCCTGGTGTGCGCCGCGTGTGCGGTGTCGGTGCCAGGGGGTGCTCTATGGCCGATATGGGCGGGCTCGAGGTCACCGGTGCGGTGGGGGAGCCGGCCTTCGTGGTGGGGGAGCGGCTGCTCGGGCGTGAGCAGGCGGTGTCGCGCCTGCTGGCGTTGGACAGGCGCGGGGAGCTGACGACGGAGCATGCGGAACTGGTCGCCTCCGCGGTGGGGGTGTCGCTGCGGACGGTGTGGCGGTGGGTCGAGGCCGGTCGTCAGGGGCGTACAGGGCCTGTTCAGCGGGAGCGTTTCCGGATCACGGACGAGTTGCATGCGCGGCTCGCGGCGTGCTGTGGGAACGCGGCCGAGGTGTACCGGGATCTGGTGGCCGAGGCTGAGCGGGCGCGCGTGGAGGGCAAGGATGTGCCGGCGGTGCCGTCGCTGGCGACGTTGCACCGGGCGATCCGCCTGGACCTCAATCCGGGGCAGCGCGCGGCCCTTTCGGGCGGGGAGCGTGCCCGGCGGCGTCATGATGTGCATCTGCGGCGTCCGCGCCAGTGGCGTAATGCCTGCTGGGAGGCGGATCACAAGCATGTGCCGGTCGAGGTTTTGCTGGATGGCGAGTTGGTGTTCCCGTGGGTGACGTGGTTCATCGACTGCGCCACGGGCGCGATCCCAGGCGCGGCCATCACCCCGCACCAGCCCTCGCGCGACGCGATCCTCGCGGCGCTGCGGATCGCACTGTCCCGCGATGACGATCCGGCGGGTCCGTACGGGCCGATCGGCGGCCTGCCCTCGCTGGTGCGGATCGACCGCGGCGCCGACTTCCTCTCGCGCACGGTCACCGAGGCGCTGGGGCACTTCGCGGTGCCGGTGCAGCCGCTGCCGCCCTACCGGCCGGACTTGAAAGGGACGATCGAGAACCTGAACCGGTGTGCCGAGCGGATGCGTTTTGCTTCCCTGCCCCGCTACACCCACGCCCCTTCCACGCGGCTGCGCCCCGGGGCCCGCAGCCAGCACATCGATGAAGCCCAGCCGCTGCCGTTCGCCGAGTTCGTTCGGCTGCTGCTGGAGTGGGTCACCTGGTGGAACACCGAGCACACCTCCCAGGCCCTTCAGGGGCGCACGCCGCTTGAGGCGTGGCGGGCGGACCCCACCCCAATCGAGGACGTGGACCGCGAACTGCTGCGCCGCTACACGCTCGCCGACGACGGCCGCCTGCGCACCCTGACCGCGAGCGGGGTGCGCTGGGCGGGCCGGTACTACGTAGGGGAATGGATGCACGGCGGCGCGGAGGTGGGCACGAAGGTCCGCATCCGCTTCATCCCGCACCACGACCACGAGATCGAGGTGTTCGACGCCTCCAGTAACCGGTATCTGGGGCCGGCGCACCCTTCGGATGAGGCCACACCCGCCCAGCGCAGGGCGCACCGGCGGAGCAAGGACGCCGAGAAGCGGCGCCTGGCCAGGGCCCTGGCGGCTGCTTCGGAGCACACCAACAACCGGTATGCGGCCGTTACCGAGGCCGAAGTGCCCAAGCAACTGGGCACGTTGAGTGCGGCCGAGGCCGAGCGCCAACTCGCCCGAGCGCACCTGAACGACGCGGCCGAGCTCGCGCTGCCCGATCTCATCCCGCCTGCGGCGCCGCCCGAGGACTGGGCCACCCCGGCCTCGCTGCGCGCGCAGTGCCGGCCCACCACACCGGCCGACCAGGCGCGTCCGTCGGACGAGGAGACGGACCGGTGACGGGCCAGTTGCCTCCGGGCGAGGGGGACCACTACCTGCACCGGAGCCTGCCAGGCGCGCAGGTGGTGGCCACCAAGCCGCTGCTGACCGCGCGGGAGAACATCGCGGACACAGTCGCAGCGCGGGCCATGATGTGCGTCTACGGGGCGGCGGGCTGCGGCAAGACCCTCGCGGTCAACCGCGGCCTGCGCCAGCTGGAACCGGGTGAGGAGGTGCGGCAGATCACGTTCCGCGACCGCACCACGGCCCGGGCAGTTCGCTACGAGATCTTCACCGCGCTCGGCCTGCAAGGGGATGCACCGGCGCATCCTTCCGAGTTCGACCGGCTCCTCAAGGACGCGCTGGCCACGAAGCCGCGCACGCTGGTGGTGGACGAGGCGCAGTGGCTCAACTCCGAGGCGTTCGAGTACTTCCGCTACCTTTGGGACGACTATGCCACCGAGCTCGCGCTCATCTTCGTCGGCGGTCCCGGCTGCTACTCGGTGCTGCGCAGGGAGCCGATGCTCTCCTCCCGCGTCTTCATCTGGCAGGGCTTCAAACCGCTGACCCGCGGGGAGGTACTCGAGACGATCCCGCTGTTCCACCCGGTGTGGAAGAACGCGTCGAGCGAGGACATCCTGTTCGCCGACGAACACGCCGCGCACGGCAACTTCCGCAACTGGGCCTGGCTGACCGCCCAGGTGCTGCGCGGCCTGAAACGCCTGGGCCGCGACAAGGTGGACCGCGACGTCGTGCGGTGGACCTTCAGCCACCTGGGCAGCAGCGGCTCTGTAGGTAAGGACTGATGAGCCCCGCCGCCCGCACTCCGGCCGCCCGGGCCTCATCGTCCGGTCGTCGCCGGCGTGCCCTGGCTCGCACTCCGCCTCGCCGCCCAGCTCCCGCCGTACCCCGGCACTACCTGTTGCTCAAGGGTGCCGAAACCGTACCGCTGCCGTGGTTCGCGGACCTGGCACGCGGCCTGGAGCAGATCGTGAGTCAGCGGGCGATCATGTGCCTGTCCGGGAACGCCGGCGTCGGCAAGACCTTCGCCCTCGACACCGTGCTCGCCGCACGGCCCCGGCCCGCCCGCCGCGCGCGCCTGGTCCGCCTGGTGCCCCGTCCCGCTCCCACTCCGCTGTCCCTGCGCTCGGACCTCGCCGACGCCCTGAACCTCGAGGCACGTTTGAAGGATCCGGGGGCCTTCGACGCGGCGCTGCGCGAGGTACTGGCCGCCCGCGACCATCTGCTCGTGGTGGACGAATCCCAGCGCCTGGACGGAACCTGCTTCGAGTACCTGCGCTACCTCTTCGACGATCCCCATGCCCGCCTGGCGATCGTCCTGGTGGTCGGCGAGCGCGGCCAGGCGGTGCTGCGCCGCCAGAAGATGCTCGCCTCGCGTACCGGCGTGTCGCTGCAGGTCCCCCTGCTCACCCCCGCCGACGTCGCCGAAGTGATCCCTCGGTTCCACCCGCTGTGGCGCGAAGCCGACCGCGACGCCCTTTCGCGGCTGGATGCCCGCTGGTGCCACGGAAATTTCCGCCGCTGGGCGCAGGCCACCCACCACGCCCTGCGCCTGCTGCAGCACGCCTCCGCGCACCGGGAACTCGCCCCCCACCCGCTGCTGGAAGACGTCCTGGATGCCACCCTGCAGCCGCACGAGGACCTGTGATGAGTACCTGCACTGCTGAACGGGTCGGTCTGGTGACGCTGGTCTGCGACTGCGACGACAACGCCACCTGGCCGCGCTCCGTCCTGGCTGCCTCGCACCCGGCTACCGGCCACATCGCGGTGGACACCGTTCCCGGCAGCTCGGCCCGGATGGCCCGGGACATCCTGCGCGCCCTGGATGTGACCGGTCACCGGGCCACGGCCTCACCCAAGTTGGCCACCGAGCCCGCATGGCGGGCCGTCACCTGCTGGATGGACATCCTCGAGATCCGCCAACTGACGGTCCTGCGTGCGCACCTGCTCACTCCGCCCCGTGTCCGGCGTCTCGCCCGCCTGCGGGAGGGGACCGGAATCTCCCTGTTCCTGTTGGCCCACTGCGCCACCGAACATGCTGCCCAGCGACTGCACGCCCTCCTGAAGAGCAACGGCCTGGCCCCCGACCCGCCGTCCCTCGCACCGATGCTCACCCGCCCTGCCCTGCCGCTGCTTCCTGCACCTGTCCCGCGCCCTGCTGCTCCGCCGCCGGACCGCTTCGCCCAGCTGCCCGCGCTGACCGAGTTGTCGGAATGCTCTTTCACTCGTTTCCGCGCCGAGGCCCACCGCCGCTTGGAGGCGGACGGCTTCGCCTGCGTCGACGCGCAGTACCTCGCCGGCCTGTACGCGGCCCGTACCCACTGCGCCCGCAGCCCCCAGCCCATGACGCAGCAGGATCTGGAGTTCTTCCTCGCCCGCCTCACCGCCACCAGCCCCAGCCGGGCGCACACCCTGGCCCGGCTACGCGGAGCCCAGGTCGGCTTCCTCACCCGCGGTCTGCTCCTCCACGTGCCCGGGGACCTGGACCGTGCGTCAGGGCCGGGGCTGACCACCTGCCCCGTCACCCCCTACGTCCTGCACCAGGTCAGCCGGGGCATCGCCCATCCGGTCCAACTCGCGGCGATCCTAGCCCTGTTGTTCACCGGCACCCATCCTGACGCCTTGCGCGCCACCCCGCTCTCGGGTCTCGATGCGCGCTGCACACACCTGACCGTCCCCGACGTGTGGCACCCTGGGCACGGCTCGCCTAGTGAGCCGCCCGGCGTCTGCTACACGATCCCGCCCCGCGCCCGCCCGGTCTTCGCCGCTGCCAGCGCTTTTCGCCGCATGGGCGGTGCCCGCGACCACTTTCCGTTGTTCGAGCTCTCCTTCGGCCACCTCCTCGAGGCTCTCGCCCAGGACGCGGCACTGCCCATGCCCGCGCTCACCCACCCGCACTACGGGCCCGACTGGCACCACCGCGCCCACTGCCACCAGCTCACCGACGGCTCACCCCCGTCCGGGCACCGTCCGCCGCCGCACCGTACACTGCCGCCCCGGCTGCCCGGACCGCCCCCAAACCCCCACACGTTGAGCCCGAGCGAGCGTGCCACGCTGCTCGCCCACGCCGACGACACCGCGCCGGACGACCTCACCTTGGGACAAGCAGCCCTCCTGGCCGCAGCCATCAGCGGACATCTGACCACCACCCCAGGCTGTGCCCCGCTGAGCGCGTCGGCCCTGGCCGAGCTCACCGAGCGCCGTCTGCTGGATGCCCGCTCCACGGCGCCCATCCCCGTCCTCCACCCGGATCTGCGCTTCGCCCTCGCCCTGTCCACCCGATGCGCCCGCGCCCGGAGCTCCGCATGAGCAGAAAGGTCATCTATCCGGCCGCGCCGCCGGTCACCGTGCTCTTGGACCTCGCCGACAACGCGGCCATCCTGCGCGCCGCGCTGGCCGCGCACGCCCCGTCCGCCGGCCGTATCACCGTCCACCCCACGCCCGCCGCGTCCGACACCACGCTCGCCCTCGACATCCTCGCCGCCCTCGGCAAACCGACCGAACTGCCCGGCACCGGGGGCTCCATAGGCCCGCCCGCCTGGATCCTCGCCGCAGACTGGATTCTCTCCCTGCCCGACGTCCGGCTCACCGTGCTGCGCGCCCACCTCCTGGACGAGGCAAGCTGGTCCCACCTGCTCACCCTGCGCATGCGCACCGGCATGCACCTGGTCGCCGTCTGCCACACCCGGCGCCCGCCCGCCGTCATGCGCACCGCGCTGCGCCCCCTCAAGCACCACACGGTCTCCACCGACCACGGCCTGGGCGATCTGCTGGCCCCGGCCCCCACCGCCCCTGCACCACCGAGCCGCGCGGCCGAGGGCCGCTGGATCACCGTGCCCGCCCTGGCCTACCTCGCCTCCCACCACACCTTCCCCCGCTGCTCATGCACCCCGCCCCCGGCCCCCCACCCCTACGTACCCGAACGCGCCTACAGCATCGACCAGATCGCCCACCGCCTGGCCACCCGCACCGCCTATCCCCAGCTCGCCGGGGCCCTGGCCACCGCCGTCTTCACCGGCGCCCCCATCGCCCAGCTCCACACCATCCGTACCGGCCACCTCGACTCCGACGCCGCCACCCTCACCCTCCACGACCCCCGCCGCACCCGCCGCCCGGGCTTCACCGCCGACTGCGGCATCTACACCGTCCCCACCTGGGCAAGGCCCTTCCTGCTGGCCGCGGCGAACCTGGTCCACCTGTCCCCACGCGGCGACGACCGTCTCTTCACCACCGGCACGCCGCGGGCCCTGCCGTACCTGACCGACTTTGCCGAGCACTGCCGCCTGCGCCCGCCACAGCCCGCCCCGCCCTGGCCGCGCCCCCGCACCAGGCGCAAGAAGCGGGCCGGCGCGCCCGAAGTCCAGTGGTACGACGGCATCAGCTCATCCCGCTTCGAATACATCAGCTACGAGGAGTGGCTGCACACAGCCGCGTCCGCACCGCCGCCGCGGAGGCGCGCGCCGTAGGCTGACCGACGTCACGGTCATCACAGGGAGGGGGCGGAAGGCCAAGTGCCCCAGAAAAACCTCGAGTTCGGCAAGTATGGAGCCCAAGGAATCAAGGGCAGCGACGCCGTGGCCCGCCGCCTGGACTACCTCATCGACTTCATCGCCACCCCCGTCACCGCCAAGCGCGGCCTGCTCGCCCGCCTGAACTACCTGACCAGGTCCACCCGCACCCTCCACACCGCCCACCAGCTCGGACTGACCGTCACCGACCGCACCCTGAACGCATGGCTGGCCGGCACGCAGCGCCCCACGAAGGCCAACCTGGACCGCATCGAGGCTGTCTACCGCAGGGTGCGCCGCCACCATGTGGCCCGCCACCTCCTGGTGCGCCTCAACGCCGGCGGCGGCACCCGCGTGGAGATCCACCCCCTCAACCAGTCCCGGGTTGCCCGGCCGCACCAGCGCGTCGTCCCCTACCGGAAGCTGAACGTGCGCCGCTGGGACGCCATCGTCACCGCCTGGGCCAACAACGACCCCCGCGCCCTCGAGGAGGCCTGGACCACCGACGTCCTGCCCGAGCTCGGCTCTCAGTGGGGCCAGTACGAATACGTCTCCAACATCGGCTTCTCCGCCTGAGGTTTCCGGATCCGCCCGCCACCGCCACGCCGCGTCCACCCACTCATTGGAGTGATGTTCTCCCCGGCGCGACCCCGCAGGGGTAGAGTCCGCCATCAGGCGATAGTCCGCTGATGAGAGCGCGGTGCCGCGTGCGAGGACTCCTGAACTCCCGTACGGGCTGACCCGGTTCGGCAGTGATTACATCCCCACATGGTGGTGTGATCAGCTGAATCGACTTAACACCGAAGGATCGTCGGCGCGCTCCAACCGTCGAGACGGGCAACCCGCTCCTCCCCGCGGATGGAAACGCTGGCCACCGGGCCTGCACGTTGATCGCACGGCTTGTTCACGTACCGCGTGAACCCGGTGATGGGCATCCTCATGACCTTCCCCGCTGTCTCGAGCGACTCCGAGACGCTGTTCTCTCTGCCGAACCAGAACGCCACCGTGGGCACACCGGACACGCACCCTGCGCCCAGTGCTGGAGAGGACTCCGAATCCCAGGTCCCTGACAGCCATTTGAAGCTGCTCGCGGACCGCATCAAGCCTCTGAGTCTGAAGCAGTACCGCTCCATTGCGGAGACCGCCCGAGCCCAGGGCCTGCCCGAGGTGGTGGCGCGCGCGCTGCCCTGGGTGCTCGCCGACCCGCAGGAAGGCCTGCGCCAACTCCGCAACCCCGACACCGAACTCATCGGGAACGTTGTCGCCCGAGTCCTCATCCTCAACACCCTCAACGCCCCCGTTCTCAAGGCGCTGGAGAACCTGCGCGGCAGCGAACTACGGTTTGCCGGTGAGTTCCTGCTCCCTCCCTACACCGTGGTGTCCGACCAGACGGCGCTGCGCTTCGACGCCACCCGCTATGCCGATGCCGCTGAGGCACTGGACGAGATGCTCACCCAGATGAGCGCCATGGACGACCACGTCGAGAAGGTCAACCCCTACCTCGACGACATCGCCGAGCGAGGCGTACGCACCGGCGGGATCCTCTTCCCCCTGGTTGTCGACCTGCCCGGGGCGCCGACCTTCGGAGCGTTCGAGACCGCAGACTGCTACGGGCGCGTGCACGCCGCACAGAAGGCCGCCACCATCACCCTCAAGCACGTCCTCGACCGAGCCCAGGTCGTGCCGCGGGACGAGGAGTCGTTCAAGAAGCACCCCTGGAAGACACACCGCAACAAACTCCTGGCGATCTGCGGCAAGGTCCGCTCCGGGGCACCGCTGTCCGACGCCGAGCGCCGCAACCTGACCGTGGCGACCATGCCCCGCACCACTATCGTCCTCGCCGGGGACACCACCGCCCCCCTGGACGAAGTACGCCGCCGGGTGGTGTCCCAGGCCCACCTCGAGCCCGCCACACCGTTCTCCGCCACCACCACAGCCCAGGTACGCGCCGAGGCCGTACTGGCCGAGCAAGAACAGCGTGGCGCACTGCCCCAGGCCCCGCCGTTGAACCCGGCCCAGGTGCGATCCGCCCTCAACGACCCGGCCACCGCCGCCGCACAGGGACTGCTACACCTGGACGAGATCGCCGTATTGGCGACGGCCGCGTTCCTGCCCAAGCAGGGGACGAGCGCCGACCGCGTGATCGCCAAAGCGCTCGCGACCCGCGGCCACGTCGGGAACTCCAAGTTCGTGCGGCAAGGACTGGCCGCCGAAGTTGCCCTGCGCCACGTCCCTGCTGCCGCCAACAAACCCGCCCGCCGCTCGGCTTTCGACCGCGCCCTGCGCTGGCCGCAGCTGCGCGGCCGCACACTGGACCGCCGGGAAGTCTCCGAGCTCCTCCACCAGGCCCTCACTCAGGAGCTTCCCGACTACCAGGCCGCCCGCGACATCGGGGAAAAGCCTCTCGTCGGCGACGCCTCCGCTCAACTGGCGATCATGGGTTCCTTCTGGCTCGTGACTTCCGGATCCGCTCCCATCCTCAACCGCACCGCCTTCGGCACGCGAAGCCACGATGACGACCAGGACGAAGAGACCGGTGAAAGCACCAATACCACCCCGGACGAGAGCAAGACGTCCAAGGGTGACTACCGCGAACCCAACCTGATCGTGATCGAACTCGCCACCACCGAACACGGGTTGAAGCAGCTCGCCCAGGCAATCTACGACGGGCGGGCCGGACGGCAGGTACGCCACCTCGATACGGAAACACTCGACGACCCCACCGACCGCCCCGTCCCCAACGCACCGGTGCTCAACGCCTCCGCGCTGCGCCGGCTCACCCTGCCGGTGGGCGGCGAGGGGGTGTCGGTCCCGGACACCACCGCCAAGGCACGCCTGGCGCGGCTGGGCGTCAAGCTCAACACTCAGGTCCTGCAGGTCCAGAGCCTCGTCGAGCAGATGGCCAGCACCGCCGACAACGACGACCGGCCCTGGGTGCGGCGCCATGGCTGGTCCGACCCACACGAATGCCTGCCCAAACTGGAGGAGATCAGCCGACAGGCGGGCGGCTGGAAGCAACTCCACGACGCTCTCAGCGAGCGACTCACCGAGGACCTCGATGAGCACACCGAGCCGCTGGAGGGCTGAGAACATGGCACCCGCTCCCTCGGCACCTGCCGGAACCCGCCTCACCCCGGCATTGTTCGCCCACGCAGTCGACCTTGTGCCAAGCCCACCGACCGGCAGCCCCATCAGCCGCGAACTCGTCTTCGAGCGCACCGCTGACGTGGTCACCGCTGCCGCGTGGGCGACCATCACCACGGCCGTGTACGTGATCTGTGATCCCCGCAGGATCGTTCGCTATGTGGGCAGCATCGCCGGGCGAACTCTCGCCGGGCGCATCCGTGAACACGTTGCCGCCCGGCACGGTGCCCGGCAATGGACCCAGATCACTGTCATCCCACTCCACCCCACAACTCGATTGACCCTCGTACGCCAATCTGAAGGACTCGTCGGGCGCGCGCTGGACCCCCTCGACAATGAACTCCTGCCTGCCGCCCCAGGCATGCCCCGATGGGTTCCCCCGCACCGCCGCACCTGAGCACTGGAGACCTACTGCCTGACCGCCTACAGCTCAAACTGCAGGTCGACGATGTCCTTGAGTTCCACTTCGAGGCCGTGGGCACGGCGGCCGCCGTCGCGGAAGTACACCTCACCCAACGCCTCGGCAGCGAGTTCGCGGAGGTCGTCCTCGTCGACGCCTGCTTCCTGGGCTTGAAGGAGGCGGGCGGCGTGCCGGGGCGGCAGGGCCAGGGTGAGGTGACGCACGCGGGCCTGGTCGGTGCTGCCGACGGCGGCGGTGTAGCCGAACCGGGCCTGGACATCGATCATGATGCCGCTCGTGGTGGCCGCGGCCTCCTTCGCCTTCGCCCTGATCTGCGGCTGCCAGCGCACGCGGACCTCACGCTCCAGCCGGTCGGCGAGCTCCGGCCGGGGCCTTTTGATCTGGTTCTTCACATACCGCTCCACCGTGCGCTGGCTGATGCCGAGCAGCTCGGCCACCGGCATCGTCCGGCCGCCGTGCTTCTTGAGGAGGTAACGCATCTGCGCCCCGGCGGACTTGGGGATGGGCTGCGTGAACGCGCCCTGCACCGCCCTGTCGAGTTCTTCCCCGACCGTGACCATCGCCTGTAACGCTCCCTATTCTCCAGTGTCCTTGGCGGTGACCTCGCCGGTCTTGATGTAGCGGGCGAGGTTGGCGACATGGCCGTCGGCGCCGAGCTGCTCGAGCACGTCCGCCCCCCACAGCACGCTCTGGGTGCCCTCGTGCTTGACCATTCCGGGCGAGACCCCCAGCCGGAACGAGCCCGGCACGGTCTTGCCGTCGGCGCCATAGGGCAGGACGTCCAGCGGGCTGGGGCCGTCGGCGGCGTACACGGCGCAGTCCGAGAGGACCGCGACCGGGTAACGGCCGGTGGCCGCGGCCAGGTTGAGTATCTTGCGGTGCATGTTGATGCGGGCCCGGGAGATGACGGTGGCGCGGATGTCCGGACGCCACGTCGGGCGGGCGAGAGCGGGCCAGGCCTGTCCCGGCTTCCAGCCGCCGCCGCGCGCCTTCTCCTGCAGCTTGCCGATGCCGCCCTTGACGGTCATCTTGACCGCGTCCACGACGATTCCCAGCTCCGGATCACGGCTCTTGTAGCCGTCCATAGCCCTCAGGAACTCGGCCGGGGGCAGCTTCTCGCCCACGCCGAGGTCCGCCATGGTGTCGACATAGGCGTTGCGCAGGCGCTTGTACCAGCCGTCCAGGAACCGGCCACTCTCCTGGCGCACCCACGCCTCGAGCGGGGCGACGTCGTAGCCGAGTTCGACGGCGTAGGCGACCGTGGGGGTGGTGTACCAGGCCGGGCCCTCGGGGCGTTCGCCAGTCGGCGTGAACGGGCTGGGCAGCAGGTCGCCGTCGAGCTCATGCCACTGCTTTCCGACCTTCACGTGACTGAGGTCGACGTGGGACAGGTCGACCAGCCAGGAGCCCGGCACCGCCGCGTCGAAGGCGGGGTTGGTGACGTGCACGGGCGGGGAAGCGAGGCCGATGACGGCGCCGTTCGCGGCAGCGCCGAAGGCCAGGTTCACGTCGATGCCGACCAGGTAGCGCTGCATGCACTCGGCATCGGTCAGGTCCCGCGCCCAGTCGTAGGCCTCCTCGAACAGCCGCTCGCCAGGGCCGCGCACGTGGAAGCGGGGCAGGTCGGCCAGGACGGGGTGCCCGTCGGTCGCCTCGCACGGCGCCGGGTCGACCGGCTCGGTGCCCAGCGAGCCGGGCCGGTGTTCGGAGTGGCGGCGGCCGTCGGCGTCCGGCTCGCTCGCACGGGTCGGCGGGTTGAGCGCGGTCATCAGCTGCAGCCCCGTCACAGCGGTGGAGCCGACCGGGGTCATCACCCGCTGCGCGTACGCGCCCAGCAGCCGGGCGAGCTCCGCGGGCTCCAGCTGCGCGGCATGGCCCCACGCGCGGGCATCGAGGGCACGCCACGAAGGGATGCACAGCTGTACGCACCTTCGGCGGCCCCCCTGGGCGGGGCGGTAGATCCGCGCCCAGGGCCCCAGCCCCCGCTTGGTCAGCTTCCACTCGGCGCGCTGAAGCTGCTTGATGGCCTTGTGCCCCTCCGGGAGCCGTCCGGCAAGCCGCTCCTCGTGCGACAGTGCGGCGGGCAGGCCGTAGCGCTCGCACGCCGCCTCGGTGAGCACCAGCAGCGGGTCGGCGTCCTTCCCCGAACCATGCAGCCTCTCCGCCCCGAGCTGCGCCTCGGTGAGCGTCCACTCCACCAGCGCGGGCAGGGACTTGGCGGGCACGTCCAGGATCAGACCGCCGATGCCGTAGCCGGTCACCTTCCGGTCGGCGTCCGCGTCGAGGACGAGCAGCGGGCCGTGCGCGTACACGCCGCCGGGCGCGGGCGCGTTCGCCGGGGCGGTCTTCGCCGCCCCCGGACGGCGCGAGGTCTGCGATTCCCGCTCGGCGCGCGGGCGCGGCGCGGTGGCCGGTGCCCGGACCGCCGCCGGGGGAGCGGAGGCAGACTCCCCGGCGGTCTCGGCCCCGGCCGTGGCATCCGGTGCGCCGCTCGCCGACACCGTCGGCGGGTTCACCAGGGGCCTCGGCGGCGTTGGCGCCGTGGCGGGGGCTGCGGGCGCCGGGGCGGTGAACGTCCGCGGCACCGCGGTGTCTTCCTGCTCGGCACCGGCGTTCTCAGAGGCGGGGTAGAGCGTGGCGAGCTGCTCCAGCAGGCGTGCGTACGCCTCCCGCTCCGGCGGCCGCGGCTCGGTCCGGCCCGACTCCCACGCGCCGACGGTCGCCCGCCGCACCTGCAGCGCGGCGGCCACCTCGTCCAGGGTGAGCGCGTGAGCCTGGCGCAGCCGCCTGCGCTCCGCCGGCGGCGGCAGCGGGGAGCGGGACGCGACCAGCGCGTCCACGGCATCGAACAACTCGGACATGGGACACCTCCGTCCCCATCCTATCCATGAAGCGTACCTATCGCGTACCAGCCACGTACTTTCCACGTGCGATGGGCGTACGGGTGGTAGTGTCCGGGAAAGCCCTCGCCCATGGGGCTCGCCGCCCTTGTCCCGACCCGGCCCCGTCCAAGGTCCCGTCCGCTTCAGGATCAGGAAGAGCTGTCATGACTGTGGTGGAACTGCCGCGCCCCGGCCGCCCCGAGCGGTCCCGGCTCTTTACCGACCAGGCGGACGCGGTGAACCGGCTCGTGCGGCACCTGCGCCGCCCCGGGACGAGGGGACTGTTCGTATCGGCGACGGGGACCGGGAAGACGCTGGTGTCCATCCGCGTCGCGAACCAACTCGGCGCGCGGCTAGTGCTGTTCGTGGTGCCCACCCTTGACCTGGCGGCGCAGACCGCCCTGGCCTGGCGCGGTGACGGCCACGGCGAGCACATGGTGATCGTGTCATCGATGGATGTGGCCGGCCGTGAGGATCTGGTGGCCGCCCGCGTCATGTCGACCACCGACCCGCACGCGCTGGGCGGGCTGATGTCGGTGGTGGGGGAGGCAGAGGATCAGATCCCGGCTCTGACGCTGATCTGCACCTACGACTCCCTGAACAAGATTGAGGAAACCCAGAAGACGGGGTACGCAGTTCCGCCGTTCGACCTGGCGATCATGGACGAGGCGCACCGGATCGCCGGCCGGGCCGACAAGAAGTGGGCGATCGTCAACGCCGCCCAGCGCATCCACGCCGACCGCCGCCTCTACATGACCGCCACGCCCCGCATCTTCGCCGCCCCGGAGCTGGCGGAGTCCGCCGACCTCACCCGCCCGCGCCGAGGGCGCCCGCAGGGCGAGGAGGTGGACGCGTTCGCCAACTCCATGGACAACGAACAGATGTACGGCAAGAAGGTCGTTGAATATCCCCTCGCGAGGGCTGTGGCGGATGGCCGGGCGGCGGACTACCGCATCGTGGTGCCCACCCTCACCGACACCGACCTGCGCCGCCGCCTGAACATGCCCGCCCCCGGCACCACGACCACCGGCAGCACTGCGGCCCGGGAGCAGAAGGACGACAGTGCGCTGCGCACCACCGCCCTGCACTTGGCCGTCCTGCGCGCCATGACCGAGCACGGCCTGAAGAAGGTCCTGGTCTACTTCAACCTCGTCTCCGACGCCCGCCGCTTCACCCGCGAACTGCCCCACACCCTGCGCCTGCTGGCCAAGACCGACCCCGGCCTCGTCCCCGGCATCGACCCGCAGCTGTTCTTCGCCCACGGCGAACACACCCCCGCCCAGCGCGCCGACATCTTCGCCGCCTTCGCCGCCGCCGACACCGCGATCCTCGCCAACTCCCGCCTGATCGCTGAAGGCGTCGACATCCCCAGCGTCGACGCCGTCGTCTTCGCCGACCCCACCCGCAGCGTCATCCGCTGCGTGCAGGCCCTCGGCCGCGCCCTGCGTCTGGACGTCTCCGGCAAGACCGCCAGCCTGGTCGTCCCCGTCTACATCCCGCCCGGCGCCGACAGCGAGAACATCCTCGGCACCGCGTACGAGCCGGTGTGGGCGATCGCCTGCGCGCTGGCCAGCCACGACCACCGCATCCTCGAACGCCTCCCCGACAAGGCCAACCGCCTGCCGAAGGAGACCAGCGACGTCATCGCCCGTCGCTGGCACTTCGACTTCACCGTCCACCCCGAACGCATCGCCCAGGCGATGGACCTGGTCTCCTTCGACCCCCGCGACCCAGCCGTCTCCCGCTCCCGCCGCCTCGGCCTCGCCGCCGCCCGCTCCTACCGCGACCAGTACGGCCACCTCGACATCCCCGCCGACTACACCGACCCCACCGGCTACACCCTCGGCACCTTCATCACCACCATGCGCGACGCCGCGAAAGCCGGCCGCCTCGAAGCCGACTGGATCGCCGAACTCGACGCGCTGGGCATGATCTGGGACAAGCACGACGCCGCCTGGCGCTCCCGCCTCGCCGCAGCCGCCGACTACCACCGCGCCCACGGCCACCTCGCCGCCCCCGCCACCACCCCCGTCGGAGCCTGGCTCGCCGAACAACGCCACCTCGCCGCCAGGAACGACCTCGACACCGCGCGCGCCGAGGCCCTCACCGCCCTCGCCGCCGACTGGCGTCTGCCGCACGGAGCGGACTGGCACCGCAAATACCACCTGCTGCGCGCCCACCTCGCCACCGGCGCCGACCCCGCCGCCCTGACCCGCGACACCCAGATCGGCGGCGTGAAGATCGGCTCCTGGCTGGGGCGCCAGCTCACCACCTGGTCGGCCCTTGCCGACGGCCAGCAGCAGCTGATGACCGCGCTCGGCCTCACTCCCGAGGCGAACCCGCTGGCTCCCGCCAGCCGTACCCGCCGAACGTTCGAGGAGACCGTCCAGCTGCTGGAGCTTTTCCTGCACCGCGAGGGCCGCATCCCTGCCGCCCGGGAGACGGTCCGCGTCGACGGCGACACCGTCAAGCTCGGCGCCTGGCTGGCCAAGGCCCGCCACCGGCACCGCGCCGACCAGCTCCCCGACCATCACGTACGCCTGGTCGCCGCCCTGTTCGAGGGGGACTGGACGGCCGAGGACGCCGTGCCGGCCGTTCTTGTGTAGGTCCTGCCCCGGCTGGTGCGGGCCGCAGGGAAAGCCCGAGACCCCGCTGAGACGAGTGCTTGCAGGCCATCGAGCCCGGTGCCCTCCTCGACTGCTCCGGGGGCATCGGATATCTGCAGTTCAGCGCGGTGTGTCAGCGGCGCGTGCTATCTGCTGTTGCGACGAATTCACCGCGCTGCGCGTCAGATTCCCGGGGGTCACGAGCCCGTGCCGTTCACCGCGCTGCACCCAGATGCCGGCCGACTGGATGCCACCCTGCCTGATCTCGGGTGCGCGATGAGCTGGGCCCAGGTCTACAAGGTGCGGCCCCGCGTCCCCCTGGCCTGCCCCGGATGCGGGTGGGCCGTGCATGCCAAGCACTCCCCGCAAGGGGTGCGGTTCTTCTGCCACGACCCGGGCCGCGACGGCACCTGCGAACTGGGCGGCGAATCGTGGGAACACCACATGCTCAAGCTCGAGCTGGCCTCGACGGTCCGCAGCGCCGGATGGCACGCCGCCCTCGAGGTGGCGGGAGGTGATGGCGCATGGCGCGCGGACGTGATGGCGTCCTCACCCGACGGCAGCAGGCGCATCGCCTGGGAGGCGCAGCTCTCACCGATCACCGACCGGGACATCCTGGCCCGCACCGCCCGCTATGCAGCCGAGGGCATCGGCGTGTGCTGGGTGTCCCCGGGCCCCCAGGCACCCCCGTGGATCGACGTGGTCCCGGCCGTACAGGTCAGCGCCCCCGACCAGCACGGGCAGCGTTGGAGGGTGGTCGACGGCCTGGGAGGATTCGACGCCGCCGCCGGGACATGGGCGTTCAAACCGCAGGACCTGGGGCGGTTCGTGAGATGGGTGCTGTCCGGCAGCGTCACCCCCGTCGCCAGCCTGCCGCACTACACGTCCGTACAACGCGGCTCCGGCCTCGGCCGCTACGTGCAGCGTCGCCTGTGGTGGACCTCCGCCCAGTCCGAGCGCGCGCAGAACGAGCACGACCGCAGACGCCAGGAGCAGGCCGAACGGGCCGACAGAGCCCGTCGGGAGGCCGCGGACCGCCGCGCCGCACGCCAGCAGCAAGAGCTCCAGCGCAGGCAGCAACTCCAGCGGCGCCGCAAGAGTCAGCCTGTGCCGGATCCCGAAGACGAAGAGACCCGCCGCGCCCAGGCACAGGAGCAGCGGCGCTTGGAGCAGGCATGGCGGCGGCAGCGTGAGCAGGAGGCCGCGAAGCGGGAGGAGCTGGCCGGTCGGGCGGTGGAGGTGGCACGGGCGTGGTGGCAGGACGTGAACCCACGGCAGCGTGCCGAGCTCTTCGCCGCGGTCGCCGAGCGGGCCTGGCACGACGAAGAGGTACGGGTGGAGATCCCCGAGAGGCCGCAGGTGTCCGAGAGCTTCGCATACGGCATCCCGCTCTTCACGACGGGGCGGCTGCGCGCCCTGTACGGGATCGTGCGTCCCTGCCCCGAACTGGTCTGTCTGTCACCGCAGCTGGAGTTCCAGCACATTGTGGTGCGTGATGAGCAGGAAGCCCGTCAGCTGGCCGGGGTGATGTCGCCGCGAGCCCGGATCACGAACCTCTGCCTCTCCAGCGACGCCACGGGTAGGCCCGGGTAGACAGCCTGCGATGCCCGGTCCGGCGCAGCTGGGCAGCCGGGCAGGCATACGACCGTCATCCCCGCGGCCGGCGCAGGATTCCTGTGACGACAGCAGGCCGAGCACGGCGTGTTCAGCGTGGTGGCTGCACCACCGTTCGGCGGCGGCAGTCGGTGAACGTGCCGATGCCCCGGTCTGTGCGAGAGGTGCAGAGTCTCGACCTGTACTGCGGCCGGTCGCCGGAGCCGGCCCGGGTGCCCGCCGGGCTTGGGGGCCCGCCGGGCGGTGCGGACCCTCCTGGTCTGAGCAGGCGCCGTCCGCCGCTGGGGGCGGCGCCGGTAGCCGCGCCGATCCCGCCGCCGGCAGGACGAGTGATGTCAAGGCTGTTGTGCCGGGTCGACGGTGACGAGTGCCTGCTGCGCGGGTGTTTGCTGGGCTGTAGGACGAACACCCCGGCTACAGGGGCGCATGGCGGCCGTCGTGACTATGCGGCTCAGACGCGGGAGCGCAGGTAGCCGGGCAGGTGCTTGTCGCAGCAGGCCCACTTTGCGCCGGACTTGTCGGTGACGGCGTACTTGGGCGTCTCGGTGCAGGGCTTGGCCTTGCTGCCTCCCCAGGTGCAGCAGTTCTTGCTGGCGTGACCGGAGATGACGTCGGGGTCGTGGCGCTGGACATCGACGGCGGGCGGGCGCTTGCCGGTTAGTTCCGCTACGGCCATGACTTCCTCGGCGCCGAAGGCGCGGCTGACGCCGGAGGGGCTGAGGCCGGCGGCCGCGCCGAGGGATTCCAGCGTGTGCGGGCGGGGCTGGTGGAAGATCCGACCGTAGGCCAGGAGCAGTCGGATCTTCTCGTCGGCGTCTCGCTTGATCTCGACGAGGTCTTCGAGAGCGACCAGGAGCGCGTCGTGTTGCGGGCCGTGCTCCTGTGCCGCCTTGACCGTCTTCCTATACCAGGCGTTCCACGCGAGGTGCCTGGCCTTCAACGTGTCGAGTTCCTCTTGTTGCGGGTCAGCCGGCCGCGGCCAGCGGATGGCGGAGATGTCCTCGTAGCGAGCTTTGAACATCTCCGGCGTCTCATCAGTCATGCCGCGAAGCGTGCACGAAATTTTGACTGACTACAAGCAAACTTGAGTGAAGGCAAGTTCTCGTGATTGCATGGGCGTTCACCGAAGTGCACCCTCGCCCTCGGCCTCAGCGGCCCTGTGGCGTGGCGCTCGCGTCCCACCGGCGCGCCTGGACCGGGGGCGTCAAAACGGTTACCTCGCACAGCCCTTGCGTTCTACCGTTGCTGGGCATGAGCACGCAGGCCTTCCAGGGCGCCTATCTTCTGCCGCTGTTCCACGCGATTGAGCAGGCCCGTGGTGAGCACGCCTACCGGCAGTTGCCTGCACCCGCACCGGCCAGCAGCCTGGCTGCCGACGACGCCCCGCTGGGCCTGTACTCCGCCGCGCACCTGATCCAGAACCGGCCTGTCTCCGACCCGTGAGCTGTCCCAAGGGCCACCTGCCCCGCCGCCCGATCCGCTCGCGCCTCACCGCCCTAAGCTGTGCGCCGGGCAGTGGGGTGTCGCGGACGGTGAAGTGCGCTACTTTCGTGCCGCATGGAAGCCACCTCCCAGCTGCGTCAGGCCGTCCTTACCTGGCTCGAGCAGGCACGCGATCTGCCCTCCATACCCCAGGCCATCACCGATGTAGCACTGTCGACGCAGCCGGAGTTCGAAGCCGTGATCAACGCGGTCGTGAGCGCCGCGCCGAAATCCGAGCACCGCGACCTGTACGGCAAGGTCGACGGTGACTGGCTGCCCCGATGGTCCACGCTCCTGGCAGGATCGAGACTGGGTGATGCGACCCGTCTAGTGGCCCAGGGCGCGACGGTGCCGGTGGAAGACGTCGCGGACAGCTTCGTCGCCTTCTGCACGGCCCCCGCTCCGGCAGCGGAGGACTGGCTACTTCTCACCGGTGACCTCCCCGTGGGGACACGGATCCCGCTGGGCCGCTACACCCTGCAGACCTTCACCGCCGACGAACTGAGGCAGCTGGGCCCCATGCCGGCCCTCCAGGGCCTCCAGCCGTGCGGGCTCGACCTCGATCTCTTGGCCGGTGCGCCCTTCGTCCACGCCCCGAACCCCGAGCGCGCGCCGGACCGCAGGGACACGGGCTGGTTCGACTTCGCCGGTCCACGTCCGGAATCCCTGCACTGGAGGGCGTTGCTGCCATTGATCCTGTGGAGTGAGGAGCTGCTGCACGTCAACGCGGTGTTCGGCGTCGAGCGCGGCCGCTACTTCGACCTGAACCCAAATCAGGTGCCCACTACCATCCAGACCTACGAGGACCGCCACGGCAGCCTGGAAGAAGTCGAAGTCCGCGAGAGCGGCAGCTTCCACGTCGCTCCAGCCGCTCTCCCGCGGCTGCAGGCCTTCTGCTCCGCGGTGACAGCGAAGATCGACGCAGTCATGGACGGCATCACCAGCGGCCGGAGTCTTCCGAGGAAGCGCGCCCGCCGCTTGGAGCGAGCTGCCCGTCACCTGCTGCAGGCCTACCAGCGCACCTACAGGGATGACGGTGTGTGGGAGCAAGAAGCCGACGAGCGGCTTCTGGACTACGTCATCGCGCTGGAAGCCCTGATGGTCAGCCCCGGCGACAAGCACGAGGGCATCAGCGAGAGGATCCGGACGCGGACGGCGGCCCTGTTCCCCAGCCCTCTGCGCGAGGGCGTCGAGAGCAGAGTGCAGAAGGCGTACAGCGCGCGATCGAAGTACGTACACGGAGACCTGCTCGCTGACCAGAAGGAGGCCCAACTGCGCGAGCTCAGGCTGCTCGTCCGGCAGGTCGTCCTGCGCTGGCTCATCCTCACCCCCTACGACACTCAAGACCTCGCACCTCGTCTCGACGCTGCAGCCGACTGCACCAGCTGCGCACGTGCCATCAGCGAACCCCTGCTGGCCTTCTTTCAGGCATCACCGCCACAGGAGGACAACCGGGCCTGAGGCGGCACTGCCTCCGCTGCCACTGGCCGGCATCGCCCACAGGTGCGAGTTGCACTGATCAGGGCATCAGGGGGTGACGTGCGCGCTGTCGAGCCGTCGGTGCACCATCGACAGCGTGGTGAGCAGTTCCAGCAACTCCTCGTCGGTGACGGTGCGGTGAAGGCGTGGCTCGTGCGCGGCCGGGTTGCGGTACATGCTGAACAGGCCCTTGACCAGGTTCGCCAGCCCCTTCTGCTCATCCAGCTCGGGCCCCGTGGCGTTCGCGTTGATGGCTACCCGGACCGTTCCCTGGCCCGGCATGAGCACCGCGTCGACCAGGCGCGCCCCGTCCATGCCCTGGCCGGTGAGGGTCCGCAGCCGGTCGGCCACCGACTTGACCGCCTCCAGACTGGCGTGAAAGGGGTTCTTGGCCAGGATCTCCAGGGTGCAGTAGCGCAGCACCTCCGGATGCGTGGAGCGGCGGCGCAGCTCGGCCCGCAGGGAACTGGCGTGCCGTGCGGCCTCGCTCAACGTGGCAGCCGCCGGCCCTCTGGCAACCTGCCCCTGGTCGTTCACCCGCAGCCCGACATGGACGAGGACCTCGTTGAGGTCGTCCTGCCGGCGTGAGAACGTGTGCGGCTGCTGAACGTAGCGCACCGGGGACATCGCCACTTTGATGAACGCGATCACGCAGTTCGACGCACCCTGGCGTGCCTGCTGCGCCAGCAGCGCTCCGGCCAGCCGGTCCCGCTTGTTGCCGCCGTCGACGTCCGGCACCTTCACGACGGCCAGCAGTTGCCCGATCTCCCGTCCGGTCAAGCCGTGAGTGGTGTCGCCGAGCACACCTGCCACCGCCGTGACGACCGTTGCCGGCCAAGGCTCGTGACGTGTTGCCATATGCCGTCCCTTTCCCCTCGTCCCATGGCCAACCGGCCAGGATGACACGGGCGTGAAGGGCAGATCCCCGCTTTTTCTGTTCATGGCGGCGGTGTGTGCGGCGCAGCGGCTGCCGGCCGGAGTGCTGCCCTGGTGTGGCTATCACGCCAACTCGCCGCTGTGGAAACTGTCTCGAAATGGCTGTATCGATCCGCTTTCTAGTCGTGTACTACTGGGCATCAATAGCGTTGTAGTCATCTACAGCAGTGAAGTCGAGAAGGGGAACACGTTGGTCTACGACATTCGTCCGCTCGCCAACGGCCTGCGCACGGACCACCCGGTGCCCGGTCTGCCGTTCGTCGACGACTCACATCTGCCGCTCGACGACGGTCCCGACGCCATCGAGGCCGTCGGCCGCAACAAGGGCGAAGGCATGTGGGGCCGTTGCGACCCCTCCCGCGAGGGAGGATGGCTGGCCTTCACCACCGACCCGATCGCCCACCACCTGGGCTGGGCCGTGCGCTACCACCCCGACCACGGGCGCACCGTGCTCCTGCTGCGCGATGAGGACACCGCCAGCCTGCACACCTACTGGACAGGCGCACCGCTGCTGTTCCGGGCCGGCGGCTACTGGCGGGACGGCGAAGCCTGGTACCGGCCCGGCCAGATCTGGGACCCCGTCACCGAGGACTACGCCCGCCACAGGGCCCGCGCCACGGCCACCGTCCACGCCAACGACATGCTCGACGGCCACGCCCACCCTGACCGCGCACACGTGCACAAGGTCGCCACCTTCGACCCCGCCACCGCGGCGCCGAACGACTGGCTCGACGACCTGACCCGGTGGGCGCAGCACCACCAGAAGCAGAACGACCCCCTGCCGCTCGACCGGTGCGTCGTCGACCTGGCCAGTCCCGAACTTGCCGGGGACCGGCTGCTCGGCGTGCCCGAGATGGCAGCGCTCGGCGGCATCACGGCCTCCACCCTGCGGGGCTACATCTCCCGAGGCGAGAACGACGTCCCCCTGCCCCAGGCGACCGTCGGCGGCCGCGCCCAGTGGTCCCGCCCGGTCGCCGAAGACTGGGCCGAAGCCCGGCGCCGCTCCTCCGAGGGGCTAAAGGACGCCATGTCGGCCGGCGACCGGCACCATCTCGCCCCGGGAGCGGCCCAGATCCGCGACCGGTTCAGCGAAACCTTCTTCAGCTTCCTGTGGAAGCGGCCCGACATCCGCAAACGCTGGGCCCTGCGCCACCGCAACGAGCCGAGCGTGCGGGAGGTAGCCGACCAACTGGCCTTCGAAGTCGCCGACAGTCTCCGGCAGATCATCCCGACCGACGCCCTCGGACCGACCCTCCGCCACGCCATCCTGGAGGACTTCACCACCTCACTCCGCATCGCCGAACGCCGGGGTCGTGAGCTCACGGACTTCGACCTCATCCTGTCGCTGCCCCTGGCGAAGATGCTCAGCTGGTTCATCCAGCACTTCCCGACCTCGGCCCAGTGGTACCTCGGCGAGATCATGAGCGAGGCGGACAAGCAGCTCGGCATCCCCGCCCAGGTGACGGGCGAAGCAATGCGGCGATCCGCGACCACGAACGGGGAACTCGACGCGCAGGCCGCGAAGGAGTTCTTCTCCCGCCTCGTGCCGAGGGAACCGGAGAGCTGAGACCACCAGCGGACCCGGAGGGGGCGGGAGCCGCCGACAGTGGCTTCCGCCCCGAGCGGCTTGAGGGCGCTGGTACGCGAGCTGACCGACCGGCCCTGTGAGTCAGGCCGGTTCAGTGCGGTCGATCATGGCGCGCAGCTTCTCGCGCAGGTCGAGATGCTCCTTGGCGGACGGCTGGGCCGCTGCCTCGGCCTCCCAGGCGGCGAGCTCCTCTTCGTCCGGCCACTGGAATTCGGGCGCGGGGGAGTTGAGGTAGCGGAGGCCGAGGAGTTCGTAGTCGTCCGGCGTCTTCAGCTGTCCGGTCTTCCGTTTGATCCTCTCGTCCTGCTCCAGACGAGGGAGTACGCGTTCGGCCGCTTCGCACGGGGTGAGCGCAGGCGGCTCAGCGCGTACGACGGGGGGCGGCTGTCCAAAGGCGCGCCGCGCGGGGGCATCGGCGAAGAGACGGCGATGGGCGTCCAGCCAGTTTCGTCTGTCGGCGGCAGGCATGGACAGGGCTTCCATGAAGGCGGTGAACAGCGTCTCGGTGGGAGGTATCTGTCCCTGGAGGACCAGGTGGAGGGTCGAGTGGGGCAACCGCGTCCGGCCGTCCGGGGCGCTGCCCGCGAACTTCTCGAGCTGATGCAGCGGCGGATACCCGCCCGCGATCCGCATGAAGATCATCGACTCGACGAGCTCGGCGCGCGAGGTGACCATCTTCGGCCCCAGCGCCCGGGCGCCCGGCAGGACTTCCTCCGCCTTCGCGGCGTGCCAGGCCCGTGCCATGTCGTCCTCCTTGCGGCCGCAGGCGCGCGTGATGGCCTCCACGGTCTCCAGCAGGGGCACCCTCTTACCTGCGAGGGCGCGGCGTACGACGCTCTCCGAGACCCCGCTGTCCTTGGCGAGCGCCTCGAAGGTCTTGCCCGAGGCCTCCTTGGCGGTGCGCAGCCGCTGGATGAGAGCTCGCAGCTCGGGGTGCGTGCTCGCCGGGATGGGGCTGAGCGGTCGGCCGGCCATCTCAGAGCGTCCTGCCGAACGCGTGACGCATGTCCAGGCGCAGCCCGGGTCGGGCCCGCGCGAGCCGGCTGGCGGCCGCGGCCGCCAGCCCCCCCAGCACGGCGGGCACTTCGTGGCCGGTCACGGCCAGTGCGGTGACTGCCAGGACGACGATGACGATGACGACGGCCTCGCCAGCCAGGAGACGGTCGGCGAGCGGGTTCGCGATGCCGCACTCGGCGACCGCACCGGCCGTGGCCAGGCGGGCGGAGAAGACGAACATGGTGCTCCTCGAACTGATGACGCAACAGATGAAGCTCGCTGCAAGGCTGTTGGGGGTGAGGCGCCCGCAGGCCTTGGCGAGGCCCTGATCGTGGCACCTGACCGGCCCGGCGGGCCAGGCCGATCAGGCGCATTCCGACACCTGTGTCCACACGGACGTACCGTCGTCGCGCGAGGTCTTCATCTCGCATCACCGCAGTTCAGCGCGTTGTCAGCGCGGAATTCCGTCTCTTTATCCAATTTGGCGGCCCGAAGCGGTAGCACCCTCAGCCACACCCCTCGAGAAGCGCGGACCACCTGGCCCGGACACCACGCCCTGCCGGTCTCCAGAGAAAGAGAAGCGGACGATGCACCGCCTTCGCCCCGGGCCGCCGGTCCGCAGCAGACCGCAACCGACGACAAGCCGGGGAGATGCACCTTCCTCCGGACCGGCAGGCGTTGTCAGTGCCACGCCCTAGGGTGCCGGGCATGGCCCGTTCCTGGACACGACTGCATGAGCACCTCGGGGCTGCGCCCGGCCCCCTGGACTTCGACATAGTCGCCAAGGCTGCTGCCGACCGGCTGGCGGAGTCCGACGACCTGGACTGGAAGGAACAGCTTCCTCAGCCCCCGCGCGAGGGCCGCTGGAACGAACTGGCCAAGGACGTTGCCGCGATGGCTAACACCCGCGGCGGCCTGATCATCTTCGGCGTGCGGGACACCACGTGCGAACTGGTCGGCATCAACTCCGGCGACGTGAACATCGAGCAGTACGCCCAGTGGGTCCGCAACCACGTCCAGCCCTACCTGCCCGACCTCACCTTCACGGTCCTCACCTCGGCCGACGGCGCCACCAGTGTGCTGGTGGCCGATGTCCCCGCCAGCCCCATGGCCCCCCACCTCGTCTACGGCACCGCCACCCGGGACAAGGACCAGCAGGCCGCCGTCGCTCCCTACCGCGACCGCGATCACACCGCCTGGATGGCCGAGCACCAACTCGAACGCGCCTACCGCGACCGCTTCACCCGCGCCCAGCGGGCCGAGGACGAAGCACACCACCTGCTCGCCCACGCCCAGGAGACCGTCTCCGCCCAGCACACCGAGCCGGCCGCCTACTTCGTCGCCCTGGCCCGCCCCGAACGCCCGCTGCCGCGTACCGCTCCCCGCCTGACCCGCGAAGAGACCACCGCCGTGGCCCAGGCCGCCCGCCGCCGGGGCGGCGATCCGATGAGGCCCGGCCCCCTGACCAGTCTGGAGATCGTCACCGGCAACCCGCGGCCCGGACTGCGCCGCTGGGTTCTGAGCACCCTCCTGCTGCAGAGCGCCCGCGAGGTCCACGCCGAACTGCACCACGATGGGACCGTGCTGCTGGCCGCCGACGTCTCCTGGAACGCCGCACGAAACCTGGCCGCCGATGAGCTGCCCGGCGCCGGCGTCGCGGTGTCCCAAGACTTCATCGGCGCCTGCTGCCGCGACCTGACCACCACGGCCTGGGAACTGGCCCGTCGGCTGCGGGTCGACAGCGCGCTGCAGCTGACCGTGACACTCACCGCCGTCACGCCCTCTCCCAGGACGCCGAAGCCGGCCCTGGTCCCGGTCGTCACCGGTTTCGGCGGCTTCACCGACGTTCCCGACCACGCACGCCACCCCCGCCGGATCCAGCCCGTCACCGCCCCACTGACCCCGCTCGACGAGGCCGAAGCCCTGCAGGAGACCGCACAGGAGCTGTTCACCGACGTGATGAACCAGTTCGGCCTCGACCCGCAGCTCTGAGCACCCAGAAGCCCATCTCATCCCGACGACATGAGAAGGCCCGCACAGACGATGCGCCTGCCCGCACCGCACGGCGCACCCAACCCGCTTTTCGCACGCCGTTTCGCGACCAGAATCCGGCAGACCGGCCGCCGCGCCGTGACCCCGGCCCGACGACCGTCGTTGTCCTGGCTGGTGCCGCCCTACCTTGTCGCGCTGTGACGGTGCCCGGCCGAGTGTCGCGTCAGCCCGCGACTGACGCGGACGGGTAGGCCCTAGACGCGCCGCGTCACTCACAGCGCCCCGCACGTGTGGCCACGCCACCCAGCAGGCGCCGGATCGTGGGACCGGCCGTAAGGGACGGCACGGCCATGACCTCCACCCACCCGCGCAAGCGACCGCAGCGGCGCAGCGAGATCCCCCACGGCCCGCAGCAGGACACCGGTCTGCAGCAGATCCGCGACGCCCTGCCGCCCGCGCCCGCCCCCTGCACGGTCGAGCCCGCCCCGGGTCCGGTGGGCGAGGAGGTGCCACCGGAGCTGCTGGCGCTGGTGACCCACCACTGCCGCCGCATCAACGCCTACCTCGCCCGCGCCCAGCACCTGCAGACCCTGCACGGCGACAACATGAAGCAGTGGCAGCGCCTGGTCCTGTACGCCCTGACCGACGCCCTCGCCCACAACCACCTCCTGGTCGGCACCCTCGCCGCCTACCTCCAGCGCCAGGACCTCGACACCGACCTGCTGCGCCGCTACCTGCAGTCCCCCGACCCCGATCGCTACATCACCGGTGAGGCCGTGCAGCACCTCGACGGCCTCACCGGCGCCGTGCCCGAGGACTCGCCAGAGCCGGTCTGGATGGCCGTCGGCCGGCACATCGCTCGCGACGGCCGCTTCAGTTAGCCGTGCTGGCGCGTAGTGCCTGGCGTATGCGGGTGTCGGCGGTGCGGTCGTCGGCGACATGGCTGAAGTGCTGGGCGGAGTCGGGGTGGTCACGCAGGACGGCGCCGATGACGGATGCGGCCTCGCTCGTCAGAGCCCGCAGCCAGGGGGTGATCTTGGCCTGGGCGCTCCACTGGTCCCAGGCGGCGTCCCAGGTGCACATGGTGTGGGCGGCCTCCTCCAGCAGGTCCCAGTCGCGGTGGTCGGCGGCGTAGGAGCAGAGGCCGTGCAGCCAGATCACGACCCTCGCGGCTGCGCCGAACTGCACGATGTGGGTGTCGTCTCCGTCGACGTGCTCTGCCAGGGCGCGCAGGAGATTGTGAGCTCGGGCGGGTTCTCGTGCGAGGGCCGGCCCGGCCTGCTGGGTGTCGAGCTGGGCGAGCACGCCGACGTGGAGTTCGTAGTCCTCGGGGTGGTCGCCGACCAGGGTCAGCAAGGTCTCTGCGGCGGCCGCGTCGCCGTTGCCGACGGCTTCGAGCAGGGTCTCGGCGGCCGGGAGGGGGTCTTCGGGGATGACCGCGTGTTCACGGTCGATCAGGTCGAGGAGGTCGCTGACGGTCTGGGGGCGACGCTGCGGATCCTGGTGGGTGGCGGCGCGCACGATGGTGCGCCACGGGCCGGGAGGGGGCAGCAGCGACAGGTTGGTCTCCGGCAGCTTGCCGGTGAGGGCCCAGGCGATGACTCTACCGATGCTGTAGATGTCGCTGGACGCCGTGGCCTCATGGGGTGCCCTGAACAGTTCCGGGGCGGCGAACCCCTCGGTGCCGAGGAAGTGGCCGGTGCGGCCCACCTTGGTGGTCTGGCCTCGTGGCCGGCGGACGATGCCCCAGTCGGCGAGGGTCCAGCGGCCGTCGAAGTAGAGGACGTTCGACGGTTTGATGTCGCGGTGCAGCCAGCCGTGCTCGTGCGCGGCGGCCAGCACCGATGCCAGGGCGTCGACCAGGGCGCGCAGCTCGGCCGGTTCCTGGAGCACCTCTTGGCGCTCGGCGGCGGTCGCGTCCGCCCAGGGCATCACGAACCAGATGTGGTCGGTGCTGAAGTCGAGGATCGGCATGGCGTGGGGATGGCCGTTCAGCAGCTGGCCGATCTCGATCTCCCGTCGCATGCGGGCCACTTGACGGTCGGCCGGGTACTTGCTGTGCAGCTTCTTCAATGCGACGGTCGTGCCGGTGGGCTTATGGATCGCCTCGAACACATCGGCCTGGCCCCCGTCCGGGACCGGCTCACGCGGGCAGGCGTAGTCCTTGCGCACGCCGCGAGCGGCACGGCGGACCGCGGCGTAGGCGGCCTCGCTGGATGGTGCGGACGGCGCGACGGCCGAGGGAGCGGGGTGCTCGGTGCGAGGGCGCGCCGGGATCAGGCGGCCCTCGTACACCGGGTAGCCGCTGACCGTGCTGGCCTCGGCGAGCTCGTAGCCGTCGGGCGCCAGATGGTGGTTGACCACGGCCAGCAGCCGCCGGACCTCGACGGGGTCCGTCCGCACCGCGGGGTGGATCATCTCCGCGAGGAAGTGGAGTAGGACCTCGTCGGTGCCAGCGGCGAGCCCGAAGCGATCATCGCCGAAGACCCAGTCGTCTTCCCAGTCCCCGGGGTTGTTCCAGCAGTGCTGGACGATGTCGTCCTCGGCCGTGGTGAACCGCGGGTCATGACTCTTCAGACGGTCCAGGTCGTACAGCCTGCGCAGGAAGGTGACCTCGTCCAGGCTGCCCGACCAGCTCGCCCCCGTGCTGCGCAGCGCGTCGAACAGGTGCCGCCGGGTGACTTCGGTGATGGACGCCGGCGGCCCTGCGGGTATGCCGCTGCCCCGGAAGCGGCCGACGACGGTGTCGACGGAAACCGACCGGAGCAGGGACGTGCCCATCACCCTCTCGGTGCGAGCACGGGCGAAGAGATCCAGATCGAAGGAGACGTCGTTGAGAGCCCGCAGCACGGTGCGCTGCAGATCGGGACCCAGCTCGCGCAGCCGTTCGTAGTAGGTGTCCCGCAGCCCGAGCGAGAAGAAGGCCCCGTCCAGGGTATCGAAGTCCTCCGGCAGCGGCGTCCAGGCCGGCCCCGTCATGCCGAATCGGCCGATCTTGACCCCGCCGATCTCCCGGATCTCGCCGCCTGGATCCACACAGAGCAGCAGGAAGGTCGTCTTGAAGCTGTAGTCATCCCAGTCGTCCCGAACCAGGAAGGCCTGCCCCGGCATGGGGGAGACGGGCCGCCCGCGGACGGGCAACACAGTGAACTGCACAGTTCCTCCGGAAGACACCTCGGCCTCGCGGCCGGGCACATCAGAACAGAAGATCCAACCGCCTATATACGAGCGGTGCCGCTCCCGGCGGAGCAGCATCGGGCCCACCGCGGGGTCTGAGCCGCGCCCTCGGCGGGGCGACCGTCTTGTGCCGCCAGGGTGGCGGATGGCTACTGGTCAGGGTGGACGGCTTGAACGCCGGTGCCCGCGTACGCCTTGGGGGTCAAGGTGAGCAGGTACCGCCCGGCGGGATGGGTGGCGGAGGGGCGGGCAGCGTGGATGGCGTGGACGGCGGCCCAGGAGTGCCCGAAGCGCAGCAGTTCGGTGGCGGTGACCGCGGCGTCGGTGTCGAAGGCCTCGATGCGGATGAACCGCAGCCCCTTGATGTAGCCGAGCAGGCCGGCCCGTTCGGCGTCGCCGGCCGTCAGGGACAGCACCGGTGCGTACAGGTCACCGAGCCCCCCGGAGGCCTGGACGTAGAACGCGGCGACCGCCTCGTTGAACGGATCCTTCGGGTCGAACAACGCGCTCGCGGTCGTGTGGTCCAGGACGACCGCGATCCCCGCCACTACGCGGCCGCCTGCGGGCTGTGCGCGGCGCCGCCCAGGCGCTCGAGCAGGGCTCGGGCCTTAGCCTCGGCCTCCGGGCTCGGCGCGTGGCCGAGGGCGGAGGCGAGTTCGGCACGGGCCAGCTCGGCCCGCTCGGCGTACTCGGCCTGCGTCGGAGTGCCCTGCGCGAGGTCCTCGACCAGGCTGCGAATGGTGGTGCCGTGCTCGGCCGCCAGCTGGGCGAGCCGGTCCCGCGCGGCAGTGCTCACCTTGATGCTCGTCTCGTCTGCTGCCATATCCCCACCCTACCCCGCTCCTCTACCACAGGTAGAGGAAACTCCGATCAGCCCGGGAGCCGCAGATACACGCTCCGGACGGGGCACGGCTCCGGTACGCAGTCGGTACGCGAGATGCGAAGAGGGATGAGGGGCAACCCCGCGCGGCGCCCTGGACCACCGGTCTTGCTGCACTCATCCACCGACACGCGCAGCCGCCATCACCGAGGCTGCGGCAAGATCACGTCATCCGGCCTGCACCCACGCCCCTTCACCTCTGCGCCGCCGTTCGCCGCCTGTCGGCCGTTCGTCAGCTCCTCCATGGAGCGCATCCACCTCTCCCCGAAGCCGACGGCCCCCGTCTCGTCGCCGGGGATGCTGAAGATGTCCGGGTTCTCGGCGAACTGGTCCATCAGGATCTGGTACAGCCTGCCGAAGAACGGCTCGAGGAAGACCGCCAGGGACTCGGCGAACTGCCTGGGGGAGGGGTTGATGGCGATGACGTGGTCCAGGAACGGGAACATGCCCCACTCATCGATCCGCTGCCGTAGCGCGGCCTGCGCGGGGGTGTCCGGCAGGAGCAGTCCGTGCAGCACGTACAGCCCGTAGAACATACGCAGACCGACCAGCACCTCTCGTGCGCGCACCAGCTCCTCGTCACTCGCCCGCAGGACCTGAGCCACCATGTCCGCGTTCTGCTGGAGCAGCCCCCAGTCCACCGGCGGCCCCTCGCCACGCTCCGCGGCACCCAGCATCTGCGCCCAGTCCTCGGCCGTCAGCCCGAACATGCCGAACGCGGCGAACGCTTCGGCCAGCGCGTCCGCCCCGACCTCCTGCGCTCCCAGGCCGATCGCGGCGGCCACGTGCACCATGCTCCTGAAGTCCGGCCCCTCGGCCTCGGCCGGCACGTCCCCGCCGGCTTCGAGCGCCGCACGCACGAGCGTGGGATTCGCCGCCCCGCGATACGGCCCAATGAGCCGCCCGGCGGCCGCGTACAACGCGTCCTGCCCTTCCTCGCCCGCCCCGGCCGCGCTGCGCGCGAACTCCACCAGCCGCTGCGACGCCGAGCGTTGCAGCGCCCACACCAGGGCCTCACGCACGGCGGCCACCGGCGGCTCCGGCACCCGGGCCGCCCCCGGCCGCACCGGCGGCGTCCCGGCCTCGGCGAACCACGCCAGCACGGCCAGCCGCCGGTCACGCCCCTGCCGAAGATGCCGAGCCAGCGCCGCCGCGCTCTCCACCACCAGCGGATCGACCGCGTCCACCACCGACCCCCGGCCGCGCCCCAGCCCCCGCCGCCGATGACGCGGCAACAAGCCCGCCCGCCGCCAGCTCTCCAGCTGGCTTGCCGTCACCGCCACCTCCCGCGCGGCAAGTTCACGGACCACTTGCAGATCAGCCGGACTCGGCGCCCCTCGTGCCATGCCCACCATTACAACCCCGAGAAGCGCAATTTTCTGCGGCTTTGCGGCTCTGGCTCACTGGTCCCAGCACCACAGCCCACGCCGCTGCACCCGGCCCGAACGAAGGACACCCCGCGATGCCGAAGAAAAACCGGCCCTCCGCCACCCCGCCCCAGGACCACGGTGCGCCCGTTCCCGCCTCGTGGCGGCGCCTCGTCTCCTTAGCGCTCCTCGCCGGAGCCGTACGCCACCTCGGGGCCCTTCTGGCCGGCCTCGCAGTGACCTGGTGGCAGCACGACTGACACCCGCTACCCGCCTGGCACACCCCCGCTGAGGTGATGTCAGGCGGGTTCGCTGCACAGAGGTTGAGTTCCTCTTCGTGCTTCCCGCTCCGGCACACCACAGACCCGCCCCACCGCAATCTCCCACTCAGAGGGCACGCACCCAAACCCGGATTCACCCAAAGTTCTGAGGTGAAGGAAACAACCAATCGGCCACCCCGAGCCTGTCCCCGTAGCCAGCCGCCCGCGCATGCGGGCAGGGTCCGGGAGCGCAGCGGACGGACCTCAAGGCTCCTTCTAGGAGCGTAGCGACGAAGGAGCCGCCGGCTCGGAGCGTAAGCGGAGAGCCGGAAGACCATCCACCCAACCTGCGGATTGGGTAAAAGTCCTGACGGAAGGAAACACGGCTCGGAGCGCAGCGCAGAGCCAACTCCTCGCAACGCGAGGAGTCCCACTTCGTCACCCGCGCGCAGCGCGGGGCTTCGCTCCGAACTCCCAAGCGCAGCACGGGAGTTCTCTTGGAGCCTGCGCAGCGAGCTCTT